>JAAFIF010000056.1 GCA_013298625.1 Myxococcales bacterium
CGCGTGGTGGTCGCGCAGTGCGCAGACGCGAGCGAGCCGAGGGCGATCGCCGCGAGGTGAATGCGTCGCATTCGAGGGAGTATACGGGCGCGCGGCCGCAATGGCACCGCTACCCTGCGGCGCGAGAGAGAGCGCCGAGCGCGCCGACGAGCGTTCGCGCTTCTCTCAGTAGTTCTGCGGGTCTGGTCCACGGAGCAGCGCTCGACCCCGTGTGTCCGTAGAGCCCCGTGACGTGCACGCCCGCGACGTGCGCGGGCGAGAGTCCCCGCGCAAACAGGGCCGCGTGCGTGTGGGGGATGACGTCGTCGTCCGCGCCGTGCAGGACGTACGTCGGGACCTTCACCGCGCGCATTCGCTCGGTCGGGTCGAGCCAACGCAGCTGCTCGCTGCCGCGCGCGAGGGCGTGATCGAGCAGGGCCATCGCGCCGGGCTCGACGCCGGTGGTGCGCGCGAAGAGCGAGCGCGCGCGAGGGTCCGCGATTTGGTCAGCGATTTCTCGGGCGATCGCGAGTCCTTTGCCGTCGTGCTTGAGCTCGGGGCGGCCCCACGTGCGGGTGATGTACTCGCGCCACGCGGCCACGAGCACGCCGGTGTCCTCGGGCGCGTCGGGGAGGTGTTCGACGAGGTTCATGAAGACCACCGGGCGATTGAGTGGGTCGTGCGGCGCTCCTTTGGTTCCTTCGAGGCAGAAGCGCATCGTGTCGGCGAGGTCTGCGTAGCCGCCGAAGAGGACCAGCGACGAGAGCTCGCGCGAGAGGGCATCGCTCGACGCGAGGTGCAGCGCTGGAAGCGAGCCAAACGAGATGCTCATCACGCCGGGCTTGGACGACGCGCGCTCGGGGGACGCGAGCAGGGCGCGAAGGGCGCGCTCGGCGTCGCGCAGGACCGACGGCCGCAGCTCGAGCGCGATGTAGTCCGGCAAGAACGGCGCGAACACGAGCAGCCCGGCCTGCGCGAGCACGCGCGCGAAGCGGTCCATGCGCGGGTCGGACGGGCCGAGATAGTGCAGCCCTGGCAAGAGCAAGAGCGACCCGGTCGGAGGTCGGCCCGAGGGGCGATAGGTCCACGCGCGCACGGGGCGATCGCCCGCTGCGCTGGGCGTGATCGTGGTTTCGACCCGCGAAACATCGGGCGGAACCTCGCTGTCCTTCGCCCACGGTCCGAGCCAACGGGCCAGTCGCAGCGATGCGTGCACTCTCTGAAGGGCGGTCACGCAGCGAGCGTACCGCGGAGGGTCGCGCTCACCACAGGCCGCGCTTGGCGACCATCGTGAAGAGCGCGGCGCCGAAGGGCAGCATCACGATCGTGCCCCACAGCGACCAGCGAAAGAGCGCAGCGTTGACGCTCTCGCGCGGCGCTTGCTCTTCGGCTCGCGCGATGAACTTCTCTTGGTAGTAGAGCACCACGGTGGGGGCGAAGACCGCTGTCACGACCAGCATGATGGCCGTTTGATAGAGCCACGCTTGCGCGCGCAGGCCGCCGAAGGTGCCGGTCATGGCGAGCCCGTTCCACAAGAGGAGCTGCGTGCCGGGGACGGTGAAGACGATGTCGGCCAGGGCGAGGGCGCGCGCGGACCAGCCGAGCAGCTTGGGGTCCCGAGATCGCCAGGCGAGGATGATCCACAAGGGGCCGACGGTGACGTTGCCCACCAGCAGAATCGCCCCGAGAATGTGCAGGATCTTGTGCGTCTCGTAGGCGAACGGCATGGCGAACCGCAGCCCTCGCAGCGCCGCTCCCAGCGCGGCGAGCACGACGAGGTTCGAAGCGATCGTGAGCTTCCCTGCGTTCGTCATCGGTTGCGAGGGTACGTCGTTCTTCCGTCGCGCTGAATGTGGCAGAGTTTGCGCCCATGACGACGAAGTCTGTTCGCGAGCAGGTCTCCGAAGCCGAGTGGAAGGTCCGCGTCGACCTCGCCGCCGCCTACCGTCTGGTGGCCCTCTTCGGCTGGGACGACCTTGTGTTTACGCACATCTCAGCGCGGGTCCCCGAGAGCGACCATCACTTCTTGATCAACCCGTACGGGATGCTCTTCGACGAGATCACCGCGTCGAGCCTCGTGAAGATCGACCTCGAGGCCAACATCCTGCTCGACACGGGATGGCCTGTGAATCCTGCGGGATTCACGATTCACTCGGCCGTGCACGAGGCGCGCGAAGACGCCGGCTGCGTGATGCACTTGCACACCGTGGACGGGACCGCGGTGGCCTCTTCGAAGCAGGGGCTCTTGCCGCTCAACCAGACGGCGCAGCTCGTGATCGGCGACCTCGCGTACCACGACTACGAGGGCGTCGCGTTCGACCACGACGAGCGGCCGCGGCTGCAAAAAGACCTCGGAGATCACTCCGTGGTGCTCTTGCGCAACCACGGGACGCTGACGATCGGCGAGACCATCGGCGCGGCGTTTACGAAGATGTACTTCCTCGAGCGCGCGTGCTCGATGCAGGTGCGCACGCTCACGAGGTCTACCCCTGCGCGCCCGAGGTCCTCGCCAAGAACGCGATGATCGGAAAGTTCGGGATCTCCGCGGCCGACTCGCTCGTGTGGCCCGCGCTCTTGCGCAAGCTCGACCGCAGCTCGCCCGGCTTTCGCGAGTGATCGTCGGTCACAAACGGCGCGCTCGTGGTGACATGAGCCACCGATGGACCGTCGATCGCTCTTGGCTGCGCTCTCCGCGCTGATCGCAACGCCGGCGTTCGCGCAGTCGAGGCCGCCGCAGCCCGCGCAAGCAAGGGACCGCGCGACGATGGCCCGCGCGCTCGCGAGGGTGCAGCCTGGGATGTCTCGCGCGCAGGTGCGAGCGATCACGGGCGCGCCCGACGACGTGCTCACGAGGCTCGACGCTGCGCTGCAGCCCACGACCATCGTGACCGAGCTGTGGTGCTACGGGGCTGGCGCGCACGGAGCGTTTCCGTCGCTGGGCTCGGTCGGCTTCGACGCGCGAGGCGCTGTGTTCATGGTGCACGGAGCGAGCAGCAGCGCGCTCGCGCCGCTCGCAGCATCGGTCGCGCAGCAGCGCGCGGTGTTCGAGCTGCTCTCGCGGCTCTCGGGGCTCGAGGGCCACTCGTTTGATCCCGCGCCCCTCGTGCGCGCGGTCAACGCCCTCGTTCCGCTCGGAAAATCCCTGGCTCTCGAGCTCGTCACTGAATACCTCCGCCTCGCGCCCCCGTGGATGAGCCTCGATACGCAGGGGGTGTTCTTGCTGCTGCGAGCGCTGTTCGAGCGCAGCCCGGGCGCGCACCCGCCGATGGCCGTCGGCGCGCCGGACGTCTCGCAAGCGGCCATCGCAGCGAGCGGGTTTCCGATGTTTCCTCTCGCGATCGTCAGCGATGTTCCAGTGCTGCTGGTGGGGGGCTACATGCTCGGAGGGATGCCCGAGCAGCCCGAGGCGCACTTGCCGTGGTACCGCGCCAACGGCGTGCTGCGGTCCGCGCCGCTCGCGCCGGCGATCAGCTCGTTTGCGTCGCAGCTCGATCGCACGCGGATCCTCGGGCTCGACGCTGCTCCCGCTGGCGCCAACGCGCGGCGCGCCATGCTGCTCGCGCAGGTGACACGCGCGGGGGCGGCCGCATCGCCAGCCCCTCTCGCGCGTCGGGTGAGCCACTCGACAGCGGTCCCGGGCGCGTCGATCGAAGCGCTGCTCGAGCGACGCGGCGCCGCGGTGCGCGTGTGGGTGCACCCCACGAGAGCCGCGGGCGCCTTCGCGACGACGTTCGTGTCCTTCGTCGCCGCGGGCGCGACGCTGCAGCGCTTCGAGCTCTCGCCGGCGTCGTTGGGCAGCTATTCGGTCGGAGAATTCTCTCACCCCGCCGGACAGCCGCTGGTCGTTCGCGTCGAGCGCGGCGGCCGCGTGATCGCCAGCCCGACGCTCGTGCCGTGAGCGCTCACTCTTCGAGTCGACGGATGTTGCCGAGCGCGCGATAGAAGCCGCCCTGCGTCGCGACGAGCACCTTGTCGACGACGTACTTCGCGCCCGCCTCGCGGATGTCCCGCGGAAACTGCACGAACCAGTCGCTCTTGTAGCCGTCGCTCAGCACGCGTACGCGGAGCTTTCCCTGGTCCTTGAAGCACTCGACCAACACTCCGTCGCCCACTTCGCGGGTGCTCTCGACGTGCGTGCTCTCGTCGCGCGTCGCGGCGGCGAGCTTCGGCGCGCGCGTGACCGCAGGCGCCGTCCACGCGCTCGCGAGCGCGCGCTCGACCGCGGCCGATGAGACGTCGATCGCCGCGAGAAAGCCTTCGTCCGTGACGATGTACAGCGTCTCGTCTCGATACTGCATCGAGAGCGGCGATCCGCAGGTCGTCGCGAGCGCCCAGAGCTGCTTTCCTTCGGCGTCGAAGCAGCGAACCGTGTTGTCGTAGCAGCCGCCGAAGATCCTCGAGCCGTCTGGCGTCGTCGCGCACGAAGGAAACGTCGGCCCCTCGCACGTCACCAACTTCTCTCCGCTCTTGGTGATCCCCGTCACGCTGTCTCTGTTCGACGCGTACACCGCGCTCGCCGTCTGCGCGCCGAAGAGCACGTGGTAGGCGTCGACGCTCCAGCGCTCTTCTCCGCCCCAGTCGAAGGCGCACACGCGCCGATCGCCGCCCGCGTACACGCCCTGCGCGTCGGCGCGGATCATCCACAGGTTGCCGTCCTGCGGGTCGCGCTTGTCCCAGAGCAAGACCTCGCCCGGGTCGTACACGCTGACGCCGCCCGCGTCGTCGGCGACGCAGAGATTTCCCTGGTAGATGTCCATCCAGAGGATGTCTGCGCTGCCGGCGACCTGGTACACCGCGCGAGCGATATTTCCTGTGAGATCGTAGACCACCCCCTTCTCGGTCCCCGCGTAGATCCAGTGCTCGTCCGCGATGATGCACTTGGCTCCGTCCGGGAGTTTCAGCGAGCGCTGCACCACGCCGTCGCGATCGCACACGTGCACGTCGCCCGCGTCGTTCGAGACCCACACGCTGTCAGCGCCCGCGTGGATGCCGAAGGCGCAGTCCCCCGTTTGGAGCTTCCATCGCAGCGCTGCCGGCGGACCGCCTCGCGTGCTCGCGCGCTTGCGAGCCGCTCGTTTCGGAGCCGCGCGCTTCGCCGCCTTCTTCGCGCCCTTCTTCGCTGCCTTCTTCGCTGGAGCCGCCTTCTTCGCTGCCTTCTTCGCTGGAGCCGCCTTCTTCGCTGCCTTCTTCGCTGGAGCTGCCTTCTTCGCTGCCTTCTTTGCGCGTGCCATGGCCGACGATGGTAGCGCTCGCGCGCCGCGCGGGTGCGTCGATCGCGGTACGATCCGCGCTGTGTGGTCTCGTCGCAACCTGCTCTCCGCGCTCTCGCTCACTTGTGCGCTGACCAACGCGCGCGCTGCGATCGCAGACGGACCGGTGACGGTCTCGGCGGTGGGCGACGTCGCGCTCGCGTGGCGCGTGGACGTGGCCATTCGACAGCACCAATATGATCCCTTTCGCGAGGTGCGCGCGGCGCTGTCGGGCGCGGACCTCGCGATCGCCAACGTCGAGTGCGTGATGACCGAGGCGCCCGAGAGCGCGCAGCCCGAGCGCGCTGGGCAGCCGTTGATCCGCGCGCATCCCTCCAGCGCGCGCGTGCTCGCCAACGCCGGGATCGACGTCGCGTCGGTGGCGAACAACCACGCGTTCGACTTCGGCGCGCGCGGCGCGCTCGACACGCACAGGGCCCTTCGCGAAGCGGGCGTGATCCCCCTCGGAGGCGGCCGCGCCGAGGACGCGCGCGAGCCGCTGATCCGCGAGGTGCGCGGGCTGCGCGTGGGAATCCTCGCGTTCGCCCAGCAGGTCAATCACTCGCCCGGCCGCGGGGCGCGCGTCGCGTGGCTCGACGCTCGTTCGGTCGACGAAGTGCGCGCGCTCAAGGCCAGGGTGGACGTGGTGCTCGTGTCGGTGCACTGGGGGCACGAGTTCGTCGAGACGCCGACGCCGGGGCAGGTCGCGATGGCGCACCGTCTGGTGGACGCTGGCGCGGACGCCATCATCGGCCACCACCCGCACGTGTTGCAGTCGGTCGAGCGCTACAACGACCGGCCCATCATCTACTCGCTCGGAAACTTCGTCTTCGGCCACCAGCCTGCCCCCCGCGACCTCTCTGCGATCCTCGAGCTCTCGCTGCAGCGCGGGCCGCGCCCGATCGTCCGCGCCGCGCTTCGCCCGGTCCTGCTCGAAGGACGCTTGGGGACGCCGACGCCGGTGACCGGTCGACGGGCCGCGCCGATCATCGCGCGGATCCGCGCGAGCAGCCGGCGGTTTCGCACGGCGCTGATCGAGCGAGACGGCGTGATCGAGCTGGATTTCGCCTCGCAGACAGCGACGAGAGCGGCCCCGTGAAGGTGGTGATCGCGCACGAGTCGGCGGACTTCGACGCGTTCGCGGCGGCGGCGTTGGCGACGCGCTTGTACGAGGGCGCGGTGTACGTCGCGACCGGCGGCTTCGGCCGCGGGGTGCGCGCGTTTGCGACGCTGCATCGAGATCGATTTCACTACATCGACGTCGCGTCGATGGACGCGGCGAAGGTGACGCTCGCGGTGCTCGTCGACGTGCGCAGGCTCTCTCGTCTCGGCAAGGTGCGCGCGCTGCAAGAGCGCATCGTGCGCGGTGATCCGTCGCTCGAAGTGCACGTGTGGGATCACCACGCGGCGAGCGCCGAGGACGCGCCTGCGACGCTGGCGGTGGTCGAGCGCGTGGGCTCGACGACGACGCTGCTGCTCGAAGAGCTGCGCGCGCGCGGGCTCGAGGTCGACCACGTCGAAGCGACGCTGTACGCGCTGGCGATCCACGCGGACACGGGCTCTCTGACCTTCGCCAACACGACGGCGCGCGACGCCTCGGCGCTGGCGTGGCTGATGGGCCGCGGCGCGGACCTCGCGGTGATCAACCGCTTCTTGGACCCTCCGTGGAGCGCGCTGCAGCGGGGCGCGCTCGAGCGCGCGCTCGAGTCGTTGACCGTCCGCGTGCTGCGCGGTGCTCGCGTGGCGTTCGTGAGCGCGGAGGTCTCGACGCAGTGCGAGGGGCTCGACGAGGTGTGCTCCGAGCTCTTGCGTCTCTCTGCGTGCGACGCGCTGTTTTCGCTGTGGACGCAGGGGCCGAAGCTGCGGGTGATCGCGCGCTCGCGCACGGGGCTGGTCGACGTGGCGAGCGCGCTCGAAGGGCTCGGCGGCGGCGGGCATCGCACGGCGGCGACCGCGGCGGTGCGCGTCGAATCGCGGGACCCATCGCAGGTGATCGCCGACTGCTCCACGGTGATCGAAGGGGCGGTGCTCGCGCAGCGGATCGCGCCGCTGCGGGTGTCGGAGCTGATGTCGAGCCCCGTGCACTCGGTGCTTCCGAGCGCGGATCTGCGCGCGCTGCGCGAGTCGCTGCGGCAGTGGCGGCACTCGGGCGCGCCGGTGCTGCGCGAGCGCAAGCTGGTGGGGATCGTATGCGCGGCGGACCTCGATCGGGCCGAAGCGCGCGGAGACAGCGCGCTCTCTGCGGCGGCGATCATGCGACAGCCGGTGCGCACGACGACCGAGGACGCGACGCTCGAAGACGCGCTCGACGCGATGGCGAAGTGGGACGTCGGACGGCTGTTGGTGTTGCGAGGCGACGAGGTGGTGGGGATCGTGACGAGGGTCGACGCTCGACGCGCGCTCTACCGCGAGGACGTGCGCTGAGCGGCGCGTCGTGCGAAGGTCCGCGCGGGTCGTTGAGCGCCGTGAGTGTGACAGGATCGTTGTGGCTGGGCCTGCGGGACGCGGTGGACATCGCGCGCAAGGACGTAAGGATCGAGCTGCGGGCGAGGGAGATCGTCCCGACGATGACGCTCTTCGCGGCGCTGGTCGCGATCCTCGCGTCGATGGCGCTCTACGTGGACGAAGAGATCGGGCGCAAGGTTGCGCCGGGGGTGCTGTGGATCGTGCTGGCGTTCGCTGGGACGCTGGGCTTGTCCCGGGCGTGGTCGCGCGAGCGAGAGAACGGCGCGCTGCGCGGCGTGCTGCTGAGCCCGATCGCTCCGTGGTCGGTCTTTCTCGGAAAGGCCCTCGGATCGCTGGGCTTCGTCTCGATCACGCTGGTGGTGGTGGCGCCGCTGGTCGCGCTGCTCTTGCACGCCCCGCTCTTTTCGCACTTCGGCGCGAGCGCGCTCTTGCTCGCGCTGGGGGCGCTGGGGTTCGTGCTCGCGGGCACGCTGTTCGGCGCGATGACTGCGCGCACGAAGGCGCGCGACCTGGTGCTGGCGGTGGTCCTCTACCCGCTCACGTCGCCGGCGTTGTTGTGCGGCGCGGTCGCGACGCGAGACGTGTTCGACAACAAGCTGGGAGACTTCGGGCAGTGGGTTCGCTTGCTCGTCGCGTACGACCTGATCGTGTTGGTGGCCGGGGTGGGGCTGATGGAGTGGCTGCTCGCGGACTGAGGGATCTCAGGGCTCGATCGAGAACAGCCGCCGCGCGCTCTGCTTCTTTGCGTCCACGGCCAGCGCGAGCAGCCCGCTCTTCTTGAAGCCTCCCCACTCGTGGGCGCCGAGCAGGATGTTGGCGAGGACGCTGAGCGACGGCTCGTGGCCGACGAGCAAGATCACGTCGTCGGTGTTGTCGTGGGCGTGGATCATCTGCGCCACCGAGCGCGGCCTGCCGTCGACGACGAGCTCGGCGAGCGCAGGAATCTCTGCAGCGAACCCCAAGACCGACGCGACGATGTCCGCGGTCTGCACCGCGCGCACGAGGGGCGAGGTCCAGATGAGCGTCGGGCGCTCTTTGCGCTCGGCGAGCTGCTGCGCGACGTGGCGGGTGCGCTCTCGGCCTTTGGCCGTGAGCCAACGTCCGTGGTCGCCGAGGTGCGGGGCTTCGTCCACGGCGTGACCGTGGCGCATGAGCATGACGGTGAGTGCTGACATCGGGGCGGTGCGCGAAGGAGTTTCCTACGCGCGAGCGAGCCGCGACAAGCGCTGTGAATCGTGGCATGAAGTGCGCGCGATGCCTCCGTGGCCGGGTCCTGGCGAGATGGTGTTCATCTTCATGATGTTGGTGTTCGTGCTGGTGGGCGAGAAGCTCCCGCGCATCGCCGACGCGCTCGGCAAGGCGCTGCGCGGCCCGAAGTGAGCGTGCATGCGGGGGGTGGTTCGGGGCCCCGTCCGAGGCAAACGGCCGACGGTGCGCAAAGGACCGTTGACGCCGCGCGGTGCGATCTGTTGCAGTGCCGTACGGTCCGATGGCGCTCGATGCGAAAGAGATTCCTGGGGTCTTGAAGGGGTTGAAGTGGGAGCCGCGCGCGATCGACGACCGCACGTGGCGAGCCACGCTCCAGACCGGCGTCGGCGTGGTTCGCGTGGTGGTCCGTCACGCAGGCGCGTGGCTGTACCTCTCGATCATCCCGTTCTTCGAGCCGGGCACCATCGATCGCTGGGGCGCGGGCAACTACCCCATCGGGTTTCTCGGCCGACTCCTCGCGGTCAATCGCAACCTCAACATGGTCAAGTTCGCCCTCGATGACGACGGCGACGTGGTGTTGAAGAGCGAGCTGCCCACAGAGAACCTCCAGGCCGCCGAGGTCGCCGCCGCGGTGACCCAGCTGCTCAAGACCGCCGAGCAGTACCGTCAGCCCGTGCGCGACGCGCTCATCGAGGCCGGTCGCGCGGCGCCTCCGGCCTGAGTTTGTCCTGCAAATTTACTGGTGAATCGCAGAATGCGAGTGGGTCTTGCTGCGAACCACCGCTCCGTGCATACTCCCGCGCCCGCTCGCTCCTGCGTTCTGTCCCCTGAGAGGGGCCGGGGCGCACGCGACGAGTCGAGAGTTCTTTTCGAAGTCCCTGCAAATCTAGAGAGAGTGTGAGTCCACGATGACGACGACGAGCAACGCGCCCGCGACGACGAACCCGTCGACGACCACGCCCGGTGAGGCGGTCGTCTGCAAGCCCCTCGAGGTCACGGTCGGTGACAAGGGCATCGAGCGCGCGATCAAGAACCTCAAGCGCAAGATGGCGGCTGAGGGTGTCCTCCGCGAGCTCAAGCGCCGTCGGCACTACATGAAGCCGTCGATCAAGCGCCGCAAGAAGGCCAGCGAAGCCGCTCGCCGCCGCCGCAAGCGCACCCGCACCGAGGGGATCTGATCCCTGCGCTCGCCTCGCTCTCTCTGACGAGCCGTCCCGCACCGCGCTGAGCCATCGCTCACGCGAAGACGCCGTTCACGAGAGCGCCGCTCGCAGCACGATCTGCGACGGCACCAATCACTTCGACGCGCTGTGGGTCCATGACCGTCGCAGGGCGATGAAGAAAATTTCGGGGACTGGGCAACTTCCATCGTCGAACCGTTGATGAGCCCCGCCGTCGCGACGCGCTGTGCGTCGCAGGTGGCGTAGTCGGTTCGAACGGCGAGGTTCGCGCGATGCAAAAAGACTTCGATGGTGGCTCGATGGGGGCGCTGGGCTTCGAGGGAGAACGCACGACGGTGCGCTCGATGGAGGACCGTGTGACGCGCACCGAGCGCCTCGCGGTGGGCTCGCGCACGGATCTCTCGCTGGTGTTCTTCGACGGGACGACCGTCGGGCTCGCTGAGCGCGAGCTCACGATCGGGCGCGCTGTGAGCTGCGACGTGACCCTGCTCGATCGCTCGGTCTCGGCCCTGCACGCGCGGGTGATCGCCACCGAGCACGGCTACGAGATCCACGACCTCGCCAGCACCAACGGAACGTGGATCGACGGCGTTCGCGTCTCCTCCGCGCGACTTCGGCCCGGGATCGAGCTCGCGCTCGGTCGCTCGGTCGTGCGCTGCGTGCAGCGATCGCGCTCGGATCGTCGCGGCGCCGAGAGCGACGAGCGCGGGACGCCCGTCGATGCTCCTCTGCTCGGCGCGAGCGACGCGATGCGCAGGGTTCGTCGCGAGGTCGCGCACGCCGCGGCGACGCCGTACGCCGTTCTCGTCTGCGGTGAGTCGGGCAGCGGAAAAGAGCTCGTCGCGCAAGCGATTCACCGCTCGGGCTCGCTGCGAAGCGCGCCGTTCATCGCGATCAACGCCGGGGCGATCCCCGAGACGCTCGTCGAGAGCGAGCTGTTCGGCCACGAGCGCGGGGCGTTTACCGGCGCCAACGCTCGCCGCCGCGGCGCCTTCGAGCAAGCGCACAACGGCGTGCTCTTTCTCGATGAAGTGGGCGAGCTTCCCTTGGCCCAGCAGGCCAAGCTGCTGCGCGTGCTCGAGACCGGCGAGCTGCGCAGACTCGGCTCCGAAGCCGCGGTGCAGGTCAACGTGAAGCTCGTGTGCGCGACGCACAGAGACCTGCAGGCGATGGCGGCCGAAGGGCGGTTTCGCGAGGATCTTCTCTGGCGAATCGAGCAGCACACCGTGCGCGTGCCCGCGTTGAGAGAGCGGCTCGAAGACCTCCCGTCCCTGGCGCGAAGGCTGTGCGAGCGCGTCGCAGCAGAGCTGGGGCGACCGCTGCTGATCGAGGACCGCGCGATCGCGCGGCTGCTCGCGTACGAGTGGCCCGGCAACGTGCGAGAGCTGTTGGCCGTGCTGCGCAGCGCCGCGGCGCGGGCGCCGGACGTGCGAATCGGCGCAGAGCACCTCGGTGACTTCGAGTGCCGCGGTCGGTCGCTCGGCCGCAAGAGCGAGCCTCCCCCGCAAGCGATCGAGCCCCCGACGGTCGAGCGCGCGAGCGTGGCGCCCCCGCCGAAGTCGCCGATGCCCGAAGGAGAGGCGCTGCTGGCGCTGCTGGGGACGCTGGGCGGATCGCTCTCGGCTCTCGCCCGCGCCACGGGCCGCTCGCGCGCCGCGCTGCGCGAGCGCGTGAGAAAAGCGCAGAGCGAGCGCGCTCGATCACAATCCCGTCGCGGCGACTCGACGGGCGATCGCCTCGTGGCTAGCGCTTCGCCCTTCGATGACAGCACTTCCGAATGATCACGCGCAGCGCTTCGAGCGAGCCCTGGTGGCGCTCGACGGCCTCTCGATCGGCGACGCCCTCGGCGAGCAGTTCTTCTCTCCCAGCTCGGTCGCGCTGATCGCGCGCCGAGCGGTCCCCAACGGCCACTGGCACACGACGGACGACACCGAGATGGCCGTGGCCATCACGGACGTGATCGAGCGCCGCGGTGCGATCGACCAGGATTTGCTCGCGCAGACCTTCGCGCTGCGGTTCGAGCGCGACCCGATGCGGGGCTACGGCGGCGGCGCCGCGCGGCTCTTGCGGGCGATCAACGAGGGCTCCGCGTGGCGGACGCTGGCGGAGACGTTGTTTCCGGGTGGCGGCTCGTACGGCAACGGAGGAGCGATGCGCGTGGCGCCGCTCGCCGCGTATTTCGCTGACGAAAGCGACGACGTGCTCGTCGCTGAAGCGCGGGCGAGCGCGCAGGTCACCCACGGTCACGCCGAAGGGCAAGCCGGGGCGATCGCCGTCGCGCTCTCGTGCGCCTACGCGTGGCGCACACGAAATCAACCGGTCGACGACCCCTACGGCCTGCTGCGCTGGGTGTGCGAGCGCACCCCGGACGGGCTGGTCCGCGACGGGCTCGCGAAGGCGCTCTCGCTGTCGATCGGCGCCTCGGTGGGCTTCGCCGCGAGCGTCCTCGGCAACGGCTCGTACATCTCTGCGCAGGACACGGTCCCGTTTTGCCTGTGGACGGCGTCGCAGTGGCTCGGCGACTACGAAGAGGCCTTCTGGCGCACGGTCGAGGCGCTCGGAGACCGCGACACGACGTGCGCCATCGTCGGCGGGATCGTGGCGTGCCGGGTGGGGCGCGAGGGCCTGCCGCCCGCGTGGCTGAAGGCCCGCGAGCCGCTGTCGCGCGGCGTGATCCCCTCGTAGCCCCCCGAAGAGCACGCAATCGAGCAGCGAATCACAGCGCTGCTTGATTGTGTGTGCCGCTGTTACATCCGGGTGACGTCCATGAGCGTGCGCGGCGCGAGCTTGTTCTGCCCGCCAAACGCGTAGCCCACGCCGACGATCGACGTAAACACCTGGCCCATCATCGCGGACACCATCGGCGGCGCCATCGTGTCGCTGACGATGAAGCTGGTGACGAGCAGCGAGCTCGCGTCCATCGCGCTCGTCCCGACGAGAAAGTCCGTCGCGATCGTGGTCATCCCGACCATGGCCGGGGTCGAGCCCGAGCACGTCACGGCGTTGACCTGCATGAGCATGGACTGCAGCGGCATGGCGCGGGCGCCGCCGGTGCGGATGTCGGCAGGCATCACGACGACCGGAGCGGGAACCGCGCCCATCCCCATCGCCGTCACCGAACCTGCGCGGGTGTCGATCTGCTCGAGGCCGTTGAACACGGTGAACGTGCCCGAGGCGTCGACGAGGTCGCCCACGTTGACCGTGGGGCGGGCAGTGCCCGTGAAGACGTAGATGCCGGCCCACTCGGTGGCCATGCGGTCCTGGACGAAGAAGCCGAGGTTGGTCCCCGAGGTCTTCACCGCGGTGACGACGGCGCCCGAGATCGAGACCGCCGCGTTGCTCATGGGCCGCATCGCGGACATCGGGTTGCGGATCTGCGGGATCGTGAGGCGAAGCCCAGGGCACATCATCGCGCCGGGGTTGGCCACCATCGGGCAGGGGTCGCAGACGTCGCCCTTCATGTCCATGTCCGCGTCAGCTTGATCGCGGTTGGCGTTGTCCGGGCAGTTGTCCATCGCGTTGAGCACCATGTCTCCGTCGCGATCGTTGGGATCGGGCGCGGTGCACGTCGTCGTGTTGGCGTTGAGCGGGCACGGGTCGCAAGCGTCGCCGAGCATGTCCATGTCGGTGTCGGCCTGGCGCATGTTGTCCACGGGGCGCACGGGGTTGAAGACGTCCGCGCAGTTGTCGGTGGCGTTGGCGATTCCGTCGCCGTCGCGGTCGTCCGCCGAGGACATGCCGGTGAAGACGGTCGAGCCGCTGACGCTGGCGAGGGGGGCCATCGTGCGCGTGCGCGCGGGCAAGCACGAGGGCTCGTTCATCGGCTCGCCGCAGAAGAAGAGCGGGTACTGCGTCGAGTTGCCCATCTGCAGCGCCGCGAGGGTGTTGCCCGCGGTGCCCTGCGTGCGGACGCAGACGCGCTTCATGTTGGTGCAGACGTCGAGCGTCTCGCACATCGCTCCGTTGGGCAGGGCCGAGACGATCGCGTCGTCGCCGTAGAGCGCTGCGCCGCCGCGGAGGACGAGCGCGACGTTGCTGGGCTCTGCGCCGATGACCGCGCGATGGTCGCGCCGCGTGCGGGCGTCGAAGATCGAGATGTCCGCGAGGCGACCGGGGGCGAGCACGCCGATGCGGTTCTCCCAGCCGAGCGCCTGCGCTGCGTTGCGCGTGGCCATGAGCCACAGCTGCTCGTCATTGAAGAAGCGGCTCAAGTACGCCGTGTTGAACGAGTCCGCGCAGCGCAGCTCGCGCAGCATGTTCATCGACCCGGTGGGGATCCAGTCGGTGCCGATCGCGATGTTCACGCCGAGCCGCGCGTACTCGGTGACGCGCGCGGTGTCGCCGTAGAGCGTGATGTTCGAGCGCGGCGACCAGATGAGGTCCGTGCTGTCACGGGCCATCTCGGCGATGTCCGTCGCGAGCAGCGCGACGCCATGGATGAACGCCGCCTGCGGGCCCACGATGTCGTTGGGGCCCGTGCGCGCGCAGAGAAACTCGTTGCGCGCGGACTGCTCGATGCCCTCGGCGATGTGCGGCGTAAACGCGCTGTATCCGCGGGTGAGCAGCGTGGCAGCGGGGGGCGTTCCGCAGCTCATCCCGCGCAGCTCGGTGCCGCTGGTGTCTCCGTAGGGAAACGTCTCGTAGTCGACCATCGGGCCCATCGCGCCTTCGCTCTGCGTGGTGCTCGTGGGCGAGCTCGCGTCGAGGTTGCGCAGGTAGCCCGGCGTGCCGCCGGAGCCGTTGACCGAGGTCGCTCCGCCGAGGATGTGACGCAGCTCGATCCAGGCCATCTGCACGGCGCTCGCGCTGCCGCCGTTGTTGCGAACGCGCGTGTGACCGTCGTTGCCCTGACGCCAGTCGTGACGGTGCTCGTAGCGCTCGTCCGTGCGCGTGTACGGCTGCTGATTGTTGAACGTGAGGTGCTCGTGCGCGTCGACGAGGCCCGGTGATACGACGCCGTCGGGGCACACGACCTGGGTCGCGCCCGCGGCCATCGCCGAGCAGTCGCAGCCCACGCAGGTGATCTGCCCCATCGCGTTGACCGCGACTTGACCGCCGCGAAACACTTCTCCCGGGGTGAGCACGTCGCCGGTGATGAGCAGTCCAGGGCCGTTGCCGGTCACGCTGCACGTGCCCGCCGCGAGCGAGGGCAGCGCGTCGCCCGCGCACGTCGTGATGCGGGGGCCCGTGGTCATCATGCCGCCGCCGTCGGGCGTCGCGTCGGGCAGCGAGCCGTCGGGCGTCGAAGAGCCGTCGGGCAGCGATGTTCCGTCGGGCAGGGACGTTCCGTCCGGTCGCGCGTCGCTGCCGCCGCCATCCGGCTGCGGAAGCGGCGGCTGCGAACAGGCGACGGCGAGCGCAGAGGCGGCCGCGAGCAAGGCGAATGGCGAGCGAAAGCGGAGTTCGATCATTGGGGAGCTCTGGACGATACACGGAGCACTCCCTCGTGTCGGGCGCGTATTTCGCGCGCGATTGGTGTTTCAGCTTCGACGCAGTGCGTCCCTCGCTCCGTCGCGCAGCGGGTCGCCCGTCGCGCAGCCGCCATGGCGGCCGCCACCCTCCCGCCATGGCGGACCGCCATGCCCGCCGCGATAACCGCCGGACTTTCTTCACCCTCACCTCGCGCTTCTCGATGGAACGCTCCGCGCACTGTGCCTCCGCGGAGCATCGCAATGATCGACACGGACACAGTGAACACCGACGCCAACGCGTCGCTCGACGAGCCCGCGGCGCGCCTGCGCACGCGCGGGCCCGAAGCCCTCTCCGAAGCAGAGCTGCTCGGCGTTCTGCTCGAGCACGGACGGACCCACGCGGCCTCCTCTCGCCACGCCGCGCGCGTTCTCGACGCGTACGGCGGCGCGCGGTCGCTGCTGCGATCGGGATTCGGTGAACTCGCGATGGACCTCGGGGCGCGCCGGGCCGTGCGGTTGATCGCCGCGCTCGAGCTGTCTCGCAGGGCGCTCTGCGAGCCTCTCAACGCCGCCGTTGCGATCCGCAGCAGCCGCGACGTCTTGCGCGCCTACGACGCGCGCATGGCGGAGCTCCCAGACGAAATCGTGCTCGCCGTCCTGCTCGACGTGAAGCAGCGCCCCGTCGCCGAGCGCATGCTCGCCCGCGGAGGACCCTCGGGTTGCGCCGTGTCCGTCCGAGACGTCTTCGCCGCGGCCGTGCGCGAAGCCGCGGTCGGAGTGGTTCTTGTGCACAACCACCCGAGCGGCGATCCGACGCCGAGCGAAGAGGACCGCGCCCTCACCAACGCCCTCGCGATCGCGGGGCGCTCGCTGGGGGTCGCCCTCGTCGATCACGTGATCGTCGCCCGAGGAAGAGCGTTCAGCTTTCTGGATGCAGGCCTGCTGACTGAGGCACGAAAGGAGCAGCCATGAGCCCCGCGCTCTCGATCCTCGTCGCGCTCTTGTCGATCTTGTCTACGAAGACCGAAGCGCCCGCGTGCCCTGTCGGGGCGGTGATCGACCGCATCGAAGGCGAGCGCGTCGTGGTCGTGCTCGGCGCGAACGGCGTTCGCTCGATCGCCGCGTCGCTGCTCGATCAGCGCGCGCTCGGCCCCGCGCGAGAAGGCATGCGCGTGCGCCGCGCCAGCGACGGCCGTTGCGTCGCGTCTGGGTCCGATGCTGTGATCGAAGCGCGCGTCCGCGGTCGATTGCGGGCGCTCATGCGGCGCTGAGAGCGCGGTTTCGCGAGGAGAAATACGGCAAATTCACGCAATCACAACGACGGCTTGACAGAACGCACCGCGGGTGGTTTCTTCCCGGCCCCTGTTTTCCCGTCCTGGAGGATTGTTGTCGTGAAGCGCACGTATCAGCCGAGCCGAACCCATCGAGTGCGCACCCATGGCTTCCGCGCGCGCATGGCGACCGCGGGCGGCCAGAAGGTGCTTGCGAATCGCCGCCGTAAGGGCCGCAAGCGCCTGACGGTGTCGATCTACAAGAAGTGAGCGCCTCTGGAGGGGGAGCGCCTTCTGCCACCACGCCAGCCAACGCTGGTGAATCATTGCCGCGCGAAGAGCGCGTGCTCAACCGCGGCGATTTTCTCGTCGCTCAATCGCGGGGGCGCAGACTGCACGGAGAAAACTTCGTGTGGATCGTCTACGCGCGCGGAGACGAGCTGCCCTCGCGCATCGGTGTCACCGTCTCGCGCAAGGTCGGTAACAGTGTCGTGAGACACAAGGTCAAGCGCTGGGTGCGCGAGGTGTTTCGCCGCAACAAGAGCGCGTTCGCCACGGGCACCGACGTCATCGCGATCGCGAGAGAAGCGAAGGTTCCCAGCTCTTTCGACGCCGTGCGCGACGAGATCCTGCCGCTGCTCGCGGCGTGGCGCGATCGCGCTCGGTCACCGAACCGTCAGGGGGGGACTGGCGCCCGAGAGCGAAGCGACGCAAAACACCGCGGCCGCTGAAAAGGTGTCACGGCGATGATGAAGGCCTTGTTGCTCGCGTTGTTGCGCTTCTATCGCGCGGCGATCTCGCCGTGGCTCGGCAACGTGTGCCGTTTCGAGCCCTCTTGTTCGCGCTACTCGATGGCTTGCATCGAGCATCACGGCGCGGCCAAAGGGGGCTGGCTCACCGTGAAGAGATTGTGCAAATGCCACCCGTTTCATCCGGGAGGCTATGATCCGCCGCCCGTTCCGGGGAAGTTGCCCGGCGCGTCAGGGGATGATTCTCCTGCCGCGAGCGCTGGGGACCGTTGAGACCCAGCAGGAAGTTCGCAGCCATCGATGGACTCGTCTCGTTTTCGAACGATCCTGATCACGATCGGGATCATGGCGCTCGTCTACTTCTTCTTCGTGAAGCCGAGCAACCAACGGCCAGCATTGCCGTTGCCAGAGCGTCCCGTGCCCACCGCGGCCGAGCGCGGAGCGGAGCGCATCGAGCGCGTTCGCTCTGGCGAGCTCGTCGCCGAGGTGAGCACGTACTCGGGCGCGCTGCGGCAGTACCGCATCGACACGCAGCGCTTCGCGACGAGCCACCAGCTCATCCCGGGCGGCGCGTGGTGGCGGCGCGACGAGCACCCGGGGCTCTCGACCACCGATCGAGAGCCTTTCTTTCCGCTGCGCACGAACATCGAGTTTCGTCGCGCCGGCGTGAACGTCCTGCCCGCGTACCTCACGTTCGACGAGGTTCGTCGCGAAGGTGACGCTGTCACGCTCGTCGCGCACCTGCGCGAGCAGCAGGTCGAAGTGCACCGCACGATCAAGCCGCACACGCAGTTTGCCTTCGCGGTCTCGACGCGCGTGATCAACCACGGCCTCGCCGGCGAGCTCCGCGCGTCGCAGGGCCTCTACCACTGGATCCCCCGCTCGCAAGAAGAGGGAAAGCTCTTCTCCCAGTCGTGGCGCCGCGCCGAAGGCCTCTGCCACCACAACGGCCGCTTGCAGCACGTCGCGCGCGAAGAGATGTCCAAGCTCGGCGCGACCACCGACGGCATCGCTCGCAGCTCGGACTACGTCGGCCTGTCCAACATGTACTTCTTGCAGGCGCTCGTCCCGCAAGGAGAGCAGGCCGCCTGCCACCTGCACGCTGAAGATCGCGGCACGGGCGACGCGCTCGGCAGCGTCCTGTTCGCGCAGCTCTCGTGGACGCCAGTGCAGCTCGCGACCGGCGAATCCCACGACTACCGAGTGCTCTCGTACTTCGGGCCGAAGTTCGCGCCGCACCTCGCGGCGGTCACGCCCGAGCTCAAGGACGCGCTCGACCTCGGGACGTTCGCCATCATCGCCCGCGGCTTGCTCAAGCTCTTGCAAGCGCTGCAGGCGGTCGTGAAGAACTGGGGCGTCGCCATCATGCTGCTCACGCTCATCGTGCGCACGGCGCTCTTTCCGCTGCTCGCCAAGTCGATGAAGAGCATGGCGGCGATGCAGAAGCTCAAGCCCGAGCTCGACGCGCTCAACGAGAAGTTCGCGGACGACCAAAACGCGAAGGGTCTCGCGCAGATGGAGCTCTACCGTCGTCACGGGGTCAACCCCGTCGCCGGCTGCTTGCCCCAGCTCGCGCAGCTGCCGATCTGGTGGGCGCTCTACACGTCGCTGCAGACCTCGGTCGAGCTGTATCACCAGCCCTTCGCGCTCTGGATCCGTGATCTCTCTGCGCCCGATCCCTTCTTCGTGCTGCCGCTCGTGCTCGGCGCGGTGATGTTCGTCCAGCAGAAGCTCATGCCCGCGGCGACCGCGGACCCCATGCAGGCGAAGATCATGTTCTGGTTCTTGCCGATCTTCCTCACGGTGATCTCGCTCTTCCTTCCGGCGGGCCTCGCGCTGTACATGCTCGTCAACAGCGTGTTGGCGATCATCCAGCAGCGCATCACCAAGGCGCAGATCGACAAGATGACCTCCGATGTCGGTGGCGGCGGCGACGACAAGGGAATCAAAGTGCGCACCGCCCCGGCCGTGGCCGGATCGAAGGGCTCGAAGCAGCTGTCCCGAAAGTAATCGCAACTTTCGTGTGGTCTTCAGCGGCGAGTCCGAGAGAATGAGTTGAGGAGAAAGGCTCCGATGGATAGCGATCGTGATCGTGCGGACGGTGCAGGCAGCTTGGACGGGCTCGACGAGGAGACCGTAGACGAGGTGCGCTGGTTTCTCGAAGGTACCCTCGAGCGGATGGGCTACCGCGTCACCACCGAGCTGCACCGCTCGGGGCCCGAGGCGATCCTCGAGATCGTCGGCGACGACTCCAGCCAGGTGATCGGCAAGAAGGGCGTGACGCTCGACGCGCTGCAGGTCCTCTGCAACCGCGTCGCGCGCAAGTACTCCGAGGCGGACGAGCGCGGCTACGTGCTGCTCGACGCCAACGGCTACCGCGCAAAGCACGAGCAGAACCTGCAAGAGCTCGCCACCAAGCTCGGCGATCAAGCCATTCGCGAGCGCAGGACCATCACGATGGACCCCATGTCTCCGCGCGACCGTCGCGTGGTGCACATGGCCCTCGCGAAGTTCACCGGCGTGCGGACGCAGAGCCAGGGTGAGGGCTCCGATCGCAGGCTGCAGATCATTCCGATGTCTGCACCCAACCGCGGCGGCGGCGGCGATCGGCCCCGTGGTGACCGGGGTGGTGACCGGGGTGGTGACCGCTCTGGGGATCGCGGGCGTCGGGAGTAAGACCGTGAGCGAAGCCGCAGCGGGGGAGGCTGTCGGAGACGACTCGGGCGCTGGTCTCGCGACGGCGCTTCGGCTCGCGTGCGTCGCGCTCGCGCTCAACGCGGCGGTCAACGCCGTCGAGCTCGTCGCCAATCCGACAGCGTTTTCGAAGGAATTCGTGCTCTCGGCCGCGGCGATGGACCTCGCCCTCGCGCTCGCGCTTTGGACCCGCCCGCGCTGGCGCGAGCCCGTGCGTCGCTTCGTGATCGTGCGGGTGCTCTTCGGGCTCCTGGTCTTCGGCGCGACGGTCTTCTTCAAGGGCGATCGCATCGGAGCGGCCATGCAGGCGACGCTCAGCGGCTCGCTCTTGCTCTTGCTCGTCGGGGAGGCTTCTCGAGCGCGCGCTCGCGCGGGCGTCGCCCTCAACGCCCTCGTGCAGCTCGCGCGCGTGGTGATCGTCCTCGGCGCGCTGCGAGGATATTCGCTGCTCGGACCGCTCACCGAGGGCGCGAAGTACGAGCCCGCGACCGCCGAGGTCCGCGGGCGCACGTACGACTATCGACTGCGCTTGCCCGCGGGCTGGCGCGTGATGAAGCCCGCAGAGACCGACGCGATGGGCCTCGGCGCCGACCGCGTCGCGGCGCGGCTCGTGCGCGACGTGCAGCTCTCGGTCATCCCCTCGCGCATCCGGTGGAACCAGCGGTTCGACGCGCAGCCCGCGCTCGACTCGGTGGTGAACAACGCGCGCGACGGCATGGACGGGTTCGCGCTCGTGCAGCGAGGGACCCTCGGCGCGCCGCTGCGCAGCCCCTTCGTAGAGTACCGCGGGACGCCGCGCGCAGACGGCGCTCCTTCGGTGACGGCGCTCGTCACGGTCGTGCGCGGCGCAGAGGGCGCGGTGTACACGCTGCTCGCGATCCGCAGGGCCAACGCGCCGGCGCCGGTGCGCGACGAAGCGCTCGCCGCGATGCAGGGCTTCGAGCCGCGACGCGAGCCGCTCGTCGCGCTCTCGCCTGCGCTCGCAGAGTCGCTCGAAGCGGCGCCCGCGGACGGTCTGCGCGGGCGCAGGACGGGGTATCGCTTGCGGGTCGAGCCGGGGTGGTTCGTGCGCAAAGAGAGCGCGCGCGAAGAGGGGCAGGATCAGGCGCTGATCGTTCCGTTCGAGGACGTGATGTTGAGCACGTCCGTGCTGCGCGCGGGCAACTCGATCGACGCAGCGGGCACCGCGCGGCAGGCGGTCTCGCGCATGGGCGCCACGAGCACGCCGCAGTTCGAGCCGCTCGCGATGCGAGAGAACATGCCCGGCGCGATGCTGCGCTACCGCGCCAACGTGAGCGGCGATCAGCGCGTCGGCGTCGTCGCGGTGTTCGTTCGCGACAGCGGCAGCGTCCTCGCGTTGGCGAGCGTCCCGGCGTCGCTCGAGGCCGCGCGCATGCCCGAGGTCGAGCGCATGCTCGCGTCGTTCGCGTTCGAGTGAGCCGCGGCGCTGCTTTGTTCGAGTAGAGAAATTCCTCGAAGACAAGCGTGGCGGGGCTCCTTCCATCGCTCCGTGAATTCACCGATGATCGACCGCGAGGTCTAAAGATCAGTGAGCACTTCATGGAATCCATGGGCGATCGCCCTCGGCGCATCAGCGCTGCTCGGCGCGTGCGGCGCGCCCGTCGTTGGCGGCAACACTGACGGGGGCAGCGACGTCGTGATGGACGTCGCGGTGATGGACGTCGCGCCGAGCTGCGACGGCGGACAGATGATCTGTAGCGGCCGCTGCGTCGACGCGCAGACGGACAACGCAAACTGCGGGATGTGCGGACGCGCGTGCGCCGCGGGGCAGAGCTGTCGCGCGGGCGTGTGCGAGATCGTCTGTCCGTCGGGCCAGACCGTGTGCGACGGCCGCTGCGTGAGCACCGCGGGAGACCGCGAGCATTGCGGGATGTGCGGCAACGTTTGCCCCGCGGGGCAGGTCTGTTCGATGGGCGCGTGCGGCACGATGTGCGCGGCGGGGACGACCAACTGCATGGGCTCGTGCCGCGAGCTGCAGAGCGACCGAGCGAACTGCGGGATGTGCGGCAACGCGTGTCCTTCGGGGCAGGTCTGCGTGATGGGCGCGTGCGCGACGAGCTGCCCGATGGGCCAGACCGAGTGCGCTGGACAGTGTGTCAACACGCAGACGGACCGGGCGAACTGCGGGATGTGCGGGACGAGCTGCGCCGCGGGGCAGATCTGCAACATGGGCGTGTGCGAGCTCTCGTGCGCCGCGGGACAGACCGCGTGCGGGACGCCGGCGGCGTGCACGAACACGCAGAGCGACCGAGCGAACTGCGGGATGTGCGGCAACGCGTGCGCGGCCGGGCTCGTGTGCGACATGGGCTCGTGCGTTCCGTCGTGCCGGATGGGGCAGACGAACTGCATGGGCTCGTGCACGTCGACGGAGACGGACCCGAACCACTGCGGCGCGTGCGGCACGGTCTGCGGACCCTACGCGAACGCCATCGCGTCGTGCGGCGCGAGCATGTGCATCATGACGTGCAACGCGGGCTTCAACGACTGCAACGCGAACCGCATGGACGGCTGCGAGGTCGACACGCAGACGAGCGCTGCTCACTGCGGTCGCTGCGGAAATGCCTGCAATTTTGCTAACGGAACGGGCTCGTGCGCGATGGGCGGCTGCCGCCTCACCGCGTGCAACGCGGGCTTCGACAACTGCGACGGCATCGACGCCAACGGCTGCGAGTGCAGGCGCACGGCGGTGGGCGGGATGACGGGCGTTCCGTTTACCGACGGGACGCTCTCGAACGCGCGCGTCGATCCGATGCGCGGGGTCGTTCCCGATGGGATGGTGACGACGAGCTCGGACGACTACCTCTGGATCGTGAACACCGCCGAGAGCACGGTCTCGAAGTGGGACGCGGCCGTGAACCCGCCCGTTCAGCTCGCGAAATACCGCGTCGGAATCACCGCGGGCGAGTGCGTCGGCGCTTGCTGCCACACCAACGGCTGCAACATGGCCTCGCGCGTCGCGATCGACGGCAACGGCGACGTGTACGTCGCCAACCGCGGCTTCGGCATGCAGGGCACGGTCACCAAGATCGCTGGCTCGCGCGCCAACTGCGTCGATCGCAACGGCAACGGGATGATCGACACGAGCTCGAGCGCCACCAGCGTGCTCGGCTACGTCAACGCGATCGGTCAGCCCGTGGACGAGTGCGTCGTGTGGACCGCCAACGTGGGCAACGCCGACGCGCTGCTGCGCGCGATCACCGTGGATCGCGGCGACGCGAGCAACCCTGGCGGCTACGTCTGGGTCGGCGCGTACAACCGCAGCCAGTTCTACAAAGTGCACCCGCGAACGGGAGAGACGTTGGCGACGGTGAACGTTCCGGTGCGTCCGTACGGCGCGGTGGTGACCGCAGATGGACGGCTCTGGATCGGCACGCTCGACAACGGCGCGACCGCGTCGATCGACACGACCGCTGCGATGCCGACGGCGTCGGCGGCGATCGCGTTTCCGACGGCGCAGCGCATCGGCGGCTGCATCAACAGCTACGGCATCACCGCGGACTCCGCGGGGCGCCTGTGGTTCGCCGGATGGAACTGCCGCGACGCGCTCGGCTACGCCCCCGGCGCGGGCGCAGGCGGCGCCGGTGGAACCTGGTCTCGCGTCGACACCACCGTGCAGATCGACGGCTACTCTGGGCGCGGGATCACTCCGGGCCCCGACGGCTACATCTACATGGCCGGTGAAGATCCCGCGGAGAACAACTCGCGCATCGTTCGCTGGCTCGCCTCGGATCACACCATGGGCACGGTCGCTGCGGCGCGCGTCGAGCGCGTGATCACGCCGGGGCAGACGGGCCCGTCGGGCATCGGCTTCGACCGCCGCGGCCGCTTGTACCTCACGCACTGGGGCGCAGGGACGACGCTCGTTCGCTACGACCCGACCGCGATGCCCATGCCCGTGACGACCACGCACGCGGGCGTCAACCGCTCGTACTCGTACTCGGACTTCACGGGGTCCGTGCGCCGCACGTCGATCCCCGAGGGCTCGTTTACGTACGCGTTCGACACGACCTGCGCGAGCCCCCGCTTGTCGAACCTCTCGCTCACCACGGACCTGCCGGTGGGGACGGTGATGAACATCTCTGCTCGCACCGCGGGCACGATGGCCGCGCTCGCTGCGGCGACGGACGTGCCTGTGGCGTCGCTCCCGCCCAACGGCAGCCCGTACGACCTCGGCGCGGCGTTTCGCGCGGCGGGACAGACGGCGGCGCAGTTCGTTCGCGTGACGGTGAGCATGCGCGCGGCGAGCTCTGGCGCGACGCCCGCGTTGAGCGCGCTCAACGCCGCGTGGACCTGCCCGTAGCGAGTCCCTAAGGGGGGAGGGACTATCGAGCCTTCGCCACGCGGGGCGCCGAAGCGCGCGCGAGCCAGTGCGCGAACGGGTCCTTCACCTTCGCGAAGTACAGCGGAACGCCTGCGCGCGCGAGCCCTTGCCGCAGCCCTTGCACGCGCAGCTCGTCGTCCTTCAACAGCGCGTCGCGCACGGCGTTGCCGGTGTTGCCTTCGGTGCTCGGGGCGAAGTCCGAGCCCATGGGCGCGACGACGCTGACGCGGTTGCGACCCGCGCGCGCCGCAGAAAACACAGGGCGAAGTCGATCGGTCGTCTCGAACGGGTCGAGGTCCGAGAGCACGATGATGGTGCGAGGCTCGCGGGCCTTGTGCGTCGCGGCCTCGAGCGCTTGCTGCAGTCCTGTCGCGCGCGAGAGCCCAGTGCTGTCGTAGCGCAGCGGGAGGACGATCCCGCGCGCGCGGCAGAAGGCGCGCAGGACCCGCGAGTGCTCGTCGATCCCGCGCACGGGGAGCTTCATCACGGGGTCTTTGGCGGTCGCGGCGAGGGCCATCTTGGCGAGTCGCGCGCGCGATTCGGGGCCGGGCTTGACCTCGACGCCCTCTTGCTCGCGAAAGTATCGGGCGATGACCTGCTCGAGCTGCTCTTCGTCGAGGTCGGTGAGGTCATCGTCGACGAGCGATCGCTGATCGATCGCGCCTGCGACGATGGCCGCGAGGTGCGCGGGGCTCGATCCTGGGGAGATTTGCAGGGTTACGCGCGAGTCGAACGTGACGAGCCCGAGGCGATCGCCGCCGAGCCTGCTGCTGCGCGCGGCCTGCGCGGCGAGGTCGATGGCGTAGTCGAGCTTCGATCCGCCGCGGGGGTCTCCGCGCATGGACGGGCCGACGTCGATCACGAGAACGCGGGTGGTCTGCGCGTCGTCTTCGGTCTCGCGGACGAGGAGGCGACCGCGGCGGGCAGAGGCCTTCCACGCGATGCGATGAAAGGGGTCGCCCGGCTGGTGCTCGCGCAGCTCGCGGATCTCTGCGCCCTCTCCGTGGCGTCGCGTCGAGCGGCCCGCGCGCGCTTCGGGGTCGGGCTTGGCGAGCGAGCGGTGCAGCGACCCAGAGAGGGCCTTGGGGCCCACTTCGAGCACGAGGGGATTGGGAAAGTACAGGGGAGCCCACGCGAGTCCGAGCGGCCCGCTGACGGTCATCCACGCGCCGTGCAGGACGTGTCTGCCCGCGTGACCGGGCTTGAGCTCGACGTCGAACGTGGCGAGCGACTCGGGCAGAAGCTCGATGCGCGCGCCCTTCCACCGGGCGTGCTTGAGCCCTGGAGAGAGGGACAACCGCGGCGATCCTAGGACGAGCGTGGACTTGGTGGGGTTGCGCAGGGCGATGCGAATCGTCAGGGATTCATCGGGTTTTCTCGCGCCCTGCACGGTCCACCAGCTGAACTCGAGGCGCTCTCTGCGCATCCGTCGGGGGATGGGGACGGTGGCGACCCACGCGAGCGCGAGCCCGACGAGCACGCCGTGCCCCGCGGCCATCAGCGGCTCGATGGCGCCGACGACGCCGCCCAAGGTGAGGGCGACGCCGCCTGCGAGCGAGAGCTTTCCCGATGAGCTCAGCGAGGGCATGGCGGTGGGTTCAGCCGCGGCCCGAGACAGCCTGGCCGTGCGTCGCTTCGCCGCGGCTCTCCGAGCGTCGGTAGGGGACGCGCTCGACGGCTTCGTCGACGATGGCCTCGCGAGAGATCCCTTCGGCGTCGGCCTCGGGCGTGAGCACGATGCGGTGCGCGAGGACGTTGTGCGCGAGCCGCTTGAGGTCGTCGGGGATCACGTACGTGCGTCCGCGAACGAGCGCCGTGGCCCTCGCGGCGAGCACGAGGCCGAGCGATCCGCGAGGAGACGCGCCGAGCGCGACGCGCGGGTGCGTTCGCGTGTAGCCCGCGAGCGCGACGGCGTACGCATAGATCTCATCATCGACGAAGACCTCTTGCGTGCGGGCTTGCAGCCAGAGCACCTCTTCGGGAGAGAGCACCGCGCGCGCTTCTGGCGGCGCGGTCGAGTACGTGCGGATGATCTTGAGCTCGTCGCTGACCGATGGATAGCCGACGATCACGCGCATCAAGAACCGGTCGACCTGCGCTTCGGGCAGCGGGTAGGTGCCCTCTTGCTCGATGGGGTTCTGCGTGGCGAGCACGAAGAAGGGCTGCTCGAGCACGTGGGACTCGCCGTCGATGGTGACCTGGCTCTCTTGCATCGCCTCGAGCAGCGCAGACTGCGTCTTCGCAGGGGCGCGGTTGATCTCGTCGCCGAGCACGACGTGGGCGAAGACGGGCCCTTTGCGCAGGGTGAAGCCGCCTTCGCGGGCCGAGAGCACGTACGTTCCGGTGATGTCGCTGGGGAGCAGGTCGGGGGTGAACTGAATGCGCTTGAAGCTCGCGCCGATGGCGTTGGCGAAGGCGCGGATGAGCGTGGTCTTCGCGACGCCGGGGACGCCTTCGAGCAGGACGTGGCCCCTCGCGAGCAGGCACGTGACGACGCGCTCGGGGATGTCACGCGGTCCGACGAAACAGCGGGCGACCTCGTCGAGCACGCCGCGGACGCGCTCGGCTGCGCGGGCCAATCGCTCGGCGACTTCACTGTCTGGCTGCGGTTCGGTCATGATTTCGAGAGGGCGTCGAGGATGGCAGAGATCCTGCGCCAGAGGGAGATGAAGCGGCGGCCGCTGACCTTGAGCGAGGGCTTGTCTTCAGCGTCGCTGGCGATGGTGTCGAGCTCGACGAGCACCGCGCGCAGGGCGGAGAGCTCGTCGACGGTGAGCTTTTTCTCAGCGCGTTGGACGACGCGCGCGATGTCGGTCGGCGGCGACAGGTCGAGCGATCGCAAGAGCGCGCGCTCGAACAAGCGTCGGAGGATGAGCGTGGGATAGAGCAGGTTGGCGCCGTCGCGGCCGAACAAGAGGACCTTGGGGGCGACGCCCGCGAGCGGTCCTCCGGGGGCGGTCGGTCCGAAGCGGTCGGACGGCTTGGGGCCCCAGATTTTGGCGGCCATGAGCAGCGTGGCCAGCAAGACGGCGAACAGGCTCGTGAGCCGCAAGAGCGCGGGGTCGTTGAAGATCACGCCGGCGCGCGAGAGGGTCTCGTCGAGGTTCTTCGAGAAGAGCTTGAGGGGAGAGCGCCTGCGCGAGTGTGCTCCCTCGTACGTGCCGCGCGAGGCGAACCGCCGCGTGACGAGGTGGATGCGTCCGCGTGGCTGCGGGGCGAGGTACGAGAGGAGGTTGATGGCGAACTGACGGTTTCCCGAGAACCGCAGCATGGAGTTGATGAGGATCGAAGGGTCTCCGCCGACGACGAGCCTGCCGCGACCGACCTGGCCGGCGAGGATCACGCCCTGCGAGGGCTCTTGCGTCAGCGAGAACGCGGGGGACAGCCGCGCGTGCCGCAGGACCACGGGCTCGTTGGTCACGAGCGAGTCGACCTGGTCGCCGAGCACGTGATCTCCCAGGCGAAACGCGTTGTACATCCCCGGCAGGCGCGGCGAGCGAAGGGTGCCCTGGATGGCCTCGCTGCGCTGGACTTGAAACCAGCGCAGCAGCGGCTCGCTCGAGCCGAAGTCGTCGAAGAGCGCGAGGCGACCGCCGTCTTCGAGAAAGGCGCTGAGCTCGTCGAGGTCGACGCTCGAGAGGGGGTAGAGGACGAGCAGGCCGTCGCCGCGACGGATGGAGGACCAGTCGAGGGTCGAGCCCGTTCGAAGCTCGACCTGCGCGGTTTGCGAGAGGCGGACGAACTCGACCAGGCCGTTCCACGCGGGGGATTGCGGGTCGTAGTCGATCGTGGGCGCGGTCTGCGCCGCGGCGGTCGCGGGGCTGCCCAGCGAGATCGCGAGAGAGAGGCACAGGGAAGCGGCGATGCGGCGAGCGGATGACACGAGCTGACTACGCGCTGCGGACAGTACCATCGCTGAAACTTTGCTCCGAACTCAGGGAGCTCCTCTTGCCGTCGAACCCTCGGGCGCTATCTTGACGATCGATCCATGGGCGCGTTACCCAGAAGGTCGGCAACGGTGGAGCGGACGAAGGTTCGTGACACCGGGGCGTGTCTCGAGTTCGTGGCTTCGTGCCGTGCGGTGATCGCAGCCGCGCGACGAGAATGGTGAGGCGACATGCTCCCTCCGTTCATCATCGAACAAATCCGCCGCCGCGAAGAACAGCAGCGACGTACTCGTATGGATCAGCCGGTCCTCGAGCTTCCCTTGCCCTCCAACGCCCCGATCCCCTCTCGTCCTGCGCAGGACGACGAGGACGACAAGGGCGGCGTCGTCATCGTCGATCTCTGAGCCCCAACATCCTCGCGCGGCGCTGACGCGCGCGTGGTGGGGCGTCGTGTTGTGCTCTCATGTGCACGCAAAGGGGGGAAGCTCCTCGTCGTCGGGGACGCGGGGCTCTGTCGCGAGCGTCCGCGCGCGCGCAGACTCTGCGGTCCGCGCGTCCAGCGTGTTCGCGCTAGGGATTGAACGGGTATTTCTTCGCCGTCGAACTCGCTCAAGCGATTGACGGAGCGATGCAACCCATCTAATACCCGTGCCGTCGAAGATGGCGACCTACATTACTCAGGACTGCATCAACTGCGGCGCTTGCGAGCCCGAGTGCCCCAACGACGCGATCAGCGAGGGGGACGAGATCTACGTGATCGACCCCGAGCTCTGCACCGAGTGCGTCGGGTTCTACGACCACGAGGCCTGCCAGGCGGTCTGCCCGGTCGAGTGCTGCTTGCCCGACCCCAACCACGCTGAGACCGAAGCGCTGTTGGTCGAGCGCGCGCTGAAGCTCCACCCGGACGATCAGCAGCTCAAGGACCGCGCGACGAAGAACAACTACCCCTCTCGCTTCCGCAAGTGAGCGTCGGGGCCTGCGCTGATTCTCCGTCGGCCGACGCGACGCGCGGCTCGAAGGCGGACACGATCAGCGCGGGGGCCGCGACGAAGGGCTTCGGGCTCGTCGCGGTGGCGCTCGTGAGCGCGGCGTGCGCGCACGCGAACCCGACGTTGGTTCCGGCGAGGGTCATGCCCGCGGGGCGCGTGGTGATGGACGTCGGTGGGGCCTACGTCGCGCCCGTCGCAGAGCCAGTGCTCTCCGCGGCGCGCGTCGCGGACGAGCGCGTGCGAGCGGGAGCGCCCGCGATGGACTCGGATCGAGAGGCGCTCGCTCGTGCGCTCGCGGTCTTCGGCGCGACCAGCGCGGGGCCTGCGAGCTACCTCGCGGCGCGCGGTGGCCTCGGCTCGCGCATGGAGCTGCAGGGCGCGCTGATCAATCTACGCACGGCCAGGGTCGGGCTTCGGCGCGCGTTCGTGTTCGACGCGGAGTCGAAGTGGGCGTTCGCGATGGGGCTCGCGGCGCGCGCTGGGGTCGATCCGCTGGCGTATCGCGCGGTGGTCGCGGGGGCTGAGGTTCGCTCGGCCCAGGTGTTCGGGGGAGACTTCAACGTGCAGATCGGCCGCACGAGCAGCGAGCTGTACGACCTGTGGCTCGGCGCGCGCGCGGGCTACACGTACGGCGCTGCGTCGGTGTTTCACAGCGCGTTTGCGGGAGACGGCGTGCTCGCGACGCGGGTTCATCGCGTCGAGCTGTCGGCCAACATCGGTCTGCGCGTCGGGTTCGGCCGCTTCGCCGCGGTCGCAGAGCTCGACACGACGATGGCTGTGTTCTTCGGAAACGCCGACGCGATCAACGCGCGCGTCGAGGGCGTGACGCTCTCGCTCGTGCCGTCTGGAGCGCTCGCAATCACGTTTTGACCAGCGAATTTCCTGGCTAATTGCGGGTCATCGGACCGTTGCAGAGGTCCAGGTTGAGGTTGACGTCGAGGTCTGCGCGGCGCGTGCCCGACTGAAGCCCGCGGCACTGCACCTGGAGGCGCATGTCGAACGAGCCCTGTCGCGACGTGGTGAACTCGCACGCGCTGGCGCTTCCTGCGGTCTGCGAACCCGAGAAGCTCGCGCCGGCGACGACGAAGCTCGCCGTGCCGCGCGCGCAGTTGGTGCACGTGTCCTGCGACCAATCGGGCAGGGTGAACGTCGCGGACTCGAGGCCCATGCGGTCGCCGCCGACGCGCTGCAACACCACGCTGCGGCCGTTGGGGCCGACCGAACACGTCCCGATGAAGCCGTCGTTGCGGCCCGACGGCAGCGCGGGATCGATGCGCGTCGACGGGGGAAAATTGAAGCCAGTGGTGGACGGCGCGCCGGTCGCTTCTTGGAGCGTCACGGTCACGCTTCCCTGAGCGAGAAAGCCCGTGCTCGGGGCGCAGCCCACGGCGAAGAGGGCGAAGGCAGTCACAAGGCTCGCGCGGATGGGATGGGTCATGTGCGTCTCCAGAGTCATCGAGCGTAGCAGCGCGCGTGCCAGAGAAAACCTCGAAGAAATCCCTGGTGAAGCGCGGGGTGGCTCGTGGAGTGTGGCGCTTTGCTGCGCAGTGGACACCCAACAACGGTTCACACTCGGGCTGCGAACAGAGAGAGAGGGTTCGTGGGCTGCGCGGCGTAGGATGCGCCCGTGATCGAACGGTTGGGTGCTCCCTCGGTGCGCGTGTGTTCGTGGGCTGCGGGTCTGGCGATGGTGGTTGCGGGCTGCTCGTCGTGCACGCGAGGGCTTCCGCGGGGCGGGCTCATTCAGGACCCTGCGAGGATCACCACGGTGCTCACCGAGCGCGCCTCGCGGGTGCGGGCGCTGCGGGCGCACGGGAGCGCCGATCAGTACGGCCGCAACGGACGCGTGCGCGGCGAGGTGGCGATTCGCGTGCGCGCGCCGGACAAAGTGCGGTTCGACATGTTCGCGTTCGGCACATTGGTCTCGTCGCTGGTGACCGACGGGCAGCGCTTCGGGCTGCTGCAAGGGCAGCAGTACCTGGTCGGTCCCGCGAGGGCGTGCGCGGCGCAGCGGATCGCGGGGATTCCGCTGGAGGCGCGAGAGATCGCCGCGGTGTTGAGCGGGGGCGTCCCTGTCATCGGCGCGCCTGTGGGAGGGGTGCGCTGGGAGGAGGGCCACTACGTCCTCGACCTGCGAACGGCCGAGGGAAACACCTCGCGCATCGAGCTCGAGCTGCCCGCGGAGCAAGACGCGCTCGCGCCGGCGAGGCAGACGCCGCGGGTGTCTCGCATCGTTCTGCGCGACGCGCGCGGGCCTCGCGCGGACATCCGCTACGAAGCGTATCGGGTGATCGACGGCGAGTCGTACCCCGAGCGCGTGCGGGTGCTCATGGAGCGAGATGACGTGGATATGCAGGTGCGCTTCGATCGCATCGAGCCCGGAGAGCCTCCGGCGCCGACGCAGCAGAGCGACGACCCGCTGGCCGAAGAGAACCCGGCTGCTCCGCCAGATGCGTTTTCGATCGGCGCTCCTGCGGGCGCGACGCTGATCCCGGTCGATTGCTGAGCGACGCTCAGCGCGAGCCCGGCGTGGGCTTGCTCGGCGACGCGCTGATCGAGCTCTTCTCGTTGCACTTGCAGCGCTGGTCCTTCGGAACGTGTCCGAGCACCTGCTCGACGTGCGCTCCGCAGCCGCGCCACGTGGGTTTGTTGCAGTTCGGGCACATCACGGCCATGCACATGGGCGAAACCTCCGCAGTGGGATTGTCGTTGTCGCGACCGAGCGCGATCGGTGCGTGAGAGCCCGCGGGGCGCGCGATGGGTTCGCTACGAACTGCACGAGAGCATCGAGCAGCCGGCCTTCGTGCGCGCCCACTCGGGTCTCTTGGCTGCGTACGCTTCGCGGCCGGGCTGCGCGTTGTACGGGTCGCGGATGACCGAGAGCAGCTCGTCGAGCGCGGCGGTGTCTCCGGCGGCGACCTTCTCGACCGTCTGCTGCACGAGGTAGTTGCGCGGGATGTACACGGGGTTGTGGGCGTTCATCCGCTCGGCGCGGGCGGTGTCCGAGAGGCCCTCGTCGCGGGCGCGTGCGAGGTATCGCTCGATCCACCCGCGAAATGGCTGGGCGATGCGCTCGTTGTCGAGCGCCGCGGGCTCGTAGAGCGCGTGCTCGATCTTCGCGCGGTGCGCGGGCCAGAGCGTCGAAGGGTCGCTGTCGAGCGTGGCGAGCGCGCGGTAGAAGAGCGTGGGGTCGACCTCGACGCTGGTGATCGTCGAGAGCAGCGCTTCGATGAGCGCCGAGTCTTCGTCGGTGTGCTGCTCGGTGAGGCCGAGCTTGGCGAGCATCATGGCGCGGTGCTTGGCGCCGAAGCGCTCGGGCCACTGGTCGATCGTCGCCTGCAGCCCAGAGAAATCGCGCATGCGTTGGGCGAAGGCGTTGCCGAGCTGAGCGAGGTTCCAGTGGGCGATGCGGGGCTGGTTGCCGAAGCGATAGCGGCGGCCCTGCGCGTCGGTGGTGTTCGGCGTCCAGCCCGGATCGAACACGTCGAGCCAGCCGTAGGGGCCGTAGTCGATGGTGAGCCCGAGGATGGACATGTTGTCCGTGTTCATCACCCCGTGGACGAACCCTACGCGCAGCCAGTGAACGACCATGTCCGTCGTTCGATCGGAGATCACCCGAAAGAGCCCGGCGAGGTCGTCGTCGGTGCACTTCGCGAACTCGGGGTAGAAGCACTCGGTCGTGTAGCGAAGCAGCTTGTCGAGCGTCCCTCCGTCGCCGTGCTCGCCGCGGTACGCGGGCAGCTCGAAGTTGCCGAAGCGCACGAAGGACGGCGCGACGCGCGCGGTGATGGCGCCCGGCTCGCGCTCGGGGTTTCCGTCGTAGAACATGTCGCGCTCGACCTTGTCGCCCGTGAGCACGAGCGAGAGCGCGCGCGTCGTGGGGACGCCGAGGTGGTGCATGGCTTCGCTGCAGACGAGCTCGCGCAAGGACGAGCGAAGCACCGCTCGACCGTCGGCGCCGCGCGAGTACGGCGTGCGCCCTGCTCCCTTGAGCTGCACCTCCCAGCGCTCTCCGCGGCTGTTCTCGACCTCGGCCAACGTGATGGCGCGGCCGTCGCCGAGCTGGTTGGCCCAGTTGCCGAACTGGTGGCCGCCGTAGCAGGCAGAGAACGGTTTCATCCCAGAAATCACGCGGTTTCCTGCGAGCGCTTCGACGAGCTCCGGCGTGGGGTCGGGCGACAAATCGAGCAGCGCGCACACCTCTGGGACGAGCGCGAGCAGCTTGGGGCCGGACACGGGCGTCGGCGTCACGCGAGAGTAGAGCGCGCCGCGGACCTGTCGCGTCTGGTTGTCCTCGCGAGGGTCTGCGGGAAGCGCGTCGACGAAGCGAGAGCGGTACGCGAGCGATTCGATCGTGTGAGCAGTCGGCATGCGGACCGACGGGTGTAGTGCCATCGCCGCGCGAGCGAAAGTGCCGTCGTTCAGGGCTCGACCGTCGCGCGAGCGGACGTCGAAGGCGTCGATCGGGCGGGGCACCGCGCGGCTGCGGCGGGCAACGAGGCGCTCCACGGCGCGTCGGCGGCGACGGTTCCCGCCGTGAGCGCGAGCTGCGGATCGAGGGCGAGCGCGGGGGTCGAGGCCCCGGTGGCTCCCGGTCGACGCAGGGATTCTGCGGCGCGAATGGCGGCGTCGTGCGCGAGCAGGGCGAGCTCGTCGGGGCTCTCTCCGAAGCGGGCGCACCACGCGGTGAGCATGGGCTCGAAGCCCTCTCCCGCGCGCACTCCCACCCACGGGCCGATCGCGCGCGAGTCGCTGGGGGCGCTGGTGTCATCGGACGCCGGAGCGAAATCGTGGATGGCTGATCGGGCGTCGAGCACCCATCGGCCCCGTCGTTGACGGAGCGAACGGCCGATGGCGAGCCGCGGTTCGCGCCCGGGATCACCGACGAACACCACTGTGACGTTGTCCCGTCGCGGGACCGGGCCGAGGCCGTCGAACACCGCGCGCGTGGCGCCGACGCCCACTTGCAAGAGCGCGTCTTCCGTGGCCTCTGCGATGCGATCGGAGTCCGCGGAGGCGACGATGAGGGCGCGAGGCGAGCGCCCGTTGGAGACCACTGCGCGCGCGAGGGCTTCGGCTCTCAGCGCGGTGCTCGGCGCCGCGGCGCGCACCTGCGATCCGGTGGACTCGATCGCCGGAGGCACCGCCAGCAAGAACAGCGGAACCGAGAGGCTCTGCGCTCGGATCGCCGCGGGCCCGGCGAACTCGTCGCGCGTCGGGCCGATGATCGCGCGCGCGCCCTGGGCGAAGAGTCGATCGATGGCCGCGGCGGTTTGCGACGGGTCTGTCCCTTCGTCTTCGAGGGCGATGCGCACGTTGGGGACGCGCTCGAGGGCGAGCTGGGCGCCGCGGAGGATGCTGGTTCCGACGGCGCTGCGAGGGCCCGAGAGGGGCAGGACGAGGCCGACGACGGCGACGGTCGAGAGCGCGGTCGAAGGCGCGGCCTGGGTCGCGCGGTCGTCTGGTAGATCCGCGAAATATCTTAGAAAATTGGGTACAGAGTCGCGCGCTCTCGCGAGGTCTAGCAATCGCAGCGCGAGCGGTCTTCGCAGCGCAGAGCCCTCGACCGAGCCGTCGATCGCTTGGGTGAGCGCGGAGGTGTCACCGACGCGCGAGGCGACCGCTTCGAGCAGCGTCGAGCGAGCGGCGGGGTCCTCGCAGCGAAGGCCTGTGCGGACCCAGGGCGTTCCTGCGGTCTCGGCGCGCTCGACGGTGGCGAGGGTGCGGGCGAGGGTGCGCACTGCGCGGTTGGCGTCGGCGTCGATCGCGGCGCACTCGGCGAGGGCGCAGGCCATCTCGACGGTCTCTGCTCCGTCGGGGCGGGCGCGCTCGAGGCCTTGCAGCAAGCGCAGGGCATCGGCGAGGTGCGCGCGGTGATCGGCGGTGTTCTGCGAGCGGGCCGCGTCGCGCACGTCGAGCACTCCGTGGGCGATGTCGCGCTGCGCGACGAGGTCGGGCTCTGGGCTCACGTCGATACGCGCGAGCTCGACGCGGGCCTCGTCGAGGTGATCTCGCGCGACGAGCACGCGCACGAGCAGGACGCGCGCGGACTGCGCGAGGGGCTCGCGCGCGAAGCGCTGCAGCACGGTCCGCAGGGTGTTCTCTGCGCGCGCGAGGGACGCGGGGGTCGCTTCGAGCGCGTCGCGTCGGGCGTCGGCGAGGGCGCGATCGAGGGCGATCTCGGCGCTCACGAGGCGCACGGGGCGGGTCTGCGCCGAGGACGACGAGCAGGCCGCGACGGCGAGCGACGCGACGAGCGCGAGGGCTGCGGAGCGCATCAGTGACCGTGCGCGGTCGGGCTGGCGCCAGGCGTCGGCATGTCGATCGAGACGGTGTGCGAGACGGCTCCGAAGCGGCAGGACTCGACGCGGATCTCGAGCGTGCCGGGGCCGCGGACGACCCAGGACTCGACGCGGCGCGAGACCGTTCCGCGTGAGCGCTGAAAGAACAGGGCGAACGAGCCGCCGAAGCGTCCGCGGCCCCATCCGTCGATGTGTCCGATGGCGCGGCGGGCGCTCTTGCTGTCGACGAGCTCGGCCCCGTGGTGCGCCGTTGCGACGGCGGTGGGCGCTTCGTTGAACGGTAGATTTCGGGCCGAGTCGAGCACGTGCGTCGGGAGGTATCCGTCGTTGGTGATCGTGGCGGAGACGCGAAAGAGCCCTGCGCCGAGGGGCTCGACGGTGATCTCGGGGATGGTGACGTGCGGGGTGAGCGCGGCGAGGCGCAAGAAGAACGCGCTCTGTCGGGCGCACACTTCGGGCAGCTGTTCGAGCGGGGGATTGCTCATCCCGACGCGCGGGTCGACGCCGCCTGCTTCGACGTGGCCGAGCTGGGGGTGCTCGATGGTTCGCCACGGGCGAACGATGCGCGATTGATTTTGTGTGCGGTCCCACTGCCCGAGGGACTCGAGCTCTTGTCGCGTGAGCTGCGTGTAGTGATCGACGAAGGGCTTTTTGCGCTTGAACCCGAGCTGCGCGAACAGGTCCCAGAGCTCGCACACCAGGGCGATGGCGCCGCGCTGGTGATAGGCGTAGTCGGCGAGCGCGCCGTGCAGGGGCTTGTCGGGCTCGTAGGTGAACTCTTCGAAGCCCGAGACCGTGGGGTAGCCGCCGTGCTCTTCGCCCCACTGCGCGACCTGGCGAAAGACGGCGAGGTCGAAGGGCTCCATCTTGCGATCGGGCGCGTTGCCGAGGGGGCGGATGTAGCAGCCGCCGAAGGTGTGGAGGTTGAGCCAGGCGAAGATGGTCGGCTGTTTGGTGACGAAGTCGACGACGGCGCGGGCTTCGGGCTCGCTGGTGGGGTACTGCCCGGCGCCCTCTTGCTCGGGCTCGGGCGCCCAGGACCAAGGAAAATTGCGGTTCAAATCGGTGTCGTTGTCACCGAGAAAGTACGGGTCGGGGATGGTCGCGCCGTCCCATCCTTCGATCACGCCTTCGGGAAACACTTTGTAGAACGGCCCGACGTCTTCGAGCTCGCGCGGGAGCATGAGCCCAGGGGTCTCGCGGGACTCGACGAACTCTCCGCTGGGGTCTTCTTTGCGCATGAGCAGCGAGAGTCCGTCGCCGTCCATGTCGCGAGAGATCCATCGCGGGCGGTGGACGTTGGGGCGACGGTCGCGCGGGTTCGACCGCACGTAGCGGCCCGTGGTGAGCACGGCCTCTGCGCCGTCGGGGCACATGCGCGGGAGCACGTACACGCGCACGCGGCGCAGGGCGTCGCGCACGTGAGGCGGCAGCGATTGCGCGTCGAAATCGGGTTCGGCGTGGAGGCGAATGAAGTCTTCGGCGATGGCGAGGGCGACGGACGAGCCGCTGAGCTCGGTGGCGTGCATGTTTCCGTCGACCCACACCGAGGGGCGCTCGCGGTTGGGTTCGCGGCCGATGGTGAGCAGGTGCAGCGCGCGGCCTTCGACGGTGGTCCCGATGGACTGCAGCCGTACGAAGTCAGGGAAGGCTCGGGCCCAAGCCTCGAGCTGATCCGTGATCTCTTGATGGCTCAAGAAGCGTTGACGAAACGGGCGAGCGAGGGCGGTGACAATCCCGGTCATGGCGTCAGAGGCGGGGGAGTATAGAGCCATTGAGGTGGCCAGAGGGGGCGAGGACGCTGGGGCGAGGCAGTGGTATACGCTGGTGTATGAATCGTCGTTGGTCCTCGCTTGTGTTGTTGGCGACCGTGATGGGCTGCGGTCGCACTGTGCTCAACGAGCCGCGAGACAGCGGCGTGTCCGAGGCGACCGTCGGGCGCGACGTCGTGCGGCCGGACGGATCGCTGCCGGATGTCATCGAGGGGATCGACGTGGTGACGCCTCCGGACGTGGTGAGCGTGGACGCGCGCGACGTGGTGATCGACACGCGCGTCCCGCGGTGCGGCGACGGGATCTTGGACCCGGGCGAGTCGTGCGACGACAACAACAACCGAGACGGCGACGGGTGTTCGGCGATGTGCCGCTTCGAGGCGCGCTGCGGTGATGGCCGCAGGGACCCTGGCGAGGTGTGCGACGACGGAAACAACGCGTCGAACGACGGTTGTCGCAGCGACTGTTTGAGCGACGAGCGCTGCGGAAACATGATCGTGGACACGGCGGTGGGCGAGGTGTGCGACGGCACGCCGGGGTGCGCAGCGAACTGCCGTTCGTTGATGTTGTGCGGCAACGGCCGGATGGATCCGGGCGAGCGCTGCGACGACGGAAACACGAACCGTTGGGACGGCTGCGCGCCGGACTGCCAGACCGAGCAAGGGCTGGTGATGGACGCGTTTTTCTTCAACGGGGTGTCGAGCTCGATCGGCTGTGACTTCTCGGGGGACGGGCGGCCGGACAACGCGTTCGGGGCGGCGCTCGGGGACTCGTTGGGCGTGGTGAACACCGCGATCAACAACGGGATTTCGAACGGGCAGGTGCTGCTGCAGTTCACGTTTGCGGGCTTGGATGATCCCCTCGGAGTGAACGACCGCGACGTGCGGGTGGGCTTCACGACGGGCGTGGACGGCGACGCGGATCGGTTGAACAACCGTGATCCGGGCAATCCGCAGCGGGTCTCGCGGGCGGCGCTGAACATGGCGGGTCTGCCCGTGGCCAACTATCAGAGCTCGATCACGATGAGCTCGATCACGGGCGGCCCCGAGGACATCACGTTGAACCTGCCGTCGCCGGTGAACGGGCTGATGTTCAACTTCAGGGTGCGTCAGTCGCGGATCACCGGGACGTTGATGAACAACGGGACGCGGATCACGGCGATCGACCGGGGCGTGCTGTGCGGAGCGGTTCCGCTGCGGGACCTCGCGGCGCTGCCGAACTTCTTCGAGCTCTTGCTCCGCGGGGGCATGGGCGGCGGGATGGCCCGCAGCACGCTGCTCGAAGCGATGGTGGGCGGCTACCGCGTGATGATTCCGTTCATCGGTCTGGCGCTGAACATCGGGCCGAGCCGCGCGGACATCGACCTCGACGGTGACGGCTTGGAGCAGGTGATCGGGACGATGGGCAACGCGACGACGCCGCCGCAAATCACGGGCTGCGTCGACGGCGACGGGACGCGGATCCCGGGCCGCGCGTGCGTGATGGACCCACGAATTCAAGACGGGTTCAGCGCGACGTTCCGCTTCAACGGCGTGTGGTTTCGGCCCGTCGGCGCGGGCTGATCGACCGGGGGGGGGATGAGATAAAATCTTGCGCGGGGCAACATCGACGGCGATCCGTGGATGAAGGCGCCCGTTGCTCGAAGAGCGCGAGCGGCAGGAGTCGATGGTGATGCGTACGAAGCGAGTGGTGAGTGCGAGCGTCGCTGGAGCGTTGGGGCTCTGGCTCGCGGGGTGCGGGCTGCCCGAGGTCCGCTGCGAAGCGGGGCAGATTCAGAGCGGGCGGATGTGCCTGGGCAACTGCCGGGTGATCGCGCCTCCCTGCTACGCAGAGGACGGCGGGCTGGTGCTGCCCGAGGCGAGCGTCGAGGACAGCGCGAGCGACGGCGGAGGGATGGACGCGGCGCTCGTGTGCGACGGCGGGGCCAGCGCGTGCAGCGGCGCGTGCGTGCGCACCGAGAGCGATCCAGCGCACTGCGGACGGTGCGGAATGGCGTGCGCAGCGGGCGCGGGCGAGCGCGCTTCGTGCGTGATGGGGCAGTGCCAGAGCGAGTGCCTCGCGGGGTTCGAGCGCGTGGGAATGGCGTGCGAGGTGAAGGTCCCGCGGCTGATCGGGCCGATGAGCACGAGTTATGTGTCGAGCCAGCGGCCGACGCTGCGCTGGGAGGCTCCCGCGGGCGTCGACGGGGCGGCGGTCGAAGTGTGTTCGAGCCGCGATTGCGCGACGGTGGTGCAGCGCGGCGCGGTGAGCGGCGGCGCGGTGAGCTGGCGCGTTGAGCGCGGGCGTGTACTGGTGGCGCGTGCGCGGCAGGGTGGGCGCGACCGAGGGCGCGAGGACGAGCCACGTGTGGGAGTTCGTCGTGGGCGCGAGAGATCGGGCGACGGACACGCAGTGGGGCACGCTCACGGACGTGAACGGGGATGGGTTTGGGGATGTGGTGGTGGGCGGTAGCTCGATGCCGCGTGCGCACCGGTTTGATCAGATCATGGTGTCCTACGGCGCTTCGGGCGGGCTTCCGATGATGCCGTCGTGGACGTCGACACCGTCGACTTCCACCGACGGTTTTGGCTCGAGCGTGGCGAGCGCGGGCGATATCAATGGCGACGGCTTCGGCGATGTCGTTGTGGGTGCTCCGAGCGCGACGAACGCCGCGATGGTCTCGACCGGGGCGGTGAGCATCTTCTTTGGCAGCGCGACGGGGCTGTCTCTGACAGCGCAGAGAGTGAGCGTGGGTGCCGCAGGCGATCAGTTCGGCTACGCGGTGAGCGCGGCCGGAGACGTGAACGGCGATGGGTTTGGCGACCTCGTCGTGGGCGCGATCAGCGCGAGTCCTGGAGGCCGGACCAGCGCTGGTACGGTCTATGTTTTTCACGGAGGAGCCAGTGGCGTTGCAGCGACTCCTGCCGCCGAAATCGCTGGCACTGTGCCGCGTGGCGCGCTGGGGGCAGTGGTGACAGGAGCTCACGACCTCAACGCAGATCGATTCGCCGATATCGTCGTCGCTGCGCCGCTCGCGGACGACCCCGCCGAAGGCGAGTCCGAGGTTGGGGTCGTTCGTTGCTTTCATGGAGGAGCGAGCGGTGTTGGCTCGACGCCGACACGCGAGTGGACACGCGTCGAGGGGCCAGCAGGGTTGGCCTCTGGCTATCGAGTCGGGCGCTCACTGTCCCGTCCCGGAGATATCAACGGCGATGGCTTTGGCGACGTGGTGTTCGGAAGCGGTGACAACAACGCGAAGCGCGACGCGTTGTGGTCGGCTGGCTCGATGCAGGGAGCGAGTGCGAACTTGACCAGGATTTCCACTGCATCGAGCGCTGATCGTGAGGTGGGCGCGCAGGTCGATCTCGGCGACGCAAACGGCGACGGGTTCGACGACCTGTTGCTGCAGTTTCGTGTGGACGGCATGCGCCGCACTGAAGTGCGTGCGGGCGGTGCTGTCGGCGTCGCTGCCTCAGGCGCTCTGGTTGTGGCTGGCCACTACGACGCTGGTTTCGTGGGAGACATCAACGGAGATGGGCGCGCTGAGACAATTGTTGCCGTCAACACGATCCCGATCTTCGTCTGGCCCACCGCCGCGCAGCTCTACCGAGGCAACCCAGGGCTGTCGTGGGTGATGCCAGACTGGTTCGTCAGCGGTCCTTCGTTCCGCTGAGTTTTTCGGGCGGCTTGCTTGCGCCGGGGGCTTGGTGCGGTGAACAATCCGCAACATGAAGCGCAACTCACTTGTCCTGACTGCTTTGCTCTCCGCTTCAGCCATCGTCGGCTGCAGCGAGCCCCCGTCGATCATCCGCAACCCCGACGCTGGTGGTGGCGAAGGCGGCACGGGGGTGTGCTCGAACGGTCAGTGGCAGTGCGTTCCGGGCAGCCAGATGGCCCGGCAGTGTGATGGCCGCGGCGGGTTCTCGGCGCAGGTCGACTGCTCCGCGCAGGGCGCAGGGCGCACGTGCATCAACGGCATCGGCTGCGCGGTGTGCACGCCGAACATGGCGCGCTGCAAGGACGGCGATCCCAACACGACCCAGCAGTGCGCGCCCGATGGCTCGGGCTGGGTCGATGGACAGATGTGTGACACGGCCAACGGCGCGTACTGCCGCGCGGGCGTGTGTGTCTCGCGCTGCGGCGACCTCGGCAACACGTACCTCGGCTGCGACTACTGGCCGACGGTGACGACGAACAGCTTCTTGACCACGGGCTTCTCGTTCACGGTCGTCGTCGCCAACCCCAACACGTACGACGTCAACGTTCGCATCGAGGGCGGCGTGCTCGCCTCTCCCCGAGAGCGCGTCGTGATGGCGGGGCAGACGTCGCGTATCGACCTGCCGTTCGTCCCCGCGCTCAGCAACAACGATCCTCGGACGTGTACTCTGGAAGGGATCGGTGTGGATGCGAACTGCCTCCCCGATCGAAGCGCGCGCGTGCCGGGCGGCGCGTATCGGCTGCGGTCGAACGGCCCCGTTGCGGTCTATCAGTTCAACCCCATCGAGTTCTCGAAGGTGCCGGGGAGCTTCCGCCGGACGGACCTGTCGTTCACCAACGATGCGTCGCTGTTGATGCCGCAAAACGTGTTGGCGAATCAGTACATCGTCGTGACCGCCCGCGGCGGATCGTCGTTCTTCTCTATCGTCGGAGCGCAGAACGAGGGGACCAACAACGTCGAGGTGCGCACGACGGCTGCGGTCTTCGATCCTGCCAATCGCGCCCGCACTCTCCCCGCGGGCACGCACATGTTCGCGATCGAGCGCGGAGAAGTTCTCCAACTGTTGGAGGCCACCGGTTCGGGAGACCTCACCGGAACGCTCATCAACGCAGCCGCTCCGGTCGCTGTGTTCGCGGGCAATAACTGCACGCAGATCCCGCTGGGCACGCCCGCGTGCGATCACACAGAAGAGCAGATGTTTCCCACGACGACGTGGGGCAAGACCTACGCGGTGACGCCGTTTCGCGATCGCCCGAACAACGTGAACCATCTCATTCGCATCGTGGCGCAGCGCGACGGTGTGCGGCTGACGTTCAACGGGATCACCACCCCCGCCGCGTGCGCGCGCGCGCTCAATCAGGGGCAGTTCTGCGAGTTCCAGGAGCAGCGTCCGTTCCAGGTGACGGGCTCCGAGCCGATCCTCGTCGCTCAGTTCATGCGCGGTCTGGGAGACTCGGCAGCCTGCCAGATTCCGCTGTCTGGAATCGCTCCCAATCGGCCGGATTGCGTCTCTGACCCGGCGATGGTGCTCGAGGTTCCGACCGATCAGTACCGCAGCAACTACACCTTCTTGATCCCGGACACGTACCAGCAGAACTACATCAACGTGACCGCTCCGCGCGGCGCGATGATCATGCTCGACGGCAACATGCTGATGGGAGCGCCCGAGGACGTCGGCTCCAACCTCGTCGGGTACTACCTCCGCGTCACGCCCGGGCCGCACACGATCCGCGCGATGAGCGACGTCGAGCGCTTCGGACTCAAGGTGTACGGCGTGGCCTCGTACACGAGCTACGCCTTTCCGGGCGGGCTCGACCTCGCGCCGATCTCGCCGCCCGGCTGATCGCGCGAAGGGGGGGATGCATCGCTGCTGAATCATCGGCGCCGTTGCGAGCGGCGGGGGAGGCCGAACTCGGAGTACACTCGGAGCATGCGTGCTTCGGTGGCAGTGGCGCTCGTCGGGTTGCTCAGCGCTTGTGGGGCGCGCGTCGAAGCGACCGGTGACGGAGGGGGCTCGATGCCAGAGGGAGGCGCTGTGGTGGACACTGGCGTCGCTCCCGTGGACACGGGCGTGGTGGTGATGCGCGGCGGGCGCGGCGCGGTGTGCTCGGTGGACGCAGAGTGCGCCGACGGGCTCGTCTGCGCGCGCGGCGCGGACCTCGCGCACACCTGCACGATCCCGTGCACGCACGACGCCGAGTGCACGCCCAACGGTGAGCGCTGCGCGGTCGACCGGCTCGCGGGCGCGCCGACGCGGGCCGTGTGCGGCCTCGTCGATCCGGGCGCGGGCGAAGAGGGGACGGGCTGCGAGCGCGACAGCGACTGCGGGTCGAACTACTGCGTCTCGCGGGTGTGCCGGTTCTTCTGCAACGCGGACGCGCAGTGCGCGGCGGGCGCGCGTTGCATCGCGGCGCCGATGCTCGCGGGGCTGCGCGCGTGCGGGTTCGACGCGGTGACCGCGCCGAGGACGGACGAGTTCGTCGTGCACGACGGGCCGATGGGCGTCGATCGGCCGACCGAGCGCGTGTTCGAAGCGGCGCCGGACGCGGTGAGCTTCTCGCTGTGGGTGCAGGACCTCGAGGGCCGCGAGCTCATCGCGAGCGTCGTGCGGCTGACCGCGCCGGACGCTGCGACGTGGATCGACGGAAACACCTGGACCATCACGCGCGACCAGCCCATTCGGGACATCCTGGCGATGGACCAGATCAACTCGGTGCTGGCGCCGTCGAGCGACACGCTGCGGGTGCAGTCGGGGCGGTATCGGTACTTCGCGGGGCTGTTCAATGATCGAGCGGCGATGACGTCGGTCGCGTCGCGGCGAGCGCGGGTGGTGTTGCGCGTGAAGCGGGCTCCCGGGGGAGTGCTTCCGGCGACGGGGACGCTGCGGGTGCGGTTCTATTTTGCGCCGGGCGCGGGCGTCACCGCGGCGACGGCGATGGCGAACACACGAATTCAAACGGCGCTGACGGGCATGCGCAGCGCCTACGCGGGCGTGGGCATCACGGTGACGGCCGTGGGCTACGAGGACGTGAGCGGTGCGGACGCGGCGCGGTTCGCGACGATCGACGCGCAGAGCGAGATCGATGATTTGTTTACGCGCAGGCCCGACGGGCGCGCGGACGAGGTCAACGTGTTCTTCGTGCGGTCGATCGCCGCGAGCGTGGGGCTCGAAGGGGCGATCGGCGTGGCGGGGGACATCGTGGGGCCGCCGGGCGTGCACGGGACGATTCACTCGGGCGTGGTGATCGCGCTCGACGGGACGTTCAACGGCGGCGGCGCGCGGGATTTGCTCTCGAACACGCTCTCGCACGAAGTGGGGCACTACCTGGGGCTCTGGCACACGCGAGAGTCGCGGCCGGCGTGCACGACGGCGGGACAGATGGACTGCTCGCCGTTCGGCGGAGTGGATCCCATCTCGGACACGCCGACGGACAACGCGGGCGCCGCGCGCAACACGATGTACTGGGCCGCGGCGCCGGGGCTGCTGATGTTTTCTGCGGGGCAGGGGAAGGTTTTGCGCTCGTCGGTCGTCGTGAACTGAGCGGGGATTTTAGGGGGAACTTCTTCGGTCCACGGACGTCACATTGCCTCCCAAGGAAGGCACAGACCCGTGCATCCTCCGCGGTGGAGTCGGCGATCGGATCATCGATCGAGGCTCTGTGATTTCGAGGAACGTCCATGCACACGACTCGCAAGCTGCGCCCGCTGGCGCTGTTCACGTTGGTGTCCTTCACGAGCTCGCTGTTGTTGCCTCCGGCGTTTGCGCAGAGACGGCCCGGCACGGGAGGGCGAGTGCCGCGCGAAGCGCTCGAAGACGAGGGCGACGAGCCGAGCGCGGATGGCGCGGACGGCGAGCGTGACCGCGCTCCGACGGGAGGCGTCGGGCGGAGAACGGGCTTCGAGCTCGAGCTGCACGGGACGCTGACGACGCAGCGCGGGCGGCCGTTTGTGCTGCGCGGGGTCGCGTACGAAGTGCTGGGCCTCGCGACGCTGCGCCCGTACGCGCGCGGCAGAGTGCTGGTGTACGAGCTCGATTCGCGAGGCAATCGCTCGGAGCAGCCGCTGGCCGAAGGGCAGGCGAGCGACGGTGGGCGCTTCTCGTTTCCGGTGAATCCTCGGCAGGGGCGGATCGAAGTCGTGGTGCGCGACGGGCGCAAAGAGCGCGCGTGGCAGTTCGAGGTCACGATCACGGCGCCGGCGCGGTACGAGCTGCTGACTGATCGACAGCTGTACGAGCCGGGCGAGACGATTCACGGGTGGCTTCGCGTGGTGGACGCGGCGTCGGCGGCGCCCGTGCGATCGAAGCCGGTCGAGTGGATTTTTGGCGGCGAATCGGGGGCTGCGCGCTTGGGGCAGACGCGCAACGCGACGAGTGATGCGGGGGTGGCGAGCGCGAGCGTGGCGATTCCGACGAGCGCGCCGGACGGGGTGGTTCCGGTGGTGGTGGTGGTGGACGGGCAGCGGACGGCGACCGCGGTGCGCGTGGGGCGACGCACGGTCGAGCGTGTGTTCGCGACGATGCGCGTGGATCAAAGGGTCGTGGGTCCAGGCGCGCGCGTGACGGGGCGGGTGACGGTGAGCACTCCGTCGGGCACGCCCGTGACGGGCGCCTCGGTGACGCTGCAGATGAGCGGGACGACGGCGGCGACGCTGACGACGGACCGCGATGGCGTGGCGAATTTCACGGTCAACGCGCCTGCGTACCTGGCGGAGCCCGTCTCGGGCGTCTCGCTCGTCGCGCGCGCGGTGCACCCTGCGTACGGCACGATCAACGCGACGGCGTCGTTTACGATGGCGCGCGTCCCGTTCGAAATCGAGTCCGTGGTGGCCAACGCCGCCATCGTCCCCGAAGTACCCGGAACGGTCTTTCTCACGCTCACCACGCCCGTCGGTGACCCCGCGCCGGCCAACACTGGGATCACCGTCTCGGGGCCTGCGATCGCTGGGGGGCGCGTGCGCGTCACGACTGATCGTCACGGGATCGCGGCGATTCCCACGCGATTGCCTCGCAACGCCGCTGCGCGCCACGACTCGGGGCAGTGCGACGGAGACACCGCGACGAGCTTCGACCTCACGGTCGAGAGCGAGATCCCTCTCGCCACGCGGCTGTGCGTGCGGGCTGAGACGAACGCCACGGTGGTTCCTCGGGTGTTGACCGCGACGGCGAGCGCGGGCGCGCGCGTCGAGATCGCCGTCGAGCGCGGCCCTGCGGCCCGTGGGCGCGCGGTGGCCGTCGACCTGATGCACACGGCTCCGCAGCAGACAGGGCGCGCGGTGATCGCGAGCACCATCGCCGGAGCAGCGGACGGGCGCGTGGCGTTCACGCTTCCGCGCGACTACGTGGGGCCGCTGTATGTGCGCGCGCGGCCCGTGACGAGCGACGGCGCTGCGGAGGGCGTCGGGGCGATGGACGCGCTGCTCGTGCGGCCTGCGCGGGCGTTTGCGCTCACGCTCGCGGCGGACAAAGACCTCTACCACGTGCGAGAGACCGCGCGGCTCACGCTGCGGACGCCCGCCGGGCTCGAGGGCGCGCACGTCGCGTTCGTGGCGAGGGACCTCGCGGCGCACGGCGGCGAGGTGAACTGGTCGCTCGCGTGGCTCGCGGGCGCGATCGATCGGGCGGTGGCCGACCCGAGCACGCCCGACAGCGAGCGGCTCGTGCGAAGCGCGCTGGCCTCGATGCTCTCGGTGGACGGGGCTCCCAGCAAGGCGAGCCCGCTGGTGGTCCCAGAGAACGCGCAAGAAGAAGACGAAGAGGGAAGCGCGCGCGAGGGAGACCTCCGCGATCCGTACGTGTTGCGCGACGAGCTCGTGCGTCGCGGCGTCGCGCCGGTGATGATGGCGATCGAGAACGCCGTCGCGCAGACGCTCGGCGACGGAGAGCGCGCGGGGATCATCGCGGCAGGCGGGCGGGGGTTCGACCCGCGGATCGTTCACACGTTGATTCGCCGAGAGGTGCTCGACGCGGACGCCGCGCAGACGCTCGGCGGCGAAGAGATGACCATCGCGATGCTGCAGGCGTCGGACCCGTCGTTTACGTTCGACCGCGTCGCGCGGAGGGTTGCGCGCAAGAAGCTCGTGGGATTGCTGGGCGCGCTGTCGAACTTCGCAGAGAACTCCAGGGCCGCGCGGACCGAGCCGCAAGAGCGCTGGCTCTCGCGCATCGCCGGCGCCAACGCCTCGGTCCTGCGCGACCCGTGGGGCGGCACGTACTCGCTTCGTCGCGTGACGCCCGGGAGCGAGTCCGTCGCGATGCACCGTCGGTTGAGCGGCTGGGAGCTGGTCTCTCCAGGGCCCGATCGCGCTGCGGGGACGGCGGACGACGTGCGCAACCCGTTCGAGCGCGCGGTGCCCGAGGGCACGGTGTACGCAGTCGCGAGCGGCGAGGACACGCTGATGTCACAGCTCGCTGCGCTCGATCCAGGCGCTGAAGTGCTCAACCGCGTGATGGCTGCGTACGGACGCATCGCCGAAGCAGCGGGCGACGAGAGCACGGGTGATGTGATCTCTGCGGGCGAGAGCGAGTCGATCGCGCCTGCGATGCGAGCGCGCGCGAGCGCTCCGGGCGCGGCGATGGCCGACGAAGCGTTCGGCGGCCTGGGGATGAGCGGCTACGGCGCGGGCGGCGGGGGCACGGGCTCGGGCTCCATTGGCCTCGGCAACATCGGCACCATCGGCCACGGCAGCGGAACAGGCAGCGGCCAAGGCTACGGCAGCGGCGCTGGGCGCATGGGCGGCCGGGTGGGCCGGGCGCAGGGGGGAGGCTGGGGCGCGTACGGCAGGCGCGTGACGGGGACGAGCGCGCTGATTCGCGAGCGATTTCCCGCGACGCTGCGGTTTCTCGCAGAGCACGCGCTCGATCGCTCGGGCTCGACGGTGATCGATCTTCCGCTGGCCGACGCGCTGACGACGTATCGCGTCGAGGCGATCGCGTGGACGAGCGAGGGGTGGACGACGTCCGAGCGGATCGAGCTCAGGGTCGATCAAGACGCGGTGGTCGACGCGCCGGTGCCTCCGTACGCGGCGGTCAACGACGTGATTCGACTGCCGATTCGACTGCAGAATCGCACGCGAAACGCCATTCGTGCGCGCGTGGTCGTCACGAGCGAGGGCGACCTCGCGCTCGAAGGGACGTCGCAGGGAGAGGTCGAGGTTCCGCCCAACGACGCGAAAGAAGTGATCGTGAGCGCGCACCCCACGCGCGCAGGGCAGGGCGCGCTGGTGATCACCGCGACGGACCTCGCGACGGGCGCGACGCTCGACGCCGCGCGCAGGCCGCTCGAGGTGCTCGCCTCGGCGAGGCCCGTGCGTTCGGCGGTCGAATCGCTGGCCGACGGCCGGACCGAGCTCGTGCTCGACGTGCCCGAAGACGCGGTGTTTCGCTCGCAAGGCGTGGTGCGCATCTCTCGCGGCGACGCGCTCTTCGGCGACGTGCGCGAGTGGTACTCGCGCGCTGGAGACAAGTCGTGGCCCGCGTGGGTGATGTCGCTCGCGGGCGCGCAGCCCGAGGGGGAAGAGCGCGGGTCGCGCGCGCAAATGGCCTCGCTGGCGACGCAGGTGTGGGACCCGGCGCGAGCCTCGCGGGCGCTCTCTGCGCTGTGGGTCGATCGCGAGGTGAGCGACGCGGTCATCCGCGCGCTGTTCGAGAACCTCGGTCGCCGCTTCGAGGGCTACGAGCGCGCGCGTCGCATGCGGCGCACGGGCGACGTCACGTCGGCGAGAGAGTTCGAAGGGACCGAGCCGGCGCTGCGATTGCTGATGGGCCTCGCGGGCGCGTGGGCGCATCGCGATCGTCGGCCCGCGCTGCGAGAGTTGATCACCGAGGCCATCGAGCGCTCGCGCGTGGTGGTCGAGAACGAAGTGGCCACGTCGTCCGAGCCGACGCTCTACGCGCGCGCAGCGTTTGCGTTGACGCTCACCGGCGGCACGGGCAGCTCGCGCGTCCGAGAGTTCTTGCGGCGCGCGGCGCGCGGCGAGGACGACGGCTTCGGCGGGACGATGGCGCTCGGCGAGACCGAGACCTCCGCGGGGTTCTTCATGCCCGACCCGCGCGACGCGGGCGAGCGCGTGGACGCCCTCGCGGCGTACGGCCTGGCGATGCTGGCCGAGGGCGATCGCAACGGAGCGTTTCGTGTCGTGCGAGCCCTCGCGCGTCGCGCGCCCAACGCCCAGCGCTGGCCCGAAGAAGCCAAGGCGCTGGCCATGCTGCTGCTCGCGAAGATCACCACGCCCATGCCCGCGGGCGCCAACGCGACCATTCACGTGACGCTCGACGGACGACCGTTCGACCTGCCCGTGGTGCAAGGCGTGGCGATCTTGCTCGCGCGCGAGCTGTCGACGGCGGGGCGCCACCGGGTGGTGGTGGATGTTCCGCGCGGGACCGTGCTGGTGGCGCAGGCCGAAGGGCGCTACGGCCGCCCGTGGAGCGTGCAGCCGACGGTGCGCGGGCCGCTGTTCGCGACGATCGAAGGCGAGCCAGGGCCGCGGGACACGCGCGCGGCGTTCGTGCTTCGCGTGCAAAATCGCAGCGTTCGCGTGCTCACGAGCGCGCTCGTCGAGATCGATGTCCCGAGCGGCGCCGAGCTCGATCAGGACACGCGCGTGCTGCTCGAGCGCAGGCTCGCCGCCCCGGCGCTGCTCACGGGGCGCACGCTCTCGTTGCGCTTGCGGGCGCTGCCGCCGGGAGGGTTCGTGCGCGTTCCGCTGCCGCTGCGATGGAGCGTGTCGGGAGCGATTTCGGGCATGGCGATCGCGGCGTACGCAGGGCCCGAGCTCGGCGCGGGCGTGACCGTGGTGCCTCCGCGCGTGCTCACGATCGCGGACGAAGGTGAAGAAGCAGCGCGTCCCGACGATCGCTCGGTGAGGGATCGTCGAGTGCAGGGCGCGCAGCGCGGCGGTCGAGCGCTCTCGACGCGCACGGAGGTTCAGTGATGTTGGGCTCGAAGAAGATCACGCTGCTCGCCCTCGCTGCAGCTTCGTTCGCCGCGGTCACGAGCGGCTCTCTCGACGCGCGGGCGCAAGTGCTCGTCCGTCGCATCACCAGCGGCCCGGTCTCTGGGCTCGAGCTGTCGATCGAGGGCCCCACGCGCGCCGTCCGCGGAGGCCGCGTGCAGTGGCAGCTCGCTGTGCACGAAGTCACGGGGCTCTCTTCGCTGCGCGCTGCTCCCGGCGCGCGATTGCGCGTCCTGAGCACGCTCTCGCGCGAGCGAGCGATGGCCGAGGCGACCGCGGACGCGATGGGCAGGGCGCAGCTCGGGTTCGACGTTCCGCTCGACGCGCCGAGCTCGTTTCACGTGGTGTTCGAGGCGATCTCTCGCAGCAACATCCGGCGCCAATTCGACCTGGACGTGACCGTCGAAGCGGGCCGCGCCCTTCGCGTGTACAGCGATCGAACGAGCGTTCGACCCGGCGGAGTCGTGCACGCGTGGTCCAGGCTCACGTCGACTGCGACGGGACGACCGCTCGCTGAAGAGCCGGTGACCCTGGCGCTGTACGACGGTCGAGGCCGATCGATCGGGTCGCGCTTCGAGGCTCGCACCGACGCGCGCGGCGTGGTCGTGCACGGGTTTACGCTGCCGCGAGGCATCATCGGCGCATACTCGATCCGCGCTTCGCACCGCTCGGAGCACGAGTCGCTCAGCGCGTCGCGGTCGGTCACCGCGCAGCTCAACAGCGCTGCGCCGCTGATCGTGCGCGCGGCGCCCGAGCAGTCCATGACGCCGCCCGAGCAGCTCGTGCGGATTCTGGTCACGGTGCGCACCGCCGACGGTCGGCCCGTCGAAGGAGCGATCGTTCGGTCCCCGAGGATTCCGCGGCTGCCGAGGCAGGCTGAAGAGCCGACGGTGCGCACGGACGCGCGCGGGATCGCGCACTTTCAATTCACCGCGCCGCAGCTGCCGACGGGCTCTGCGCCCATCGACCTCAACACCAGCGTGACGGCGTCGCGCGTGGGCATCGGCGAGGCGAGCGCGATGGCCACGGTGCGCGTCGCGCGCGCAGGGCTCTACGGCGCCGCGTCGGTCGAAGGCCGCTCGCTCGTCGAAGGCCTGCCCGGAAAGATCTACGCCCGCGTCGTGCGCCCCGACGGCTCCCCCGCGGGGGCCGGCGTGACCGTGGCGCTCTCGGGGCCGCGCTTCGGGCGCGGAGTGCGGGGCACGACCGACGCCGACGGGGTCGCGGTGCTGGACGTCACGCTCGGCGCGCAGCCGCGGCCCGCGCGGCCGGTCGCGCGGCGTCCGTCGGCCGAGGATGACCTCGAGGCGGAGTTCTCTGGGCAATCAGAGCCCGAGCCGCAGGACCCCTGCGGAGGGACCACCGCGACGAGCTTCGAGCTCTCGTTCGAGGAGGGGCCCGTGCGGGGGAGCTTGAATTCGTGTGCGCCCATCGAGCCCGACGGGACGCTGCGCGTGCGCGTGCGCGAGGGAGCGCTCGTGACCGCGGGCAGCGAGCTTCACGCGACGATCAACCGATTGCAGTCCGTGGCGCGGCTGCCCGTGCACGTGGTGCTGCTCGCTACGCAGGGCAGCTCGGTGGTCCCTGTCGCGGGCGCGATCGCCGCGGCGGGCTCGGACGAAGTGACCCTGCGCGTGCCCGAAGGGACGACGGGGCTCTTGCTCGTGCGCGCGCGGCCGCTGTGGGGCGCCGTCGGCGAGCCCCTCCTCGGCGGCAGCACGGCGGTGTGGAGCTACGTCGGGCAGCGCGCCTCGCTCTCGATCACGCAGGCGAGCGGAGCGATGGTTCAGCTCGACCCTGGCCAGAGCGCGGACCTCGGCGCGATGCTCTCGATCGTCCCGAGGGAGCAGGGCGAGTCGCTGCTGCAGCTGTTGCGCAGCGAGGATCGCAGCGGCGGGCTCGGCGATCTGCGGGTGGACTTCGCGCGCGCGGGCGCTGCGTTGATCGCTGGGGCGGTGGCCAATCAAGTGCGGCGCGACGAGAGCGTGCAGGCGCTGTTGCGCGGCGGGCGGCTCGTCGAGCTTCCCGCACCCGAAGAGCCCGCGGCGTGGGGGACCCTTCGCGATCCGTTTAGGGCCTCGGCGCGCTTCGTCGAGGGGCGGCTCGCGTTGATCTTTCAGCGCATCGAGAACCACGTGGCGAACATGGCGCGCACGCGTCGCGCGGACGTGGGGCAGCGCAACGGCGCGCGCTGGGAGTTCAACCGAGAGATCTTCGACGCGATTTTGCGCTCGGACGGCTCGGACTCGTCGGGAGGCGCGCGCAACCTCGGCGGCGCGCCCATGACGATCGACGACCTGCGTCGGTTGGACGCGGCGTTTACCTTCGACAACGTTGCGCGGAGGATCACGCGCAAGCGGATGTTCACGCTGCTCGTGGCGCTGCGTCAGTTCGTGAACCAGCACTCGTTGGACTTGCGGTGGTCGTGGCGCGGAGACCCCACGGTGTGGCTGCGGCAGATCGCGAGCAGCGGAGAGTTCAGCGTCGAGGACGCCGACGGAAACACGACGACGATCGAGGCGAACGACATGGTCGACGGGTGGGGCAATCGCTTCGTCCTGCGGCCTGCGGGCGGGGGGCGCTCGCGGTTCTCGTTCTTGTCGCCCGTGGGTGGCTACGACCTGGTGAGCCCTGGGCCCGACGAGCGCATCGGAACGGCCGACGACGTCGTCAACCCCTTCGCGCGCGTGCTCCCTTCGGGCGGCGCGTACGCGAGGGCTGTGGACGAAGACGGGCTGATCGCTCGGCTCAGCGGCGTCGAGCTCGGCCGCGCGACGATCGCTCGCTTGAGCTCTGTCTTCGAGTCCGAAATCGAGACCGACTACTCGGACTCCGAAGAGACCACGGATGGCGGCGGCGCGGGCCAGGGCCCCAATTGGAACGCGCTCCCCACGCGCTTCGCCACGGATCCCTTCGCCCTCGCGCTCGTGCGCCCGGCGAGCGACGCCGACGCGGTGCACCGCTCGCTCGACACCGTGCGCGGCAGCACCGACGTGCGCGTGACCGTCGACGACGAGCCCCGAACGTGGGTCGCGATCGCCCACGCGCTCGGCGCCGACGGCTCGTCGGCGTACGCGACGCGGCCCTTCGTCGCGGGTACTCCGCTGCTGATTTCGCTGCCGATTTCGCCGCGCAACGACGAGCTGCGCCCGCCCGTTCCGCGCGTCCGCGTGGGCGAGCCCATCGAGGTCGTCGCGACCGTGAGCAACCTGCACACGGGCGACCGCCGCTTGACGGTGACCGCCGTCGGCGAGGGCAGCGCGCGCGTGACCGCGGCCAACGCGCTGCAAGTGGGCGCGGGGCAGAGCGCGGAGCTTCCGCTGCGCATCGAGGCCACCACCGCGGGGGCCGGCGCGGTTCGCTTGGAGATCCGCGATGAATCCGGCGCGCTCTTGCGCTCGACCCGCGCCGCCGTCCTCGCGGACTACGGCGGGCTCTCGCTGCGCGAAGACGCGATGAGCATCGCGATGGGGACGGACCTCTCGCTGCGCGCCGCGCTGCCGTCGGACGCTCGCGACGCGCGCGCTCGGCTGGTGATCGAAGCGCCCTCGGCGCTCGCGGACGACCCCGAGCTCGACCGCGTTCGACGCACGGATCCCGCGCTGATCGCGTGGTCCTACACGCTCGCGGGCCGCGCGATGCCTCGCTCGCTGATCGACGGGCTCTTCTCTGCGCAGAGCCCTGGCGGCGACGTCACGGGCGACTCGTTCGGGCGCTCGCCCAACGCTTCTCCGCTGCTCTCGACGGCGTGCGCGCTGGTCGTGTGGGCGGCGGCCGAAGAGGACGACACGCAGTCGCACACGGCGCTCGCGCAGGCGCGCGCTCGGATCGCGTCGCTGCGCGCTGCGTTGCCCGACAGCGACCCGACAGCGGGGCGGGTTCGCGCGGACGCTGCTGCGTTGGCCGCGCTCGCGACGGGCGCGCCGAGCGCGCCAGGAGAGATGGGCGCGGACCCGGTCGAGGCGTTCGCGGCGAGCGCGAGAGAGACCTTGCGCTCGATTCATCAGTCGCACACCGCGCAGCCGACGCTGCTCGCGCGCGCGGCGGCGGCGTTGTTGCTCGCGGATCCTGCGGACGCGCGCGGACGACAGATGTACGAGCGGGCCAAGCAGTCCGTCGTGGACGAGGGCGCGCGCGGAGCGCTGGTGGCCGCGGGCGAGGGGCGCGTGCGGCTCGAAGAGGTGCTCGCGGCGAGCGCGGCCATGGCGATCGCAGCCCAGCAGCGCGGGGACATCGCGCTGGCGCAGAAGCTCGGTCGCGGGGTCGCTGTGCGCGGTCACCTGGCCATGCGCGCGGGCGGCGAAGTGGCGTTTTGGTTTCTCGCGGACGCGGCGTTTGGTGTGTTCGGGCTCGAGACGGCGACGAGCGCGCGCGTGGTGATCGACGGCGTCTCGCGGGAGGTCGCGTTGAGCGACGGCCGCGCGGTGCTGCCGCTCGAGGCGGGGACGGACTCGGTGAGCGTGCGGCTGCCGAGCGCGACGAGCACGCTGATGGCGCGGTGGGAGGTCCTCTACGACCGCGTCGCGACGGCGCGGCAAGAGGGACCTGTGTCGCTCGCGGTGCAGGGTGACGTGGGCTACAGCGGCGAGCGCGCGGCGCTGGAGCTATTGGTGACAGGGACGAGCCAGACGGCCGCGCAGCGAGTGGTGCTGGAGATTCAGCTTCCGGCGGGCTCGGTGCTCGACGCCAACGCGCTCGCGACGCTGCGCTCGGTGAGCAGCGCAGAGATGCGCGACGGCGGGCTGCTGCGAATGATCCTCCCGACGATCGCGAAGGATCAGGCCATCACGATCCCCCTGGCGCTGCGCTGGATGCTTCGCGGAACGGTCTCTGGCCTCGGCGTCGTCGCCTACGCTGAAGACCGCCCGACGCGGCTGACGGTGTTGCCCGCGCGGCCGTTCGAGCTGCGCGCGCGCCCCGAGCGCGCCGAACCCGCGGCGCGCTGAGTCAACGCGAGGGGTGGGGCGTTGCGTGTGGGGGGGAGGCGCTGCGACAATGGGCGCTGCAATGAGTCGCAGCACGGTTTCGCTGGGCGCGCGGGTGTTTGCGCCGTTGTTGGCGCTGTCGGTCGCGCTGAGCGCGGCAGAGAGCAGCGCGACGACGGTGGTCCCCGTGACGGTCGAGCAGCTCTCGCGGCGGGCGGACGTGGTGGTGGTCGCGACCGTGCGATCGACGCGCGCGCTGTGGGAGGGGCGCTTGATCGTGACGGACTGCGAGCTCGAGGTGCGCGTGGCGATGAAGGGCGCGCTGGCGCCGGGGCAGACGTTGACCCTGCGTGTTCCGGGCGGGGTGATCGGTGATCTCGGGCAGACGATCCCGGGCGTCCCGCGGCTCGATCGCGGAGAGACCGTGGTGGCCTTCGTCACGCGCGCCGAGGATCGCCCCGCGGGGCTCTACTACCTCACGCATTTGACCGCGTCGATTCTGCCCGTTTCGCTGACGGGCACCGCGAGCACGCCGAGCGCAGCGCTGGTCGTGCGACCGACGGCCGAAGGGATGACCGTGGCGCCTGCGCCCGCTCCCACCGGCGCCAGCACCAACACGAATGCGACGACGCGCGCGCGCGCTGCGGCGACGACGGTGATGACTCGCGCGGGGATGACCCTCGAGCGGCTGGCCGCGGTCGTGAGGGAGTCGCGATGAGAGCGCTCTTCGCTGCGGGAATCCTCGCGTTGAGCGCCGCCCTGGTCGCCCCCGACGCGAGCGCGTGGTGTCGCACGTCCACGGTCCGCCCTGCGCCCGGCGAGTGCTCGGACATGGGAACGCCCCTCATGTGGTGCTCGGCGTGCGTGGGCTTGTCGGTCAACGTCGAGGGCTCGTTGGACATCCCCCTCGAGACGGTGCGCACCGAAGCGGCAGCCGCAGCAGCGCGGTGGCGCGACGCGCCGTGCCCGGGCGAGCTGATGGACCCGCCCATGTTCGAGCTGCGCGTCATCGATGACACGCGCGTGTTCTCGGGGATCAATCACGGCGGGACCAACGCGAACGCCGTCTGGTTCAACTCGCTCTGGCGCGCGGACGCGCTGCATCGACCGGGCACGATCGCGATCACCATCGTCTCGTTCGACCGTCGCACGGGAGAGATCCTCGACGCCGACGTCGAGCTCAACCAGAACACCGACCAGAACCCCAACGGGTTCGTGTTCTCGACGGGCATGCCCGCGCCAGACACCGCGGATTTGCCCACGATTCTCACGCACGAGTTCGGTCACGCGCTCGGCCTCGGGCACAGCGACCAGGACCGCGCCGTGATGTGGCCCACCGCAGGAATGGGCGAGCAGCGCATCACGCTCAACACCGACGACGCCGAAGGCGTGTGCGACATCTACGCGTTGGACCGTCGGCCGAGCGCTCAGTGCGATCCGCCCGGGACGACCCAGCGGCCCGAGCTCACGTGCAACGACACTCCGTACGGGGGCTTCGCGCCGTCGGCGGACGGCGGCAGGGCGATCGGCGGGTGCTCGGTGCTCCCGGGCTCGACGGGGCGCTCGCGCCCTTGGATGACCGCCCTGCTCGCAGCGGGCGCGATCGTGGCGTCGCGGCGTCGCTGGCGCCTGCGGTAGTCAGAGCACTGCGCTGGCCAGGCGTCTCCGAAGAAATGTCACTGGCGGCTACGGTTTCCGGGAAGGACTGGGACGTGTGAACCGTACTCCACGAATGCAGAGGGGGAGTGTGCGCGCCGCTCGCGAAACTCCAGGTAAATTCGCGCAGGGGCGCTGAGCCAACGGGGGGATCGGTCGTCGGCACGCGTGCTGCTCTGGTGTCTGTCCGGAGTCACCGGCCATGCAGCAAACCGCTTCGGACCTTTCTTCTCTCTCGGACGTCGCCCTGATCGATCGCCTGTTGGCGCACGACGGACAGGCGTGGAGAGAGTTTGTTCGTCGCTACGACCGCCTCGTGTGGCGCTGCATCGCGAAGGTCACCGTGCGCTTCGCCACGGTCCTCGGCCCCGAGGACATCCGCGAAGTGCACGCCAACTTCTACGGCGCGCTGATGGCCAACGACCTGCACAAGCTGCGGATGTTCAAGCCCGAGAAGGGCAACAAGCTCGGGACGTGGATCGGCATGCTCGCGATCAACTGCGCCTGGGACTACCTGCGCACGGTCTCGCGCCAGCCCGTGGCCGATCCGGTCGCCATGGCCGAAGAGCGCGAGTGCGCCGCGCCAGACCCGTACGAGCAGACCGCGCAGCGCGAGGCGTGCGCGAAGGTCGAGCGCTTGCTCTCGCAGTTCTCGAGCAAGGACCGCACGTTCGTGATGCTCTACTACGTCGAGAGCCGCTCGCCCGAAGAGATCGCCGACGAGATGGGCATCTCGGTGAAGACCGTCTACTCGAAGAAGCACAAGATCCGTACGCGGCTCGAGAAGCTGCTCGAGCAAGAGGGCCTCTCGCTCGCGGCCTAGCGCGTTCGCGCTTCGTCGATCACTGGCGTTCGCGCTTCGTCGATCACGCGCGATCGCGCAGACGACGCGCGGCGGCGACGAGGCTGATCGAGAGCGCGACGGCGAACAAGATCCACCCGATGGGGGCGCGGCGGGGAGCCTGCGGCGCGGGCGCTGATGGCGCTGCGCTCGGTCGAACACGAAACGTCGCAGCGTTCATGCGAAGCGTGACGCGCTCGCCCGCGGCGCGGCGCGCGAGGATCGAAGGGTCCGCGGCTCCTTCGAGGGTCTCGACCGCGACGAGCGCCGAGGCTTCTGCGCGCAGCTCTCTCCACCCCGCGCGATCACCGTAGCTCTCGTCGCGGACGCTCACGGTGAACGCGCTGTTGGCGCGGGCGCCAGCGGGGCGCTCGACGCGCAGCTCGGCGAGCACGCGCAGCGTGTGCAGGTTGGCCTCGCCCTGGGCGACCTCGAGGCTGCGCGCGACGACGCGAGGGCGCACTGCGACGCCGTCGATCGCCCACTGCCACTGACGCGCGAGCGTCTCGAACAGCGCGTCGAGGTAGCGCTCTCGCTCGGCGGGCAGCACCTGTCCGTCGCGGTCTGCGTCGAGGCGCGTGAGCTCGTCGGTCGTCGGGAGCTCGGCGAAATCCAGCACATACGCGACGCGAGCGCCGCGCGCGTCGGGCTCGACGGCGAACAGTCGGTTCGTCGACGAGAGCCCAAACGGGTGCGCGCTGGCTGTCGAAGCGACGCTGAGCGCGGACAGCGACAGCAGCGCGGCGGCGAGCCTCGCGCGCAGGGTCATTCGCCGACGACGCGGTTTCGGCCGCCGTGCTTGGCGCGGTAGAGGCGCTCGTCGGCGATCTGAATGAAGGCTTCGGGCATGGCGAGCGAGTCGTCGAGCTCTGCGACGCCGAGTGATGCGGTGACGGCGATCTGCTCGCGCTCGAACACGAAATGGTGCGATGCGATGATCGAGCGGATGCTCTCGGCGACGTGACGTGTGCCGCGCAGGTCGGTCTCGGGCAGGATGATCCCGAACTCTTCGCCGCCGTAGCGGGCGAAGATTTCGTCGCGACGGATGCGGGCGCGAACGAGGTTGGAGATCTCTCGCAGGACGTAGTCCCCCGCGAGGTGGCCGAAGGTGTTGTTGACCCGCGAGAAGTGGTCGATGTCGAGCATGACGAGGCCGAGCGGGCGGTGGTAGCGCCGCGCGCGGGACATCTCGCGGTCGAGGGACTCGAAGAAGAACCGGCGGTTGTAGGCCTGCGTGAGACCATCGACGATGGTCATCCGGTAGATCTCTTCGTGGTAGGCGGCCTCGACGTCGCTGCCCGAGAGAAACTTGAAGATCGAGTCGCCGATTTTGACGTGATCGCCGCGGCGGAGTCGGTGCTCGGTGACGGGCTCGTCGTTGACGTACGTCCCGTTGGTGGAGCCGAGGTCGCTGACGACCCAGTTGCCGTCGCGGCGCTCGAAGCGCGCGTGGCGGCGAGAGACGCCTTCGGCGGGGAGCACGACGACGTTGTCCGTCCCGCGACCGACGCTGACGGCCGGCGCTTGCTCATCGAGCATGAAGCGCTTGCCGAGGTTGCTGGTGTCCTTGGCGTAAATGATCACGAGGCAGTCGCCAGCGCCCGCTCCCGCGGCGCGACCGTTCGCTTGCTGTACGACGGTTTGCGTCGTCCAGTCGTCGCCGCTGTCGTCCTTGTCCCTCGTCATTCGAGCAATGAAACCCACACGAGTTTGTTTCGAGACAGTCATATGGTCAAGCTCGATACTCCCTGAAATCCCAATGATCTCGGTGCCTGTGTGAGCGCGAAGACCACTGTGCAAACAGCGTCCGACCAGCGGTCGAATGCGAGCGATGAGCGGCCCTCTACGAGCGTGGAGGAGCGAGTGCGGGCGCGTGCGAGCGAGCTCGGCTTCGTGCGCACAGGCGTCGCGCGAGCGCAGGTGTTGACCGAGGATTTCGCGCGGTACGAGGCGTTCATCGAAGAAGAGATGCACGGCTCGATGGGCTATCTCGCAGAGCGTCGCGAGGCGCGCAGGACCGTCGACACCGAGGCGATCTTGCCCGGCGCGCGCAGCGTGGTCGTGTGCGCGATCGACTATCGGGCCGCGCCCGCGACGGCGAACGGCGCGAACGAAAAGGGACCCCAGGGGGCGGTGATCGCCCGCTACGCGCGGGGGCAGGACTATCACAACTTCGTTCGCAAGAAGCTGCGGCGGCTGGCGGAGTTCGTGCGGCAAGAGACGGGCTGCGAAGCGCGGCCGATGCTCGACACTGCGCCCATGCTCGAGCGCGCGTGGGCTCGGCTCGCGGGCGTCGGCTTCGTCGGTAAGAACGGCTGCGTGATCGCTCCGGGCGTGGGCTCGTTTGTGCTGCTCGGCTCCGTCGTGACGACGGCCGAGCTCGTCGCAGACGAGCCGATGGAGTCTCGCTGCGGCGCGTGCACGCTGTGTCTGGACGCGTGTCCGACGCGCGCGTTCGTGCGGCCGTTTGTGCTCGACGCGCGGCGGTGCGTCTCGTTTTTGACCATCGAGCACCGCGAGTCGATCCCCGTCTCGCTGCGCGAGGGGGTGGGCGATCGGCTGTTCGGCTGCGACGACTGCCAGGACGTGTGCCCGTACAACCAGTCGAAATCTGGGCACAAGCCCGCTTCGTCGCAGTTTTCGCTGGGAGAACGCTGGGCATCGCGGACGGTCGAGTCGCTGCTGGCGATGGACGAGCGCGCGTTCGAGGCGCTGACGTTGGGCTCTCCGCTGGGGCGACCGGGGCGCGACGGGCTCGTGCGCAACGCGCTCACGGTGCTCGCGAACACAGGGACCGTGGCGCACCTGCCTGCGATCGAGCGGCTCGTCGCGAGCGAGACCAGCGAGGTGGTGCTCGACGCGGCGCGGTGGGCGATCGAGCGCATCCGCGAGAGAGCGGCGCGCGGGGCGTGACGAGCGCGTTGCGCGCGCGCGGGTTGGTGTAGTCTCCGCGCCCGATGGCAACGGTCATTGCGGCGGCGGACGACCCGATGTTCGGTCTCTTTCGAGTCATTCAGGACGACGGGACGATGTCCGACGAGCACCGCGCTCGCATCGACGACGCGCTCTTGTCTCGGATGTACCGCTCGATGCGGCTCTTGCGCGCGCTCGACGAGCGCATGCTGGTGATCCAGCGGCAGGGGCGCATCGGGTTCTACGGCGAGGTCAAAGGGCAAGAGGCGACACCCATTGCGACGGGGCTCGCGCTCGAGGCGGACGACTGGATCTTCCCCGCGCTGCGCGAGGGGGCGGCGATGTTGGTGCGGGGATTTCCACTCGAGACGTACGTCGCGCAGTGCTTCGGCAACGCGTGCGACGTGAACAAGGGCCGACAGATGCCCAGCCACTACTCGGGCAAGAGCGTGCACCAGGTGAGCTGGTCGAGCTGCATCGGCCCGCAGGTTCCGCAGGCGGTGGGCGCGGCGTGGGCGATGAAGCTCCGCGGCGCCAAGAGCATCGCCGTGGGCTTTCTGGGCGACGGCGCCACGAGCCAGGCGGACTTTCACAACGCGATGAACTTCGCCGGGGTGTTCAAGACCCCGTGCATCATCGTGTGCCAGAACAATCACTGGGCGATCAGCGTTCCGTCGAGCATGCAGAGCGCGTCGCCGACGTTCGCGTCGAAGGCGATCGCCTACGGGATGCCCGGCGTGCGCGTGGACGGCAACGACATCGCCGCGGTCTACATCGCGCTGCAAGACGCCGCTGCGCGCGCGCGTCGCGGCGAGGGGCCGACGTTCATCGAGTGCGTCACGTACCGCATCGGCGCGCACTCTTCGAGCGACGACCCGACCCGCTATCGCTCCAACGACGAGGTCGAAGCGTGGAAGCGCAAAGACCCGCTCGACCGTCTGCGCAAGGCCGTCTACGGCCGCGGGCTCATGGACGACGCGCGCGACGAGGCGCTCTTTCAAGAGGTCGACGGAGAGGTGAAGGCTGCTATCGCCAAGGTCGAGAGCGCCAGCAATCCTCCGCGCGAGAGCGTGTTCGAGGACGTGTACGAAGCGCTCCCGTGGCACTTGCGCGAGCAGCGAGACGAGCTGCTCGCGAGCGAGCCGGCCGCAGGGCACGGCGGCGGTCACTGACAGCGATGGAGCGCGTTCGATTCACGCGCGTCGAGGTCGAGCGCGTCTCGCTCGCGTACGGTGTCACCCGCGCGATCTCCAACGTCACGGTCGCCTTCGACGCCTCCACGGTGAGCACCCTCGAAGGCCCCAACGGCGCGGGAAAATCCTCGCTCCTCAACATCCTCGCCACCCTCGCGCGGCCCACCTCTGGCGCCGTCCGCTACGGCGAGTACGAGCTGCCCGAGGACCGCGCGATCGTGCGTCCGGCGATCGGCCTCGTCGCGCACGACGCGCTGGTCTATCCAGACCTCACGGGCCGCGAGTCGCTCTCGCTCTTCGCGCGGTGGTACCGCGTGCAGGACGAACGCGCGGCGATCGAGCGCGTGGTCGAGACATACGCGCTGCAGTCCTTCATTGATCGCCCGGCGCGCACGCTCTCGCGGGGACAGCTGCAGCGGCTCGCGCTCGCGAGGGCCACGGTGCACGACCCGAGCCTGCTGCTCTTCGACGAGCCCACCACGGGCCTCGATCACGCGTCGACCGAGCGGGTCGCGGCGGCGATCGAAGCGGCGCGCGCGCGCGGCTGCGTGGTGGTGGTGGTGACCCACGATCGCCCGCTGGCCGAGCGGGTCGCGGATCGAAGGGTGTTTCTGGCGCGCGGGCGCGTCGAGCGGGTCGATCCGCGCGCGAGCGGGTGATGGCGGACGTGGGGCGGGTGCGCGCGGGGCTTCGATGATGTGGGTGGGGACGGCTCTTGATGCGCGACAGCGAGCCCGGTGGACGCACGGCCAGAGGGCAAGCGACGCGCGGCAGGAACACCCGTTGGACGCACGGCCGCCGCGCGGCGGCCCATGCGATGCGCGGCAGCAACACCCGTTGGACGCACGGCCAGAGGACAAG
>JAAFIF010000182.1 GCA_013298625.1 Myxococcales bacterium
GCAGGTGAGCCCGTCGCGTCCGCCCCCGACGGTGCGGAGCCAGCGTCCGATGCGGGCGTGGGCGCGACGATGGTGGCAGCGACGATGGCGTTTGCCGCAGGAGACTTCGTCGCGGCGACGACCGCGGCGGCGCCTGGCGAGTGCGTCGCGGCGGGGGCCGCGTCCGCGGGGCGCGCTTCTTTGAGCGCGAGCGCCAGCGATTGCACGAACGAAGCGCAGGTCGAGAAGCGCGAGGCCGACAGATCCGAGCTTCCGCGCGAGATGACGCGCGCGAGCGTCGAGCCAGCAGGGATGGGCGCGAGCAGCGCCTCGGCGAGCTTGGCGAGGGCGAATCGGTCGATGGCCGGAGACGGAGTGCGGCCGACGGAGTCTTCGGGCGCGCGAAAAACGCCTTCGACCTTGGCCGCGCCGTGCACGTCTTCGACGCGCGCGAGCCGCAGGGCGTGGGCCACGCCAGCGTCCATCAGCCGCGCGGCGCGGGTCATCGCGTCGATCCGAATATTGTTCAGCGAGAGGAGCTGGTGGACGACCGCGGGCCGCCGCGCGTGCAGCGCGTCGAGCGACTCGCCGATGGCCTTGATGATGCGAAGGGCTTCGTCGCGCGAGAGGCTCCCCTCTTCGTCGAGCAGCTGGCGAAGGGTGGTCCCATCGACCCAGGGCGTGACGATGAAGGGCAAGCCCATCTCGACGCCCGACGCGAGCAGCGGCGGAACATTGGGGATCCTCGCCTCTCCGAGCCACTGCGACCGCCGCGCAAAGGCCTCGATGTACCCCGCGCTGGGCGCGTCGGCGCGCAGCGACGTGATGGTCACGAGCTCGTCCGTTCGCTCGACGTGATGCCCGCGATACCAGATCCAGCCGGCGCCCTTTTGTGCCACCGCGTCCACGACGTACTCGCCCGAGACGAGGTCGCCAGGCGCGAGCAACGAGCCCTCATCGCGCTCTTGCGCAGTCATTCGGCCCGAAGCCTACTCGTCTCGATCGCGCGCGAGAAGAGTTGTTTCAGTGCGGTCGCCGCTCTTTCGCGTTCTCGCTGGAGGGGCGCGAGGGCGCTCGTGGGCCGAGGTACCGAAGTCGCACACCCTCCGCGGGTCCGAGCGTGACGCCGCGGCGCACGGGGCGCTCTTGGCCGAGCGACTCGAACCGATGCGCGCCGAGCAGCTCCGCGAGCACCAGCTTCATCTCGTACATCGCAAAGGCCGCGCCGAGGCACCGACGATGGCCTCCCCCGAAGGGCAAGTGCTCGAACGGCGAGTGTTTCTTCTGCAAGAATCGCTCTGGTTCGAACGCCGCGGGCCGCTCGAACAGGTCCGCTCGCTCGTGGATCGTCACGATCGAAACGGCCACGGCCACCCCCGCGGGCAGCGTGTACGCACCGACGGTCAACGGCGCCCTCGCCGTCCGAACCACGTCCGAGACGATCGGATAGAGCCGCAGCGTCTCGTTGCAGACCGCCTCGAGGTAGGGCAGCTGCGCGATCGCCTCGCTCTCGGTCGCCGTCGCGAGCTCGTCGCGCAGGCGCTCGAGCTTGGCGGGGTGCTGGTGCAGCCACCACATCGCCCACGAGAGCGAGATGGCCGTGGTCTCGTGGCCGGCGAGCAAGAGCGTGAGCAGCTCGTCGCGCAGCTCGGCGTCGCTCATCGCCGCCCCGTCGTCGTAGCGCGCCTGCATCATGAGCGAGAGGATGTCGTCGCCGAAGCGCTGCGCCGCGCGACGCTCGTGGATCTCTTCGTAGATCATCGCGTCGAGCGCCGCCCGCGCCGCCAAGAACTTCGCCCACGGGCCGAGCCCAAACGGCGCCACCCTCGCCGCGCGAAAGAACATCCCCGCGGGGTGAGCGCTCTCGATCATGCTGGTGATCGCAGCGCTCCACGCGAGCACTGCGCGGCCGTCCTGCACGCCGAACACCGCGCGCAAGATCACCTCGAGCGAGACGTGCTGCGCGGACCGAAGAAAATTCAGCTCGTCGCCGGGCATCCACCGCGCCACCTCGTGCTGCGCCGCCTCGCGCATGACCGCGCCGTACGCCTTCATGCGCGCGCCATGAAACGGCGGCGTGAGCAGCTTGCGATCGCGACGATGCCGCGCGCCCGCCACGAGCAAGAGGGAGGTCGGGCCGACGACGGGGTCGAGCGCGTCGGCGCCCCACGTGTCGAGCTCGTCGGGATTGGTGGTGAACACTTGCTTCGCTTGCTCTGGGTCGGCGACGACCACGAGCGGCCCGCGCAGCGTGTTGACCGTGAACGGCGAGCCGTAGCGCTCGTATTGCTTGCGATAGAACCGATACGCGTCCCGCATGTACTGCAGCGTGACGAGCACCGCGGGGGTGTTCGGGCCCGGAGGAAGCGCGCGTCGATCGCTCGTCATGTCGTCGACGATTGTAGGCCGATCACGGGCGCGGACGAGAGCCGTGCGCGCTCAAAGATACGGCGCGAGGATGGCTTCGACGCGGCTGTACAGCGCCCCGACGTGGCTCGGGTCGAGCGCCCACGGCGCGACGTCGCGGCGCCGGAGCATGTGCAGGTACCACCCGGTCTCACCCTGCAATTCGGGCGCGGCGGCGAGCAGCGAGACGGGGGCGGCTGCGACCTCGGGGCTGGCGAAGGCGCGGCGCATGATGGGCCCCAAGACGGGCTTGATAAACGCCGGCGCGTTGCGAGCGATCTGCGTGTCGACGGGCCCTGGGCAGAGCGAGTGAACGCCCACCGAGGGGACGCCTCCTGGCGAGAGCGCGTCGGCGAGGCCGCGCGCGTAGGTGACGAGGGCGAGCTTGCTGTCGCCGTAGTGCCGCGTTCCGTCGGTGACGCCGTAGGGGACGAGGGCGCCGAGGTTGGCGACGTCGAGCCCGGCGGACGAGCGGTGGCTCTCACTGGCGACGAAGATGATGCGTGGGATTTCGAGGCCGCGCGCGCCGTTGTGGGCGAAGACATCGTTGGCGATGACGCCGCTCGCGAGCAAGCGCCGCGCGATGAGCGCGTTGGCGAAGACGTGCACCGCGTACATGAGCTCGTAGCCTTGCGCGCTGGGCGTCGCGTGGGCGGGCATCACGCCAGCGTTGCCGATGAACACGTCGATGCGCTGCCCGCGCTTCGCGAGGACGTCGGTGAGCGCGACGACCGAGGAGAGGTCCGAGAGGTCCACGCGCAGCATCTCGACCTTGCTGTTGCCCGAGATGCTGGCGATCTCTTCGCCGGCCGTGGGGATTCCGCCGCGGCACGCGAGGATCATGGTGGCGCCGCGGCGCGCGAGGTCGATCGCGACGGCGCGGCCGAGGCCGACGTTGGCACCGGTAATCAAGACGGTCTTTCCGTCGAGCCGGTGCTCGGGCCCGAGCGGCGCGAGCGCGTCCTTCTTGCTCGCGAGCGAGAGCATCCCGGTGAGCACGGCCATCGCGGGGTTCTCTGTGCGCACGCCAGAGTCGCTGCGGTCTCGGGACGACGTTTGAGCCTTTGCTTTGCTGCTCGAGCGCGCCTCGCGCGCGATCGAGAAGCGCGCGCAGTAGTCCGCGAAGGTCTCTTCGATGATGGCGCGGCTCAAGCCGAAGTCCGCCGCGCGATAGACGTGCTTTCCGTAGCGGTGCTGGGTGTCTCGGGACTGGACGCTGCGCATGGCGTTCTTGGCGCGCGTGTCGAAGTCGACGCCGGCGTGCGCGTAGATGCGTGCGATCTCTGCGACGGGGTCTCGCACGAGCGAGTCGTATTGCACGTCGACGAAGCGATCGGCCGCGCCGCCGTCGCGCACTTCGATCGAGCGGTCGATCATGCGGCGGACCTTTCGAAGCCAGTGTCGGCCCACCTCGCGCGGGTCGACGCGGTCCGAGAAGATCCCGCGGCCGTGCGCGACCATCGAGCAAAACGAGGCCATCGTGGACTGCGGGTCCCTGTGCGTCTGCACGATGGTCGCGTCGGGAAACACCGCGAGCAGCTCGCGCAGGTACTCCATGTGATGGGGAGTCTTGAGCACCCACCATTGTCCCGGCCGCTGCCAGTGCAGCGCTTGGAGCGCGCGGCGAAGAAAGCGATACGCAGGGTCGAGCGACTGCGTCTCGAGCCAGGACGCGTACGAAGGGACGTGCAGCGTGGCCTCGGGCGCCTGGCTGGTGAACGCCATGTCGAGCAAGAGCACGTCTTCTTCGGGCGACTCGGCTTCGACCGGGTGCACCGCGAAGAACTCTGGCGAGAGCGCGCGCAGCCCGCGCTCGGCGAGGCGCGCGTTGCGCAACCGCTTGTGGTTGCCCCGGTCGCCCTCGCCCGCGAGCGGAACGGGCGCGAGCGCCTCCCACGAGATCAGCGCCCGAGCGCGTGGATCCGAGGCGAGGAGGCGGTGGAGAACGGTCGTTCCGGTGCGCTGCAGGCCGGCGATGACGATGGGCTTGCGCAGGGAGATCGCGTCGATCTCGGGGTGTCTGCGGACGAAGTCCTCAACGCGAAGCCGGTTCTCGAGCAGCGCGACGAGGCGGCCGCGCATGATCGTGCGGCCGAGCGGGTGCAGCTGCGCTTCGGCTTCGATCGAGCTCACCAGGCGCTCGAGCGGCTCGCGAAAGCTCGGGTCGCCGAAGTCGTAGAGCCCCGCGCTCTTCTGCGCGTCCGCGAGCAGCGAGTCGACGGTGATGCGGGCGCCCGGCGCAAACGCGCCGACGGCGTTGAACGCGCGCGCGACCAGCGGTCGATTGGGCTGCGCGTAGTGGGTCGATGTGACGAGCTTCGATGAATTCATGGGTATATTTTCAACAGCGCTCACTGCGCGGCGCGCAGCGCGGCGAGCTCGGCGAGCTTGACGACGCGGGTGGCGGGCACGGGGTGGTGCTCGGCGCGCACCCAGCGAAAGCACATCGTCCCCTGGTCGTGACCGACGGTCGAGAGCCAATTTCGCAGGCCGGGATCGCGATGCGTGACGACGATGCGGATCGAGCCGTCGGGCTCGTACGCGCACGTGGCGCTATTCAAGTGGATGCGGTGGTAGCGGTAGTCGAGGGACTCCATCCAGTAGTTGTTGAGCTGAAAGTTCCAGTAGTCGCACTTCGGCGGGACGGCTTCGATGACGAGGGCTTCGTCGTCGGCGAGCCTCCAGTGCGAGTGGTAGTAGGCGATGTTGGGATCGCCGCCGGCCTTGTTCGACACCTCTTGATCGAACCGCGGGAGCTGGTTCGAGTGCGACTGAAAGTCTCTCGCCCATTTGGCGAACAACAGCGACGCGCCAGCCACGAGGGTGCTCGCGCTGTCGAGCCCGTCGACGAGCTGCTCGGGCGTGAGCGGCGAAGGGGCGTTGGGGCCGTCGACGCGCTCGATGGTCAGCTTCGCGAGCGTCTCTGCGCTTCGATCGCCAAACGACTGCCGCACGATGAGCAGCCCCGTGTCCTTGCTCATGGGCAGCCAGTTCTTCTCGTGCCTGCGCTCGCTGACGTGGACGACGAAGGTCCCGTCGGGCTCGATCTCGAGGTCTGCGGCGTTGATCTGCCCCGTCGGCGGCATGCCTCCTCCGCGGCCGTAGTGGCCCGATTGCGTGGCGAACGCCAGGTACTTCACGGTCCCGCGATGACCGCGGATCACGTACTCGTGCGCGCCCGAGACGCTCGCGTTGAGGTAGTGGTTGTCCGGGTTGTCCGCGCCCATCTTCACCGTCTCGTGGACGACGCGCTTGAATACAGGTGCGCGTGGGTCAGCGTCCTCGACGAAGCCCTCGAGCCCCGCGCGGGTGAGCCGCGCGAGGTATCGGTAGCCCTCTGCCTGGTTGAAGGCGTCGCGGGGCGTTCCTGGAAACTGCAGCGACGCGCCGGCCGCTTTGAGGGTGTCGCAGAACTGGGCCCACGCCTCGCCGGACACGATGCGTCGCTCGGCTTCAGACGCGGGCGTCTGTCCGCGGAGGTTCATGTACGCGAGGCGCGCGCGGCGCGCAGCGTCGAGGGACTTGATGAGCAGCGGGCGAATCATGAGGGTGGCTTCGCGCGGGACGATAGCCGGAAGCGTCGCCAGTGTTTGAGCAGTTTTTGCCGCTGGTCATCGCGGGCTCGTCCGCGGGCCATCGCGCGCTGCTGCGTACGAAGAGCGGGCAACCGTGTGATCGAAGCTGGAGACCGCTCGATGACACGGCCATCGGGGTGCTCTTTGGGGACTCACCGAGCCCGAGCGCGTTCACCGCCGTGTACGACGGTCACGCGCGAGCGACGCTGCTGGGTGTGATTGCGGATCGTGCGGGCGGTGAGCGAGCGGTGCGCGGCCCCCACCCGCGCTACCGCGCGCCCCGCCCCCGCGCAGAGCGCAAGGGCGGCGGCTCAGCATGCTGAAGCGCTCGGAAATAG
>JAAFIF010000117.1 GCA_013298625.1 Myxococcales bacterium
CGAACAGCCCCCGCACCGTGCGCGCGCTGCTCTCTGGGCTGCTGCGCTGCGAGTGCGGCGGCCCGATCAGCACGCGCAACACCAAGAGCGGGCAGACCAAGGTCAGGGGCTACGGCTGCGGCTGGGCGCGCGATCGTGGCCCGACGGTGTGCACGCGCACCGCCGTCCGTCCCGCGATCGAGATCGAGGGCGCAGTGCTCGGCTGGCTCGCGGAGCACGTTCTGTCGCCGGCCGTCGTCGACGCGGTCGTCGAAGAGACGCGCGCGCTGTTGGCGACGCAAGCGAACGCTGCCCCCGACCCTCGACCCGCTGAGCTCGCCAAGCTGCGCAAGGAGATCGATCGCCTCACGACGGCGCTCGCGTGCAGCGACGATCCGCCGGCGGCGCTGGTCGGCGCCCTGCGCGAGCGCGAGCGACGAGCCCGCGAGCTCGTGCGGGAGATCGAGGCCACCTCCGACGCCGCTGCGGTGCCCGAGCTGGACCTGGACGCGCTGCGCGCGTGGGTGCTCGACGTTCGGTCGGTCGTGTCGGGCGCGCTCGAGGAAGCACGACGCGCGATCGCGTCGCTCCTGCGTGCCCCGATCGCCGTGACGGTCGAGCGAGTATCCGGGCGTCCCCGGTGGCGGCTCACGGGAGAATGGGTACTCCCGTGGCCGCAGCCGGTGACACCTGGATCGATAGCGTCCCTGACGAGATTCGAACTCGTGTTAGCGACGTGAAAAGCCGCGGTCCTGGGCCCCTAGACGACAGGGACGAGCTGGTATCCCAAGCCCAAGTGGGCGCGGAAGATACACGGGTTTCGCAGAAGCGCAAGCTTTCGTTTTGCGATGCGTGCTTTGTGCGCTTCACCGCGGGCCGTTCGACGGGCATTCTGCGCCGCGCAAGATGCAGGACGAAACCACCGCTACGGTCACGATCGTTCCGTCGCTCGAAGACCCGCTGAAGCCGGTCGAGGCGCGCAACGACAAACCCTCGGGCTACGACGCCGCGATCGCAGAGGGCCTCGCGCTGCGCGAGAAGCCCTCGAACCCCGGTATCGAGCAGATCATCCGACAGCACGCCAAGCGTCGCATGACGGTCTGGGAGCGCATCGGCGTGCTCACGCCCGAGCGCCCCGACGTGCTCTTCGAGAACTGGGGCCCCAACCTCGACGGAGCTTCGCTCGTCACCGCCGTGCTGCGCATCGACGGCCGCGACGTCGCTTGCTACGGCCACGATTTCACCGTGCGCGCAGGGTCGATGGACGCGACCAACGGGCGAAAGCTCGCGCGGCTCTTTCAGCTCGCCGGCGAGAAGGGGCTGCCCCTCGTCGGCATGAACGACTCCGCGGGCGCCTACGTGCCTGCGGGCGTCGGCGGCCTCGACGGCTACGCAGAAGCCTTCACCGCGCTTCGCAAAATCAGCGGCGTCGTCCCGAGCATCATGTGCATGTTCGGCTTCAACGCCGGCGGCGGCTCGTACCTGCCTCGTCAAGGCAGCTTCGTGATCCAGCCCGGCGACACGTTCTTCGGCCTCACCGGGCCGGGCGTCGTGAAGTCGGTCCTCGGTGAAGACGTCACGCCCGAAGACCTCGGCGGCCCAAAGGTCCACGGAAACTCCGGCGTCGCGGACCTCACCGTCGCCGACGAAGTCGCCGCGCTGCGCATGACCCAGCGTCTGCTCGCGTACCTGCCGAGCAACAACCACTCGAACGCGCCCGTCCAGGTCACCAGCGACCCGATCGACCGCAAGACGCCCGAGCTCGACACGCTCTTGCGCAAGACCTTCGACTCGCCCACGGGCTTCAACACCCCGTTCGACATCAGCTTGCTCATCCAGCAAGTGAGCGACCACGGCGACTACTTCGAAGTGCAGCCCGCTCGCGCGCGCAACATGATCACCGCGTTCGGTCGCTTGGGCGGTCAGGTCGTCGGCTGGGTGGCCAACAACAGCGCCGTGGCCTCTGGCCAGATCGACGTCGCCGCTGCGTACAAAGCCGCGCGCTTCATCCGCTTCTGCAACCTCTACAACATCCCGATCATCTTCGTCGAAGACACCACGGGCTTCCTCCCGGGCCGCGAGCAAGAGACGCTCGGCATCGTGCAGGCGGGCCGCGCCATGCTCGACGCCATCGTCGACGTGCGAACGCCTCGCATCTTGCTGCTCGTTCGCAACGCGTTCGGCGGCGCGTACGCGTCGTTCAACAACTACCCGACGGGCGCGGACCTCGTGCTCGCGCTGCCCACCACGCGCGTCGCCGTCATGGGGCCCGCGGGCAAGGAGTTCGTCTACAAGGACGAGCTTCGAAAGATCCGCGCGGAGGCCAAGACGCAGGGCGCAGAGTGGCTCAAGGCCCGCGAAGCCGAGCTCAACGCCCGCTACGAGCGCGAGCTCATGAACCCGCGCGAGGCCCTCTCGCTCGGCTCCATCTCGCGCCTGTGCGACCCCAAGGACCTCCGCTCTGCCCTCGGAAAGAGCCTGCTCTTCTTCATGCGCCACTACACCCCGAGCGCGTTCTCTGGGCCGCAGCGGGAGTTTCACTGATCATGATCAACGACAAGGCACCGCACATCGACTGGTACGAGCACAACCCCGAGACCGCTGCAGAGCGCAGGCTCTCGAAGTCGAGCTCTCCGTGGGTCCGCTCGTTCGGCGCAGAAGACGTCCGACCGCTCATCGTCTGCCGCGGACCCATCCGCGCCGAAGCGATGGACGTCTTCGAGCAGATGGGCATCGAGCACTACGGGATGCTGCTCTCGGAGAAGGACTCGATCGTGTACACGCACGCGCTCGCCCCCGAGCTGCGTCGCATCCGCCCCGAGCACGTGCACCGCGTGCGCGACTACTCTGGGTCGAGCAAAGAAGAGCGCGTCGAGCGCATGGAGCAGATCGCGCGCATCTGCAAAGAGCACAAGTACACGCACGTCTTCGCGGGCTACGGCTTCATGGCTGAGGACGCTGAGTTCGTCCGCACCCTCGAAGAGAACCACATCGGGTTCATCGGCCCGCGCTCGTCCGTTCAGTCCGCCGCCGGAAAGAAAGACGAAGCCAAGCGCACCGCCCTTCGCGAGGGCGTCAGCGTCACCCCGGGCATCGACGACGTCACCGCGCGAACGCTGCTGCGCAAGCACCCGACGCACGCGGCGCTGCGCGAGGTCGTAAGCGCACATCAATTCAACATTCCTGCCGAATTGCTGGCAGAGTCCGTCGCGCTCGGCGCTGTTGCCGACGTCGTCCTCCGCGCTTCGTACGCCGCGGGCGTCGACCTCTACTCCATCGACGAGCTGTCCGCCGAGGTCGCCCGCTGCGCCGCCGGCATGTTCGCCTCGCACCCCGGAAACCGCGTTCGCCTCAAGGCCATCGGCGGCGGCGGCGGCAAGGGGCAGCGCATCCTGCAGGGCGTGCCGAGGGACAACACCTCGCCTTCTGTCGCCGAAAAAGCAGCCGAAGGCGCGCACGGCGCCGTCCGCGAGATCCTCGCCGAGGTCAAGGCCGGCGGCGTCGGCGACGACAAGAACATCCTGCCCGAGCTCAACATCGAAGAGACCCGCCACAACGAGATCCAGCTGCTCGGCAACGGGACCTGGTGCGTCGCGCTCGGCGGCCGCGACTGCTCCGTGCAAATGCACGAGCAGAAGCTGCTCGAGGTCTCGATCACGCAAGAGGGCATCGCCAACGCCGCCAAGACCGCCCGCGAGCGCGGCGAAGACAAGGCAGCCAAGGCCCTCGAAGCAGACCTCGCCACGCTGGTGCGCATGGAGGTCGAAGCCGAGCGCTTCGGCGTCGCCGTCGGCCTCAACTCTGCCTCGACCTTCGAGTGCATCGTCGAGCGCGACCGGCACTACTTCATGGAGGTCAACACCAGAATTCAAGTCGAGCACCGCGTGAGCGAGCTCTGCTACGCGCTGCGCTTCGAGAACCCCGAGGACCCGAGCGACACGTTTACCGCGCACTCGATCGTCGAGGTGATGGTCCTGCTCGCGCGCCACGGCCAGCGCCTGCCGAGGCCCACCCGCGTCCTGCGCCACGGCGCCGCGGTCGAGTCCCGCCTCAACGCCACGGATCGCTCGCTCTCGCCCCACGCGGGCGGCGTGATCCAGAGCTGGACCGACCCGGTCGAGCACGAGATCCGCGACGACCAGGGCATCTGCCACAAGAACCCCGACACGGGCGCGTTCGTCCACTATCGCCTCGCGGGCGCGTACGACAGCAACGTCGCGCTGCTGGTGACCTACGGTGACGACCGCCACGAGAGCTACGTGCGCCTCTGCGAGATCTTGCGACGGATGAAGCTCCGCGGGATCGACCTGCAGACGAACAACGCGTTTCACTACGGGCTCGTTCACTGGTTCTTGAGCCAGGGAGTGTGGGCGAAGCCGACGACGCGGTTCGTCGTTCCGTACCTCGCGCAGGTGGGGTTGCTCGCGGAGGCGGCGCAAGAGGTCGACGTCGCGATGGCGTGGTCGATGATCGCGACGCACTACGAGCAGTGCTGCGCCAAGGCGCCCGCAGACATCGCCAAGAAGGCCCTCGCGGCCACCAAACAAGCGGTCGGCCGCAAAGAGACGCTCTTGCAGCGACCCTTCGACGCGCTCTTCGAAGAGCCGCACGTGCTCTCTGCGTGGCTCTCGCGCAACCGCATGAGCTTCGCCGTCGTCGACGGCCGCGTGCAGTGGAAACGCAACCCCATCGACGTCCTCGCGGACACGTACTGGCTGCTCAACATGGACTTCCGCACCGACGCCCCCGCGGCGCACGTGATCTGGAAGCACGACCAGGAGCTGCTCTCGACCGCGCAGGGCTTCTACCGTCGCTTGCACGAGCGCCTCGGCGCCGCGGATTGGCAGTCGCGGCTCGCGCAGCTCTCGAACCCCAGCGCGCCCGAGGGCTTCGACGCGGAGCTCTGGGGACGCGTCCGCGCCGCGCACCGCGGCTTTCAGCTCGGCCTCGAGATGCTCGACATCCTCGCGCTCATCGGCGACCGCGCCCGCTTCTTCGAGCTCTCGGTGGGCGAAGACCTCGAGCTGACGATCCCCTCGCGCCTCACGGACCCTGCGCTGCAGGCGAAGATGAAGAAGGTGCTCTCGCCGCCGCCCGCGACGCGCGCCAACGAGATCGTCGCGGCTTCTGGCGGCATGTTCTACGCGCAGGAGTCGCCCACGCGCCCGCCGTTCGTCACCAAGGGCGCGCACTTCAACGCCGGCGACGCGCTCTACATCATCGAAGTGATGAAGATGTTCAACAAGGTCCACGCGCCGTTCGCGGGCACCATCGACGAGGTGCTCATCGACGCCGACGGAACGATCGTCCAAAAGGGACAGCCGCTCTTTCGCGTGACCCCCGACGAGCGCGTGGTCGAAGAAGACCCTGCTGTGCGCGCCCGCCGCATGCGCGAGAGCACCAAGCGCTTCGTCGACGCCGTGCTGCCGTAGCAGCGCGAGCGCTCAGGGGAGGGGCTTGCTGCGAAACACCTCGACGCCGATCGACTCGCTGTCGGGGTAGGCGTCGGGCTTCTCGGCGGACACGCGCACGGCGTGGATCTTCGGGTTGGCCAAGAGCAGCTCGGCCGTGTCGTCGCAGAGCGTCTCGAGCAAGTGAATGTGCCCGCGCCCCACGCGCTCGGCGATCGTCGCGCGGATCAGGTCGTAGTCGAGCACCTCGCTCAGCTGGTCGGCCCGCGGCGTGGACGCGCTCAACAGCACGTGCAAATCGACGCTGAAGCACACTCGCTGCGCGCCGCGCTTCTCGGTGTCGCGCACGCCGATGCGCACGTCGACCGAGTAGCGTCGCAGAAAGATCCGTCGGCATTGGGTCGAGAGAAACTCGTCGAGGGCGCTTCGCATGCTCAATGGCTCCGCTGCGGCGCGGCCGTGACGATCGAACGTGCTCTCGACGATCGCAGCGGTCGCGACGACGCTGTGTGGCGCGCATCTCTACACCAGCCCCAGAAAAACCCAACATCTAGCGAACTCGCGCGATCCGTGCGCTTGCGTTCGCGAACGCTCTGAACGAGAAGAACGAGCGACATGCACCAGGTACTCTCGAACCTCGTCTCGCTGCTCGCGCTCGAGCGACTCGACCGCGATCGCTTTCGTGGCAACTCGCAAGACCTCGGCTGGGGCGCCATCTTCGGCGGGCAAGTGCTCGGGCAAGCGCTCTCTGCAGCCACGCAGACGGTCGAAGCCGACCGCCGAGCGCACTCGCTGCACGGCTATTTTCTCCGCTCGGGAGACCTCACCCGCCCGATCTTGTACGACGTCGACCGGCTGCGCGACGGCAAGTCGTTCTCGAGCCGGCGCGTCACGGCGATCCAAGACGGCGCCGCGATCTTCTGCCTCGAGTCGTCGTTTCAGACCGACGAAGCAGGGTTCGAACACCAGGACGCGATGCCCGATGTTCCAGCGCCCGAAGAGCTCAAATCCGAGCGCGAGATGGCGCTGATGTTGGCCGATCGCTTGCCGGTCAAGCTGCGCGCGATGGCCACGGCCGAGCGCCCCATCGAGATTCGCCCGTGCGAGCTGCGCAACCCCCTGCGGCCGCAGCCGAGCCCGCCGCTGCGGCACCAGTGGTACCGCGCGATCGACCGCATGCCCGACGACAGCGCGCTGCACCGCTACATTCTGGCGTACGCCTCGGATTTCTCATTTTTGGGCACGTCCATGGACCCGCACGGGGTCAGCTGGCTCACGCCCGCCATGCAGGTGGTCTCGCTCGATCACTCGATGTGGTTTCACCGCGAATTTCGCGTGGACGAGTGGCTGCTCTACGTCGTCGACAGCGCGTCGGCCTCCGGCGGACGCGGCCTCGTGCGCGGGCGCTTCTTCGATCAGCGCGGACGCCTCGTCGCGTCGTGCATGCAAGAAGGGCTCATTCGCAAGCGAACGTGAGCGCGCTCAACGCAGCGGGGGACGCTGCGGCGCGAAGGGCCAGCGCAGCTGCGCCAGCAGCCCGTCCGGCATGCGATCGTCGATGCCGAAGCGCGTCGGCTGCTTGTCCTTCGGCAGATAAAACGTGCCGAACAGCAGGTCGATGAACGCGAAGATCCCGGCGAAGTTCTTGTCGCGCGCCTCGGGCTCGTTCGAGTGGTGCCAGCGATGAAACTTCGGTGACGCGATGACGTACCGCAGCGGGCCGAAGTCCCACGGGACCTGCGCGTGCAGCAGCAGCCCGTGCAGCGCAAACAGCGGCGTGGCCCACGCGAGCACGTCGACGGGCGCGCCCATCGCGAGCACCGCCCACGCCTGCAGCAAGCGCGGGACGAGCTCGTTGAGCGGGTGATTTCGCGCGGCCGAAAGCCAGTCCAAATGCTCGCTGCTGTGGTGAATCGCGTGCGCGCGCCACAGCGCCGCGTGATGAAACGCGCGATGCGCGCCGTACCCGACGAGGTCAGCCACCAGCAGCGTGAGCAGAAACTGCGCCCACACCGGAAGCGCGAGAAAGGGCCCGTGCCCCTGCGCGACCTGGTCGATCGGACGTCCGCGCACCACGCTCACGGCGATCGCCGCAGGTACGAGCGCGATCCAGAGCAGCACCTTCGTCGCCGGCCCGAAGACCCACGCCTGCGCGAGCCAGTACCCCACGTCGGTCTTGCGCGAACGCAGCCGTGGCTTCTCTGCTCCGCAGCGGCGCTCGAGCCAGCCGAGCGTCAGCGAGAGCACCACCATCGCGATGATCGGTCCGAGCACGTAGCCCATGCGCCAACCAACGCTAGCGCGGGCGAGGGCGGTGCGCACCGAGCGCGAAGTGCGCGATGATCCGCGCGATGCAAACCGTGAGCGAAGCGCCGGAGGTGCGGGGCGTCCCCGGGTTGGGCTGCGTGCCGTGGATGATCTCAGACGGACCTGCGTTTTTGCTGCGCACGGCGCGCGAGCGCGGACCGACGTTTCGCGCGCGAATGGGGCCCGGCAGCATGCTGGTCGTGTCGCACCCCGCGGACCTGCGGACGATCCTCCACGATCACGCGAAGAACTTCGTCCGAGGCAACACGGTCGACCTGATTCGTCCGCTGCTCGGCAACGGGCTGCCGCTCTCGGACGGAGATTTCTGGCTCAAACAGCGGCGCACGATGCAGCCGGCGTTCAACCGCGGACACATTCAGTCGCTCACGCGGTTGATGGGCGAGGTGTGCCAGCGACGACTCGCGGACGCGCCCGTCGGCGCCACCATCGACGTGCATCAGTTCTTCACGCTGCTCGCGCGGGACATGATCGTCGAGACGATGTTCTCGGACTCGCTCGGAGGCGACACGCGCGCGATAGACACTGCGTTTATGACCATCAGCGAGTTCACGGGGAGCCGAGCGTTTTTGCCGGTGCGCATCCCGTTGCACTGGCCGCTTCCGTCGAACAAGCGCTTTCACGAGGCCGTGCGGGTCATCGACGAGACGATCGACAGGATCGTGGCCCGACGAAAGGGCGGCGAGAGCAGAGACGACCTGCTCGACGCGCTGTTGCACGCGCGAGATCCCGAGACCGGCGAGCCGATGCAGCAGCGGCACCTGCGCGACGAGCTCGTCACGATCTTCTTCGCGGGCCACGAGACGACGGCCAACTTGCTCACATGGACGTGCGTCGAGCTGTCGAGGCACCCCGAGTGGGCCCGCAGAATGCGGGACGAAGTGCTCGCGAAGGCGAGTGACCGCGCGCTGGTCGCAGAGGACGTACACCAGCTGCCTGTCACGAACGCGATCTTGCGTGAGGCGCTGCGGCTGCATCCGCCCGCGTGGATCTTCGCGCGGCAGGGGATCGAGGACGACGCGCTCAGCGGCGTGCGCGTGAGAGCGCGCGAAGTGGCGCTGATCTGTCCGTACATCACGCACCGGCTCGAGGAGTTTTGGCCGGACCCCGACGTGTTCGATCCGCAGAGGTTTCTCGACGCAAACCCGTACGCGATGGGCGGGGGGAGGGATGCTCACTACGTTCCGTTTGGGAGCGGGCCGCACGTGTGCATCGGCAATCACTTCGCGATCACCGAGGCGGTCGTCGCGCTCGCCGCGCTGGCGAAGCACGGGCGCTTCTCGCTGCTCGCCCCCGAGCGCGTGACGAACAAAGTCGGGGCCACGCTCAGCGCGTCCAACACGGCCGCGCGCGTGAAGCCCTGGAAATAATCAGCCGAACACGGTCGTGTTGTTCTTCGCGATCAAGCACTGAACGTACGGCGCGAGGTGCTGCTCGGGGATCTGCCACGCTTGCGAGAGCTGGTTGAGCATCGCGGTCTCTTGCGGCGCGAGAAACCCGTCGCCCATCGCGAGGTCCGCCGCGTTGAGCAGCGCGCACAGCTTCTGCTGCGGCGAGAGCAGCTGCGCGCTCGCCTGCAAGAACATCGGAAACGCCGTCCGCCGCGTGTACGCCAGCGCTGCGTCGAGGACCGGATCCTCGGGGATGACCTTGAAGATGTCTCCGCGCTCGTTGGGGTCGAGGTGACCGTCGCTCGCCGACAGGTAGATCATCGTCGCCGCGAGCGCGACCTTCGGCGTGAGCGCGATCTGCTGGCCCTGAAACCCATCGAACATTCCCATCGAAGTCCTCCGTCGTCCGTCGCGGGCTCTCGCGCGCTCAATCGCGCTCGATCCCGTCGACGTGCTGCGCGCGAAGCATCCGCGCCCAGCCATGCAGCCGTCAAGGCTCACTCGAACCGCAGTCCATCAGCGTTCTCACAGGACAGAGTACGTCCTGCCGCAAGCGTGCCGTCCGCGGGCGACCATGCCATCATCGCCGCCCTGACGCGCTCTCTACCCAACGCGCGCAACGAGGTTTCGACGCCATGAGCAACGGTCCGCCGCCGGTCCGCACCCTTCCATTCAACTCGCTCCCAGCGACGACGAGGCAGCGCTTCGTCGATGTCGTCACGGGGCGCTCGCAGCAGAGACCCATCCTCTCGCAGCCGTCGCTGACGGTCGGCGGCGGCGTGGGATGGCTCTTCGTCAGCGCGTTTTGCGTGGCGATCGCCTACGCGATGATGGCCAGCGCGTCGACGGGCTACGTGTATCGAGCGTCGTGGGTCGAAGGCCCGGGAGGCGTCGTGGGCATCACGCTCGCGCTCTTCTGCGCGATCTTCGGCGTGTTCGCCGCGTTCAAGCGCTTCAACACCAAGGGCGCGCTGCCGTTTCCCGCGGGCAAGTACCTCTTCGCGACGGACCTGGTCGTCGCCGAGAGCGACAGCATCACGCTCGTCCCCATGGGCTTGATGACCAATTTCAACGGCGTGCACCAGCACTACAACGGCGTGTATACGCACACGGATCTGCACTTCACGTTCACGGGCTGGGGCACCGCGACGTTCGCTGTGAAGGGCAAGCACGTCGCCGAGCAGGCGCTCGATCAGATGCAGGCGATGACCCGCGCGATCTCCGAGGCCGCGAAGTCGAAGAACATCCAGCGCCTGCGCGAGCTCGACGTGTTTCACGACGCGTTCAGCTCGGGCGTGATGGACAAGCCGGGCCTCGCTGGGCTCGACGCGCTCGTCGCCGAGCAGGGCGGCGGAACGACCGGGCCGCTCGCCCGCGAGATCCCCAAGTTCTTCAAGTGGGGCTGGGCCGCGTCGCTCGGGATCGCCGGGCTCGCCGCGGTTCCGCTGTGGCTGATCGCCGCGAAGGCCGGCGACAACGCGCGCCTCGCCAACGCGCTGCGCTCGAGCTCGACCTATCAGCTCGAAGACTACGTTCGCATGGGCGGCGACGAGGTCGATCTCGTTCGCACCGACTGGGCGCCGCTCTTCGTCTACCGCGCTGCGCTGCAGCGCAACAGCGTCACCGCCCTGCGCGACTTCATCCGCACCAACCCCAGCTCGAGCTACGTCGGCGAAGCGCGCGGGCTGATCCGCGAGACCTTCGTCCGCGTCCGGCGCCGCTTCGACGAGCAAGCGGCGACCGACCCGCAGATGCGCGCGTTCATGACCGCGCTGCTGACGCACCTCGAGACCAACGATTCTCCGCCGGTCTCTGTGCGCTTTCGCGCGCCGTCGTCCGACGCGCTCGCGCAGATCGACACGCGCTTGTCCACCGCGGGCCGTCGCCTCGGCGGACGCGACGTGGTCGCCATCGCGCCGCACTTCACCGAGGCGACGAGCGGCCCGCGCGAGCGCGAGATCACGCAGAACCTCCAGCGTGGATTCGGCGCGGTGTTTCCCAATGACGTCCTGAGCTTGCGCGACGGCGCGCGGATCGACGGCTCGTCGCCCGCAGCGGTCACCGAGCCCACCATCGAAGTGGCCTACGAAGTGCGCCCGTCCGAGTCGTTCTACTCGCTGCGCACCGGCAATCGCGCGTTCGTCGGCATCACCGTGGACTTCACCGTGCTCATGCGCGTGCCCGGCTCGACGCAGACGTTCTCGTTTACGACCAGCGTGCAGCCGCCCGAGCGCTTCTCGTTCAGCTACGACACCTACGGCGGCGCCAACGCAGGCCCGAGCGACGGTCGCGTGTACAGCGTGATGGCCGAGCGCGCGTTCGACCAGCTCAGCTCGCACATGGCTGGCGTGTTCTTTCGCGCAGGCAGCGAGGCGCACCGCTCGCTCGCGAACAGCTCGACCACCGCAGGATCGACCACCAACTGACGGGGTGACTTGATTATGTGGGCCAGAGGGTGAGGCTGGTCCCGCGCACGATCCGTTCGAACGCGAGATCGCTCTCGATCCGGCGCGCGAGCACCCTCAGCTCGCGGTCGTACGCGTACGGCGTGATCGGAAAGTCCGTTCCGTACGCCACGCGCGCGGCCCGTTGCTCGAGCGCGGCCCAGTCGATCACGTGCTCGAAGTACTCGGCGCACGCCATCGACGTGTCCAAGTACAGCCCCTCGTAGCGATCCGTGAGGCGCAGATACGCGTCGAGCTCGTCGAGCCCCACGTGCGGGACCACCAGCTTCAACCTCGGAAGCTGCTGCAACACCCGCTCGCACCGCGCGTGGGCGCAGATCGAGTGCGTGTCGATCCCGTACGCATCGCTCGCGGGCTCTCGTCCGCAGTGAACGACCGCAGGCGCGCCCGCTCGCTCGCACTCGCGCAAGATCGCCACCACGCGCGGGTCGTCGATGGCGACGCGCTGCACATGGCAGTGCAGCTTGATGCCCCGCAGATCGAGCGGCCCGAGCGCCTCGCGCACGACCTCGACCGCGTCGCTGTCCTCGGGGCTCGCCGTCCCGAGCGCGACGACCCACGGGTGCGCGCGCTGCATGCTCGCGGCGAAGCGGTTGAGCTCTCGCGCGATGCCGGCCTTGTGCGCATACAGCAGCGAGACCGCGCGGCTCACGCCGCTCTGCGCGACGTGGGCGAGGGTGTCTTCGGCGCTGCCGCGAAAGGCGATGCGCCAGGCGTGCTCGTCGAACCACCGCCAGAGCGCGCGATAGATGGGCGCAGGCCACAGGTGCACGTGCGCGTCGGTCACGCCGCGCAGCAGGCCGCGTGCTCGTCGATCGCCTTCGCGCGCCGCGCCGACCACGTCGTCGTCGGACAGCTCGCGCAATTCGGGCACGACGAGCGTTCGGCTGACGGTGGCGCAACAGGGGGCGATCGTTGTGTGCTCGTCCGCGATCATCGCGTACGGGGTATAGTTTCTCGCGATGGATCACGTCGAGCCTCTGCGCGCGCTCGAAGCGGCGCTCTCCGACGGAAGGTCGACGTTTGCGTGGGCGCTCGCGCACGCCAAGGACGGCGACCCGCTGCCTGCGCTCTGGCAGCGCTGCGACGACCCGTACGTGATGCTCGCGGTGGGCGCGCGCGTCCGCATCGGCGAGTGCGTGCTCGCGCTGCGCGAGGCGGCGCTCGACGCGAGGACCTACCCGCACGCGCGCGATTGCCTGCAAAACGCCGCGCGCTACCTCGAGCAAGGCTCGCTCGCCGACGCCGAGAGCTGGGCGACGAGCGCGATCGTGCACTATCCCGGACGAGGGACCGCGCGGCCGCAGCCCGAGAAGGGACGCGCGGTGTCCGACGCGATTTGCGAGGCGATTCGCAGGAGAATCTCGCTGACCATGGAGAGCATCTCGTGAGCGACCTGTGGCGCGAAGCGGACCCAGGCGAGGCGTTTCGCGGCTTCGACGCGGACGCAGAGAGCGACGCGGCGGCCTATCGATGGACGTTTTTTCGGCCCGCGCGGCCGAAGATGCTCGCGGCGCTCGCGGCGGTCTCGGGCGTCGACGAAGCGGCGCTGCGGCCGTGGCTGCTCGAGAGCGGCGTTCGTCACGTCGTCGAAGGGCTGCAGCTCGACACGATCGTCGACTCGCTCGAGGACGCATGGGAGCGGCTCATCGTGCACGACGTCGTCCCTGACGGCGCCGAGTGGCCGCGCAGCTGGAACGCGTTCGCCGACAACGCCGCGGACCTCGCCATGCTCGCGAGCGACTGGACCAACGTGCGCGCCGCCGAAGCGCTCGCCATCGAAGCGGCCAACGCTGTCGCTGCGTGGACGCCAGGCGAGCCGGACGCGCGCGCGACCGTCGTCCGATGGAGCGAGGTGGACTTCTGGAGCGAGCCTGCGTCGGTGATTCCGTGGACGTTTCGCAAGGAGTTTCCTGCGCGCAGCGTGGTGTGGGACGACGAGGACCTCTTGCCCGCGCCCGCTGCGCCGACGCCAGAGTACGTGCTGCAAGTGCGCCTGCGCGCCGCGTGCGTCGAAGCGCTCAACGGCTGGTCTCGCGACGTGCTGCTCTTCGACGCGAGCGAAGAGACCCTGGCCGCGTACGAGTTCGCGCGCGCCGCCGACGGGGACGGACCGACCGCCGCGCTCGCGAAGCGCAAGCCCAACGTGACCCGGCCGCTGCGGGCGATTCGTCGCCTCGGCTACTCGCTCGGCGAGTGCAGGCTCGACGGCGACGTTCGGCTCTGCACGCTGCTCGCGCCGACCTTTCGCTGGCCGCACGGTTGAATTCGTGGGTCAGAGCCCCGCGTCGATGTTGCCCGGGTCGGGCACCACTTGCACGCGCACGGCGCTGGTCGCAGGCGTGCGCCGCACCGCGGATTGCTCGGTCAATCGCTGCACCATTTCGCGTTCGACCACCAGCCGACGCTCGGCCGCGATGCGCCCGCGAATCCAGTCCGCGCTCTCTTCGAGCGTGCGGTCGATCGCGACGCGCTTGTCGATGAGCCGCACCATCCAGTAGCCCCGGCGGCCTCGGTACGTGCCAGGGACAGGCTCTGGCGACACGTCGCCTTCTTCGCTGAGGGCGAAGGTCGCGCGGCGCAGGGTGCCGTCGATGTCTTCTCGCGCCTCGGTCACATCGTGCACTTCGTACTCGAGCCGCACGAGCTCTTCGTCCGTGGTCAGCCTGTGCGTCAGCTCGCGAAACGCTCGACGCAGCTCGGTGCGATTCATCCGCGACCAGCGGCGCGTCTCTCGCTGAAGCCTTGGTAGGTCCTGCGTAAAGAGCACGGTGACGCGACGCCGCTCGGGGATGTGAAACCGGTACGCGTTGCTGTCGTAGAACGCGCGCACTTCTTGGTCGGTCACGCGCTGCGCGTCCGCCGAGGGGTTGAGCACCGTCGAGCGCAGCCTGGCGATCAGCGCGCGCTCGATGGCGGCGCGAACGCCGGGGTCATTTTCGAGCCCACGGCGTCGCGCTTCGGCGGCCAGCAGTCGATCCGCGACGATCCGATCGACCACTTGCTCGAGCGCCTGCGGGTCCGCCGCGAACCGTCGCTGCTCGAACTCGTTGGCGTCGCGCACGCGCTCGAGCAGCTCGCCCGCGGTCACGTTGACGCCGCGCCCCGTTGCCAACGGCGTGGTCGCGCCGGCGTTGGGGCTCACTTGCACGACGGTCCCCACGATGTCCGGCGTCTGCGCGTCGATGAGCCACGGCAGGGGGCCGAGGTTGAGCCCCGCGTCAGCGCTCGGCCGCGTTTGCGCGGAGGCGCCGGGCGAATGCGTGACGATCGCGCTCACGACGAGGGACGCGGCGACGAGAGGGACTGCGACGGGGATCCAGCGTTGCACGGCGGTCAGCGGTGTAGAACGAATCAGCGCGGGATTTTCTTCGCGTCTTCGAGAAACTTCGCGAGCCCGATGTCCGTCAGCGGGTGCTTCGCCAGCTGCTCGATGACCTTGAACGGGATCGTGCACACGTCCGCGCCCAGCATCGCGCTCTGCACCACGTGCACCGGGTGGCGTACGGAGGCGACGAGCACCTCGGTCTTGTAGTCGTAGTTGCGGTAGATCGTGACGATCTGATCGATCAAGACCATCCCGTCCTCCGACGCGTCGTCCAGGCGGCCGACGAAGGGAGAGATGTACGTCGCGCCGGCCTTCGCCGCGAGCATCGCTTGCATGGGCGAGAAGCACAGCGTGACGTTGGTCTTGATGCCCTCTTCTGTGAGCGTGCGCACCGCCTTGAGCCCCTCGACGATGAGGGGGACCTTCACGACGATGTTCTTGTGCATCTTGGCCCATTCGCGGCCTTCGCGAACGATGTCGTCGTAGCTGGTCCCGAGGACCTCGGCAGAGATCGGTCCGTCGACGAGCTCACAGATCTCTTTGACCACGTCGACGTACTTGCGGCCGGTCTTCGCGACGAGCGAAGGGTTGGTCGTCACGCCGTCGATCGCGCCCATGCGCGCGGCCTCGCGGATCTCGCTCGTGTCCGCCGAATCGATGAAGATTTTCACGGTTCAACCTCTGATTTTGGGGACCTTTCTGAATTCGTCCCGGCTCGCGCTTCGCTTCGCTTCAGCGCTCGGAAAACTCAGAGCAGCCCCATGGTTTCTGCCGTGCGGCGTAGACCACTGCGCGCGCCGCGGTCAAGCGCCCGGGACATTTCGAAGCTGCACGGTACTCGCTCGCCGCGCGGTCGATCTGGTACGAAGCGCTCGCCATGGATCGTCCGCTCGCGCTCATCCTCGATTTCGGTTCGCAGTACACGATGTTGATCGCCCGCCGAATCCGCGAACTCGGCGTGTACAGCGAGATTCTCCCCTGCAACGTCGGCCTCGATCGCATCCGAGCGATGAAGCCCAAGTGCGTGATCCTCTCGGGCGGACCGTCGAGCGTATTCGACGAAGGCGCTCCGTCGATCGACCCGGCGCTCTTCGACATCGGCGTCCCGATCTTGGGGATCTGTTACGGCGAGCAGCTCATGGCCCATTTGCTCGGCGGCAAGGTCGAGAAGGCCGCCGAGCGCGAGTACGGTCCCGCGAAGATCACCGTCCACAAGAACAAGCACATCCTCGCCCGCTTCGATGCGGACGAGAGCACGGACGTGTGGATGTCCCACGGCGACCGCGTGATCGATCTTCCGCCGGGCTTCGAAGTGATCGCGACCAGCGCTCACTCGCCCTTCGCCGCGGTCGCCAACGAGGCTCGGCAGCTGTACGGCGTGCAGTTTCACCCCGAAGTCCATCACTCGCCGCGCGGCAAAGACGTGCTCGCCGCCTTTCTGTTCGACGTCGCCAAGATGAGCGCTGACTGGGGCGCGGGCGCGTTCGTCGACGAGGCCATCGCGAAGATCCGCGCGCAGGTGGGCAACGGACGCGCCATCTGCGGCCTCTCGGGCGGCGTCGACTCGTCGGTGGCCGCTGTGCTCTGCCACCGCGCGCTCGGCGGTCGGCTCACCTGCGTCTTCGTCGACAACGGCGTCTTACGCAAGGGCGAGCGCGACCAGGTCGAGCGCGTGTTTCGTGAGCAATTCTCCCTGGATCTTCGCGTCATCGACGCGAGCGACCGGTTCTTGAAAGAGCTGCACGGCGTCACGGACCCCGAGGCCAAGCGCAAGGTCATCGGCCGAGTGTTCATCGAGGTGTTCGACGAGGTCGCTCACACGATCGAGGGCGTCACGCACCTGGTTCAAGGCACGCTGTACCCGGACGTGATCGAGAGCGTCTCGTTCAAGGGACCGAGCGCGGTGATCAAGAGTCACCACAACGTGGGCGGCCTTCCCGAGCGCATGAAGCTCTCGCTCGTCGAGCCGCTGCGAGAGCTCTTCAAAGACGAAGTGCGCGCCGTCGGCGAGGCCATGGGGCTGCCGCGCGAAGTGCTGTGGCGCCACCCGTTTCCTGGACCTGGTCTGGCGATCCGCTGCTTGGGCGAGCAGAGCAAGCACCGCCTCGACGTCCTGCGCGGCGCCGACGCCATCGTCGAAGAAGAGCTGCGCAGCAACGGCCTGTACGACTCGGTTTGGCAGTGCTTCGCCGTGCTGTTGCCCGTGCGCTCAGTGGGCGTCATGGGCGACGAGCGCACGTACGACGAGTGCATCGCGATCCGCGCCGTCACGTCGGTCGACGGAATGACCGCCGACTGGGCGCGCCTGCCGTGGGACGTCCTCGCGAAGATGTCCTCGCGGATCATCAACGAAGTGCGCGGCGTCAATCGCGTCGTCTACGACGTGAGCAGCAAGCCACCCGCGACGATCGAGTGGGAGTGATGCGCGTCGCGTTCTCGACAGTGATGGCGCTCGCGCTCGCGTCCTGCGCGACCTCGGGCGGCGCGCGATCGGGCGCGCAGATCACCACCGCGTATCGCTTCGAGTGCGCTCCGCAGGACGCGACGCTCATCGTCGACGAGCAGAACCAGGGGCAGTGCGTCCTGTGGCAGCGACGCGCGCTCGGCCTCGGTCCTGGAGCGCACCGCCTGCGCGTCGAGCGCGAGGGATACCTCCCGTACGAGAGCGAAATCAGCGGGCAGGGACCGCGCGGGACGATCCGCGTCGAGCTTCGCCAGCGCCCCGAGTGAGCGCGCCGATCGCCCGATGGGCGCGCCCGCTTTGCGCGCGGCGCGCGCCGGCTGCGTAGTGAGCGCCCGCGCGCTTTGCGCGATGATTTCCTCGTTGCAGCGCACCTACTTCGATGGACGCGCTGCGAATGACTCGCCGCGCGTCGCTGCATCTCGAAGGAGAGAAGTGATGTCGAAGCACGCCATGGTGATCGCCGCAGCGCTGAGCGCGGCGCTCGCGGGATCGTCTGCATTTTCACAGGTTACGGTGACCGGGACGACCGGGCCGCCGCCGCTGATCGCAGAGTCGCAGCCGCCGTCTCCAGGGGCAGGCTACGTGTGGATCGGGGGCAACTGGACGTGGAGCGGGAGGGCCTTTACGTGGAGCGCGGGTCGGTGGGAGCAACCACCGGCGCAAGCTCAGACGTGGGAGCCGCCGCAGTGGGAGACGCAGGGGCGCACGCATCGACTCCGTCCGGGCCGCTGGCGCGGCGCCAACAACAACACGGTCCAGTCCAATACCGTGAACCTGCAGGTGCGCCATCCGCTCGGCGGAACAGCGGCCGCCGCGATCGCCGCGCCCGTGCTGACCGTCAGCGTCGCGCCACCGGACGCGCTGCAAGAGACGCGGCCGCCGTCGCCCGACGCAGACTCCCTCTGGGTCGGAGGATTCTGGCAGTGGAACAACCGTCAGTTCACCTGGACCGCCGGCCGTTGGGAGAGCAAACCCGTCGACGCCGAGGCGTGGGAGGCTCCGCAATGGGAGCGCGCAGGGCCGGGCTATCGCTTTCGTCCGGGCCGCTGGCGCCCGCGCCCCGTCGGGCAGCAACCGGCACAGAACATCGCACCCGACCCCGGCGCTTCCGTCCACGGCGCTCCGCCCCGCGCCCGCGCTGAGCGTCGGCCGCGCGCCTCGCAGCGAGGGCAGGTGTGGGTCGCGGGCTGGTGGGCTTGGGACGGAGCGCAGTACCGATGGTCGCCCGGGCAGTGGCAGGACCCTCCGACTCCGCGCGCGCGCTGGACCGCTCCGCAGTGGCGGCGGCAAGGCCAAAATTGGGTCGTTCGACCCGGTCGCTGGCGCTGACCGAGCGCGCCGTGATCGCGAGTCTTCGCGCACGGCAGCAACGGTGAGTTAGCCGGTCCGCGATGCAGTGTACCGTTGTGCGCATGCGCCCTTCGACAGCGCTGGCCATCGTGTTGAGCCTGACCGCGTGGCGCTGCAGTCGCCCCGCGATTGTGCGCTCGCCCGAGCTGCGAATTTCCTCACCGATCGACGCGAGCTCACCGTCGCGCGACGCGGCGATCGCGCTCGTCGACGCCTCGTCGCGTGACGCCGAGGCCGACGCTGGACCGCTCAGCGCGCTGCTGCTCGACCCCGCGCGCAGCTGGTCGGACCCGCGCATGGTCGCGCTGCTCGCCGTCGACTGCGACGCGCGTCATCCGTCACCTCCCGTGCGGCCCGAGGGCGAAGAACCCGAGGACGGCGTCGACCCGTTCGAAGGTTGGCAAGACCCGCTCTCGTGTGCAGGCGAGCACGAGCAATCGTGCACGTTCGACCCGTGTTTCGAAGGCGACAGCGACCCGTGCAAAACCGAGTGCACGCGCGGCTGCGACCAGTGCCAGTCGCGGTGCCGAGGCAGCTGCGGCGAGTGCAGGCAGGGCTGTCAGGACGACGCGTGTCGTCAGCGCTGCGCGACCCGTTGCGGGGGTTGCCTCGACGAGTGCAGCGCGACCCGGGACCGTTGCGCGACCGGCGTCTGCGCGCGTCGATACGCCGCTTGCGTCGCGCGCTCCGTGGCCGAGTGGCGTCGCACGTGCAGAAGCGCCTGCGCGAGCTGCCAGCGACAGTGCGAGGACGGCGAAGGCCACGCCGAGTGCCTCACGCGCTGCCTCACGCGCAGCCGCCGGTGCACCGAGACGCAACGGCAGATCTGCGGCTGGCACGGAACAAACTACGGCGAACCCGAGCGCTGAACCGGAGACGCGACAACCGTCGCGCTGTGCTGCTCAGAGAGGTGGCAACGGCTCGGCTTCGTCGCTCCAGGCGCTGACCCACGCCTCGGTCGTCTCTGCGTGCTTGAGCAGCGCGTGGTAGTAGGGGTGCCGCGCCATCAGCGCGCCGTCGCCGAGCACGAGCAGCCAGCGTTTTGCCCGGGTGATCGCGACGTTCATCCGGCGGACGTCCGCGAGAAAACCGATCTCGCCGAGGTCGTTCGAGCGCACGAGATCGACGACGATCACGAGCTTCTCGCGCCCCTGAAAGCCGTCGACCGTCGAGACCTCGAGCCCTTCGGACAGCACGTCGTCGAGGGCGTCGCGGATCCAGCGCACCTGCGCGTTGTACGGAGTGATCACGCCGATGTCGCTCGGCTTCACGCCGCGCGAGATCAAGCGACGAACCTCGGCCGCGATGCGCGCGGCGTTGCTCGGGTTGCGCGTCGAGGGGTCTTCGTCTTCGCGCTCTTCTTCCCAACCGCGACCGGCGGTGTCGAGCAGGACCAGCGGCCCGGGCCGCGCTTCATCGGCGCGCACGCCCTCGTACGCCTCGAGCCGCGCGTCGGCGACCTCGGGCGCGGCGCGAAGCTGTCCGCTGTACGTCTGGTGGTTCGGAAACGCCATCAGCGCCGCGTGCATACGGTGCTGAACGCGCAGCAACGTGACGAGCTCGCCTGCGTGCGGACCGGCCGCGAGCCGCTCGAACAACGTAGACGAGAGCCCTTCGTCGACCGCTTCTTTCGCGATCACCGTCGGCGGAAGCTGAAACGGATCTCCCGCCATCACGACCTTCGTCGCTCGCAGCAGCGCGACGAGCGCGATGGGGTCCGGCGCTTGCGTCGCCTCGTCGAGCACGACGCGATCGAACGCGAGCCCATCGAGCTGCCACGAGTCCGCGCCGGCGGCGGTCGCCGCGATCACCGTGGCCGAGCGAAGGATCGTCCGCTGCGCGTCCCTGCTGACCCTGCGCGCGCTCGCGAAGAGCCCGTTGATCTCGCTCTTGGCCGCGCTGCGCTCTTCGCGAGAGACCGCGCCGCGCCTCAGCCGCTGCGAGAGCCGTTGGCGAAGTTGCTCGGCCTCGCGCACCCAACCCTCGGCGAGCTTCGACGACTCCGTCGCTTCGATCAGCGCGTCGAGCGTGTGCGACTCCATCTCTTCGGACACGCGCGCGGGGTGGCCGATGCGCACGAGCCTCACGCCTGCACGCACGAGCCGCTCGGCCAGGTTGTCCACGGCGGTGTGGCTCGCGGCGGTCACGAGCACGCGCTCGCCGCGCGCGACGGCCTGACGAACGAGCTCGGCGAGCGTGCGGGTCTTTCCTGTGCCCGGCGGGCCGAGGACGAGCGAGAGCTCGCGCGAGAGGCCGCGCTGCACCGCGCGCTTCTGATCGTCTTCGAGCTTGTCGTCGAAGAACGTGATCGCGCCGTCGACCGCCGACGGAGGCAGCGGCGCTGCGAGGTCGAACATGCGCTCGAAGCGGCTGCGCTCTTCGCTGCGCGGCGGCAGCGCGCCCACCGTGCGAAGCGCTGAGAATCCCCGGTCGAACGTGACCTCGGGCGCCTCGCGGTCGAGCCTCACGCCCGGGTCCCACAAGATCTCTGGGGACTCTCCTTCGATCATCACGCCGATGCGGTCTTGCGCCTTGCGAGCGAGCACCGCGCGCACCGCGCCCTCTTCGTCGGGCGCGGTTCTCCAGAGGATCACGGGATCACCGGGCCCGAGACGCAGGTCGCGCAGGTTGGCGCCGCGCGCGACGCGAAACCACAACAGCGTTCGCTCGCCAGGGGCAGGGGCCTCTTCGTCGAGGGCGAGCCCGTCGAGCGCGATGCCGGCGTCGACGCGGTCCGAGAGCGAGCTGCGCTTGCGCTCTTCGACGAAGCGATCGCGCGCGGCCTGGCGTTCGATCTTCCACGCGCGATCGAGGCGATCGAGCTCATCAGCGAGGTTCATGGCGTCACCGCAGGGCTTGTGTGAGGTCTTCGACGAGGTCTTCGAGGTCTTCGACGCCGACGGCGAGGCGGACCAGGGACGGAGAGATTCCGCTCGCGCGCCGCTGCTCGTCGGACATCTTCGACAGCGACGAGGGGTACATCACAAGCGATTCGACGCCGCCGAGCGAGGGGGCGAGCGCGAAGAGCTGCAGCCGCTCGACGAACGCGCGCGCCGCCTCGGAGCCCCCTTCGAGCTCGACGCTCACCACGCCGCCTCCGCCGCGCATTTGCTTCTGCGCGAGCGCGAACGACGCGTGCGACTCGAGCATCGGGTAGTACACGCGCGCGACGCGAGGGTGCGCTTCGAGAAAGCGCGCGACGCCGAGCGCGTTCTCGTTGTGCCGCACCATTCGCAGAGGAAACGTCCGAATCCCCCGCACCACCAGCCACGCGTCGAACGGCGAGAGCACGCCGCCCTCTGTGCGCAGGTGCTCCCACGCGCGGGCCACGGCGACGTCGTCGCCCGCGACCACGCCCGCGACCACGTCCGAGTGCCCCGCGAGGTACTTGGTCGCGCTGTGAAACACCGCGTGCGCGCCGAGCGCGATGGGCCGCGTGTTGAACGGGCTCGCGAAGGTGTTGTCCACGACGACGCGCGCGCCGTGATCGCGAGCGATTTCGCAGACCGAAGCGATGTCCACGCAGTCGAGCGTCGGGTTGGCCGGCGTCTCGAGCACGACGAGCTTCGTCTCGGGCCGCATCGCCTCGCGGTAGTCATCCGCTGAGGTCCCCGCGGCGAACGTGATCGCCACGCCGAACCGCGCGAGCACGCGCTCGAGCAGGTTGCGCGTGTCGCCGTAGAGGGTCTTGGACCCGACGACGTGATCGCCCGCCGCGACGTGCGGGATGATCGCCGCGCTCGCCGCTGCCATTCCGCTCGCGAACGCGATCGCGCCTTGCGCGCCTTCGAGCTTCGCGACGAGCTGCTCGAGCTGCTTGTTGTTGGGGTTCGACCACCGGCCGTAGAAATCCTCGGGCGCCCGCGTGTTCGCCGCGTCGATGAGCGCCTCGGCGCTGTCTCGCTTGTACGTGGCGCTCTGCCAGATCGGCGCGACGACCGCGCGCGTCTGGTTGCGATCGCTGTCGCCGTGGATGGCGGTCGTGCTCCAGCCGGGCTCGCGCTTGCTTTCGTCGCTCACGACTTCGTCCACTCCGTCGTCTCGACCACGGGCAGCTGCAGCGCGCGCTCGCGCTCGAGGTCGAGGTTGCCGACGTGCAGCGAGAGGGGGCTCTGCACCCACTTGTAAATGCTCTGCGTAAACAGCCGCACGAACTTCTGCACCCACGCCTCGTGCACCGCCGTCGTGTCCTGCGGAAACATAGTGTCGAGCACGGCCACGATCTCGTTGGGCGACATCTTCTCTGCCGCGTACAGGTGAAAACACGCGTCGAGCGCGCGAAACGGCATGAGCTCGTCCTCGCCCTTCTGATTCGACGCGAGCTCGGGGCCCGCTGGCGCTTCGAAGCACGCCTTGATGCCCTCGAATCCTTGCGTGTCGAGCAGGTACTCGAGCAAGAAGATCACGACGGTCTTGGGGACGTTGGCCAGCACCGCGAGCGCGCCTTCGAGGTCGCCGCCGATGGTCGTGTAGCCCATGGCCTTCTCGGACATGTTGCCGGTCTGCAAGAACAAGAAGCCCGAGGAGTTGGACCAGTTCCACATGCGCTGGCCGCGCAGGCGGGCTTGGATGTTCTGCTTGGTGATCGGCGTGGGCTCGGCGCCGAACATCGCGCGCGTGACCTCTTCTTCTCGCGCAAACGCGTCTTCGATCGGGACGATCTGAAACCGCGCGCCGATGTCTTCGCAGATCTTCGCCGCCGCGGACTGCGTCTGGTCCGACGAGTACCGCGACGGCATGTAGAACGCGTGCAGGACGTCCTTCATCTGCTCTTTGGTGAAGCGCTTCGCGAGGTAGCGATGTGCGATCAGCAGCGTGAGCAGCGAGTCTCGCCCGCCCGAGAGCGCGATGCCGATGCCCTTGAACGCGCGGGTCTTCTCGAAGTAGTCGCCGATGCCCATCGAGAGCGCGTCGAGCAGGTCGTCGCAGAACTCGGCGCGCGAAGAGCGCGGCTGCGACGTCCCAGGGAGGAAGAAGCTGTTGTTCGCGGGCGCTGGATAGGTCAGCTTCGAGCGGTCGGCCGTCGGAGAATCAACGCGAACGCGCCCGACTTCTTTGCCGCCACTTGATTGTTGGTGCGCGATCGAGTCCATGCGCCACGTCGTGCTCTCGGTCCGCAAGCGCGCGGTGCGGTCGAGGTCGACGTTGACCGACTGCCAGCCCTGGGCGAAGCGCTTCGTCTCGAGCAGCGGCCTGCCGTTGCTGAACACGAAGCCGCCGCCGTCGAAGATGAGCCCGTCGTTGGCGCCGACGAGGTTGGTGTAGACCAGCGCACACTGGTTGTCGGACGAGCGCGTCGAGAGCATTTCGCGGCGCGTTCCCATCACGCCGGTGCGAAACGGAGACGCGGTGACGTTGACGACGAGCTCGGCGCCCGCGTAGCAGCGGCGGCGCATGGGGCCGTCGGGAGACCAGACGTCTTCGCAGACCTCGACGGCGAGCGTCCCGAAGTCGAAGTCGAACACGATGTCGCCGAACGGGACGCCGTGCACTTCGCCGCGGTGATACGGGATGCCTGGAGAGAGCGTACGAAGCTCGTAGAAGACGTTGTAGGTCGGCAGCTTCTCTTTGGGCACGAGGCCGACGATCACGCCGCGATGCACGACGGCGGCGCAGTTGTAGAGGTGGCCGCGATGGGCGACGGTGACGCCGAGCACCACGACCATCGACGCGTCGCTGAGCTCCCTGGCGACGCGCTCGAGCGAGCGCCACTGCGCCTCGACGAAGCCGCGCCACTGCACCAGGTCTTCTTGCGAGTAGCCCCCGAGCACTTGCTCAGGAAAGCTCGCGACCGTCACGCCGTCCGCCGCCATCTCCTTGGCCTGCGCGATCACTCGCGCGGTGTTGCTCTCGACGGACCCCACCGTCGCGTTGACCGAACCGAGCCCGACTCTCACCAGACGCATAGGGCAACGATAGTGTTTCGAGCGGCTCGCTTGTAGAGGCAAACCTCTGCCCCCTGGCGATCGTCGGCCGTGGTGGTATCTCTCGCTCACTCGACGTCAGCGCGACGCGCGCTGATCGATGCTACGAACGAACAAACGCACTACGAGGACGACAGACCCATGGATGACACGCTTCGCAAGCAGATCGAAGACACGCTCGGCGCGCACAAGATCGTGCTGTTCATGAAGGGGTCGAAGCAGTTTCCGATGTGTGGCTTCTCGGGGCAGATCGTGCAGATCTTGAACAAGCTCGGCGTGAGCTACGAGACGGTCAACGTGCTGTCCGACCCTGGGATTCGTCAGGGAATGAAAGAGTTCAGCGACTGGCCGACCTTCCCGCAGCTCTACGTGGACCAGAAGTTCGTCGGCGGCGCGGACATCGTGCGCGACATGTTCACCGCGGGCGAGCTTCAGAAGCTCGTCGGCGCGACGTCGTAGGCGGGCGGCGCTCGAGGGGGCTGCGAGCAGGCGATTTGCAGCGCAAACGACGGAGACGCGCGCAACGTCGTCGCGGTCGCTAGAACTCGTCGCCGTCGCGGCGACGTCGGGGACGGTACGCAGGCGGCGGTCGATCACCGTGGTGAACGACCACAGGCGAGCCCGTCTCGCTCTCGCCCGAGAAGATCCCGTGCCAGCCTTCAGGAAGCTGCGGCGAGGCCCAGTTGAAGATCCAGCGCGCGTCTTCGGGGGCCATGTTCACGCAGCCGTGCGACATGCGCCAACCCCACTGCCCGTGCCAGAAGGCGCCGTGGATCGCGTACGACTCGTGGAAGTACATCACCCACGGGACGTCTTCGATCGAGTACGGGTTGTCCCCGGCCGTGTCGCCGTCCATCGTCGTCGTGACGTGCTTCGCGTACACGCGGTACTGACCGGACGGCGTGTTGAAGTGCTCGTTCTCGTTGTTGTTGCGGCGCCCGGTCGAGACCAACGTCGCGAACGCTGGCGTCTCGCCGTCGAACGCCGTGAGCACTTGCTGCTGCAAGTCGATGTCGATCCAGCGTTCGGTCGCGCCAATCCAACTGGGCCGCGGCCGTTGCAGTGCGAGCCCGACGTTGGCTTCTTTCACCGCGAGGTTGGGGTCAGCTTCGGTGCGCCAGTAGCGGTTTTCGCCGATGACGACGGGCTCGCTGTTGGCCGCGAGCTGCACGCCCCGATGTCGCTGAACCCTGCGCGCGAGCTCTGCGCCGCGCCCTTCGCGCACGATGCGGTAGAGAAACCCGCTCATGGAGTTCATGAACGCGTAGGGCAGGTGGGTGCTCCCGCCCATGACCGCGCCGCGAAAGTCGCTCCACCGCCCCCAGATCGAGAGCGGACCCGCGGGGACGATTCCGCCGCTCTGCGTGCGCCAATACACAGCATCGGACTCGCGGTCGCGGATCAAGCGGTCGAGCGCGACGTACATGCCCGTGAGCAGTCGCCGCACGACGATCGACCCACGCTCGCCGCGCAGGTCTCCGAGCTGCGGCCGACGCGGCCGGTCATCGTCGTCGTCATCACCACTGCGACGGCGACGCGAGGACGACTCGCTCGACGACGAGCTGCTCGCTCCGCCGTCCCTGCGCTCGAACTCGAGGCGCCAACCGCGGTTGTCGCGCATCTCGTCGTGCGTCGGAATCGCGCGAAACACCGCGGTTCGCCCGTACACGATGGCGTAGCGGTACGGCATGCCCGCGTCGAGGTCTGGCTGCGTCGGGCGCAGCTCGTGACGCTCGTCGGTCCACGGGGCGGCGAGAGCGCCACCGACGCAGACGTAGCCGCCCGCTTCGAGTTGGTACCAGCCGCCTTCGCGTCGCAGCTCGCGGCGAATGGGGCAGGTCTCTCGGCTGACGCGCGTCCCTCGCACGCGGACGATGGTGCCGGCGCGGAGGTAGCCCGCGAGCGCGGCGTCGCGACGCGGCTCCTTTCTCACGGGGACCCACGTCCCTCGCGCGACGATCTGCGTCGGCGGCGTGAACGGCTCTTCGACTTCGGCGTCGCCCCCCGCGCCACCATCGCCCGTGCGCGCCGCGCCGTCGGAGGATGGCTCGACCGCGGCGTCCTCCTCGATCTCGGCGTCGTCCGATCGAACGACGTCCGAAGGAGCGAGCGCCGCGTTGGACTGCGCGTCCGAAGCGCCCGAGCGCGGAGCACACGCGCACAAGAGCGCGACGAAGAGAGAGCAGAAATACGCACGAAGAGTCATGACCGAAGCGGAGCGAGCGCCGGACCAAAGGGCGCTCAGCAAGCGCGCGAGAGTAGTTGGACGCCACGGGATCGCAAGCGGCTCTCGCGGCCAGAGCACTTCTCGTGCACGAGACCCGTTGACCTGGGGCCAAGAAGTCGCCAATGTGCGCGCCGCTCGATGCTCCCTTCACGGGGCGCAGCGACGACGCTGGGTCGTTAGCTCAATCGGTAGAGCAGCGGACTTTTAATCCGTTGGCCCCGGGTTCAAGTCCCGGACGACCCACCA
>JAAFIF010000248.1 GCA_013298625.1 Myxococcales bacterium
GACCCTGGTCGAGCCGTCCCACGCGAGGCCGAGCGCGAGCAGCGCCCCGACGATCAGCACGGTCGAGGCGCGGCGGGCGTCGTCGCCGTTGCGACGACGCAGCAAGCGCGCGAGGCGCGGGCGAGGGAGGCCGGGCATTCAGCCAGCCTCCGGCTCGTCGATGTACCGCTCGCTCGGGCGCTCTTCGGGCCGCGCGCCGCCGGGGATCACGGAGAGAGACGGACCGCTACGCAGATGGAACGTGGCTTCATGGCCGCGACCGAGAGCCTCCATCTCGGATCGCAGACGACGCGCGATCAGCGGAGAGTTGGTGAGCTTCGAGAGCTCGGCGAACAGCGCACGCCCTTCGGCGATGAACTCCGCGCCGGTCATCGGCGTCTCTGGCGTCGTGTCCTCTGGTTCGACCAGAACGAGACGCAGATCCCCCTCGACGGTCTCGACGAAGTCCTGCCACTTCGCGAGGTCGGCGAGCGTCGTCCAGCGCAGCCACTGCGAGAGGCGGTCCGAGAGCTTGCGGAGGTCCATCACGCAGCCTCCGGAAGCGTGCGGCCGCGCTCGACGGCCCCCGCGTACTGCGCGCGCTCGTCGTCGGTCTCCCACGACAGGGGATCAATTGAGAGAACCTCGCTCAGCGCGCGACGAAGGTGCGCCTCGGGTCGCGCGCGCCCAGCGAGCCATGCGTTGACGGATACGGCGCTGATCCCGAGGGTGCGCGCGAGCGCCGCCTGCGAGAGGCCGCGCTTGTCCAGCGTCTCTTCGAGTTGCTGACGGGCCAGTGTGTCGATCATGGGCACCGACTATTAGCCGTAACTAAAACTAAGTCAAGTCCAAGGAGGTATGAACGATGGTTAATGCAACTGCGGCTACGGTCGTTCCCATGACCTCCTCGCACGGTGACGGGCGCTCGTTCACCCCCGCGCAAAACGAGAAGCTCCGCGAGATCGCCGCGAAGCTGCTCGCGGATCGCTACAACAACAACCGCAGCGAGTTCGCGCGGAAGCTCGGGGTGAGCGGCGCGGCGCTCTCGAACTTCTTGAACGCGGTCACCGGCGCCGGGACGAAGCTCGCCGCGGCACTCGCGCACGAGCTCGGCATGTCGCTGCCCGAGATCATTGGCGTGGCGAGCGGGGACGCAGCGTCTCGCCGGCCGGTCTACGGCAACCTCGACGGCTGGGGTAAGTGGTCGGCGTGGCTGATCGAACAGAAGACGGTCAAGCCCGAGCACGAAGCGATCGCGCGCCGCATGAGCGGGCTGCGCGTGCCCGAGCCCGTCACGATGGAGTTCGTGCTCGAGATGTGTCGCCTCGCCGAGCGCTTCGACTCGCCTGAGATTCAGGCCGCGGCCGAGAGCGAGACCGAGAAGTTTCGCCGGAAGGTCGAGCGAGACAGGGCACGCGGGCCGAAGCCGACCACGAAGTGACAGAACGCGGGAGGGACGTACTGTGACCACACCGCGCCCGCGCAAATCTCCGCGGAACACACCAAATCAAACGGAGCTCCGGGTGGGGGCGGTGCCGTTGGGGGACCTTGAACCTCGCACGCTTCGCGGCGACGATCGCGAGGTGACTCCGCAGGTTTTCGCACTGATTCGGCGGTTGGGGCGCATGTCGACGACACAGGTTCGCGCGCTGTGCGAGATGCTGTGGACCGAGCGCTCGCTCACGAACTTCGTCGTCGAGGGGCTCGCGCTCTTCGCGCTCGACGCGGCCGGGCTCACGCGGTGGTTCCCGGACATGCGCGAGCTGGCCGTCGCGCTCGGGTACCGCCTCTGCCCGGTGCCAGGCCTCCCCGAAGCTGCGCTGTACGTCGGCGGCACGATCTACTACCGGACGAGCCTGAGCGGCACCGACCTGCAGTGGGCGATCGCGCACGAGCTCGCGCACGCCCTGCTCGATGACTACTGCGGCGACGAGTACCAGCACGCGGACGTGCAGGCGCTCACGCTGGCGCTGTTCTTCACCTCGGACCACCTGCGCTACTTCTCCCCTCGCGGGGGCGTGCAGCAGGCGGTGGCGTTCGCCTCGCGCCGTTGCCGGGCGTGGGTGATCCAGTTCCGTTGGCTGCTGCTGCGGTCCAACGACG
>JAAFIF010000230.1 GCA_013298625.1 Myxococcales bacterium
TTGCGAGCGCGATTGCGCGTCCAACCGGGCGCCACTCGTAGGCCAGGCGAACGCTCTGGCCGCTCCGCGACGCTGCGTCGCGCAAAGGCCGGAGGCTTGTCCTCTGGCCGTGCGTTCAACGGGTGTTCCTGCCGCGCGTCGCGCGACTTGTCCTCTGGCCGTGCGTTCAACGGGTGTTCCTGCCGCGCGTCGCGCGACTTGTCCTCTGGCCGTGCGTTCAACGGGTGTTCCTGCCGCGCGTCGCGCGACTTGTCCTCTGGCCGTGCGCCCAGCGGGTGTTCTGCCGCGCGTCGCGCGTCCAACGGGCTCGTTGTTGCGCATCACGTGGGAGGGGCGGCGCACGAGCGCAGCGCGTAAGCGCCGAGGTGGGGATGATGGCTGCGTTTCGTGAACGACGGAGCGAGCGCCGACCGTCGTTTCGCAGCGCAGTGGCGAGGCCATCGCGCTGAGAAACGGCGGTCGCCGCACGCGCAGTCGAGAAAAGCAGCGAGTCCAATCTACTCACTTCGTAACCGTGTTTTCAGCGGGGTCACGTTCACCGGGTCCCGGACAACGAGCGCGCGCTGAGCGCACTGAGCACCGTACGCGCGAGCGCCTCGCTTCACCGCCAGCGTCACTCGCGCGTGTCCGCCGCACACGCCCGTGAACGCGCTCTTCTCCGCCCGCTCGAACGCTCTTCTCCGTGGTTCCCCAAGAGCGACCCACACCCACGTAATCAAAGACGCCCTTGCCGCAACGCTTCGCCCCGGTGCCCGCGCGCCTCGCTTCACCGCCAGCATCGCGCGCGACCGCAGCACGCCGCTCTTCTTCGCCCTCTCGTACGCGCTCTTCTCCGCGCTGCCCCAAGAGCCCCCCGGTACAACATCCCTCTTCGCTCGTTTACGCGACGGACACGCTGAGCCCCAGCGCTTCGACGCGCGCCGCCAGCGCGAGCAGCCACGGGCGATCGACGGACGAGAGCCTCGGCGCCTCGGGCTGCATCGACGGGCGAGCGAGCGAGTAGAGCTGCACTCCCCGCAGCGCGGCACCGTCGCGCACGACCGATTCGAGCGCCGACAGCCACTCAGACACCTCGCGCTCGGAGGGCGCCTCGCCGTCGATCGCGAACCAGCACGACTGCACCCACGTCGGACACACGTCGCTGCACTCGCGCAGACGACGCAGGTGCTTCTCTGGCGCAAGCGGAGTGCTGTTGCAGAGCGCCATCGCCTCGGGCGTCGCGCGGTCGAACTTGAACCACACGCGCCCCCCGTGCGACGAGAGCCGCGCGAGCGCATCGCGCGTCGCCGCGTGGGACACCTGCGAACCATTGGTGATCAGAACCACCGGAACGCTCAGCGATTTCTCTCGCAGAACGCGCGCCACAACGTCCACCGCGTCCCCGAAGTTCGGGCTCGTCGTGGGCTCTCCGTCGCCAGCGAACGCGATGTCCACCACCGGGGGTCTCGCCACGTTGCGCTCGGCCTCGGCGAACAACGCCCCGCTCGCAGCCGCGTCGAGCACAGAGCCGAGCTCGCTCTCGAGCACCGCGAGGTCCACCGCAGGGCTCTGGCCGCGGATCAACTCGGGCACCTGGCAGTACACGCACCGCCAGTTGCACGCGCGGTTGGTCGAGACGTTGACTCCTACCGACACGCCACCAGCCCGGCGAGAGAGCACGGCGTACACATAGCGCAGCCCGCACTCGTCGGATTCGTGGCGCTGCGTCGAGAGGGAGACTCTTCGGGGGGATGGGCTGTTCACGGCGGACCTCGTCGCGCGCCGTCGACGAACGCGCACCTCGCGGCGTAAGCCATTGAGCGAGGTGTTCGCAACGGTCACCACGCGACGCTGACGCCTCTGCTCAAAACGGCGCCACGGGCCGCTGGTCACCCGGGCTCATCGGCCCAACGTGCGCGAGGATCTGCCCGTACTGCGGGTGCGTGGTGTCGTAGCGAAACAACCCCTCGCCCACCGCGCCGCGGCCGTCTTCAGCGCGCAGCTGCAGCTCGATGCTGCGGTCCGCGAGCATGCGCGCGACGCCGATGGACCCTTGCGTGATCGTCCCCCCGTCGCTGTCCGTTGGGTTCGACGGCGACCGCTCATCCCCCTGCGCGGGCGTCGGCTGAGTGTACGCCCGACGCGGGCTGCCGTAGCACGCGGCCACGGTCGCCGCCGCGGCCACGGCGAAGAGCATCGAGAGCGCAGCGCGAGGGGCCGCCGGCTTGTGCATGGCGCCTTCGCAAAACGGGCATCGCGAATCGCCGGCCTTCACGTGGCGCTGGCATCCCTCGCACAACAAGAGCTCGCTCATCGGGTGTGTCTCTCTTTCTGCTCGCGCTCGATGGTCACACGTCCAGCGCGCGGAGGGACAACGCCGAACCAGCCCAGCGCTTACAGCCTCGAGCGGGAGAAACACGAACACCCGACGGTGCTCACTGGTGAAGAGTGAGCGCACGTCGGGTGTTGCATGGTCGCGATGGTGTTGTGCGGGGATCAGCCGATCGCCCTCTTTGCAGAGAGCGAAGGGCCGCGCCCGCGGCGCGCGTGACGGTCGCCCGTCACTTCGCGGAGATCGCGCTCGGTGTTGCT
>JAAFIF010000035.1 GCA_013298625.1 Myxococcales bacterium
GCAACACCGAGCGCGATCTCCGCGAAGTGACGGGCGACCGTCACGCGCGCCGCGGGCGCGGCCCTTCGCTCTCTGCAAAGAGGGCGATCGGCTGATCCCCGCACAACACCATCGCGACCATGCAACGCCCGACGCGCGCTCACTCTTCACCGGTTGAGCTCCGCCGGGCGTTCGTGTTTCTCCTGCGGCGATCGCTGCGCTTCACGCGCCGAGCAGGTACGCCAGCGCCGCGCGCTCGTCGTCGAAGACAGTCGAGACGCCGCCGCGCTCTTTCTGAATCCTGTTCATCTGCAACTTGCCCACGGCGGTCTTCACCAGCACGGCGCTGCGCTTGAACAGGGTCGAGAGCTCGGGGCCAGTGCCGCGCATGGTCTGCTCGAAGCCTTCGTCCGAGCGCATGGGCCCTTCGCGCACGTCCATCAAGAACACGTGGTGATCCAGCGGCATCCCCGACGGCATCCGCTCGCGCGCCTTGCGCACGGATTCGCCGGCGGCCTCGAGGGTCGGGTACGACTTCGCGAGCCGCTTGTACACGATGAGTCTGCGCTCGACGTCGTAGGTAACCGTAGAAAACTCGTCCTCGTGGATGACCCGAATAACCATTGCGATCTCGGAGGGATACGACCCGCCGTCCCCGAGGCAAGCGGGGTTGCGTGAAGTTTCGTAAACCTCGGGACGGGGGCGCTCGACCGCGCGCGGGAGTGATACGCAGCGATGCAGTCATGGCGAGAGAGCGAAGCGCGAGCAGCACCCGCGACGATGTGATCGAGATCGTCGGCGCGAAGGAGCACAACCTCCACGTTGATCACCTGGTGATCCCCAAGCACTCGCTGGTGGTCTTTACGGGGCCGTCGGGCTCGGGCAAGAGCTCGCTCGCGTTCGACACGCTCTACGCCGAGGGGCAGCGGCGCTACGTCGAGTCGCTGAGCGCGTACGCGCGGCAGTTCTTGGGGCGCCTCGATCGTCCGGCGGTCGAGCGCATCCGAGGGCTCGCTCCGACGATCGCGATCGAGCAGAAGTCCGCCAGCGGAAACCCTCGCTCGACGGTCGGCACCATCACCGAGGTCTACGACTACCTCCGCGTGCTCTACGCCAAAGCGGGCCGGCAGCACTGCACGACGTGCGGCAAAGAGGTGCGCGGGCGCTCGGTCGACGAGGTCGTCCGCGACGTGTTCTCCTTCGCCAAGGGCCAGAAGATCACGGTGCTCGCGCCGCTGGCCGAGAACCGCAAGGGCGAGTTCAAAGACCTGCTCACGGGCTTCGAGGGGCGGGGCTTTACGCGGGTGCGCATCGACGGCGCGGTGCATCGGCTCGACGCGCTTCCTGCGGTGGACAAGAAGAAGAAGCACGACGTCGAGCTGGTGATCGACCGCGTGACGGCGAAGGACGACGATCGCAAGCGCGTCGCCGAGGCGGTCGAGCTCGCGCTCAAAGAGGCCAAGGGCGAGTGCCTGGTGTTGCCCGAGCTCGAGGGCGCCGCGCCGGTGCGCTTCAGCGAGTCGCGCTCGTGCTGCGGCGTCGCGTACCCCGAGCTGAGCCCGCAGAGCTTCTCGTTCAACTCGCCGCTCGGGATGTGCCCGTCGTGCAACGGCCTGGGGACGCGGCTCGAAATGGACCCGAAGCTGATCATCCCCGACGCGAGCAAGAGCATCAACGACGGGGCGATCGCGCCGTGGGCGACCGCTGTGGACCGCGGCGAGGGATGGACGTTTCGCATCATCGAGGCGATGGCCAAGGCGACCGGCGTCGACCTGGACAAGCCGTGGAAGAAGCTCCCCGAGAAGCAACGACAGCAAGTGCTCTACGGCCTCGGCGACAAGCGCATGCGCGTGACGTGGGGCAAGGAGGGCTCAGAGAGCCACGGGTCGTGGGCGATCCGCTTTCACGGGGTGATTCCCACGCTGATGCGTCGGTACCAAGAGACGAGCAGCGAGCGGATGCGCGAGGTGTACCGAAAGTACCTTCGCGACGTCCCCTGCGACGTGTGCGACGGACGCAGGCTGCGCGCCGAGAGCCGCGCGGTGAAGCTCTCGGGCAAGAGCATCGACGAGTTTACGGCGATGGCCGTCGACCGAGCGTCGCAGCACGCCGACACCCTCTCGCTCACGGAGAACGAGCTGAAGATCGCCGAAGGCGTGCTGCGTGAAGTGCGCGCGCGGCTCGGGTTCTTGCGCAACGTGGGGCTCGGGTACCTCACGCTCGACCGCGCGGGGCCGTCGCTCTCGGGCGGAGAAGCGCAGCGCATTCGGCTCGCGAGCCAGCTCGGCAGCGAGCTCACGGGGGTGCTCTACGTGCTCGACGAGCCGTCGATCGGGCTGCACCCGCGGGACAATCAACGGCTGCTCGAGGCGCTCGAAGGGCTGCGCGACCTCGGCAACAGCGTGCTGGTGGTCGAGCACGACGAGGACACCATTCGCCGCGCGGATCACGTGGTCGAGTTCGGCCCTGGCGCGGGCCACCTCGGCGGCAAGGTCGTCTTCGAGGGAAAGCCCGCGCAGCTCGAGGCGCACGTCGGCAGCGCGACGGGCGATTTTCTCTCGGGGCGACGACGCATCGCGAGGCCGATCGAGCGCAGAAAACCCAAGGGAAAGCTCACCATCCGCGGCGCGCGCGAGAACAACCTCAAGGACGTCACCGTGGACATCCCGCTCGGGTGCCTCGTGGCCGTCACGGGCCCCTCGGGCGCGGGCAAGAGCTCGCTCGTGCAAGGGATTCTCTTGCCTGCGCTCTCGCGGGACCTGCACGGCGCGAGCGACTCTCCGGGAGCGCACGACGGCATCGACGGCGTCTCGCAGCTCGACAAGATCATCGCGATCGACCAGCAGCCGATCGGCCGCACGCCGCGCTCGAACCCCGGGACGTACACCAAGCTCTTCGACGACATCCGCGAGGTGTTCGCGAACATGCCCGAGGCGCGCACGCGCGGCTTCGAAGCGTCGCGCTTCAGCTTCAACGTGAAGGGCGGCCGCTGCGAAGCGTGCCAGGGCGACGGGGTGGTGAAGGTCGAGATGCACTTTCTGTCGGACGTGTACGTCACGTGCGAGGTGTGCAAAGGCCTTCGGTACAACGACGCGACGCTGGCTGTTCGCTACAAGGGCAAGTCGATCTCGGACGTGCTCGAGCTGAGCGTGGACGAGTGCCACGCGCTGTTCTCTGCGCACCCGTCGGTGGCGCGCGGGCTGGCGACGCTGAAGGACGTGGGGCTCGGGTACATGAAGCTCGGCCAGCGCGCGACGACGCTCTCGGGCGGCGAGGCGCAGCGCGTGAAGCTCTCGCGCGAGCTCGCGCGCAAAGAGACGGGGCGCACGCTGTACGTGCTCGACGAGCCGACGACGGGGCTGCACTTCGTCGACGTCGAGAAGTTGCTCGCGGTGCTGCAGCGGCTCGTGGACCAGGGCAACACCGTCCTGGTGATCGAGCACAACCTCGACGTGGTTCAGTGCGCGGACTGGGTGATCGACCTCGGCCCCGAGGGCGGGGACGCCGGCGGAAAGCTCATCGCCGAAGGCCCTCCCGAGCGGATCGCGAAGGCGAAGCACTCGCCGACGGCGCGCTTTCTCGACGAGCTGCTCTCGCGCGGCTGAGCGCTCACTCGTCGCCCTTGTCCGCGCTCTGCCACTCGCCGAAGAGGATCTTTCTCGTGCGCGCGCGCAGCGCGGCGCGGCGCTCTTGAATCCGCTCGCGGTCTTGCTGCGGCAGCCAGAGCCGCACGATGACCAGCGTGAAGACCAGGTTGCTCGCGCTCATGAGCCAGAGCGTCGCGCTCGGGACGTGGGCCGAGAGCGAGAAGCACAACAAATCAAGCGCGGCGAGCCCGAGAAACCAGCGCTCGATCCACACGGCGACGAGCAGCTTGGTGAGCGCCCAGGTGAGCACGAAGAGGGACATCACGCGCGGGGCAGAGAGCTGCATGGTGGGCGCGGCGACGAGCAGCGCGAACTGCGCGAGGATCTGCACGGCGAGCGTGGCGGCCATGCCGCGGTTGATCTGGGTTTTGCCTAGTGAATCGCGGGCCCAGACGCGAAAGAGCGCGCCGAGCACGGCGAAGGCGCCCATGGTCCAGCCGATCGATCCGAGCGTGACGGGGAGTCCGCGCAGCTCGTTGATGGCGCCGACCAGCGGGATCAGGGTCCACGTGACGCCCATCATGACGCCGAGGACCATGCGGGTGCGCGTTCCGGCTTCGCGGTCGTAGTCGTCGGCGAGGCGACGGAGTCGTTCGTCTTCGGCGCTCCTGGCGGTGACCGCGCGCGCGACGCGATCGTCGAGGGCGGGGTCTGGCGCGCTCACCTCGCGCAAGAGCGTCTGCGCGGCGAACGCGTCGCCCTCGGACAGCTCTGCTTCGACCACGGCGACGAGCGCTCGGTCGAGGCCCTGTCGCGCAGAGGCGTTCTCGGGCCACGCCTCGAGCGCCGCGCGGTAGCCGAAGCGGCACTCGCCGAGCAGGTTGAACACCGAGGCCGATCGCGCCGGGCCAGCCGGCTCGGTCGCGAGCACGTCGAGCAAGCGATCGAGGCTCTTTCGCGCGTGAAAAGCCAGCTTGCGCGAGCCTCGGTGCCGCAGGTACCCCTCGATCGCGGCCTTGAGCGCCGCCGCGCTCTCGAAGCGCTCGTCTTGGGGTCGCGCCATCGCGCGCTCTGCGATCGCCCGCGCCTCCGCAGGAAACCCGGGGCCGAAATAGAAGCTCGCCTCGATGATGCTCGCGAACACCTGCTGCATGTTGTCTCCGCGGTGCGGAGGCACGCCGGCGAACACTTCGTAGAGCATCGCGCCCAGCAGAAAGACGTCGGTGCGCGCGGTGAGCAGCGACGGCTCTTGCATGAGCTGCTCGGGGGCCATGTACGAGGGAGTTCCTGCGATTTCGCTGGCCGTCGAGAGGTCTGGCAAGCGCCCGCTCGGGTCTGGCTCGGTGCAGACCGCGATGCCCCAGTCGAGGACGTACACCTCGCCGAACGTCCCGATCATCACGTTGTCGGGCTTGAGGTCTCTGTGGATGATCGAGCGCGAGTGCGCGAAGTGCACGGCGTCGCACACGCTCTCGAGCACGCGCAGGTGCCACTCGATCGGATCGCGGCTGTCGAAGCGCTCGCGCACCAGGTCGGCGTCCGCGAGAAAATGGCTCCACGGCCTGCCCTCGATGCGCTTCATCACGATCACCGGCGCGCCGTCGTCCGCGATCGCCACGTCGTACACCGGAACGATGTTCGGGTGCTCGATCGCGCCCGTCACCCACGCTTCTCGCAGCGCGCGCAGCGTCGCGTCCGCCGTACGCGCGCCCTCGCGCAGCGTCTTGACCGCGACGTCGCGGCCCATGCTTCGCTGCTCTGCGAGTCGCACGACGCCCATCCCCCCTTCGCCGAGCGTCTGCTTCACGACGAGTCGCTCGTCGACGGGGCGCGCTGCGAGCGCCTGCAGCGCTGCGAGCGCGGCTTCTCCGCCGGCAGGGCGCTGCGCGGGTTCGATCGTCGCCGACGGGCGATTCTGCAGCGTGGCCGCGAAGTCGAGCTCGTCGGTCGTGGTCGTGCGTTGCGGCTCTTGCGTCCCGTCGCTCATCGCTTCGCGCGCGATGGTCTCACAGCGGCGCGAGCGTGACCCGAGCGCCGTTGCCTATGTGCGCCAGTGCACAGTGAGCACCGCGCCGTCGCTGGTGCGCTCGGTCTTGACGCGCACCGCGCGGCGGCCGAGCTCGGTGAGCAGCGCTTCGACGGTGAAGGCCATGCCCCGCAACAAGTACTCGGAGGTGTGGCCGAAGTCCGACACGCGCACGACGGCGCTCGTGGGCGTGGTGCTCTCGGTGTGGATTCGCCCAGGGCGATACGTGCGCGACCAGAGCGTACCGATGCGCGAGAGCACGAGCTCGGACGAGAGCGCCCTCGCGAACACCCGCCAGATGCCCGAGAGCACGTCGCGCGTCGTGGTGAAGACCATCTCTTTTTGCAGCGCTTCGACGGTGCGGCCGCTCGCTTCGGCGACGGCGCTGACGACGGACTCGATCACCGTGAACGGAACCCATCCGATCGCGCCGCTCGCGTCGACGGCGAGCTGCGCGCTGGCGTCGAGCTTCGCGATGGCCGCGTTGAAGCTCGCGTCCCCGACGATCTGCCGAAGGACTCGCATGTGTGCGTGAAAGATCGTTCCGGCGACGGACGGCTCGGTGGAGTCCATGGCGAGCTCACAAGTACGAGAGCAGCGGGTCTTTCTTCTGCGGGCGACGGCGCAAGACGCGCAGCCAGCCCGCGGCTCCCATCGCGAGGATCGCATAGGCGAGCACCGCGAGCACGCCCGTCGCGCGCAGCGCCTGGTGCAACGACGCGCTCTCTGCCGCGCGTCCGAAGAGGGCGCTCGCCAGCGCGAAGAGCACCTTTCGCCCAGCGCTCTCGATGGAGAACAGCGTCGCTCGCTCGCTCGAACGCTGGATCGCCGAGTGCACCAGCTTGCGCGCCAGCGGCTGAAACAGCCCGAAGAGCCCCGCGGCGCCGAGCATCGTCGCCACGCACGCCACGTCGCCCGCGGCGCCCATCACGAAGAACAGCGTCATCGTCGCGACCGAGATCGCCCCCACGACCACCGCGGCGCGCACGCGCGCGAAGAGCGCGCCGGACGACGCCGCGCTGAGGGCGGTCAACAGCTCTTTGGCCGACGCGAGCGCGCCGAGGGCGAGGGCCATCTCGCCGGGGTTGGTCCCGCGGACGTGCAACGGAAGGTGCGCCGCGTCCGTGAAGAGCGTGAGCTGCAACAGCGTGAAGGTGACCGCGGCGAAGCTCATCGCGAGCAGCAGCCTTCCGTCGTGCGCGACCGTGCTGGCAGCGCGCCGAAGGTCCTGAAAGATGCCCCGCCGCCGCGGCTCGTGCGGGGTCTCGGGCAGCGTGTTGGCCACGACCGCCGAGAGCAGCGTGAGCGCTCCCGACAGCACGAAGGGCGCGGCGGTCGAGAGCGAGAACACGATGCCCGCGAGCGCGATGGCGACGACGTTTCCGAGGGATTTTGCGGCGTTTGCGTAGCCCTCGAGGCGCTGGTACCGATGCTCGTCACGCGCGCCGTCGGTCGACTCGTAGAGCCACGTCGAGTCCGCCGCGGTCGAGAGCGCCATCGAGAGCGCGCACAGGGCGTTGGCCGCGGCGAACCACAGAAAGCCCCGGCCCACGATGAAGAGCGCGCTCGCCAAGGTCATCGTGAGCCCCGCGAGCACCATCGAGCGCGTGCGCCCCTGTCGATCCGCGAAGAGCCCCGCAGGGATCTCCGCGGCCATGCTCGCCAGGATGAACACGACGTTCAGGTCGAAGACCGCCGAGAGCGTGAGCCCGCGGCCCTGCAAGAACACGAGCAAGAACGGGACGTACGCGCGAATCGACAGCGCTCGGTACGCGAGAAATCGTGTGTGTGCTCGGGCGTCGCTCATCGGCTCGCAAAACCGCGGACCCAACGAGTACCCTGTGTTGCCCGCGATGGACACCCCAGAGAAGCGCGCGCTCATCGACGAAGCCGCCACGCGATTTCAAACGCTGCTCGACGAGCGAGGACGGCAGCCCGCCGTGACGGTCTCGAGCTTTCGTGCGCCGTACTACCTGCCCTCGCAGGGGCTGTGCGCGCGCGTCACGCTGTACGACAACAGCACGTATCAGGGGCCGAGCGGCGACTTCGTCGTCGTGCCGAGCGCTGCGCTGATGGACCCCTCGGCGCTGTGGCCGGCGCTCGAAGCGAAGCTCGTCGCGCTCGAAGCCCGCGGCGTCGCTGCGGTCGCGGATCCGCTCTCCGAGACGCTGGGTCTAGCCGAGCTCGTGCCGTCCGAAGAGCTCTTCGCAGACCCGCTGCAAGAGGCTCGGAGGCGAGCGTCGCTCGACAAGATGCTCTCGCGCTTCGACGCCGTGTCCGCGCAGTTTCGAGCGCACTTTGCGCTGCGGTTGCCGCGGTGGATGGCGGTGCTCGCCGCGTTTGTCGACAGCGCGAGCGACCTCGAGCGCCTCGGCCTCGAGTCCATCGGCCGAGGGCCCGGCGGAGCGCTCGGGTACTTCGAAGACGGCGGGCTCGAACGCGCGACGATCAACGGGCTCGACCCGCGCTTGGAGATGCGCTTTCGCTGCGACCCGCCCGAGATGGTCTCGTTCTTGTGGGGCGACAGCGACGGGCTGCACTACGGGATGTTCTACGACGATCCCGCAGACCTTCCGGGCGCGATCGTCTACAACTGGGCTCGCGACAGCGCCGAGACGTGGGCGGCCGAGCAGACCACGGGCGTGAGCTTGCTCGCCGCGCGCGTGAGAGAGCGCTTCACGGATCAGTACCGAGAAGAAGAGCCCGGCGTCGCCGAGTGGGCGCTCCGCGCGGCGCTGCGCTGGTTCGCCGAGGCTGATCGGCGGGCAGTCGACGAGGACGGAATCGTGCGCTACCGAGGCGTCAAGCGAGAGTCGATGCTCGGCGCGGTGAGCGCGGCGCTGCCCAAAACGGCGGGCAACCCGCGGCTCTCGCGAGAGAAGGTCGAGGCTCGACAGCTCGAGTACCGCAAGAAGCGCACGCCGAAGATCGTACGCGAGTGGATCGCCGAGGCGCGCGACGAGCTCGCGAAGTCGAAGCCCGCGTTCGCCTACACGCTCGGCCGCGAGCTGCACTGGCTCGACAGCGATTTGTACCGAGCCGTGAGCGAAGAGCTGCTCGTCGCCGCGTACGAGGCCCTCGGTCGAAGGGCGCTCGCGGACATCCTGCGCGTGCACGTGGCCAAGCGCGACCTGCCGATGGTCACGGTGTTCGAGCGCGGCTGAGACGCGATCACTTGATTGTGTGTGTCAGTCGATGTGCCGCTTGCACGCGATGCCGCGGGGCAGGCGGTCCGGCGCGGCTCCGCTGGCGCCGTCGGCGCGAACGTTGAGCGCGACGCTCACCAAGGCTTCGGCGGACTCGCGGCTCGCGTCGAGCTCGTCGAACACGACGCGCGCGCCCTCGCGAGGCAGGATCGCGGCCGAGCACGAGCGCGCGCAGCGGGCGAGGCAGTGGATCGGGAGGACTGCGATTTTGCTCTGCAAACCGCGGTCGCGGACGACGCGCTCGACCTCGCCCACGAGCAGCGAGCCGGGGCGGGGGCCGTTCGCGTTCCACCCCAGGGGGCGGCACGAGCGGCAGACGAAGAGGGCGATGTGGCCGGCCGAATCGATCACTTCGACCGAATCACCGTCGCGCTTCGCCTCTGCGTCGGACTTGGTTTCGTGTGTGTCTTCGCGGCTCAGGGCAGTTGCTCAGAGCGTAGCGCACGAATTCAAGCCGCGCCCGAGTAGATCCCCTTACCAAATCATGTAGGGTGCCACCCCACAAGACGAGCCAACTGCCGTCAGCGAACCGCAAGAGGCCTGGTGGGTGCCACTCCGTGTTGACCGTCCGTGAGCCGAGTATCGAACAGATCGCCGTCGCGCCCGGCGCCAGCCCGTTTCGGATCAAGGGCCTCGCGTGGCGCGACACGATCGCTCGCCACGAAGAGCTTCCGGGCGGGTGCGCTGCGGTCTCGGCGCTGCTTCCGACGGACGCGCATCGGCGCTTCTACGAGCAGTCGTTTCTCGCAACGGCCTGGTACGACGTGATGCCCATGCTCTTCGTCGACGCCGCCGCTGCGTCGGTGCAGGGCCTCACGCTCGAGCAATCGCTGCGCACGGGCACGCGTCGGCAAGCGCACCGCGTGCTCTCGGGGATCTATCGCAGCTTCGTGAAGCTCATGGTGCCCTCGGCCGTCGCGTGGGCCATCCCGCGGCTCGCCGCGAACTACTACGACTTCGGCACGGTCACCACCGAGCGCGTGAGCGTCCAGCACGTGCGCGGCGTGGTCGCGGGAGTCCCCGTCCTGTTGGCAGACTGGTACGCGATCACCTCGCTCGAGTTCGTGCTGGTCGCGCTCGAGCTGTGCGGCTGCGTTCGGCCGACGCTCGAGTGGGTGATTCCCGCGAGTTCGGCGACGCGCGAGGGCTTCGCCCTGACGAACCTCGAGTTCGACATCCGGTGGGTCGGGACGCGGGAGGCTTGACGCCCTCGCCCCCGTGCGAGAACCATCCCAGCGTTTCAATGCGTCATCGCGTCCGTCCAGCAGTTCTCGCCGCCCTCGCGTCCACCTCCCTGTTGATCGTCCTCGGCAACGCCGCGGTCGCGCAGCGCCGAGCGCCTCGCGGCAACACGGCCAACGCTGACGGCGGCGCGAGCGCTGACGCCGCCAGCTCGGACGCTGCCGCGCGCGCCGCGACCGACGCCGCGCCGAGCGCCGACGGCGGATCGAGCGCGAGCATGGACGCGAGCGCCTCCGCCGTGCGCGCGGCGCCCACTGCGTTCGACCTCCCGATGAACCAGCGCGGAAACGGCGCGCTCGTGCACTACCCGATCCTCGAGCAGCTCGCCCGCAACGACGTTCCTGTGTTTGCGCAGGTCCGCTCGTCGGCGCCGATCGACCACGTCTCGATGTTCTTTCGCTCCGCGGGCGCCACGCGCTACCGCGAGACCCGTATGAACTCGATGGGCCACGACCTCGGGTTGCCCGGCGGTTACGGCGCGCAGATCCCCTGCGAAGACGCGTTTCCTCCGGCGCTCGAGTACTACGTGCAGGTGGTCGATACGTCCGGTGAGGTCATCGGCCACGCGGGATCGGCCACGCAGCCCGTGCGGATCCCGATCGTGACCGCGCGCACGCGCAACATCGTCCCGACGCTGCCCGGACAGCCGCCGCCCCGCAACTGCGGCTCGATCACCGGCATGTCGACGCAGTCGCAAGTGCGCGACTCGGGCGTCGAAGAGCGCGGGACCAACGACCTCGGCGAGCCGTGCGCCCGCGACAACGACTGCCGTCGTGGTCTGCGCTGCGGCTCTTCGCGCACCTGCGTGTTCGTGAGCGCGCCGCGGTGACCTGCAGGCTCTTCGCGCCGCCGACGAACCCCTCGGGGTGTCAGTCGGGCGGCGTACGGAGCGGGTCGAGACATTTTGGCAAACGATCCGACGGGGGAGGATCGAGCGCGCGGCACTCAAGACCGGGTCAGGTCCGAGAAGGGTCGCTGGCACGGCTGCCGCAAGAGCAGCGTGTGATCGAGGACATGGAGTGATGCAGAAGCTCTGGTCGTATGTGGAGTTGATCCTTCGAAGGCATCCCTGGGCGGTCACGCTCGTGGCGATGATCCCGTGCGCGTTCTTCAGCGCGGCGATGGTCAACAACGTGCTCGCGGCCAACGTGTTCAAGGCGGACGTCGCGTCGCTCTCTCGTCCGGGCGGGTCGGTGCCCTTCGAAGCGCAGCAGCGCTCGGGTTCGCAGACGTTTCGCTCGCGCGACACCGACGGAATCCTTCGTCGCAACCTGTTCGACGCGGACTCTGGGTGCTTGAACTGCCCGCCGCCGATCCCCGAGACGCCCGACGCTGGCCCCGAGGCGGACGACACCAGCCCGCCGATGCCCTGCGACGGCACCGTCAAGATCATGGGCGCGGTCGAGTCGGACGACCCGACGTGGTCGTTTATCTTCGCTGCGACCGCGGCCGGCGCGCCGACGATGCCCTTTCGCCTCGGGCAGACGTTGGACACGAAGACCGTGGCCTCGATCGGCTGGGCGCAGGACTACGGCGCGTACGTGATCCTTCGGCCAGGCAGCGGACCGCGCTGCTTCTACGCGCAGGTGATGCCGCCACGGCAAGCGACGCCTGCGCCGGTGGCCGTGGCGACCGCCGTCGCGACCGCGGCGGAGCCGGGCGACAGCCTCTCGCAGATCCTCGAGTCGGGGATCACCCGCGACGGGCCCAACCAGTTTTCTCTCCGTCGAAACACGGTCGATCGCATCCTCGAGAACCAGGCCGAGCTCATGCGCACGACGCGCGTGATGCCGCACACCGAGGGCGGGCGCATCGTGGGTCTCACGATGTTCGGGGTCCGGCAGAACAACCTGCTCGGTCGCATCGGCATGCAAAACGCCGACGTTCTCACGCGGATCAACGGGCTCGAGATCGCCTCGCCAGACAAGGCGCTCGAGGCGTACGCGCGCCTGCGCTCGGCGGATCGACTGACCATCTCGGTGCTGCGCAACGGCCAGCCCGTGAACATCGACTTCAATATTCGTCCCTGAAAATCCAGGCAATTCTCACTCTTACGAGAACTCTCAAGGACTGGAACTGTGAAGCTCCGAACCGCTGCCGCCCTCGTGCTCGTCTCGCTGATGACCTTTGTCGCGAGCCTGTCCGTGGCGCAGACCCGACCCCGACCCGGGCAGATCCTGCCTGGCCTTCGCCCCAACAACACGCTGCCGCCGCTCTCGCAGTTTACGCAGGGCGCCGCAGGCGCGAGCGGCGCTGCGGGCGGCACAGCCCCTGCGGGCACCGGCGTGGCAGGGCAGCCGAACCTCCGCGAGTTCGAAGGCGGAATCGACTACCAGCCGCTGCCCGCGGGCGCGCGCATCACGTTCAACCTTCAGGACGCGGACCTGCCCGACCTGGTGCGCGCGATCGGTAATATCACCGGTCGTCGCTTCATCATTTCGGGCAAGGCGCGGTCGATCAAGGCGACGATCTACTCGCCGACGAAGGTCTCTCCCGCCGAGGCGTACCAGGCGTTCTTGAGCGTCTTGTCGACGAACGGGATGACCGTGGTCCCTTCGGGCCGCTACCTGAAGATCGAAGACAGCGCGGGCATCGCGACGCAGCCGGTCCCGCTGTACGGCGCGGGCGAGCAGGCGCCGAGCGAGGATCGCTTCGTCACGCGCATCCACCGGTTGCGCAACATGACCGCTGAAAACGCCGCGCAGCTGCTGGGCCACTTCAAGTCTCAAGCGGGCGACATCACGCCGTACGCGGCGAGCAACACCGTGGTGATCACGGACACGGGCGCGAACATCCGCCGCATGATGCAGATCCTCGCCGAGGTGGACTCTCCCTCGATCGGCGAGCAGATCTGGGTCGAGCGCTTGCAGTACATCGCCGCGAGCGAGGCCGTTCAGCGCATCAACGAGATCCTCGGGACGACCGCCGGCGCGGCCGCGGCCGCGGCGACGGGGCCGGGCTCGGACAACAGGCTCGTGCGGCTCGTGGCCGAAGAGCGCAGCAACTCGCTGATGATCGTGGCGACCGAGCGGATGTACCAGCGGGTGCTCGAGCTGATTCGCGTGCTCGATCGTCCGAGCGCCCAAGAGGGCGGAAACATCCACGTGTACGCCGTGCAGCACGCGGACGCCGAAGAGCTCGCGAACACGGTGAACAACATCGTGTCGGGCGGTCGTCAGGCAGGCCAGGCCGCCGGGCAGCGCGGCGCGGCGACGGTGTTCGAAGGGGCGATCCGCATCACGGCGGACAAGCGCACCAACTCGATCATCGTGACGAGCACCGAGCGCGACTTCATTGAAGTGCGGGTGATCCTCGAGAGGCTCGATCGTTCGCGGCGGCAGGTGTTCATCGAGGCCGCGGTGATGGAGCTCGAGGTCACCAACGGAAACCAGTTCGGCGTGAGCTTTCACGGCGGCGGGCAGCTGACGAACTTCTTGGGCATCCCTGGCGCGACCATCCCGCTCGGCGGATTTCAAGCGCAGAACTCCATCGCGTTTCCCGCGTCGCAAGAGCTGTTGACGGGCCTCGCGCTCGGCGTGCGCGGCCCGGCGATCCCCAACCTCAACCTCGGAATCCCTGGATTTACCCTGGGTATCCCCGCGTTCGGCATCGTCCTGCGCGCGCTCGCCGAGAGCGGCGACGCCGACGTGCTCGCGACGCCGTCGATCATCGCGACCGACAACGAGCCGGCGGACATCAACGTCGGCGCCAACATCGCGCTGCAGAACAACGTCGGCGGCGGAAACCTGGCGGGCGCCGCTGGTCAGGCGGGCGCAGCGGGGCTCGGGTTGCTCGGCGCGTTCGGCGGCTTCTCTGCGCCGCGCGGCGACGTCGGGACGAAGATCCGCATCGTCCCGCACATCAACGACTCGAACGAAGTGCGCTTGGAGATCGACGAAGAGATCTCTGAAGCGGGCGCGGCCGAAGGCGCGCTGGGCGTCGTTCCGATCAACCGACGCACGGCCAAGACCAAGGTGGTCGTGCAGGACCAGCAGACGGTCGTGATCGGCGGGCTCATCCGCAACTCGGTCCGCCGCAGCACGACGCGCATCCCGATCCTCGGCGACCTCCCGTTGATCGGCGCGCTGTTTCGCACGGAGAACCGCCGCGTCGAGCGCCGCAACCTCCTGCTCTTCATGACCCCGTACGTGATCCGCGACCAGAGCGACCTGCGGCGCATCTTCGAGCGCAAGATGCGCGAGCGTCAGGAGTTTCTCGATCGCTACTTCGTGATGTCCTCCAACTCCGAAGTGCGCCCCGAGGTGGACTACTCGCGCACCAACGGCCTGGTCGAAGAGATCCGTCAGGCGATTCGGCAACAGCGCGAAGAGCAAGAGCGCGAGCTGCTGAGCCTCGAGCGCGCGCCGCCTCCGCATCGACCGGCCGCGCCGCTCGAGCTGCCGCCCGGGCCCCTCGGCGCGAGCGGCGGCGCAGCGGCGGGGCCGTCGGTGTCCGCGACCACGACGCTCGCGCCCGACGTCAACGGCTCGACCAGCGTGAGCACCACCGCGCCTGCGGCGCTCCCGATTCGACTCCCGCTTCTGCGCGGACCAGCGGCGCCTCCGCCTCGCTGACCGCACCGATTCACCTCGTCGTTCGTCTCTGACCTTCTCTCGTCCACGAAGCCGTCGCCATGCAACAGAACCTTCGATTCGTCGGAGAAATCCTCAAGCGCGCGGGAACGATCGACCCCGAGGCGATCGACGAGCTCGTCTCGAGCCTCGAGCGCGAGGGCCGCGGCGCGCGCCTGTCCGACGCCCTGGTGCGCTCGGGCAAGAGCGACGAAGAGACCATCGCGCAGGCGCTCGGCGAGGGCTTCGGGATGCGCGTGCAGCTCGAAGTGCAGAACGAGAAGATCCCGCTGAATTTCCTCACTGAAAAAGCGCTCGACTTCGGCTTCGCCCGCGCGCACCAGATGCTCCCGCTCTACTTCGAGGGAGACCTCGTCGTCGTGGGCGTCGCGGATCCGCTCGACACCTGGGGCTTGGACGACCTGCGCGAGCGGCTCGGGTTCGAGCTCGACCCAGTCGTGGTCCCGGCCACGAAGCTCATGGACTTGATTTCGTGGGCGCAGACGCAGATCGAGCGCGCCGGCCACCTGCAGGACGACGGCAGCAACGCCGAGCCTGACGAGATCCGCCAAGAGATCCTCGAGAGCGACGACGACGCGCAGATCATCCGCTGGGTGAATTCGCTCTTCGTCGAGGCGCTCAAGGACCGCGCGACGGACATCCACGTGCAGCCGGACGACAATCAAGTGACGGTGCGCTTTCGCGTGGACGGCGATCTTCGAGAGGTCCGCACGACGCCGAGGCGGTTTCTTCCGGCGCTGGTCGCGCGCATCAAGGTGCTCTCGGGGCTCAACATCGCCGAGAAGCGGCTGCCGCAAGACGGGCGCTACGGCTTCAAGATGGGCGGCAAAAACGTGGACATCCGCGTCTCGACGATCCCCATCGGCAACGAGCGCGGCGAGCGCGTCGTGATGCGAATCCTCAACAAGTCGTCGATCCAGCTCAGCCTGACGGACCTCGGCTTCTCGCCGGACCGCCTCTCGCTGATCCACAGCTTGATCGAGCAGCCGCACGGGATCGTGCTGGTCACGGGGCCGACGGGCTCGGGCAAGACGACGACGCTGTACGCTTGCTTGAACCGCATCAACCGCGCGGATTTGAACATCCTGACCGCCGAGGACCCGATCGAGTACGACCTGCGCGGGATCTCGCAGATGCAGGTCAACTCGAAGATCGGACTGACGTTCGCCTCGTGCTTGCGCGCGTTCTTGAGGCAAGACCCGGACGTGATCATGGTCGGCGAGATCCGCGACAAAGAGACCGCTGAGATCGCGGTGCAAGCGTCGCTGACGGGCCACCTCGTGCTCTCGACCATTCACACCAACGACTCTGCGGGAGCGCTCACGCGCCTGGCGGAGATGGGGATCGAGAGCTTTCACATCGCTTCGACGCTGCAGGCGGCGCTCGCGCAGCGGCTCGTTCGCACGCTGTGCCCGCACTGCAAAGAGCGGTATCTCACGAGCGAGCAGGACTGGGCGCGGCTGGGCTTGGACCGCGCGCGGGCGATTCAGCGCGTCACGGCGGCGCGCACGAAGTACGGCGCGAGCGCGTTCGGCGGATCTCCCGCGGGCGCGTTGCTGCACGAGATGGCGGAGGGGCGTCGCGTGACGGCGTTTCGCGCGGTCGGGTGCCCGAAGTGCCAGGGCGTAGGGTTCTCGGGGCGCACAGGGATCTACGAGCTGTTGCTCGTGACCGACGCGGTGCGCGGGCTGGCGTTGAAGAGCGCTGACAGCGTGACGATGCGCCGCGCGGCGGTCGAAGAGGGCATGGACACCTTGCGCGACGACGGCGCGCGCAAGGTGCTCGAGGGAACGACCACGATCGAAGAGGTCCTCGCGGCGACGCAGGACGAGCACTGAGGGCAGCGATGGCGGTCTTCGCGTACACCGGCGTCAACGACAAGGGACGCACCGTCCGAGGGACGATCGACGCGGACAGCGAGAAGTCCGTGCGTCAGCTCTTGCGCAAGCAGGGCGTGTACGTCGAAGAGACCCGCGCGCTCGCCGGCGACGGAAAGAAAGCGGCCAGCGCCGCGGCTGCCGCTGCGTCGAGCGCCGCTGCGAAGTCCAAGATCGGCGGCGCGCGCGCGCTCGCTGCGCTGGGCGCGGTGTCGAGCACGCCCACCATCGAGGCCATCGTCAGCGCGATCAAGAAGGCGGCGTCGAGCGCGCAGCGGCACGTGGCCGTGGCGACCCGGCAGCTCGCGACCCTGCTGAAGGCAGGGATTCCGCTGCCCGAAGCGCTCTCTGCGGTGACCGAGCAGATCGATCACAAAGAGCTGCAAGCGGCCTTCGAGCTGGTGGGGACGAAGGTGCGCGAGGGCATCTCCTTCGCGAAGGCGCTCGAGGAGCACCCGAACTTCTTCGAGCCGCTGTTCATCAACATGGTGGCGGCGGGCGAGGCGTCGGGCAACCTCGAGGGCGTCCTCGCGCGGCTCGCGGAGTTCATCGAAGCGCAGGTGAAGCTCAAGGGAAAGATCACAGGCGCCATGGCCTACCCGGCCTTCATGGCGATGTTCGGCTCGCTGATCATCGGCGTGCTGATGGTGGTCGTGGTGCCGAAGGTGTCCGCGATCTTCTCGGATTTTCAGAAGACCCTGCCCTGGTACACCGAGCTGCTCATCGCCGTGTCCGGCTTCTTGGGCCGCTGGTGGTGGCTGCTCATGCTCTTGGCGATGGTGGGCTTGGGCTTCTTCATCCGCTGGAAGCGCACGCCCGAGGGCGCCTACCGCTGGGACGAGATCGTCCTGCGTCTGCCGATGTTCGGCGAGCTGGCCAAGCTCGTGGCGGTCACTCGCTTCACGCGCACCCTGGCGACGCTGCTCGCCTCGGGCGTGCAGCTCGTGAAGGCCATGGAGATCGTGAAGAACGTCCTCGGAAACCGCGTGCTCGAAGCAGTGGTGACCGACGCGACGGTGAGCATCAAAGAGGGCGAGAGCATTTCTGAGCCGCTCAAGCGCTCGGGGCGCTTCCCCAAGCTCGTCGTGCAAATGATCGCGATCGGCGAGCGCTCGGGCGACCTCGAGGGCATGCTGGTGGCGGTGAGCGACAACTACGACGGGATCATCGACGCGCGAGTGACGCTGCTGACGAGCATGCTCGAGCCCATGATGATCGCCGCCATGGGAGGGACCGCCGCGGCTGTGGCGTTCTCGATCTTGATGCCCCTGATGCAGCTCAACGAGTTCGTGCAGTGAGCGTGGGTGATGGCGAAGCGAAGCGAGTCACGACTGTTGTTTCCGTGGGAGACGCCCGGCGAGGGCGCGCTTCGACGGGCGCGTCGTGCGGCGCGGCCGGCGCTGATCGTGGGCGCGCTGCTCTTCGCGCTGTACTCGCTGGGCAACGTGCACCGTCAGCATCGGGCCGAGTTCGCGACGCGCGCGGCGATCTCGACGGTGCTTCGCGCGGTCGAAGCGTATCGGGCGGATCACGGCGGGCGGTGCCCCGCGAGCCCGGACATGCTCGTGGCGCCGCCGGACGGCGTGCAGCCGTACCTGCGCAAGGTCCCCAACGACGGCTGGGGTCGGCCGCTGCGCGTGCTCTGTCCCGGGCGCAAGAACCCAGAGATCGCCGACGTCACGTCGGCCGGGCCCACGGGCAGCTTCGAGGATCCCAGGCAGGTCGAGTAGCAGAGACTTGAAAACGTGTGTCAGCGCGGAGAACCCAGGAATCGACGGCGATCCCCGCGCGTGAATAGAACAGTGAAAACGCTGATGGATACGCAAGGAGACATGTCGATGAACACTGCGAAGAGCACGGCGCGCGAGCGGGCGCGCAAGGGAGCGCGTCGGATCCGCAAGCTGCTGCTGAGCAAGGCGCGCGCGGGCCTCACGCTCATCGAGATCATGATCGTGATCGCGATCATCGCGATGATCGGCGGCGGCGTGACGTTCGCGTTTCAGCAGCAGCGTCGGGCGCAGGCCAAGACGACGAAGACCAACGCGATGCAGCTTCGCTCGCTGGCGCAGCAGTACTACACCGAGCATCGCGACTCGTGTCCGACGGTGCAGGCGCTGATCTCTGCGGGCGAGATGGACACGCGGTCGAAGACCACGGACGAGTGGGGCAAGCCCTTCGTGATCGTGTGCAACGGCGAAGATCTCGACGTGACCAGCAGCGGCCCGGACGGGCAGCAGGGCACGGGCGACGACATCACCACCGCGGCGCGCCCCGCGGCGAACTGAGCGGACGAAGGCCCATCCAATGATCCCCCGCGCGCGAACGAGCGAGACGACGAGCAGAGCCCGAGGCGGCTCTCTGTCGTCGCTGCGCGCGCGGTGGCTGGGTCGGTCGCGGGGGCGGTCGCGGGCGGGCATGACGCTGATCGAGATCATGATCGTCGTGGCGATCATGGGGATGCTCGCCTCGGGCGTGCTCTTCGGGCAGGGCGCGCTGCCGCGGGCGCGGCTGCGCACGAGCTGCATGCGGCTCGCGGCGGCGTATCGCTTCGCCTACGTGCACGCGCTGACGAGCGGAAAGACCACGCGCGTGAGCTTTCCCCTCGGCGGCGCGCGGATCAGCGTCGAAGAGAGCGACGACGCGATGCAGCTCGACCCGCGCGACCCGCTGCGTGCGGGCGGCGCCGAGGCGATCGAAGCCGCTGCGGTGCAGCAAGCGGACGCGATTCAGAACCTTCGTCCCAGGGCTCCGCGCGCGCAGTTTACGGCGATTTCGGGGGCGCGCTTTCGTCCGCGGGACCTCGACGAGGGCATCACCGTCGCGCGGCTCTACAGCCAGCACGACGAAGAGGCGCGCACCGAAGGCTCGGGCCACGTGTACTTCTTCGCCGGCGGTCAGGCGGAGCGCGCGGTGGTTCACCTTCGCAACGGACGCGGCGATGTCTTCTCGATCGTGCTCGACCCGATGACGGGCCGCGCCGAGGTCTTCGACCGCGCCGTCGAGCCGCCGGCTCCAGAAGAGCGCGAAGAGAACGAGACGGACTCGCGCGAGCGAGTGTTTCGCGAGGTGTCGCAGTGATCCCCGCGCGCGACGAAGAGCGAGAGGCGGCGCTGCGCGACCGCGTGCGCGCGCGGCGCAAGGCGCTCGGCGTGACGGTGCTCGGCTTCACGCTGCTCGAGGTGATGATCGCGACGGCCATCTTGGCGATGGGGCTCGCGTCGGTGTTCGGCAGCAACGTGATCGCGGCGCGGCGCGTTGCGCACGGCCGAATGATCACGCAAGCCACGTTGGTCGGTCAGTGCCGGATGACACAGGTCGAGGCGTGGCTGCGTAAGAACCAGCTTCCGCAGACCGATCAGCGCGTGGACGATCCGCCGGACATGGGCGGGGCGCGCTGCTGCGAGGCCCCGTTCACGTGCGAGGCCAACGTCGACAAGATCGAGCTGCCGAGCCCGCCCCAGGTCAACGCCGACGCGACGAGCCAGCTCATGAACACCGCGTCGAGCGCCCTCTCGGGGACGCAGTTCGGCGGCGCCGGCGGCGCAGCGGGCGGGGCTGCGGCCAACCCGTTGACGGCGCTCGCGGGTGCCCTCGGCGGCTTGGGCGGCGCGGGCGGCGCGGCGCCGGGGCAGGGCGCGATGGGCTCGGGCTCGGGCGCGCCAGACATGCGCGGTGCGCAGGGCGCGATCCTCGCGGGGATCTACCCGTCGCTCAAGCCGCTGCTCGAAGGCGCGATCCGTCGCGTGACCGTGCGCGTGGCCTGGCAAGAGGGGGCGCGAGATTTCTCCTTTGATCTCGTGCAGTACGTGACCAACCCGGGGCAGACGTTGCAGTCGGGCGCGGCGATGCCGGGAGTCCCGCAGGACGCGCTCAACGGATTGCTCAACGCCGCGGGCGGGGCTGCGGGCGGGGCTGCGGGCAGCGCGGTGCCAGGGATGGGGATCCGATGAAGACCACGCGACTTGAAAACGTGGGTCTCGTGAAGCGACGCGCGCGCGCGGGCATGACCCTGCTCGAAGTGATCGTCGCGACCGCGGTCTTCGCGATGATGGGCTTGATGTTGCTCACGGCGTTTACGCACACCGGGCGGATGCGCGACCGGTTGAGCTCGCGCATGGATCGAGACCACCAGGCGCGCACGGCGGTGATGCGCTTGTCGCGCGACCTGCGCGGGGCGTTTCTGTCCGCGCACGTCAACGGCGTGAACCCTGGGCAGAACAACGTGCTGACGGCGTTCGTGGCGCGCGAGGGGCTCAACGGGGACAACCTCGAGCTGACGGCGTTTACCCATCGCCGGCTGCGTCGCGGCGCGCACGAAGGGGACGCGTGCGAGGTCGGCTACAGGGTGATGGAGCGCCGCGGCGCGCAGCGGACGACGTACGACCTGATGCGCCGCGAGACGACGCGGATCGACAACGAGCCGCAGCGGGGCGGCGCGCTCGACGTGCTCGCGCAGGACGTCACGCTGTTCGACCTGAAATTCTACGACGAGACCTCCACCCAGTGGATCGAGAGCTGGAACACCACCAGCGCCACCGGCCAGCCCGCGCGCCTCCCGCAGCGCGTGCGCATCACGATCGAGCTGCGGGACGAGGGCGAGCGTCGGCGTCGCTACAGCACCGAGACGCCGGTGATGATCCAGTCGATGTTGCGCTTCGGGCTCGGGCTCGATTGGCGCTGAGAATCTACGGACATGTTGAATACTGAGCACCACGACCCAGCGCCGGACACGGCCCCCGCGACGAGCGTCGTTCGCGCGGGGCGCGGGCGCGCGCGGCGGGCCAAGGCGCGCAAGCGTCGGGCCCGCAGCGAGCGCGGCGTGGCGCTGCTCATGGTGCTCACCTCCGTGGCGCTCTTGTACGTGATGGCGCAGCAGACGCGGGACGAGGTCGAGGTCTCGTACGCCGCCGCGGCGACGGGGCGCGATCAGCTTATCGCGCACTACGAAGCGAAGAGCGGGATCAACCTCGCGCGCTTGCTGTTGCACGCAGAGCCCACGATTCGCCGCGCGATCATGGTGTCGCTCGGGCCGCTGATGGCGATGTTCGGCGGGCCGCCGGGGCAGATCCCTGTGTGGGAGCAAGCGGACACGCTGTTCGGAGCGTTTCGTCGCGAGGGCGGGACGCGCGCGCTCGTCGAGAGCTTCGGCGTGAGCGAGCAGGGCGCGAAGAACCTGGGCGGACTGCGCGGCGCCGATCCGATCTTGATCGTCGACGAGGACTCGAAGATCAACGTCAACGGCTCGTATCGCGGCGCCGAAGTGTCTCGACGCGAGGCCGCGCGCCTCGTGGGCCTCACGGCCAACCCCGGCTACGAGCCGCTGTTTTCGCAGCGCGACGCGGACGGGCAGTTCACCGATCGCTCGACGCTCTTGCGCGAGATCATCGATTACTCGGACGCTGACCAGACCGGCTTCGACATCGGTCAGCTGCTCACCAACAACGTCGCTGGACCGAGCGCGGGCGGCCCCGAGGACAACTTCTATTCTTCTCTGCGGCCGAGCTATCCCCGAAAGAACGCGCCGTTCGACTCGGTCAACGAGCTGCGGATGGTGCGCGGCCTCGGCGACGACGACCTGTGGAGCGCGATCGTCGATCCCGATCCGAGCAACCCGCGCCGTCGCAACCTGACCGTGTGGGGCTCTGGGCAGGTCAACGTCAACACGGCCAACGCGCAGACGCTGCTCGCGCTCATCTGCGCCTTCGGCCGAACGAACCTCGCGTGCACGGACCCCACGGCGGCGCGGCGCTTCACCACGGGCATCACCATGGTGCAGGGCTTCACGCTCTCGATGGGGCTGCCGATCTTCGGCTCGGCGCAGATGTTCACGGCGACGCTGCAAGGGCGCGGGATGCTCGGGCAGCTGTTCAAGACCATGGCGGGCGATCAGCCCATCGTGATCGCCGACGCGGCGGGGCTCGAGCGAGCGATCACCGTCGAGTCCAAGGTGTTCAGCGTGTTCGCCTCGGCGCGCGTGGGGCTGTCGTACACGCGCATCCACGCGGTGATCGACATGCGCCCGCAGCCGCAGATCGACAGCACGTTTCTTCGAGTGACGACGGGCGGGAGCGATGTTCCGCAGACCGCGCCGGTCGTCGATGCCACGCGCAACAACGGTCTGGTGCAGGGGCCCGCGGGCTCGGTGCAGCAGGTCGACGAGCGCGGCGGCACCATCATCTACTGGCGAGAGGACTGAGAAGGCTCGGCGATGGCCCTGTATCTCGGAATCGAATTGAGTGAAGGACAGCTCCGCGTCGTGAGACTGCGCGGGCAGTACCGAAAGCTCGCGATCGAGGCGATCTACCGCCTCCCGCGCGAGCCCGGCCCCGACGGCATCACCATGGCTGCGCAAGCCATCCGCGCCTCGCTCCCGCAGACGCCCGACGGAGTCTTCGTCGCCGTCCAAGGCAGCGACGTCTCCTTGCGCCCGCTCTCTCTGCCCAAGGCGCTCTTGCGCCGCGGACCGAAGGTGCTCGCGGCCGAGCTCGACGGGCAAATCCCCTTCGAAATCGACTCTGCCGTCATGGACGCGCAGGTCGTTCGCGACGGAGAAGTGTCCGAGCTCATCGCCGCTGCGACCCGCGTCGAGCGCGTTCGAGCCGTCATCGACGCCTTCAAAGCCGCCGACCTCGAGCCGCGCGAAGTGGGCGTGATGCCCCTCGCGCTCGGCGAGCTCTCGTCGGCCTTCGTCGAGCTCAACTCCGCGGACCCCATCCTGCTCTTGCACGCGTACGAAGGCCGCGCGGACGTGTGCGTGATCGCCAACGGACGCACGCAGTTCGCAAGGACCATCACAGGGCAGAACACCCCCGCCGTCCGCGAGCGCTCGGTCCGTCAGTCCCTCGGCGCGCACCTCGCGTCCGGCGGCAGCTCCGTCGTCACCGCGTACCTGTTCGGCGAAGACGGCCACTTGTTTCAAGAAGCCGTCGAGAAGGCCTCGGGGCTCGATGTCACCGCGGTGCGCATGTACCCGCCGGCGGGCACCGTCGCGCTCGCTCCCGAGGTCAACCCCGAAGAGCTTCGCCTGGTGCCCACGGCGCTCGCGCTCGCCATGCGAGGCGTGTCCAAAGCGTCCCGCATCGACCTTCGCAAAGGCCCCCTCGAGCTCAAGGGCAACACCACCATCCTGCGCGAGCGCGCGCCGATGTTGGCCATGCTCGCCGGCGCGGTGATGCTCACGTGGGTGGGCGCGACCGCGGCTCGCTACTACGCCAGCGCCTCCGAGCGCGACCGGCTCACGTCCGCGCTCGCGCTCGTCACGCAAGAGGTCTTCGAAGAGCGCATCACCGACCCGCAGCAAGCCATCGCAAAGGCCCGCGGAACTGGCGAAATGCTGCAAGACCCGCTGCCGCCAGCGGACGCCTTCGACGTCATCGGGACCATCTCGTCGAAGATCCCCGAAGGCACACGAAATCATGACATCACGCAGCTCGAGGTCAGCGACGAGCGCGTGCAAGTGCAGGGAATCGCGGCGACCGTGCAGGACCGAGACAGCATCGTCGAGGCGCTCAAGACGTACGAGTGCTTTCCCACGGTGACGCCGGGGCGCACGCAGGCGAACCCCGGCGACGGTCGACAGCAATACACGTTGGACGTCGAGTTTCGCTGCCCCGGCCGCGCGTCGAGCGCGCGCAGGCCCGGCGCTGCGGCGGCCACCACCGCTGGCAACAACACGGGCTCGAGCAGCGGCGCGGGAGGCTCCAGTGGCAGCAACTGATTCACTTCGCGCAGCGGTCGCGGGCCTCTCGGAGAAAGACAAGCGGCAGCTCTCGATCCTCGGCGCGGTCCTCGCGCTCGGGCTCGTGTTCGGTTTGTGGCTCTTGTCCTACGCGCTGCTCAGCAACCTCGAGTCCGAGCGCTCTGCGACGCTCGACGCGCTGCGGGTGATCCGCACCGAGCGCGCGCGGATTCGGCAACGCCAGCAGTCGCGGGCGCAGATCCTCTCGCGCTACGAGCAGCACGCGCCTGCGCTCGGCGGCTTCATCGAGCAAGCCGCGCGAACGGCGCAGGTGACGGTGAGCGAGACCAACGACCGCCCTGTGCAGCGCGTAGACGCGGGCCGCTTCGAGCGCCGATCGGTCTCGATCCGCGTGCGCAGCGTGACGCTGCAGGCGCTCGTGGCGTTCATGGCGCAGATCGACAACGCGCCGTTTCCCGTGGCGATCACGACGCTGCGGCTGCGCAAGCGCTTCAACGAGAGCAACAACTACGACGTCGACGAGATGGTGATCACGACGTTCGATCGCGTCGTGCGCGCAGGCGAGCGACGCGCGGGAGCGGACGGCGGCGTCGCGGCGCCCGCGAGCAGGCCGACGGTCGTGGCCATTCCATCCGCGGGAGCTGCACGGTGAACGAGCGCACTCGAGAGATCGCGATGAAGGCGCTGCGGTACCTGGGGTACCCGGCGTTCTTCTTCTTTTTCTTTCTGCTCTTTGTGTACTGGACGTTTCCGTACGACCGGCTCAAAGAGTTCATCATTCACCAGGCAGAAGCGCCGCGCGCGACCGGGGCAGGGACCGTCGCGCCGTCGAACATGCAGCTCGAGATCGACGAGCTCGGACCCACGTTCTTCCCGGGCCTGAGCGCGCGCGGGGTGCGCCTCACGTGGCTCCCGCAGCAGGCAGGGCAGCGGCCGATCACCGCGCGCATGGAGCGCGTGACCGCGCACGTGAGCTTGTTCGGTCTGCTCTTCGGCCGCGCCAACGGAGACCTGTCGATCGAGGGCATGGGCGGCACGGTCGAAGCGAGCTTTCAGAGCACGTTCAGCGGGACGCGCCCTGGGCTTCGCAAGCTCAAGCTCGAGATGAAGGGCGTGCGCGCCAACGAGGTCGGGCCGCTCGTTCAGGCGATCGGGCTGCCCGTCCAGGGACGGCTCGACACCACGATCGAGCTCGAGGTGCCCGACGGTCAGGTCAACCGCGCGTCCGGGACCGCGTCGCTCTCGATCGCTGGCCTCAAGATCGGCGACAACGTCGCGCAGTTTCAGATCCCAGGCTTCGGCGGCGTGACCATCGCCCAGATCGACGCCGGAACGCTCGCCGGTCAGGTCTCGATCCGCGACGGCAACGCCAACATCGAGCGCATCGGCGCGCGCTCGCGCGACCTCAACCTCGCGCTGAGCGGCCGCGTCGAGCTGCGCCCGGACCCCGCACAAACGGGCATCAACCTGCTGACGCGGTTTCAGCTCACCGACGCGTTTCGCACGAAGAACGAGCAGGCGGGGCGAATCATGATGGTTCTCGACATGGTTCCCGACCTGCGCGCGGCGCGGGGCGCGGACGGGATGATCGCGCTTCGGTGCCGCGGCACCGCGGGGCGCGGCGTTCGATGCGCGGCCGAAGGGGCGAGCGGCGCGGCCGAAGCGGGCGGCTTCGGCGAGCCTCGTCGCGGGTTCTGAACGGCGATTCAGCGAGCCGACATCGCGAGCAAGGCTGCGTCCGAGCCGAAGGACATCAGCAGATATCCTCGCTCCCACAGCGCGATCAGCGGCGCAAACGGGTCTCGCAGCGTCGTGAAGCGCTCGCCTCGAACGCCCGCAGGAGCCGCGTACGCGAGCCCGCCGAGCAGCCCAGAGGACAACGACCCTGGGACGCGAGCGTCTGCGTCGACGGCCCGCCGCCACGCGCGCGCGCCGAGGACGAACGGCGCTGCGCGCTCCATGAGCACTGTGCTCACGCCGACGGTCGGCGCCCATCCGTCTCGTTGCTCTGCGGTCCAGTCTTCGCCTCCCGCGGCGCGCGCAGCGTCGTGGGCAGCGAGCGCTCCGCCGAGGTTGAACGGCGCTGCGCTCGACAACAGCGACTCGCGCGTCGACGATTGCCACACGACGCGCGAGGGCGGCGGCTTGCCGGTCTCGCACCAGGGCCACAGCGCTGCGGCGGCGTCGAGCGCGAGCGCTTCTGCCGCCAGCGCGCCTGCGACGTCGGCCGCGAGCGCCGCGGCGAAGGCGGGCTTCGGCGCGAAGCGAATCGCGCGCACTGGCGAGCCGTGCCACTGCGCGGCGAGCGGCTCGATCTCGTCGGGCGCGAGCTCATCGAGCGCCTTGAAAATGCGAAATCTCCGGTGAACGTCGGTCAAAAACGAGGTCGGTAGCAGTCCGCGCGACACCAAGAGCTCCCACGCTGCGCGCGGCGACCGTTCGCCACGGACCGCGGCGAGCGCTGCCGCGAGGTTGGGCCGCTCGGCGGTGAGCGTGCGCGAAGCCAGGGCGCGGAGGCGGTCGTCGATGGTGCTCATCGCGGAGGTGTCGAGGGCGCGACGTGCTGTACGTCGAGTGCTGCAGTGTGCGTCGGTGAGCGATGCGCTTCGCCGACCCCTCCGTCGCGAGAGACCAGCATCGCAAACGCACCGAGAGCGTGCCGGCGAATTCGGGGGACACGGACGGGTGCGGTAGAGTCTGTTTCGCGATGCTAACAGGACATGACTCATCGCTGCGCAGATGCGCGCTAGCGATCACCGCGCTCGTGGCGCTCGCGGGGTGCTCTCCGCCCGCGCCACCCCAACCGGACGCCAACGTGCCCATGGACGCGAGCGTCTCGATGGACGCCGCTTCGAACTGTCCCGCCGGCCAGAGCTCGTGCTCGGGATCGTGTGCGGATTTGCAGACGGATCGACGCAACTGCGGCGCGTGCGGCGCGGCTTGCGCCGGCGCGTCGGTGTGCGCCGCCGGCCGCTGCGTTCCGACGTGCCCGATGGGGCAATCGGCGTGCGGCGACCAGTGCGTGAGCACCGCGAGCGACCCCTTGAATTGTGGTGCTTGCGGCACGCGCTGCCCTGCCGGGCAGGTGTGCTCGCGGGGCGTCTGCGACGTCGTGTGCGCGGCGACGCTCACGCTCTGCACCGCGTCGAGCGGCGGGGCCGATGGCGGCGCGGGCGACGGCGGCGGGCTCGAGCTGTGCGTCGACACGCGGACCGACGATCGGCACTGCGGGATGTGCGGTCGTTCGTGCGCCGCGGGTGAGTCGTGCGTCGGCGGCAGCTGTCAGGTGCGCTGCGCGGCTGGGCAGACGACGTGCTCGGGGCGCTGCGCGAACCTTCAGAGCGACCCCCAAAACTGCGGAACCTGCGGGATGACCTGCACGGGCACGCAGTCCTGCGTCTCGGGCGTGTGCCGCGCGGGCTGCCCGATGGGGCAATCGACCTGCTCGAGCGCGTGCGTGGACCTGCAAAATGACCCGCGCAACTGCGGCTCGTGCGCGCGGGCCTGCACGGCCTCGCAGGTCTGTCAGGCGGGTGTGTGCGCGACGCGCTGCCCGGCGAGCCAGACGCTCTGCACCGATCGCTGCGTCGATTCGAACACCGACACTGCCAACTGCGGCGGCTGCGGCCGCGCGTGCGCCGCTGGACAGCTGTGCATCGCCGGCGCGTGCGCGAACCAGTGCGTGATGGGCAACGTGCTCTGCGCTGGGCGCTGCGTGGACACGAGCGCGGACCCGCGCAACTGCGGAGCGTGCGGGACGAGCTGCCCTGCGGGCGCGTTCTGCAGCGGCGGAGCGTGCGCGACCTCGTGCACGGCGGGCGCGATGATGTGCGGCGGGACGTGCGTCGACGTCTCGAGCGACAACAGCCACTGCGGCGCGTGCATGAACGCGTGCGGCGCTGGCCGTAGCTGCGTCGCCGGCGTGTGCCAGACGCTCGCGATGGTGGACGGAGGTTGCTCTCCGCCGAGCTTGTTGTGCGGCGGGACGTGCGCGGATCCGCGGACGTCCAACGATCACTGCGGTCGCTGCGGCAACGCGTGCAGCGCCGATCGCACCTGCGTCAACGGCGCGTGCGTCGCGCCGTGTGCTGCGGGCGAGACCCGCTGCGGCGCGGCGGGGACGTGCACGGACGTGCAGCGAGACAGCCGCAACTGCGGCCGCTGCGGCGTGAGCTGCGCGAGCGGCGAGTCGTGCGTGCTCGGCGCGTGCGTCCCCGACCCGAGCTTTCGCATGACGATGTTCTCGAACGCGACGGCGGATTGCCGGATTTCGCCGGACGTTCAAGCGATGGCTGCTGGTGACCAGGGCAGCGGAATGGTCGCTGTCGCCTCGACGGTCTTCTACAACGGAGACACGTCGACGGTGGTCTTGCCTGCGCTCGACCTCGCGACGAGCACCGCGGTCAGCCCGATGGCCAACTATGAGCAGCTCGCCGCAGACCTTCGAGGAAACGTCGCCTACGTGATGGTCACGGCTACGGACACCTCGCTGTCCTTCGGCGCGAGCGGCACCATCACCCAGCTCCGCGCGATCAACGCGACCGGGGCGTTCTCGGGCGTGCGCGTGATGCTCTCTCGTCCGATCGCGTTCAGCGGATCGAACTACGGCATCTACAGCGGCTACGGCCGAATCATCGTGTACATGGGCGCCGGGGCCGACATGGGCTACTGGCAGATCGAGATGCCCTCGGGCGTGGTGACGCGCCTCACGGGCAGCACGGCGCCGTCGATGCCGGCCGGCTGCGAGCGCACGGGGCACTGGGGCATCGCGGAGTTCTTCGGCGGCGATCAGCACATCGTGTTCATCAACTCGACGGGCATCGTGCGTCAGCGCGTGCGCGACGGAATGACCACGACGCTGCTCACCGCGGGCTTCGGCGACGCGTGCACCCTCGCGTTCTCTGCTGCGCGCAACCGTTGGTTCGCCCAATACGAAGCTGCGCCGAGCTGGGCGCCGATGGGCATGGGCTTCGGTGAGTTCATCGTCTCGTGCCCCGGCACGTGGGAATTGCCATGAGCAGGAGCTCCAACATGCTGCGAATCAACAAGCGAACGTTCGCTCAGACCCTCGGCCCTGCGCTCCTCTCGGTGACCGCGGCGCTCTCGGCCGCGTGCTCTCCGCCCGTGCTCACGAGGCCCGACGCCGCTCCGATGGTCGACGCCTCGGCGACGATGGACACCGGCGTGAACACCATGTGCGGCGCGATGCAGACCCGCTGCGCGAGCGGCTGCGTCGACACGCGAACGGACCGTGAAAACTGCGGCGGATGCGCGGTCGCGTGCGGCAGCGGCGAGGCCTGCGTCTCTGGCGCGTGCACGCTGCGCTGCCCGAGCGGGCAGAACCTCTGCGGCCGCGAGTGCGCGACGCTCGGCGCGGACCCCAACCACTGCGGCGCCTGCGGTCGCGCGTGCGCCGCGGGTGAGCTCTGCTCAGCCGGTCGCTGCACGACGACCTGCGCGACGGGCCTCACCGTGTGCGGCGGCGACGGCGGTCTGCGCTTGTGCGTCGACACGACCTCGGACTCGCGCCACTGCGGCGGCTGCGGAATGGCGTGCGGCGCAGGCCAATCGTGTCAGGCAGGCGCCTGCGTGGCGACGTGCTCGGCCGGACAGACCATGTGCGCCGCGGGCTGCGCTGACCTTCAGCGCGACCCGGCGAACTGCGGCGCCTGCGGGACCGCGTGCCCCGCGGGGCAGGTGTGCGGCGCGGGCATGTGCTCGATGTCGTGCCCCGCAGGGCAGGCCGCGTGCGCAGGCGGCTGCGTCAACACAGCGGTCGACGCGCGCAACTGCGGCGCGTGCGGGACCGCGTGCGCTGCGGGCGAGTCGTGCCAGTCGGGCATGTGCCGACCGGCGTGCGCCGCGGGACAGACGGCGTGCTCGGGCCTGTGCGTCAACGTGCAGACGGACCGCTTGAATTGTGGTGCGTGCGGCACCGCGTGCCCGTCCGGCCAGGCGTGCGTCGCGGGCGCGTGCGCCGTCGCGTGCTCGATGGGGCAAGCGGTGTGCGGCGGGCGCTGCGTGGACCTGTCGAGCGACCGCGGCAACTGCGGGCGCTGCGGGACCGCGTGCGCCGCGGGGCAGCTGTGCAACGCGGGCGTGTGCGCCGCGGCGTGCAGCGCGGGGCAGACCGAGTGCGCAGGGCGCTGCGTGAACACCACGACGGACGTGGCCAACTGCGGCGCGTGCGGCAACGCGTGCCCGATGGGGTACGCGTGCGTGACGGGCGGGTGCTTTCCGCTCGTGGGGACGGACGCGGGCGCGTGCACGCCGCCGAGCTTGCAGTGCGGCGCAGCGTGCACCGACGTGCGCAGCGACAACGTCAACTGCGGTCGCTGCGGCAACGCGTGCAGCGCCGATCGAACGTGCTTCAGCGGGATGTGCCTGCCGCCGTGCGTCGCGGGCGAGACCCGCTGCGGCGCGGCTGGGGCGTGCACCGACGTGCAACGTGACAGCCGCAACTGCGGCCGCTGCGGCGTGAGCTGCGCGAGCGGCGAGTCGTGCGTGCTCGGCGCGTGCGTGCCGGACCCGAGCTTTCGCATCGCCTCGCTCTCGAACGCTGTGGCGGACTGCCGAGTCTCGGGAGACGTCGAGTCGATGTCCGCTGGCGATCAGGGCAGCGGCATGGTCGCGATCGCCTCGACGGTCTTCTACAACGGAGACTCGTCGACGGTGGTCTTGCCCGCGCTCGACCTCTCGTCGGTCACGGCGGTCAGCCCGACGGCCAACTACGAGCAGCTCGCCGCGGACATGCGTGGAAACACCGCGTACGTGATGGCGACGGCGACGGACACCTCCGTTCCGTCGTTTGGCACGGGCACGATCACGCAGCTCCGCGCGATCAACGCGACCGGGGCGTTTACGGGCGTGCGCGTGATGCTCTCTCGTCCGATCGCGTTCAGCGGCTCGACGTGGGGCATCTACAGCGGGTACGGCCGAATCATCGTGTACATGGGCGCCGGAGCGGACATGGGCTACTGGCAGATCGAGGTCCCCTCGGGCGTGGTGACGCGCCTCGCGGGGAGCACGGCGCCGGTCTCGCCGGTCGGCTGCGAGCGCTCGGGCAACTGGGGCATCGCGGAGTTCTTCGGCGGCGATCACTACATCGTGTACGTGCGCTCTTCGCCCGCAGGAATCGTGCGTCAGCGCGTTCGTGACGGCATGTCCACGGTGATCCTGATGCTCCCGGACGTGGGCGACGCGTGCACGCTGGCGTTCTCGTCGGCGCGCAACCGTTGGTTCGCCCAATACGAAGCTGCGCCGAGCTGGGCGCCGCCTGCCATGGGCTTCGGCGAGTTCATCGTCTCGTGCCCCGGCACGTGGGAACTCCCCTGACGTCACGCTGAGGGCCGCTATACTCGCGGCCCTCAGCCAATGACGAAACGCCCCAACATCCTGCTCGTCGTCTCGGATCAAGAGCGCTCGCGCGAGTGGCTTCCACCAGGGTTTTCACTGCCCAATCGCGATAGGCTCATCCGAGAGGGCGTCGAGTGCACGCGCTATTACACGCACACGAGCCCGTGCTCGCCGTCGCGCGCGACGCTGTTCACGGGGCGCTACGTCCCGCAGCACAACGTGCGCGAGAACGTGATCTTCCCCGCGCACGCCGCGCTCGACACGTCCATTCAAACGCTGGGGCACCGCCTGCGAAACGCGGGCTATCGCACGGCGTACCTGGGCAAGTGGCACCTCGCGCACGGGCCGCACCCGGACATGCAGTCCTTCGGCTTCGGTGACTGGGAGGGCAACGACCAGCACTACATGGGCTGGGCGGGGACGGGCGTCGAGTACGACCCCGTGATCGCCACACAGGCCGCGCAGTGGCTGAAGGCCAACGCGCAAGACCAGTCCAAACCCTGGTTTCTCGTCGTGGCGCTGGTCAATCCGCACGACGTCATGTGGTTTCCCGCGGACCAGCCGAAGTATCAGCTCGAGCACGCCGACGAGGTCGAGCGATTCAAAGACCTCCTGCGCATGGCCAACTGGAAGGACTCTGATCCGATCCCGCCCTTCACGCAGGAGTACCCCGAGCTGTTCGACAAGCTCCCGGCCAACTTCGAAGACGACCTGCACACCAAGCCCGCGGTCCAGCGCGAGTGGATGATCGAGCAGCAGAAGTCCTTCTGGGGGCGCATCGAGAAGGACGACCACAAGTCCTGGCTGCGTCAGCTCGACTACTACGCCGCGCTGCACAAGCTCGCGGATCACAGCCTCGGCTCGATCTTGTCTGCGCTCGACGACTCTGGGCGCGCCGACGACACAGCGGTGTTCTTCACCAGCGACCACGGCGACATGTGCGGCTCGCACGGCCTGCGCTCGAAGGGGCCCTTCGTCTACGAAGAGATCATGAAGATCCCCATGTACGCGAAGGTCCCGGGCGTGACCAACGCCGGCGCGAAGAGCGCGTCGCTCGCGACGCACGCGGACCTCGCGCGCACCATCGTGAGCGTCGGCGGCGGCGACGTCGAAGGCATGTCCGGCGTCGACATGACCCCGTCGCTGCGCGGAGAAAACGCAGGGCGCGAGTACGTTCTCTTCGCGCAGGACCAGGCCTGGTACGAGCGCTGTATCCACGTTCGCTACGCGATTCGCTCGGTGTTCGACGGGCGCTTCAAGTACGCGCGCTACTACGGCGTCGGCGGAAGCACCACGCAGTTCGGCCAGCGGTGGGACTGGGACAAGAAGGTTGGCGAGGACGCCTCGTTCGAAGAGCAAGACCACGAGCTGTACGACCTGCAAGAGGACCCGCACGAGCTCGTCAACCTCGCGATGGATCGCGGTCGTCGCGGTGAAGTTCGCCGGTGGTTCGAGCGTATGAGGGAGCTCGAGCGAAGTGACTTTCGTTGACAGCCTGACAAGAGGTGCCCTGTGAAGACTGTGAGCCAGCGCGGCGTTGTTCTCTCGATGACCTGTGTTTTTGCAGCGAGAATCGCGCTGGGGCAGACCGCTCCCGACGCGGGCGCGGCGCGGGCGCCGGTCGCGCAGCCGACGCCTGTGCAGGCTCCCGTCCCGCCGCCGGTCGTCGTCTCGCCGTTCAACGGCGTGTGGCGCTACGCGGGCGGCGACGGCGAGCGCAGGGCGTTCGAGGCGTCGGTCACGCGCACCGTGCAAGGGATGGGCTTCTTCGTCGAGGGCATTGCGGCCGCGCGGCTCCGCGATCGCAGCCCGCTGCCCGAGGTGATCACCATCCGCGTGCAGGGCAACCAGATCGAGTTCACGGGCGTACGCGGAAGGCTCTTTCGCACGCCCGCCGACGGCACGCCCATTCAGACGCAGAACCCGCAAGGCGAGCCGATCACGCTCTCGACGCGCATCAACGGAAACCAAATGGTGCGCCACGGCTCGCGCCCCGACGGCGCCCGTCGCGAGGTGATCACGGTCAACGGAAACACCCTCGTGCTCGAAGGCACGGTCACGTCCCCGCGCTTGCCGCGGCCGTTGACGTATCGGTTTACCTTTCGCCGCTGAGCGAGCGCGGACTGCGGTCCGCACTCGGGTGGGGACAACGCTCAGCACTCGCGGTGCATCGTCGCGGGATCTCCTGCCATTCAGCGGACCACGACGGCGGCACACGCGCTGCTTGGTGTTCGAGCATGAGAGACTTGCAGCGATTCAGCGCTCGTTGGGCGCTCGGCGTGGGGATGTGCGTCGCGGCGGGCTGTGGGGGCGCAGGCGCGCGTGATGGCGGCGAGCAGGACGCCCTCGCGACGCTCGATGGCGGCGCAGCGGACGACGCTGCTGCGCGCGACGACGTGACGATGGCCTCGGACGCGGATGCTGCGGCGGTCGTCGCCGACGCGGGTGCTGCGTGCTCTGCGGACAACCGCGCGGCGTGCGCGTATCGGCCGGCGCGAACGTATGGCGCGCAGCCGGTGCTCACGCAGACGCTCTCGTACACGGACGCGACGGGGGCGCAGCGCTCGATCGAAGTGGCGATTCGTCGACCGATGGGCGCGCCGCAGCCGTGGCCGGTGGTGCTGTGGTCCCACGGCGGCGCGAGCGGACAGATGAGCGCGAACGGCGCTGGCGACGAGTGGTCGAGGGTGTTCAACGCGGCGGGCTATTTGTTCGTCGCGATCGCGCACGCGCCTCGCAGCGACGCTTCGCGGGCGGCGCTGTGCGCGCACGTGGGGATCACGGTCGCTGCGGACTGCGCGCGGTTCAAGTATCTGCACTGGGATCGGCCGTACGACGTGCGACGGACGCTCGATTGGATGGAGGAGCAGTCGCGCGGGATGTTCGCGGGCGTCGTCGATTTGCAGCGGCTGTTGTACGCGGGGCACTCGGCGGGCGCGGGCGCGACGTCGATGGTGGCAGGGGCGAGCCGAGAGATGGGCGGCGTGGCGCGGGTCGCTCCGGACCCACGGCCGAGGGCGTTTATCGGCTTCTCGATCGAGGGGCCTGGCGACGATGGGTTCACCGACGCGTCGTTTGCGGCGATCACGCGGCCGCAGATGAGCGTGACAGGCATCGGGGATCGCAGGCCCGAAACCGACTCGCTGCCGCGACGACGCCCCTTCGAGCTCATGGCCCCCGGCAACAAGTACCGCTTCTGGAACACCGACGAGGCCTCGCTCCACGGCACGTTCGATCACAACGTCGGTCCGTGCGAGGACTACCAGATGCGCAACAGCGCGCCCGTGGCGCGGTGCGCGGCGTTCTACGCGTGGATGGAGTCCGCGGCGCTCGCCTTTACCGATGCGCACTTGCGCGAGCGGCCCGAGGCGATCGCGTGGCTCGCGTCGGACAACATGACGATCCTGTCGAGCGGCGCGGTCGAGTGGCGTCGCCGCTGAGCGCTCGTCGCGCGGTCCCCGATCCGCGCGGGCGGCTCACATCCAGCCGTTGTCTCGGTACCACTTCGCGGTGACCTTCGCGCCGTCGGCGAAGGTCACCTTGGGGCTCCATCCGAGCTCGTCGCGCGTGGCCGAGAGGTCGAAGTCGAAGTGCTTGATCGCGAGCTCGTTCACTTTGTCCTGCGTGAACATCATCGCTTTGTTCGTGGCCTTTCCGAACGCTTCAGAGAAGCGCGCGGCGACGCGCAGGACGGGGATCGGGACCACGGGGCGGGCCCACAGCTCGACCTCGAGCGAACGGGCGATGGCGTCGGCCATGGCGTCGAAGCTGCGCGGCTCGCCGTCGTGCACGAAGAACGTGCTGCCCGAGGGGATCGACTGGTTGTCGATCGCGCGGATGCACGCGTCCGCGCAGTCTTCGCCGAACACGACGACCATCTCGTCGAAGCCGCCGCCCATCTTGATGGCGAGGCCGTACGAGACCATCTGAAAGAACGCGAACATCTCGTTGTCGCGCGGGCCATAAATCGCAGGCGGTCGAAGGACCGTGATGGGGAGCTTGTCCTTGAGCGCGAGCACCGCGCGCTCGCCGCGGAGCTTGCTGCGGCCGTACTCCGTGACGGGGTTGGGCTCGGCGTCGCGGGCGCGCTTCTGCCCTGGCTCACCAGGGCCCATGAGCGCCGCGGTGGAGATGTGAACGAAGCGTTGGAGGGTGGGGTTGTGCTCGACCGCGGCGAGCGCGAGGGCCTCGGATCCCTTGTGATTGACCGCGTCGAACTCTTCGGCGTCCCGCGCTTTGACGAGCCCTGCGCAGTGGATGATCGCGTCGACGCCCTTCACGGCTTCGGGCAGGGTGTCGTGCTGGTCGATCGCGCCGTAGGCGAGCTCGACGCCGAGCTTGTCGAGAAACTTCGTGTTCGACGATTTGCGCACGAGGCAGCGGACGGAGTCTCCGCGAGCCCTCAAGCGCTCGGCGACGTGCGAGCCGAGAAAACCAGAGGCGCCAGTGACGAGGACCTTCATGGGAGCGATCTGAGCCTTCAGAGAGGGGAAGAGGAGCGTTGGGTCAGAGAGACTTTTCGTAGACGCGATAGGTCTTGTAGGGCTTCGCGCCCATGGCCTTGATCGCGACGTTGACGGGCGCGTTGTCTTCGAGCGTCCAGCCGAGCTCGCCGTGGGTCATGCCGAGCTCGCGGCCGCGGTTGTTCATCATGACGTAGAGGGCGACGCTGAGCGGCATCCACTTTTTCTGGTCGCGGTACTTCTTGCGGACGCCGAGGAGGATGAGCCGGCCGGACTTGGTTCCGCTCACCTTGAGGCGCCAGAGAAACTTGGCCCAGCCGAAGGGAAACATGCTGCCGCCCAGGTCGCGCGCGGCCTCGTTGAGGTTGGGCAGCGCGATGGCGATGGCCGCGGGCTCTCCGTCGATCTCGGCGATGAGCGCGATCTTCGGCTGCAAGATGAGCTTGAAGTCCTCGACGGTCTTCTTGAGCTCTCCCTCGGTCATGGGGACGAAGCCCCAGTTGTTGCTCCACGTGTCGTTGAAGATGTCCATCACGATGCGCATGTCGCGATCGGCCTGCTTGAGATCCACCTCGCGGATCTTGAGCGACGGCTCAGCGATCATCTGATCGTGCGCGCGTTGGGCGCGCGCGGGCACGTCGCCGACGGCGTACGACCATGCGAAGACGTCCTTGGCCTTCGCGAAGCCCTGTCCTTCGATGAGCCCGCCCTGATAGGGCCGGTGGTGGGGCATCATCATGAAGGGCGGCGAGTCGAAGCCGTTGACCAGGCACCCGAGCTCTTCGTTGATCGAGAGCGAGACGGGGCCGCGGATGGTCTTCATGCCGCGCTCGCGGAGCCAGTCGGACGCGGCGTCGAGGAGCGCCTTGGCCACTTCGGGGTCTTCGATGGTGTCGAAGAAGCCGAAGAATCCAACGGCGTCGCTGTAGCGCTTCTGGTGCTCGTGATCGATCTGAGCCGTGCAGCGACCTACGAGCTTTCCGTCTCGTTTGGCGACGAAATACGTCGCTTCGGCGTGCTCGAAGAAGGGGTTCTTCTTCGGGTCGAGCTGCTCTTTGAAGAGCATTCCGAGCGGCGCGATCCAGTGTGGATCGCCCTGGTAAACGATGTGCGGAACCTTCAAAAACTCCGAGACGCTCTCGCCCGGGGTGATGCGCTTGATCTCGACGGCCATGACGGCCGCGGAGGATGCGCAGCGTAGGGCGCGAGACGCAAGCGCCACGGATGCGGTATGCTCCGCGATCGCGGGAGCAATCGATGAAGCGAGCGACTCTGATCGGTGCGTTGATGGCTGCGGTGACGACAGCCCCCATGGCGGCGAGCGCCCAAGCCGAGCCGACCCTCGAGCAACGGCGCGAGGCCCAAATGGCTTATTCGCGCGCGCAGGCGCTGCGGGCGGGCACGCAGCACTCTGAAGCTGCCGCGCTCTTCGAGACGGCCGATCGCCTCGCGCCCAGCGTGCAGGCCCTCGGCAACGCGATCCGCGCGCACAAGGACTGTCGGACTCCGGACCACGACGCGCGGGCTGCGACGCTCGCGCTGCGGTTGCAGGTCCGCTACGGCAACGACGCTCGCTATTCGAGCTTCGCAGAGCAGGTGATCAACGAGCTGCGCGCGTCGCTCGTGCGGGTGACGGTGACGTGCGAGGGGTGCGAAGCCGAGGCGGACGGGTCGCTGCAGCCGGGGACGGAGTTCTTCGTTCCACCGGGAAATCACCGGATCGTCGCGCACTGGCCCGGCGGTCGGTCCCGCGAGCACCGGATGAACAACGCCCGCGCAGGCGTCGCCGAAAACGTGACCCTTCAGGCTCCGCCCGAAGTGCGCCCCGCGGGCAACACGGGCGGCGGTGATCCCAACGCCAACACGGGCACCTCGGGTACGTCAGGCACCTCGGGCTCATCGGGCTCGTCGGGCTCATCGGGTTCGTCTGGCTCATCGGGCACGTCCGGCTCATCAGGCGTTGGAACCAGCGGCACGAGCGGCACGGGCACGAGCGGCACAGGCTCCGCTGGAGATTCGGGCAGCTCTGGAAGCTCCGGCACCTCTGGCACCTCTGGCACCAGCGGCACTTCTGGCACCTCGGGTGACGGATCGGGTACTGGCGATTCCAACAGCGGAAACACTGGGGATCCCGGCGCGGGGCTCGTGCGCCCTCCGCCTTCGCGCGGCGGTCTGCACCCGGCGATCTTCATCACCACCGCGGTCTTGGCCGCGGGCGCGGGTGGCGTGCTGGCCTGGTCTGGCGTCGATACGCTCAATGGAGTCCCTGCGTACCAGATGGCCGCGCAACAGGGGGACCGCGCGCAGGCTGAAGCGCTGCTGGCCGATGGCCAAGGCCGCGAGCTGCGCACCAACATTCTCATCGGGGTCACATCGGGCCTCGGCGCCGCTGCTGTGGGGACGCTGATCTTCACCCGCTGGGGCGCGCCCCGCGCCGAACAAGCGCCGACCGCCATGCTGGTTCCTGTCTTTGGGCCGTTGCCGAGCGTTGCACTCTGGGGGAGATTCTAAACGTGGCAAACGAGGCACCCATCGGGCACCAGCCCACCGTCGAGCGGCTCGGCCGCTACGAGATTCTCGGCGAGATCGCGTCCGGAGGGATGGCGACCGTCTTCCTCGGGCGCGTGACGGGCGCGAAGGGCTTTCAACGGCTGGTCGCGATCAAGCGACTGCATCCGCACCTCGAGAGCGAAGAAGAGTTCGTCTCGATGTTCCTCGACGAGGCGCGGCTCGCAGCGAAGATCCGACACCCCAACGTCGTCGGCACCCTCGACGTCGAAGACGACGAGCATTTGTACCTGGTGATGGAGTACGTCGAGGGCGATCGCCTCCTCGCGCTGCTTCGCCACTCGGCCAAGACCGGCGAGAAGATCCCGCCCGCCGTCGCCGTGCGCATCTCGATGGACACGCTCGCGGGCCTGCACGCCGCGCACGAGCTGTGCGACGACGACGGCTCGCCGATCGGCCTCGTCCATCGCGACGTGTCGCCGCAGAACATCCTGGTCTCCGTCGATGGCTCGGTGAAGCTCGTCGACTTCGGCATCGCCAAGGCGTCCGCGCGCTTGAGCGTCACGCGCGACGGTCAGCTCAAAGGCAAGATCGCATACATGGCCCCCGAGCAGACCAAGCGCTCGGAGATCGACCGCCGCGTCGACGTGTTCGCCATGGGGATCATCACGTGGGAGATGCTCACGGCGAAGAAGCTCTTCAACGGCGAGTCCGACGTCGAAGTGCTCAACCAGCTGCTCTTCGAGCCCATCCCGCGCCTGCGCGAAGTCGCGCCGACCGTGCCGGCGTCGCTCGATTCAGTGGTCGCTCGCTCGCTCGAGAGAGACCCGGCCAAGCGCTTCTCGACCGCCGCTGAGTTCGCAGACGCCCTCGAGCGCGCGAGCAAGATCTTCGGCGGACCCGCGGCGACCAAGACCATCGCCGCGCATTTGCAGAAGGTCTCTGGCGACAAGATCGCCAAGGACCGCGCGCGCGTGCTCGCCGGCGCTCCCCCGGTGCCCGACAACGGCGCGACCCCGTCGGGCGTCAAGCGCCGCGCGACCGGGCAATTCTCGGTTCCTTCGTTTACGAACCCGGGCGCGCCCATCTCGCCCGCGCCCGCGCCGTCGCCCGCCGCACCACCGCCGCGCAAAGCCACGATGGTCGGACTGGGGGGAGCGCTTCCCCCTCCGCCTCCGTCTCGTCCGTCCACGCCCTCGTTCGACGCAGGGCCCTCGTTGCTCGACGACGACGAAGACGTCCCGACGTCCGCCATCGTCCGCGCCGATGTGAGCAAGTCGCTCGCTGCGATGATGGGCCCGCCCAAGCCCTCGAGCGCTTCAGCGTTGTACGGTGTGGATTCGCTCGACGACGAGCCGACTGCGTTCGAGCCGGTCGCCGTCGTCGCAGAGCCCACGAGCACCGCGCGCGACGCTGTCAGCGCAGCGCCCGTGATGACCCCCGGCGCCTCGCTCCTCGCGCCCACCGCGAGCCCGCGCGCGATGACGCAACAGCTCCCTGCCGTCGGCGCGCCCGTCATTGGCCCTCCGCCCGTGGCGACCGTCCCTGCGCCGTCCCCGAGCGCGATCTCCATCGAGACACCGTTCGAAGTGCCCGCGCCGAGGGCCGAAGCGCCCAAGTCGAAGGCGGGCCTGTTCGTCGGCGTCGCGGCTGCCCTCTTGCTGCTCGGCGGCGGTGGCGCTGCGGCGGTCATGAAGATCACCCGACAAAACGCGGTCGCTCCGACGGCCACCGTCGTCTCGACCCCGCCCTCGACCCCGGTCGACACTCAACCTCGCAACAACGGCACCCCTGTCGAGACCGCGCCGCCAGCGACCAACAACGGGGCCACGGCGCAGCCCGCCACGCAGCCCGCCACGCCCGGTGCTGAGAGTGCCGCGAACAACGGCGCTGCGAACAACGGCGCGGTGGCGCCGAACAACGCTCCAGCGGGCACTGGCGCGGTGGAGCCGACGGCGGATCCCACGCAGGCTGCCGCTGCGAATCCGCCAGCGAATCCGCCAGCGAACACCACGACGCCCGTCGCGGGTAACGCCGCCAACCCCGCCGCCAACACCAACACCACCGCCACGGCCAACGCGAACCCGTCGCAGGGCTCGACGCCGAGCGCCGGCTCGACGACGCCTCGTCGACGGACGGGCCGTCGCACGGGTGGCACTGGCACGGGCTCGAGCCCCGGTGGTGGCGGCGACGACCTCTTCGGCGGAACGCCCTACTGACGCATCGCGCGCTCGTCGCGGCGCGTCGCGTGGGCGCCGTTCAGCGGTACACGCCGGCAGCCGCTTCGAGCTGAATGCCGTCTTCGGTGTCGCGCAGGGGGCTCTCGCGCAGCTGCCAGAGCACGACGGCTCCGCGCCGGCAGCCCTCGTCCATGAGCAATCGTTCGCAGCGCGCGCGGTCGGCGGCGATGTCGCCGGTGCAGCGGGCGCGGACGTTGGAGAGCAGTCGGACGCTCTGCGTGGGGATTCCCTCGCGCATGAGCTCGATGGCGCAGCCGTTTTCGCGAGGCGTTGCGGCGTTGCTGTTCGATTGGCTCGTGGCGCACGAGGACGAGACGAGCGCGCAAAGGAGGGTCGCTGCGATGCGTGGCTTCACGGTCGGCAGCGTACCATCGCGCGGCGCCGTCACAGATCATCGAAGAATCATCGGGCGTCTCGCGCAGACGGCGATCGGCTGCAATAAACGCAGCGGCTTGCGAAAATCAGCGGCGAGGGTGAGCCGATTCTCGGCGCCCGAGCGCTCTCATCAACGGGTCGTCCATTGGTTGTTCGAGGCTCCTCCGTGACAGTGCTAGCGATCGACGACGCGAGTCTCGTCGAGCAGGCGCGCGCGGGCGACGACCGGGCGTTCGTCGCGCTCTTCAAGCGCTACGCGCGGTACGTCGCGGGGATCGCGTATCGGCTCATGGGCGAGCGCGACGAGGTCGAGGACGTCGTGCAAGAGACGTTCACCGACGCGTCGATGAACCTCGGGCAGCTGCGCGATCCCGCGGGCTTCAAGAGCTGGCTCGTGACGATTTGCGTGCGGCGCGTGCACAAGCGCCTCGCGCGTCGGCGTCGGTGGCGGTGGTTCGTCGCCGAGGCTGTTCACTACGAGCCGACCGCGTCGGACCCCGAGCAACGAGCGCAGCTCGTCGCGCTCTACCAGGCGCTCGAGAGCGTCGCGGTGGACGAGCGCGTGGCGTGGGTCCTTCATCACGTCGAGGGCGAGACGTTGCCTGTCGTCGCCGAGCAGTGCGGCGTGTCGCTCGCGACCGTCAAGCGCCGCATCGCGCGGGCCGAAGAGAAGATCGAGAGGAGGCTCCATGAACACGGAGCTCGGTGAACAAGCGCGCGTCGCCTTCGAGGCGCCGTGGTCCGACGAGGCCGAGCAGCGCGTGCTCGCGAAGGTGTTGGACGCCCGAAAGAGCGTTCGAGCTGCGAAGCCGTCGGCGCCTTCTGCGGCGCGGTGGCGCGCGGCGGCGGTCTCGGTCGCGGCCGTCGCGCTGATGGGCGTGGCGGCGCTCGGGCTGCGTTCGTTCGCTCGCCCATCGGGCACGGTCGCGGCGATCGGAGCGGCGTCGGCGGGCGCGAGGCTGGCGCTGCCCGACGGGTCCGAGGCGAGGATGAGCCAGGACGGGCAGGTGCAGCTCGAGCTCGCGTCCGCGCAGCGTGTCCTGCTTCGCCAGCAGCGAGGCAGCGTGACCTACCGCGTCCGTCGCAACCCTGCGCGCTCGTTCGAAGTGATGGCAGGCTCGGTGCGCGTCCTCGTCCGCGGAACGACCTTCGAAGTCTCCATGCGCTCTGGCTCCGTCGAGGTCTCGGTCACCGAAGGGCGCGTGCTCGTCGAGGACGACCGGACGAGGGTCGAGCTCGCTCCGGGCGAGCACGTGAGCCTGCGTCGCGCGGACGCGGACGCGCTGGTCGTCCCCGATGGCGCAGTCTCCGACGCGAGCGCGTTGACCGCAGAGAACGCTGCTGATTCGTCGGTGCTCGCGCCGGAGCCTCGCCGCGCGGCGCCGGCGCCGCAAGCGCTCGAGTCCGTCGCGACGCTGCTCGATCGCGTCGACGCCGCGCGCTCGTCGGGCGACCACGACGGGGCCGCGGCGGTGCTGCGCCGGTTGCTCGCGCGCGACCTCTCGCCCTCGCAGCGCGTCTCGGCGAGCTTCACCCTCGCGCGCGTCGAGCGGGCGCGGGGCCAGCATCGAGCCGCAGCAGAAGCGCTGGCCGAGTGCGTCGCGCGCAGCCCCGACGGCCCTCTCGCGGAGGACGCGATGGCCGAGCAGGCGCTCGCGTGGGAGCGCGTCGGAGACCGAGCGCGCGCCGAGCGCGCGGCGAGGCAATACGTGGCCCGATGGCCAGGCGGCGCGCACCTCGCGCGGCTGAGGCACCTGGCTCCATGACGCGCGCGCTGGCCGCGGTCGCGTCGATCGCGTGGCTCTGCCCCAGCGTCGCCTTCGCGCAGCGCGCGGGCGCGACGGGCTGCGAGCAGCTGCAGCTCACGGAGTACGATCGATTGCTCGCGATCGAGTGGCGCGACCCTTCGATCGGCGGGACGCCGGCGGGGCGCTCGACCGTCGAGCTCGCGTGCGACCCGCGCTCGGTGCACGTCACGGTGCGCTCGGAGGATGGGTCGATCGTGCGCGACCGCGCGGTGGACGTGGCCGAGCGCGAGTGGAGCGTCGCGCCGAGGATCGTCGCGCTCGTGACGGCGCAGCTCGTCGCGGCGGTCGAGCGCGAGCGCGAAGAGCGCGTCCGCAGCGCGAACGAAGAACGCAGCCGCGTCGCCGAAGCGCCCGCGCGCCCGGCGGTCGTCGCGCCGCGACCGCGTCTCGAAGAGCGACTGTGGATCGAGGGCGGGGCCTCGGTGCGCGTGCGGCAGTTCGACGCGCTGTGGTGGTCGCTGGGGCCGCGGCTCGCGCTCGCGCTGCGGGTGCGCTCGACGCCGCTGTGGCTGGGGCTGCTCGCCGAAGGCGAGGCGAGCGTGCGCGGGTTTTCTCTGGGCGATGTGCGCTTCGCGCGCGTTCACGCGGGGCCCTCTGTGACCCTCGCGAGCGCGCGCCACGCGCCGGTGTCCTTCGTGGCTCGAGGCGCGTTGCTGCTCGGCGCGCAGTCGCTGTGGGCGACGACTGATCGCGCGACGGTCGAGGCCAACGCGCTCGTCGCCGCTTCGCTCACGGCGAGCTTCACCGCCGCGCTGGCGTTGCGGCTGAGCCCCTCGCTCTCGCTCACGCTCGGCGCGGACGCCGCGGCCGAGCTCGTCTCGCTCGCGGGGTCGGTCGACGCGATGCCCGACGTGCGGACCGACGGGCTGTCGCTGGGCGGGTCGCTCTCGTTGCTCTGGCGCTCGTGAGCGCGGTCGCGTGGCGCTCGGCGCCTTCGATGCGCGCGGAGCGCTGGTAGGCCATCCGGCCTATCGCCCCATCGTGGCTGCGCGCCTACGGTGCGGGCGCTCACGATGCCACACCGAACGCTCTTGGTTTCTGCGCTGGCTTGCGGCGCGTCCCTGGCTCCGTCGCCCGCGCTCGCGCAGCGCGCTGCGTACGCCGCGCTCGACGAGCTGCCGAGCGAGCCCATCGGGCTCTCGCTCGACGTGTCGTTGGGCGCTCGATACCAACGCGTGCTCTCTGTGGGGCGCATCGGCGACGTGCAGAACATCGGCGAGCTCGCGCTGAGGACGCGGGTGCTGCTCGGCGCGCGCGTGGCGTACGCCGCGGGGCTCGACGCTTCGATCGGCGGCGCGGAGGCCGGGATGTCGTACAGCGCCAACGCGTTCGTCGCTGGCGTGGCGGTGCGCTACGGCGACGCGAGCGCCGTCGCGCTGAGCGGAGGCGTGGGCGCGAGCGCGGTGGGCGCGGCCGTTCCGATCGCGCTGATGGTGCCCGCCGAGCTGCGGTGGACGCAGAGCGCCGGGCCGCTGCGGCTCGCGCTGTGGATGCAGTGGTCCTGGGCGTTCGCAAACGAGCTGCGAAGACACGGATCGTCGACGCTCTCGTTCGTCGACGAAGCGGAGGTCGGCTTGTCTGTTCGCGCAGGACGACAGCAGCGCTATTGGCGCGGGTACAGCGGCGGCGCAGGCCCCGCGCTCGGCGTCTCGTACCGCGAGTCGATGGGCGCGCGCGTGCTGGGGCTCTCGCTCTGCTTCGACCTGGCGGGCGCGCGATGAGCTGGCGAACGAAGGCGCTGCTGGCAGCGTTGGCGACGAGCGCGTGTGCGCCGCCCGCGTGGCGCGACGCGCGACCGGTGCAAGCGACGGTCGGCGCGGTGACGCATCGAACGGCGACGATCGAGACGCGCGACGGCGCGCGGCTCTTCGAGCAATCGTGGCACGCGACAGCGCCGCGCGGTGCGCTGGTGATCCACCACGGGCTGCGCAGCTACAGCGCGCACTACGGTGATTTTGCAGCGCACCTCGCGGCGCGCGGCGTGAGCACCTACGCGTACGACATGCGCGGCCACGGGCGCTCTTCGGGCCATCGCGCGACGCTCTCGAGCTTCGATCCGCTGCTCGACGACCTCGATCGGTTCATCGCGTCGGTGCGCCAACGCGAGCCGGGGCGACCGATCTTTCTCTTGGGCCACAGCGTTGGTGGCGCGGTGGTGTCGTTGTACGTCGCCGAGCGCAGGCCCGCGCTCGCGGGGCTCATCGTGCTGGCGCCCGCGCTGCGCATCGATCGTTCGCTCATCGAGCTGGCCGCGACGCCGTCGGCGGGGGCGCTGGCTCCCTACGCGGGGCTGCTCGAGACGCCCAACAGCGCGTTCTCGCGGGACCCCGCGGTGGTGCGAGAGATGGACGCCGACCCGTTGATCTATCAGCAGAATGGGCCGGCGATCACCGGTGTCTCGTTGCTCGCCGCGCTCGCTCGGGTGTGGGCGAGGGTCGACGCGATCGACGTTCCGGTGCTCGGGGTGCACGGCACCGCGGACACGCTGACCGACCCGAGGGGAACGCTGGAGTTCATCGAGCGCGTTCGCAGCGCCGACCGACGGCTGGTGCTCTACCGCGGACTCTTTCACGACTTGCTTCGCGAGCCCGAGCGCGGCCAGGTCGAACAAGACTTGTCGCGCTGGATCGAAGCGCGGCTGCCGCAGCGGTGAACGATCCCGAGCGCTGCTGCTCTTCGGTCTTTACGCGCCGTCCTCGAGCGCCGCGCTCGGCGTGACCGCGACCCCGGTGTCTCGATACCGTCGAGCGCCATGCGAACGCTACGCTCCCTGACGGCGAAGACGCCCTCGCAGTGCCTCTGGACCGCGCGAGGCTCGGCCTGCGCGATCGCCGCGCACGAGGGCCTCGTGCTCGTCGGCTGCATCGACGGATCGCTGCGCGCCTACACAGCGGACGGATCCCTCGTGGCATCGCGCCTCGCGCACAACGGCGCGGTGATCGCCGTGGGCTTCGCGCGCGACCCCGCCACAGGCGCGGCGCGCGTCGTGTCCGTGGGCCTCGATCGTCGCGCGGTCGTCAGCGATCTCGCGCTCGTCCAGAGGCAGACCCTCGCGCTGCCGGCAGCTCCGAAGTGGCTCGCGACGAGCGCGCGATCGTCGCGCGTCGCCATGGTGCTCGCAGAGGGCCCGGTGCTGTCGTGGACGCTCGACGATGCGCCGCGCCCGTGGAGCGCTTCGACCCACGAGCCCATCACCGGGCTGGTCGCGATCGACGCGGCCGAGCGGTTCGTCCTCTCGACGCTCGGCGCGCTCTGGATCACCGACGCGCACGGCGAGCTGCTTCGCAGCATCGAGGGCTATGTCTTCGCGTCGGACCAGCTGCACAGCGTGTCCGTGTGCCCGCACCCCGACGGTCGTCGAGTCATCGTCGACGCCTCGGGAGAAGCGATGAGCCTCTACACCACGCGCGACGTGTGGGCGCTCGACGTGGACAGCGACGAGCGCACGAGGCTCGGGGACGGCTCGTCCTACGGGACGCCGTGGGTCGCGATGGACGCCAAGCCCATCGAGTTCGTCCAGCGCCCCAGCGCGTCGACGACGGAGATGCATCGCGTGCTCGCGCCGGGCTCCCCCGTGAAGGCGTGCGCGGTGAGCGATCATGATTCGGTGTTCACCATTCACGTTGATCAGTCGTTGAAGCGGTATTCTCTGCGGCCGGTCGAGCAGAAGGCGCCTGCCGCTGGGGTGTTCGTGGGCGGGTTCGACCGCGTCGCTGGCGAGCTCTGCACGTGGGATCGCGCGACCCGCTCGGTGCATCGCTTCGACGCGAGCGACGGCGCGTGGCTCCGCAGCGCGCGAGGCAAACACCTCGAGCACGAGCAGCTCGTGCTCTGCGAAGACGGCTCGATCCTCGTCGCGAGCGCGCCAGAGACGCCGCTCGTCGCCGCGACGATCGAGCGATCCGACGCCCTCGGCGCGGTGACCTTTCGCGGCGACGGAGACTACGAGCTTCCTCGGGGCGGCACAGTCAATCGCAGCGGAACGCACGCCGCCGCGGTCGCGCAGTTTCACGGGCTGCAGCTCTTCTCTGCGAGAGAATCCAAGGTGTACTCGAGAGACACGCCGCACCGCACGTGGGGTGGCGCCGCGTGCGTGCGAGACGACCGCGTCGTCAGCTTCGACCGAGAGGGACTGGTCGTCGGGTGGGCTCCGGACTCGATCGCGCCGGTGTTCTCGGTGCGCGTCGAGAAGACGCCGTGCGCGATCGTCGGGTGTCGCGACGGGCGGTCCTTCGCGCTGCTGCTCGAGCGAGGGTCGCGAGAGCTCGAGCTGCTCTGGCTCGACGCGGACACGGGCGCGGTGCTGCAGCGCTCGCAGCGCGCCGAGGCATCGATCGGCTCGACGCTGGTCGAACGCGAGGACCAGAGCGTCGCGAGCGCGGGCGTCCCTCCGGTGGTGTTCGATCGCGCGACGGGCGCGGCGCGCGCAGCGAAGAGCGTAGGCCCAGCGTATTGCGCGCACCTCGACGCGCGCGGTCGCTACGCGCTCGTGCAGAGCTTCGAGCACGACTACTCGGTGCTCGACCTCGAGGCCGACGTTCTGCGGCGACTGCCCGACTCCCAGACGAGCGCTGTCTACGCTGTGACGAGCTACCCGACGTCCGACGGCGTGCGCTTCGTCGCGACGGGGCTCGGCGGCGAAGCCTTCGTCATCGACGCGGTCGCCGCGCGCGTGATCGAGCGACGAGAGCTCCATCCGGGCCGTGTGCTGGCGCTCGCCTCCACGCGAGACGGCGCGCGGGTGCTCTCGGCGGGCACGGACGGGGTGGTTCGCGTGTACGACGGCGAGACCTTCACGGTGACGAGCGAGCACCCGGGCCCGCGGAGCGCGGTGTTCGTCGCGGGCATCGACGAGGCGAGCGCGCCTGCGCAGACCGCGTTCGTGTGGGGCAGCGACGAGCGCGACGGCCACGGGCTGTGGGCGTACGACCTCGCGCGCAGCGGATCGTGTGAGCGTCGCGCGATCATCCGCGGCGGAGACTGCGCGCGCTCGTCCGAGCGCCCGCAGCGCGGACGGTGGTCGCTGTCGTCGTCGACGCGCGCGGTTCGATTCGATCTTCGTCGAGAGCGGCTCGACGCCGTCGTCCCTGTCACGGGGCGACACGTGCAGCGCAGTCTGCTCTCGAACTGCGGGCGGTGGCTGGTGCTGACGGACGTGGTCCATTCGTGGCTCGTGGACCTCGAGCGCGGGACCGAGCGCGCGCTCGGCAAGATGTGGGGCCGTCGATCGCCGAGCGCGATCGCCGAGCGTGCGCGTGTCGGGTCGCTTGTGATGGCCATCGACGGGACGCTGCGGGCGGTGGCGCTCGAGGACGGCGCAGAACGGTTCTACGCTGCGCTCGCGGACGCCCCGGCGAAGATCGAGCAGCTCGCGATCGCCCTCGATGCGCTGGTGATTTGCGCGGTGGCGAGCAGCGCTGAGCCTCGCGCAGCGCGATGGATCGAGGCGCGCTCGCTCGACGACGGATCGTGCGTGTGGAAGCGCGCGCTCGGGCAGCACGCGGTCACCGCGCTGGCGGTCGACCACGGTCGCGTCGCGTGCGGCGACGGTGACGGGCGCGTGTGCGTGTTCGACGCGGGCAACGGCGAGGCGCTCAGCGAGTGGGACACGACCGAGCGCATCGAAGACCTGGGGATTCTCGACGCGAAGCGGCTCGCTGCGATCGACGGCGCGGGGCAGCTCTACGTGCTGACCGAGTGAGCGCTGCCGGGTTGGCGTCGGGGAGAGAGGGCCGGTCTGTGAAATACGTCTAACAGTCGCGTTATGGGAAATTTGCTGGCGAGCTGAGGGGGGATTTTGAAAATTGACGCGCAGCGTTGTTGCCTCGGCGCGTCGGCGCGAGCGCGTGGCGCATACTCGTCGGCCGCGATGGCGCGCGGCGCGCGGTCGCGAGGAGCAGTCGGTCGATGGGAACGTGGCAAGAGAAGATCGCGCCGGGCGAAGAGGAGCTCTTCGAGCGACTCGCGCGCACGTTGGTCGAGGGGCGTTCGGGCGAAGGGCGCACGCTGCATCGCTACTCGCAGGTCGGGCTCGAGGGGCGGTTGGTGGTGCCGAGCGGCGTCGCTGCGACGCACGCGCACGGGCTGTTCGCCAAGCCGGCCACGTACGAGTGCTACGTTCGCTTCTCATCCGGCGCAGGAAAATCGCAGTCCGATCGCACCACCGACGTCCGCGGCGTCGCCGTGAAGGTCGTCGGCGTCCCTGGCGAGAAGGTGATCGCGCCGCTCGCCGCCGCGCAGACGCAGGACTTTCTCGCGATCCTCAGCAGCACGTTCGCGATCCCCGACGCCGAGACCTTCGTGGGCATCGTGCAGGCGGCGCCGGGGGGACCGCTGAAGATCCTTCGGTACCTCATCGGCCGCGTGGGTTTCTTCGGCGCGCTGCGCCTCGTCGGCGCGCTCGCGAAGGCGCAAGACAAGGGCAAGGTCAGCCTCGCAGAGCGGACGTTCTTCGCGCCGCTGCCTATCCGCTGGGGCGATCACGCGGCGAAGATGCGCTTTCGACCCGTGGATCTGCCCGCGACGCCCGCGGTCGTCGCCGCAGGAGAGCGCGGTCTCACCGAGGCGCTGCGCGCGCGCGTGCGTTCGTCGCCGCTCACGTTCGCGGTCGAAGCGCAGCTCTTCGTCGACGAGCAGCGCACGCCCATCGAAGACGGCGCGGTCGAGTGGCTCGAGTCTGTCTCGCCCTTCGTCGAGGTCGCGCGCCTCGAGATCGCCGCGCAAGACCCAGAGAGCGCGCGCGGACAGCTCCTGCAATCGACCTGTGAAGCGATGAGCTTCGACCCGTGGCACGCGCTCGTCGAGCACCGCCCGCTCGGCTCGATCATGCGCGCGCGCAACGCCGCGTACCGCGTGAGCACCGCGGCGCGCAAGGCGACCTCCGAGCTCGACGTGCGTCCGCCCTCTGCGCTCACCGCAGGCTGACGTCGCGCGCAGCGCTCGTTCACTTTGCGTGAGAACGACGAGAGGGCGCGCCCAATACCTCCAGAGCAAGTACGCGCGCGCCAGAGCGGCGCGGCAACAGAAGGGCTCGTGGATGACAGTCGCGACACATCGTTGGTTCTCTCTCTTGGTCTCGCTCGGGCTCGCAACGGCCTGCAGCCCGAGTCCTGCGGCCGTCGGTGACAGCGGTGGCGCGGACGCGATGGCCTCGCCCGACGTGGTCGCGGTGAGCGACGCGTCGGCGGTGAGCGACGCGACGGGCAGCGTTCCTGGGGCGGATGCGGCGGCGGACGGCGGCCCGAGCACGGGGCCGCGCTGCGGTCTCGCTGGCTCGAGCTGCGGCGCGGGGCAGGTCTGCTGCGCCTCGAGCGGACCGGACAGCCCCGAGCGCTGCGTGGCTGCCGACGCGTGCACCCGCGTGCGCTGCGACGCCACCGAGCACTGCCCCGCTGGCAGCTATTGCTGCACGGACGGGATCCAGAGCACGTGCGCTCGCACCGAACGCTGCGGCGACCGCGCGTGCCGCACCGCCGCGGACTGCCCCGAAGGACAGATGTGCACGCCGTTCGGCCAGACGCGCGTGTGCCGATAGCGCGTCGCGCCTCGGACAGGGCGACGGTCTGTGCTACGTGATCGCATCGAAAGGAGCACTTGATGCTCGGCTTCGATGTGCACGGAGGGGGCGACCACCACGTGATGGTCCTCAACGATTGGCTGTGCGACACCTCGACGTGGGACGCCGCGCGGCCGTACTTGGACACGGCGACGTTTGCGTGGGTTTTTGCTGATCTTCGCGGCTACGGGCGCTCGCGCGCGCTGCGGGGCGAGTGCACGGTCGAAGAGGCAGCGGGCGACGTGCTCGAGCTCGCGGACGCGCTTCGCTGGGAGCGCTTCTCGATCATCGGCCATTCGATGAGCACGCTGGTGGCGTCGCACCTCGCGCAGACCGCCGCGGCGCGCATAGCGAGCGCGGTGCTGCTGACGCCGCCGCCGCCGAGCTCGTTTGCGTACGACGCCGCGACGCACGAGGCCCTGCGCGCGGTGGCGCTCGGCGACGACGCACGCCGCGCGAAGGCGCTCGAAGTGATGCTCGGCGGGCGGCTCTCTGCGGGGTGGCGCAGGTTCAAGATCGACCGTTGGCGCGCGACGTCCGAGCCCGCGATGGTCGCCGAGTACCTCGCGATGTTCGGCGTTCGGGGGCTTCCGGATCGGGCTACGGCGATCACGCGGCCGGTGCTCGCGCTCACGGGCGAAGAGGACGCGCCGCCGATGAGGCGAGCCTCGGTCGAGCGGCTGTTCGCGGCGCTGTGCCCGGCGCTCGAGCTCGCGTCGATCACCGAGTGCGGCCATTATCCCATGCAAGAGAGCCCTCCAAGGTTGGTCGCCTTGGTCGAGGACTTTCTGCGACGCAGCGCGGGCCGCTGACGAGCCGCTGGGGCGCAATTGAACTATTGAACACCGTCCCTCGGCGGTGTGGCGACGATCCGCGCGCGCAGCAGGTCGATCGTCAGGCCTTCGGCGCGGTCGGGGTACTCGCTGACGAAGTTGTCCCAGTCGACGAACTTGCTGCCCGAGAGCTGCAGTCTCCAGTCGCGCGTCGCCTCGACGTTGGCGGCCGGGGCGTCTTCGAGCGCGCTCGCGAACACCTTGGCGACCAGCGCTTCGTCGACGGCGACGCGCTCTCGCAAGAGGGCTGCGTCGAAGAGGTCTTTGCCTTGCGGGTACGCGTCGGTGACGAGCCAGAGCAGCTTCCACGCGAGGGACTCTTCGGGCGTGGCGACGAGGCATCGCTCGGGCGGCGCTCCGGTGATGCTGAGGGGCTCATCGATCGGCGCAGTGAAGAGCGGCTCGTTGAAGACCAGGTCCACGCGCGCGACGCCCGCGGGGACGCCCGCGACCTTCCACGGGATCGAGATCCTTCGGCCCGGAACCCTGTCGTACGTCCAGATGTAGTCTCGCTCGACGCGGTCGGGCATGAGCATCACGTCGCCGACCCGCGGCCGCGCTGCGACCGCGCGCACGATCGCGTCTTCGATGGCCCGCGCTTCTCGTGACTCGATGCTGAGGTCCGTCGGTCGCAGCACGAAATCGAGGTCTTTGGGCTCCCGCGCGCGCGCGCCGAACCAGGACGCGAGCGTCGCGCTCCCGCGCAGCACGAGCTGCTCGCGATAGCCCGTGCTGCACGCGCAGCGGAGCACGTGCTGCAGCGCCTCGCGGTTGCTTTCTCGAAATCGCGCGCGCGCTTGCTCGGACGCGACCGCGGGCTCTGGCGCGACGAACGCATTCGGATAGTGCTTGGTCGCCGGGTCGAACACGGCGCGCTCTCGGTCGCCGGGTCCGTAGGTCTTGGGATAGAAATCGGCGTCGCTGCGCTCGGGGGCGTCAGGGTCGTCGAGCTCACCCGACGCGATCCTGCGAACGCGCTTGTGCACGCCCAGGGTTCTGTTTGGAATCACCATGTCGTCTCTCCGTGCGCTGTCGTCACCGCCTCGTCGCCGCCTGCGGGCAACCACCGATGATCGAGCTCGAGGTTGCTGTCGAACACCACGTATTCGCTCTGCGAGCTGAGCACGACGATCCCCGCGTCGAGCAGCGCGTCGTCGAGCGATCGCGCGCGTGACGCAGCGAACGCCCTGCGAACGTCCCGCTGCCGCAGCGTCAAGAACCGCGCTTCTCCGCGATCGTCGCGGGCGAACGCGTTGCGAGAGGCGCGGGCGCCGTGTCGGGCTGCGATCGCCTCGGCCGCTCGCCGCTCGGGCTCGTCTCGCAGCAGCACCTTCGTGTGGTGCTCGAAGTACCTTCCGGCGCGGCTCGCCGCCAGGCCGTCTTCGTCCTCGACGAGCTCGACGCAGTCGAGGTCGCCCTCGATCTTCACGCGAGCGACGTCGATCCCGTCGCGCGCGAGCGCCGCTGCGAGGCGTCGCGCTGCTTCGTGCGCGTCCGAGAGCGTGGGGCCGGCGCGCGCGGTCAGCATGGGCTGCGAGCGATGGGCTCCTGCGTCGAGGACGATGTGCACCGAGCGCGCGCCAGCCGCGTCTCCGACCGCTTCTACGCGCGCGCGGTCGCACGGTTCGCGCTGCGCGATGGTGACGTGCACTTCGTAGCGGCCGCCCATGGCAACGCTCGATGAGAGCACCGTCTCTGCGCGCGCACCAGCGCGCGAGAGGATTGCGCTACGCTCGCGCGCACGGAGTGAAGTGATGCAGGCGCCCGGGCCAGTCGATGCTAGTTCGCGTCCAGCGCGGGCCGTGGTGTTGCCGGACGACGAGCTGGCGACGCTCTTCGTCGAGCGAGGCGACGAGCTCGAGGCGCGGGGGCCGGTCGGCGTCGATCGCGACGCGCCGTGGGTGGCTGACTCGTCGGCGGACGTGCTCGCGTGGGCACGTGAGCGCGACGTGTTCGTGTGGCGCGGGCTGTTTGCGGAGGACCCGACGCTCGACGAGCCGCTGACGCTTCCTGCGCACATCGACGCGCGGTCGCGTCGCCTCGCGTCGGTCACCGCGTTGGCGCTCGCGCAGAGCGTGCTCTTCGCGACGTGCGATGGCGCGGCGCTCTGGGGCGGATGGGACCTGTCGGCCCCTGGGCGACCGTGGTTCGATGCGCCAGAGCACGAGCCTCTCGGCGGCGCGCGGATGCTGGCGCTCGGGGGTGACGTGTTGAGCGTGCTCTTCTCGCGCGGTCGAGCGCAGTTCGACGTGAGCGACCCGCGGCGGCCGCGCGTGATCAGCGCGGCGAGGGCGGGGCTCGATGAGGCGCGGTGGGGGGCGATTCGATCGATCGCTGCGGGCGAGTGGGTGATCACCATCGAGTCGAAGCGCGCGCGCGATGGTTCGAGCGATGACGACGCCTCGACGATCGAGCTGCGTCCGGCGGTGTACTCGCTCGCGGTGTACCGCTGCCCTGGCCTGACCTTCGCGGGGCGTGTGTTGTTGGCCACCGACGCTCGAGAGGAGGGGTGCGTTCCGGCGATCGACGCCGTCGATGAGCGGCTGTTGCTGGTGGATCGGCGCAGCGTGCGGCTGATCGACCTACGCGCGCTCGATCGGCTGATGCGCGACGCGCAGGAGCCGCTGGCGTCCATGGCGGCGATCGCGCACGCGATCATGGTCGGGGGAGCGCTCGACGCGGACGCGCTCGACGCGCGGCTCTACGGCGGCGCGAGCGCTGCGGTGTCAGTGTTGCGAGCGACGAGCGACGAGCGGCTCGCCAGGCTCGAAGCGCGGCGCAACCCTTGGGAGCCGAGCGGCGTCGCGATGCCGAGAGCGCAGATCGTGAGGCTCTCGTTCGCCGACAGCGGCGATTGAGTGTGAGTGAGCGTGAGCGGGTCGGTGCTGAAAAAGCTCAGTGATTTCGTGACTGGGGACGGTGTTCAATAGTTCACGAACGGGCGGAGGGGACCGACGGGAGGGGCTGCGACGTCGCGTTGCGGGAGCGCGTTCGAGCGTGGCGGTGTCGGCGGCGGCCCGGGATCGGCTGGGGCACCCGCTGCTGCCAGCGCTGCTCGCCCGAGCGACGCGGAGGGACCATTGAACTATTGAACGGCGTCCCTCGGCGGCTCCATCCACGGGAGCTCGCGCCCGTCGGGCAACGTCGCGCGTACGGCTGCCACGAGCGCCGCTGCCTGCGCAGATGGCGTCGAGATGCGCTCTGCGAGCGCGAGCGCTCCGCTGAAGTCTCCGAGCCGCGCGAACGCTGTCACCAGCGGCGGGACACACGCGTCGCGCTTGAGCTTCGCCGTGCACTTGCGCAGCGCGGCGAGCGCGACGGGATACGCTTCTGCCCGCGTCGCGTACGCGCACACCTGCTCGAGCGCGTCTGAGCGCAACCTGCCTCGCTCGGTCCGAGGCAGCGCGTCGGCGAGCGCGAGCGCCTCGGTCAGCAGCCCTTCGCCGCGGGCGCGCCAGCCCATCGCGCAGAGCGCGTAGCTGAGCTCGCAGAGGACTCTGGCGCGCTCGTGTTCGCGAGAGACCGCGCGCGCGAGCGCCTCGACGCGGTCGAGCCACGCGTCGCTGTCGTCGCCGCCTCGCACCCGGAGCACCCGAACGGCTGCGACGAGCGAGCGTTGAAGGTTCCAAGCGTCGCCGAGCGTGTTCGCGACTTCGTCGAACGTGCTGGCGTCACCGCGAGCGATCGCCAGCGCGAGGCGGTGTCGCGATCGGACTGTGGGATCGACCTGGGCGCGCGCGGGGCCGGCGAAGATCGCCGCGACGATCGCCGCGTCGACGTCGTCGAGCCTCGGGGCGAGCGCTGCGAGCGCCGCTCGGTCCTCCGGCGTCGCCGCGGCGAGCACGGCGAGAAAGCACTTTCGCAGCATGGCGTCGGGCAGCGCGGCCAGCGCTTCTCCCGCCGTCGCTTCGGCCGCGGGCACGAGCGCGAGGCGAATCTTGATCGGGCCGAGAAACATATCGTCCATCGCCACGTAGCACGCTGCGAGCGCGGCGAGCCGGTCCCAGCGCCGCTCTCTCGCGATCCACCGCGGGATGCTCATCCCCAGCGCGTCGTTGTGCACGGTGAGGCGAAACACGGCAAAGCCCACGCCCTCGCGCCACAATCCGTGCTCTCGAATCAGCGCGAACGCTTCGTCGCCACGGCCGAGCGCGACCAGCGTTCGAAACAGCATGCGCGCCGCGTTGCTGTCGCCGAGCGGCGGCGGCGACGAGCCTGCGTCGACGCCAGCCAGCGCGCAAGCGCACCAACCCAGCACGCGCTCGGATCGGTGCGGCTTGCTCGGGTCGAGGCTCGCCGCGTACGCGCTCCACGCAGCGCGCACTTCGTCGCCCGCTGCTGCTCCCGCGGCTCGTGTGAGCCAGGCGAGCTGCAGCACCCTCTCGGGGGGATTCAGCAGCGCGCCGAGCGCGCGCGCTGCCTCGACGCGTCCGACTCGAGCGAGCTGGGTGGCGGCCTCGCAGCGGTCCCAGCCGGGCGGCAGCGATGAGGCTCGCTCGGCGAGCGCGTCGTACAGCAGGTCAACGGTGCCTGCGGATCGGGCCGCAGGGGCGCTGGGGATTCGGGCCATTCTGTCGGCCACGATAGTCCGAGCGCGGCCCTGGCGGACTCGCGTCCGAGCGGCGCGGAGGGACAATTGAACTATTGAACACCGTCCCTATTGGCGAAACGAATGACTTTTTGCCTTACGGCATCCCCGCCGCGGTGAGCGCAGCGCGCAGCTGCGCCGTCGAGCCCGGCAGCTCGCTGGCGAGCTCGGTGAGCATCGCGTCGACCGAGTCGAGCACGAGCACGCGCGAGACGTTGGCGCCGGCGATGCGCGCGACGGTCAGCATGCTGCGGATCCCCGTTCGGTGTAGCGAGCCCGCGATGCCCTGGGCGGCCACGATCACGCAGAACCGATCGCAGCTGCGCGCGAGCTCCATCCCGCGGTCGATGATCACGCGCGAGACCGCCCGATCGGGCAGCGGCGTGTCGTCGTACTGCACGCCCGCGTAGACGATCTTGCGGCCCTCCCTCGCTTCGATCTGCCGCGCGCGCGCCACGACGAGCTCGAGGTCCTCTGCCGTCACCGCGCCCCAGCGCGCGCAGAGAAGGTGCTTGTTCTCGTAGAGGCGCACGGTCATGGCTGCCCACGCTACACCGTTTTGCTGCGACCCCGGAATCGACGTGGACTCGTCGCGCTCGCTACGCGGTCCCGTCGCTCGCGGTCATGCACGCGACGCCCCAGCCGTGTCCGTCCGGGTCGAAGAAGCTCCAGTCGTACATGAACCCGTGCTCGGTGGGCTTGTCCTCGGTGGTCGCCCCGTGCGCGAGCGCGCGCTGGACGAGCTCGTCGACCTCCGCGCGGCTGTCGCACGAGAGCGCGAAGAGCGCCTGCAGGTGCGTCGAGCGATCGCCGATCGCGCGCGTCGTCAGCGACGTGAACACGGCCTCGCTCACCATCATCACGCGGGTGCGCTCGTTGATCACGAGACACGCGCCGCTGTCGCTGCTCATCGTGGGATCCAGCGAAAATCCAAGCGCTTCGTAGAACGCCCTCGAGCGCGCCACGTCGCGCACGGGCAACGTCACGAACATGCTTCGGTCTTGCACGAGCTCTCTCTTCTTGCGCGCGAGCCAGCGGCTCGGCGCTCGATGAGTACCCAGAGAACACAGCTGCGTCGAAGTTTCGTCGATCCCGCGCGCGAGTTCGAAGCGCTCGCTCACCGTGAGGCGACGACGCCGATGCTTCGAAGGTGCTCACGCGAGAGCAGCGCGAGGGGGATCGCGCGCTTCGCGCACGCCTGCTGCGCTCGCTTCAGGCGCGGATTCGCGGCCGCGCGCGCACGAGCGCCTCTGCCCACTGATCGTACGCGGCCGCCGATGGATGCAGCCCGTCCGGGGCCCACATCGCTTGATCTGCTTGGGATCGCATCAACGATGTCAGGTCCAGCCACGCGCCGCGGACGCGCTCGACCTCTTCGCGCAAGATGCTGTTGAATCCACGGACGCGCGCCAGCGTCGCGTCGGGGGCCCCGAAGGTCGCTCCCGTCGGCGAGCGCGGCCACTCGGGCTGCGGCAGGGCGACGATGTTCTGCGCGAGCGTCTCTGCAGCGAGCACGCGCTCGAGGATCGCGCGCACGTCCCGGCGGTACGCCTCGTCCGTCCCGCCGCGAACGATGTTGTTCGCGCCGATGGCGAGCGTGACGAACGACGGGCGAACCCGCGAGAGCACTGGCAGCTCGCGGTCGATCACATCCGCCGTCGTGAAGCCGTTGACCGCAGGATTCTCGAGCTCGATCGACAGCCCGAGCGCTCTCCATCGGTCCGCTGCGCGCGCGGCGAAGCTCTCGGCCGGCGTCGCGCCGGTGCCCGCGGTAAACGAGTCTCCGAGCGAGACGTAGCGCTCGATCGTCGCGCTCGAAGCGTCTCCGCTGCTGTGGCTGTCCTCGACGAGCGCGGCGTCCGAGGGCGCGACGACGTTGGGGCGACACGCGAGCGAACCGAGCCCCAACACAGCGAGCACCGAGCGACGAGAGAAGCGCTGCACGATTGTGACGCTCGGGTACGCCTGGCCGCGCCGATCGGATGGGATGTGTCGCGCGATCGCCACAGCGCTGGGGTGCGCGGGCGACAGTTCGGCCCCTTCGCGTGGGCTTCGACGCGCTCTTCGCCTCGGCACGCTCGCTGCAGGATGCGCGGGCCATGCGCGCCATCATCGCTCTCTCGCTCACGGCTTCGCTCGTCTCGGGGTGCTTGTTCGCCACGTCTGCGAACGACGCCGAGTGTCGAACGCCTGCCTCTACGTCGAAGCTCGTCCGCGAGATCGCGGCCGCGTCCTCAGAAGTGTGCGCGCTGTACACGGACGGAACCGTGAGCTGCATGCGCGCTCGCTACGCGGCCGCTCCGACGCGGGTGAACATCACCGCGCCGACGACGTTCGATCACATCGCGGCGGGCGCGAGCTTCGCGTGCGGATGGCGCGACGACGGCCAAGCATTTTGCTGGGGAAACTCGGACTCGGGCAGGCTCGGGCGCGGCGTGATCGACGGCGCGTCCCCGGTGATCGTGGACACCGCTGCGCCGGTGCTCGGCCTCGCTCGCGTGCGAGGCATGGGCTTGGGCGGCTCGCACGCGTGCGCCTTCGAAGACGGCGGCGCGACGTCGTGTTGGGGCTCGAACTTCTGGGCGCAGCTCGGCACCGGCGACACCGCGGATCGCTACGCGCCTGCGACGAACCTGCACGTCGCGTCGTCGACGAGCCTGGCGTTGACCTCGCAGGACTCGTGCGCGCTGCAGAGCAACGGCGATGTCCGCTGCTGGGGCCGCGCGATCGCGGCGAACGTCGGCAGGGGCTTCTACGTCGAAGACAGCGGCCCTGCCGCGGTGGTCCTCAAGCGAGCGCGGCTGCTCTCGGCGGGCTCCGATCGCGCGTGCGCCCTCGACTTGGACGGGGCTGTCTGGTGCTGGGACCTCAACCCCGCGGCTGGCGCCGGCAACGACTCGACGCGGCGACCGACGCGGGTGCAGGGGATTCCGCGGATGCGATCGATGGACGTGGGCGACTGGAGAACCGCGTGCGGCGTGACCGAGCTGGGCGCGGTGTGGTGTTGGGGGTTTCAGTCGACGGTGTCCGACCCGACGCCGAGGCCCGTCGACGGGCTCACCGACGTCACGCAGCTCGCGCTCGGCGACTACTACGCCTGCGCCCTGCGCACGGACGGAAAGGTGCTCTGCTGGCAAAACGACCCCGTCGGAAGCAGCTTGTATCCCGCGGCTTGCACGGGCTCGAGCAGCGCTCCGACGCCGCGCGACGCTGGCTTCTGAGCGCCCATCGCACAGACGCCTCAGTCGCGCATGCGATCGATGCGGTAGACGCTGGTGAGCTCGTAGTCGCGGTAGCGCCCTGGCGCTTCGCGGTTCTGTCCGGGGTAGCTCGCCGTGAGCGCCGTCGACGAGGCGCGATCGGTCCAGCCGATGAAGATCGCGCTGTGCGTGACGTTTCCGTACGAGTGATTGATGAAGTGAATCCAGTCGCCCGGTCGCAGCTGCTCTGCGCTCGCGTAGCGCCCGCGTCGGTCACCGCTGAACACCGTCGAGAACTGCCCGCCAGCCCGTCGATAGGTCGCGCTCAGCCACGTGTAGCAAGAGCCGCGAATCACCACCTCGTCGTCGATGAGCGTGCGCGCTGTGGTGAGCACCCTGCGCGCGCCGCCCGAGGATTGCTGCTCTGCCAACAGCACGCGGTCTCGCTCCGAGGGCGGCGGGGCGATGGCTTCACGCGGCGGCGCGAGCGTGGGTTGCGCGACGATCACGAGGGGCTGCCGCGCTTGCTCGCGCTCCGCTGCGACGGTGTCCGAGACCCTCGGGCCGCTCGCGGCGGTGGTCGCCGCGCAGTGAGCGCTCGAGAGCGCGAAGACGAGCGTGAAGAGTCGACGGTGATCGAACCGCACGAAGCTGCTTACGGTCGCGCGCGCCGGCTTCTCCCTTCGCGCGTGGCAACGAAGGCATGGCGCTCGACGCAGTGAATTACCGCACGAGCGTGAACCGCGCGCGTCGATCGAGGTCGCCCACCCCGAGTTGTCCTCGCGCGTTCTCTCCGGTGCAATAGCTCTGCGTGTCCTCGCCGAGGAGGCAGCTGTAGAAGCGTCCGAGCGCGAGCGTCGCCGCCGCGGACGAGAGCGTCACCAGCGTCGGAGCAGGCTGCGACACGGTGCTCCCGATCCCGAGCTGGCCTTCGTCGTTGCGCCCCCAGCAGTACAGCGCGCGCGTGGCCGAGCGCGTCGCGCACGCAGCGAAGGTCGAGACCGAGAGCGCAATCCAATCGCTCTCGACGCCGACGCGCGCGGGCGTTCGCGCGGTGCCGCCAGCGATCGAGCTGCCAGAGCCCCAGCAGTACAGCTCTCCGCCCATGCGCAGGGCGCACGACTGGTCTTGCCCTGCGCTGAGCGCGGTCCATCCGTCGAGCGCGGCGACGCGTGTGGGCGTGCGCACTTGAATCGGTGTGCCGGCGCCGAGCGCGAGCTGTCCCTCTGTGTTGCGTCCCCAGCAGTAGAGCGCGCCAGGCTCGCGGATCGCGCACGTGTGTCCTTGCCCCGTGGCCACGGCGCGCCACGCGCCCGACGGGAGCACTTCGACGGGCTCGGTCGCGTTGCGCCCTGGATACTGGTCGCTCTGCCCGAGCTGCCCTTCGTCGTTGCGTCCCCAGCAGTACAAGCGCGCGTCGCCCGTCAGCGCGCAGAAGTGGTCGAACGTCCCGCTGATCGCCCGCGCGTCGCAGAGCGAAGCCGCCCGCGTTGGAGCGCTGCGCGGCGCGGTGTCCGCCGTCGCGAGCTGCCCCGAGCCGTTGGCGCCCCAGCACCACACGGCCCGTCGGTCGTCGATGGCGCAGGTGGACTCCGCGGCGGCTGCGACGGCGAGCCATCGACGCGATCCAGAGAGCTCTGCTGGCGCGTTGCGATCTGTCGTGTCGCCGGTGCCGAGCGCGCCTTCGTTGTTGGCGCCCCAGCACGAGAGGACCCCCGCGCGGATGCGGCACGAGTGCGATTGGCCTGAAGAAATGCTGTGAATCGCGCTGGTGTCCGCGGGCGCGCCGCACGCTTCGCCCGCTTCGGTCGCGCTGTCGGTCACGGGCGTGTCCGCGCGCGCGTCGCGCTCGGTGAGGAGCGTTCCTCGCACGGCGCAGCTGTGAGTGAGCGCGAAGGCGAGGGCGACGGTCGCGGTGCGAGGCGGTGTGCGCAACGAGAGTCCGAACAGCGTAGCGCTGTCAGCGGCGAAGGTAGAGCAGCGGGTCGCTCAGGCCCGAGAGCGCCGCCGCGGGGTACATGCTGCGATAGCCGTCACCGACGAACGGGACCGCGTAGCCGCCGCCCATCTCCTCCCACTGAGCGCGGGGGATGCCGATGATTTGCAGCGCGTTGGCGAGCCATTGGTTCCACGACAGGCCGCAGTAGCGCGGCTCGGGCGTGCCCTGAAAGCGCGAGCCCATCTCGCGGGACGTGTCGCGGTAGTCGATGAAGCTCCCGGTGCGCATCGCGCCGCCGGCGCCGCCGAAGGTCACGAGCGGCATCGATTGGTTCTCGTGCGTGTGGTTGCCGGACTCTTGCGACCAGGCGAGCAGGGTGTTGTCGAGGACCGTTCCGCTCACGTCGGTGATGGCGTCGAGCTTGCGGGCGAGGTCGAGAAACACGTTCTCGAAGAAGAACTGGTGCGCTGCAGAGATGGTCATCTGCTCGGCCATCCCGGGCAGGTGCGCCTTGTGCGCGATGTCCTGGTGCCAGTCGCCCGAGAACGTGCTGTACGTCGTGTCCGCAGAGACCACCGCCACGCGCGACGCGCCGCAGGAGAACGCCAGCGCCACGACGTCGTTGTAGAGCCGAAACGCCTCTCCCTGCTTCATCGGGTTGAGCCCGAAATCACCGCTCTGAATGATCGGGATCGACCCCCGCGCGGGCCGCGTGAGCGAGCCGCACGAGACCGTCGCGTTGAGCCTGCGCTCGAGCTCGCTCAGCCCCTGCATGTGCTCATCGAGCCGGCGACGGTCGCCGGTCGACAGCCGCGACGAGCCGCCGCGCAGCCGTCGGTAGTTCTCGATCACGCGGTCCACGATGGGCCTTCGCATGGGCCCAGGCGTGATCGGGCCGAACACTTGATCGAAGAGCTGCAGCGAGTCGCGCGTCCCGCTCACGGGCTGGATCACGCCGGTGCGCATCGAGGGGTTGGACCACCAGTACGAGTAGCGGTCGCCCACGACCATGACCCGCTGGCGAACAGAGGTCGGGTAGAACTCCGCGGACCAGCCCATGATCTGGTCGATCGTCGCGCGCGGCTGCGACTGGAGCATCATGCCGTCGCCGCCGTTGCCGTCGTTGCGCGCGTAGTTTCCCAGGTGCGCGCCGGTGTTGTGGGCGATGTAGAACGGGATGTCCAAGCCCGCGACGATGTTCATCTTCGCGACGAGCTCGGGCGTCAGCTGCGAGGCCGCCGCGCTCACGATCGGGCTCACCCCCACGCGCGCGCCCTGCGCTCCGAGCCGCAGGTCGCCCCTGCGCGCGGTGCGTCCCTTGAACGCCTGCTGCTCGGTCAGCATCGCCGCCGCAGGAAACATGTTCGCGTGCCACAGCCCGCCGTGGTTCGTGCACATCTGCGCGAAGCGCTTCTGCGACGGCATCCCCTGCGCGAGGACCTCTCTCGGCAACAGCGAAGGCAGCAGCGGAATCGCCAGCGCGAACCCGCCGAGGCCCTTCAAGAACTGACGTCGGTTGGGCCCTTCGCCCGTGGTGACGATCGGATCGCGGTTCACTGAAAGCTCCTCGTGCGAAAGGCCGGGTCCATCGCGACGACGCGAAGCACTTCTGCGAGCGGTCGACCCGCGAGCGCCGCGTCCGTCATGCGCTTGAGCGCGCAGTTATCGCGTCCGTCGCGCTCTTCGAGCCTGCCGAACGTGAAGCGAAAGTACTGCCGCGCGAAGCACGTCTGCAGTCGGTTGCTCTCGACCATCATGCGCGTGAGCGTCACGGCGTCGGTCGACTCGCGGGTGTCGTCGACGGACACGAGCGGGATCGTTCGCGTGTTTACCGGCGCTTGCCCCACCACCATGCCCATCTCGTTGAAGAAGCGCTGTTGGCTGCGCACACGGCCGAGCGCGTCGAAGTTCTCCGTCGCGAACCCGAGCGGGTTGATGAGCGTCGTGTGGCACGCGGCGCAGGGCGTCCCGGGGGCTTCGGTGAGCGCTTCGACGACCTGGCGGGTGGTGCGCATGTCGAGCTGCGGGATGGGCGTGCCCGCCGCGTTGGCGGGCGGCGCAGGGATCGCGTCGCAGAGCATCCCGAGCCGGATGAACACGCCCTTGATGATCGGCCGCGTGTTGATCGTACCCGTGGACAGAAACGCCGCGCGCGTGAACAGCCCCGCGCGTTCGGGCTGCGAAAACAGCGGCGGTTCGCCCATCCCGTCCCACATCGGCGTTTGGTAGATCGTCGCCAGCGCCGCTTCGCGCGCGAAGGACCGACGGTTGGTCACGAAGCCCGTGAGCGACTCGTTGTTGCGCACGCTGTAGCGCGCGGCCGCGAGCACGTCGTCGATCATCGCCGTGCGCAGCGCGCCCGTCGGCGTGAGCTCTCCACGAAACGCGTCGAACACTGCGTCTCCCACGCGCGCGTGCAGCGTGGGCAGGGTGTCCAGCCAGAGGTACTCGCGAAAGAATCGGTTGAGCGACGCCTCGGTGCGCGCGTCGTTGAAGAGCCGCTCGGCCTGCCGCTGAAAGCCCGCCTCTGTCGCGAGCTCTCCGCTGCGCGCGCTCTCGCGCAGCATGTCGTCGGGAGGGGTCTGCCAGAAGTGATACGAGAGCCGATTGGCGAGCTCCCACGGGCTCAGGACGAACTGCGACGGCCTGCCGTCGGCGCTGTCACCGTGCTCGACGTGGTAGATGAACTGCGGGGCCGTGAAGAGCAGCGCGATCAGGTCCGCGAGGTCCGCGGGCGCGGTGCTGTTGTTGATCGAGCTCTTGTAGAACGTGCGGTCCTCGGCGGTGAGCGGCCGTCGCAGCGCGCGCGCGCCGAAGCCGTCGAGAAACGCGTCGAGGCACATCCCGTCGTTGCTCGCGTTGCCGTCGGTCGCGCACGCGCCGAACACGCGGGTGATGCGCGCTGTGTCCAGCGTGAGCACTTGCCCCGCGCGGATCGCGACGTCGTACGTGACGTCCAAGTGCTGCTGCTGCACGACCTGGTCGGCGCTCGAGTAGCCGCCGTGCTTTCCGTCGATGGACGCTTCGAGGTGGTCTTCGGGAAACCGCGCCAAGATGCTCTGCACTTGATTGCGCAGGTCGTTGGCGATCGCGCCGTCCACCGCGCGCACCACGCTGTCGAGCGTGTTGATGTACTGCGTGCGTCCGAGCCTTCGCAGCGGCAGGTCCGGCGGGGTGGTCTGCGGATCACACGCGAACGTCGGCCGCACCGGCGGAGGGCCTCCGTCCGGCGTGGGCGCGGCGTCGGAGCCAGGGACAGCGCCGTCCGCGGGCGTCGCCGAAGGGGGCTCACCGATGCGGCCCGAGCACGCGGCTACGGTCAGCAGCGGGCAACACAAGAGCAGAGCGAATCGTCGCATCACCACGGGGTCTGCCATTGTGAGCGCAGGTCGCGGCGAATCGGCTCACGAAATCGCCAACGCCCGCGCAGCGGAGTGCTGGGTCGGCAGTGTCAGGCGTCACGCACACACAATCGACGGCGCGGGAGGGCCTCGCTTACCATGACGGCCGTGCGTGTCGGTCGCTCGTTGTTCGCGGTCTCGATCGCTCTTTGCCTCGCTGCGTGTCGCAGCCCGGCGACGTACGTGGAGGTGATCGTCGCGACCGACGCGGACCCCTCGCGCGCGTGGACGTTGGCGGTGTGCCCGGTTCGAGCGGGCTCGGCGGACCCGAGCAGCATGGAGCAGTGTCCGCAGCGATGGACGCAGCCGGCGGCGAGCAGCAACACACCGTTCGAGGGCTCTTTCTCTGCCCAGCCTCCGTCCAACTGGAACGGCTCGGATCGCACGGATCTGGTCTTGTTCGCCGAAGTGGGCGCGAGCGCCACGTCGCCGACGGTGCGCTTTCGACGGAGGCTGAGCCTCTCGCTCTTGCGCGGGCGGGCGGGGTACGTGCGGGTGTTTCTTCCGGTGCAGTGCGGGCAGGCGAGCAGCGATTGCCAGCGGACGCCGCTCGCCTCGTGCACGGTGGCCGCGGTGTGCGAAGAGCGCGGCGAGACGTGCGGTGACGAAGGGCAGTGCGTCCCGGTCGAGGTCGAGCCCGTCGAGCGCCCTGCGGACGCGGCGACCGACGCGCTGCCGAGGCCCGACGCCACGGTGCGCGACGCGGGCGCGCTGCGGGATGTGCTCGACGCGAGCGACGTGAGTGATGCGAGTGATGCGAGGGACGTCAGCGACGCGAGCGATGTCACCGCCGTGATCGAAGCCGGCGACGCGGCGGACGCTGCCATGCGCACGCCAGTGCGGCTCGTGTGGCCGCCGACCGAGGGCACCGTTCGCTCGACCGGCGTCGAGTTTCGATGGAACACCCGCGTCCCGAGCGGCGTGGTCCTTCTCTGCACTGATCGAGCGTGCGCATCGAGCGTGCACTCGATCCCGTTCACCGACGCAGACCGCGTGCGATCGATGAGCGCGATGCCGACGGGGCGCTTGTTCTGGCGCGTGGACCCGGGGGGATCGTCTCCGTCGATCGCGCCGAGCGTCGCGTGGCCGGTGACCGTGAAGGCCTCGGGCTGCATCGAGCCTCCTGCGTTCGACATCGACAGCGACGGGCTCGGCGAGGTGATGGCCAGCGCGCATCAAGCGACGGTGGGCGGGCTGGTCAACGCTGGTACGTACTCGCTGTGGTACGGGCGTGCGCCTGCTCCAACGACGGCCGCGTCCCGTTCGGGCACCCTCAACGTAGCGAACGCGCACTATGGCGAGGGGCTCGCGCACGGCGACGTCGACGGCAACGGCTACGTGGACTTCATCGTGGGCAGTCCGGGCGGGGACATGGGCATGGGGCGGTTGACCGTCTCGCTCTCGACCGCGGTTCGCGCGATGCCTGCCAGCGCGGTGTACTTGTTGCGAGGGCCCGTCGCGGCGCGGCGTGGGGCGCGGGTTGCGATGCTGGGAGACCTCGACGGGGACGGCGCGATCGAGGTCGTCGAGGCCGACATCGGGACGGGGATGGAGTCGCTGCGCGTGCGCTCGCTGCAGAGCACGAGCGTCGTTCGATTGACGATCAACGGCCCCAACACTGGGATGAGCGCGGACATCGCGTCGCACTGCGACCTCGACGGAGACGGGGTGCCCGAGCTGGTGTACGGCGCTCCCAGGTTCGACGCGATGGGCGGGGCTGTGAAGATTCACCGCGGCGCCAATGCGGTCACGAGCGGCGCTGCGTGGACGTGGCCCGAGGCGCTCACGGTCCGCTGCGTCGGCGCCAACGACCTGTGCGGAACCTCCGTGGCCTGCGGCGACATCGACGGCGACGGCAGGCACGACCTCGTCGTGGGCGCTCCCGGGACGACCTTCGGCAGCGCGGTGGTGCTGCGCTCGACGAGCACGACGTCCATCGCTTTCGCAGCGCCGATTCGGCTCGACGGCGTGCAGACCAACGACCGCTTCGGCACTTCCGTCGCGATGGGACGCGACGCCAACGGTGACGGCTTCTGCGACCTCGTCGTGGGTTCGCAAAACGCCATCGCCTCGGGGATGATCAACGCAGGCTCGGTGACGTACTACCCGGGCTCTGCCACGGGTCCCAATCGCATGCTCGCGCGGACTTTTTCGGGCAACGTCGCGGGCGAGCAGTTCGGTCACGCCGTGGCGCTGCTGCGGGACAGCAACGGCGATGATCGCGCGGACATTCTCGTGGGCGCGGACCTCGCGAGCCCGACGGCGATGAACCAAGGCCGTATCGCGCTCTACTCGATCACGGCGATGGGCGCGGTGGTGACACCGCCGCTGCTCTCGTCGAACGGCGCGGGGGCGGGCGACACCTTCGGAGGCGTGCTCATGCGCTGAGCGTGTACGTCACGCTCACCGGGGCCGCCGTCGTCGGCTGCATGAACACCACCGCGCTGATCCGCGCGCGCACGCAGGCGTTGAGCTGCTCGGGTCCGCCCCGCGTCGAGGTCACCACCACGCGCGGCGCGCTGCCGCCGCTGCGCACCACGTTGAAGCGGGCGACCACGGTCATCACTGCGCCGGAGCCGGGCGCCATCGCGCGCTCGAAGCAGTACGCGAACTGCGCTTGCCGCGTCGCCAACGTTCGTCGCACGACCTCGAGCGGCAGCCCCGCGCCCGCGCTCTCGACAGAGACCCGCAGCGCCACTGCACGCGATGGAATCGCGCGCGCGCCAGCGCCGCTTCCTCCGTTGCCGCTGCCGCCGCGGAGCCCGAGTCCGTGATGGCTCGTGTCGAGCCCGATGCGAACCGCTGGCGCGTCCCCCAATCGGCTTCCGACGCGCATGAGCGCGGGGCCCAATCCGCCGTTGCCCGAGACGTTGCCGATGCGTGTGCCAAGCGAGCCCGCGGCGGCGTCCAGCGGCTCGCCGAGCAGAATCGCGGGGACCGCTGCGTCTCGAGACAGCGCTGGATCTCCGCCGTCGCTCGGGGCGCTCACGCGAAAACGGGGAGCGCTCTGCGCGTGCGCGCGTTCGACGCAGCCTGTCGCGACGAGCACGAGAGGCAACAGGAGCCATGACCGCATCCGCCGCTCGTAGCACTGCGCGGAGAGCGACGACACTTTTCGCGAGGCTGCGCGCAGCGCTGCAGCCGTTGCCGTACGCTCTTCGCTCATGAAGCTCGCTCGCTGCTGTGCCGCGCCGCTCTGTCTCTTGCTCGTGTCCGCGGGGTGCTCGGAGGCGCCGGTCCCCTCGGACGCCTCGGGCGCGGATCGCTCGGTGATCGTGGACGCGTCGATGGACGCGGTCACCCTCGACGCTGCCGCTGCTGCGGACAGCGGTGCGCTCGACGCGGCGATGATCATGGACGGCGCGGCGTGCGGCGATGGCTGCGGCCCGGGGGCGCGCTGCGTGGGCGCGTCGTGCGTGAGCGACTGCCGCGCGATGGGCGCGAACCCGTGCGCGGCTCCGACGGTGTGCGACATGCTGACGGGGCAGTGCCTCGACCCGAGCCGCGCGTGCACGATTCCGGGCGAGACGGTGCGCTGCGGAGCGACCGAGTTTCCCTCGCTGTGCGGGCCGGGGACGGTGTGTGACATGCCGACGGGGCGCTGCAATCCGTCCGGCGAGTGCGCGCGGGTGGTGTGCGACGCCGCGGGAAACTGTCGCGGCGTCGAGTGTCGAACGGCCACTGGAGCGACGATGGTGCGCGGGCTCGCGTTGACCAGCGCGACCTCGGCGGCCGCGGGGACGCCGCGCGGGATTCGCGTGCGCGCGCACGTCGACGCGTCGAGCGTGTGCGGGCTCAACGTGGCGGTCGAGCTGCGGCGAGACGACGCGTTGTTCACGGGCGCGGGAAACGATCAGACGATCTGGCGCATCGGGCTCGACGGTCGAAGGACGAGCGTGTTGACCGCGGTCGGGCAGGTCTCGGGGCTCGCCGCGGATCGCACGGGGCAGCTCTATTACATGCTCACGCGCACGGGGGAGGTGCGTCGCGTGGTCGACCCTGGCGGCGGGAGGCCGCTGACCTCGGAGCTGTACGCGAACACTGGCGCTCCTGCGGCGGGCCGCGGCGTGGCGCGGATCACGTTTGGTCCCGACGGGCTTCTCTATGCGGCGAATCGAACGAGGATTCAGCGCGTCGAGCGGGATCGCAGCGTCACGACCGTGACGACCGTGCCGGGCATTCTGCAAGACACGATCACGGGGCTCACGTTCGACGCGACGGGATCTCTGGTGTTCTCGGAGATCTTCTCGCGGGTGTTTCGGCTCGAGCCGGGCGCGGCGGTGCCGACCGAGTGGTATCGAATCAACTCGATCGTCCCGATGAGCGGGACGCTGACGGACTTCTTTCACGAGGCGCTCGCGCTCGGTCCCGACGGGTTGATCTATGGAACATCTTTTCCCTCGAACCCCGTCAGCGGTGTGCTCTATCAGCGCCGCGCGGACGGGACGCTCTCGGTCCTGATCGACCACGCGCGCATGACCGCCGCTGTGCCCTCGACGCGCTGGAGCGGCATCCACGGCCTCGCCTTCGGCGCCTGCGGCGACCTCTACTTCGTCAATCAAAACACTGAGGGAAACACCCGCGAAGCCCGCGGGCAGCTCTTGGTGCGCCGCGCCGCCACCGAGGCGATCTCGCTCGTCAACGAGGGCTTCAACCTCGAGTGGCCGGACGGCTTCGACGGAGACCTCGTCGTCGCACAAGTTGCCTTCGACCGCGCCACCGCCGCGGTCGATTCGAGCGGAAACGCCGAGGTGACCTTCGACAGCCCCATGACCGCAGGTTGCTATCAGGTTCGCGTGCTGCTCACGGACCCCATGACGGGCGCGATTCGCGAAGCGCGCGGCTCGGTGACCGTACCGTGAGTGACGTTTTCTCGATCCGACGTGCGCGCGCTGCCCCGCTGCTATCGTTCGCGCCATGGACACTGCATTCGTCGCCCGACTCACGCTCGTCGGGCTCTCGCTCGCAGCGTGCTCGCCGCGCGTCACGCCCACGGACGCGCTCTCTTCCGACGCGCTCAGCGCTGACAGCGCTGACGTCGCGTTGGCGCGGGACGCCGCGGCCATCGACGACGCGAGTGACGACAGCGCCGCGGACGCGCTCGTCCCGGACGCGTTGATCGCAGACGCGAGCGCAGGCGACGTCACTGCGCGCGACGCGGAGGACGCGGGGCCGAGCGCTCCCTTCGTTCCGCCGGACTTTTCGCTGCCCGATCTCAACCCCAACTCGACGACGCACCGCATGGACGTCTCGCCCCGCGCGCAGCGGGGCAGGGTGACGGCCTGGTACTTCGGGACCTCGACCTGAACGCTCTGCGCCACCCAGGTCGTGCACCTGGGCCGAATGCAACGAGAGTTCAACGCGATGAGCGGGCTGCGCAGGCCCGTCTCGATCACCGTGGTCGCCACGATCGGAAGCGAGGCCAACCCCACGCTGCTCGTCGGGATGGAGACCCTGCCGCTCGTGCTCGACTCGACGACCGCCAACATTCAACGCGATTGGATGTCCACGGTGCGCGACGTGGTCGTGCTCGACGAGTCGGGGACGCGTCAGCTCGTCTTCAACCTCACCACCAGCAACCTCGGCGAGACCGCCAACTACGAGTCCCTCAAGGGCTCGTTGCTGCGATTGGCCAATCGTTAAACGAGCGCAGCGGCGGCGCGGGCCTACACCGAGAGCGTGTACGTCACGCTCACGGGCTCGTCCGTCTCGGGCATGGGAAATCGCAGGGCCCCGACGCGCATGCGCACGCACGCGTTGATCACGTCCGACGCGCCTTCGACCGCGCTCACGACGACCCTGGGGCCGCCGTTGTTGTGACGCACGACCTCGAACTGCGCGCGTATGGACACGTGCGTCGGCGGCGTGGCCACCACGGGTCGCTCGAAGCACTGCGCGATCTGCCGCTGGTTGATGAACAGGATTCGGCGCACGGCTTCGGCCGGCAGGCTCGTCCCGCGCGCGCTGACCGTCTGCCGCCGTCCGCGGGCGTTGCTGGGGCGGCTCATGCCACCCATTCCGTAGCCGAAGCCTGCGCTTGTTCCGGGACCGGCGCCGCGGCCGATGGTGCCGAGGCCGATGGTCCCGATGGGCGCGCCAGCGTCGGGGTCTGCGGAGCTGCCGCTCAGTCCTGATCCTCGTAGGCCGAGGCCCGTGGAGCCGAAGCTGTCGCCGATCACGTCGCCCATCGCCGGCGCTGCGCCCGCGTCGTACCTCGCCATCGCGCGCAGCAGCGCTCGGTTGGCTGCGATGTTCGAACGCGCGCTGGCGCGATGCGGGTCGGGGTTGTCGCGCGGGCCGGTGATCGAAGCCCCGTCGCGTCGCGGCCCAGCGTCACCGTGCGGAGCGCTCTGCGCGTGGGCTTGTTCGAGGCAGGCAGAGGCGCTCGTGGCGAGCAGCAGAAAGATCCCAGTACGCATCGCGTGACGGCATACCACGCCGCGCCTCTGCTTACGGCGGAACGGCCACGCACCCCGCCTCCGCGTCCTCGCCCGCGTCGTCCCCGCCGTCTCCGACGCAGTAGTTCGGGCGTGGACGCTCGTCCGCTGCGTCTTGTGCGCTCGCGTCGCGGGCGTCGAGCGCGCTCGCGTCCTCGCCGTTGATGGGCGCGTCCGGCTGCGCGTCGAGCGCTGCATCCGCGTGGCGAGCATCTGCGGCGGGCAAAGGACGCGGCTCGGTCTCTGTGAGCGCGGGGCACTCGTACGCGCACACCGCGGCCATCGCGAGCGAGTCGGTCGCGCTGCTGCCGACCAACGCCCCTGTCGCGGGCGAGTCTCCCCACGACGTGTCGTGCACTTCGTCGCCGCGATCGAGGGCAGGGGGAGGCGTCGATTGCTCGAGCCGCTCGCGCTCGGTCCTGGAGAGCAGTCGACAGTTGGGCGCGGGCAGCGGGCACGCGGGCGTGTTTCCTTCGCCCGGCGGACACGGCGGCCACCAGTCGAAGTACACGTCTTGGCGCAGGTGCTGCTTCGCTACGAAGCGCGTGCAGATTCGCGCCGTCGCGACGCCGTCGGGCCATGCGCCGCGCCGCTGGACGTCGAAGCACACAGCTTCGTACGCGGGCAGCGGGCCCGCAGGGGGGAGCCTCATTTCGACGTCGAACGGCCGCAGCGAAAGGTCGTTCGGCCGCGTCGAGAACGGCGGATCGAAGTGCGTCTCGATCACCGGGTGCACGCGCCGCCCGCGCAGCACGGTCACCACGCGGTAATCCGCTTCGGCTCTCGGCGTCCGAAACGTACGAATGTGAATGTCCGGCGGCGCATCGCACGCGCAAAGCGCGACGACGCCCGCCACCCCCGCGTACCCCAACGTGTGTCCCATTCAGCGACGATAGCAGATCGTGTCCGTGTGGCTCACGCCGCGCTGCCCACGCGCCCGTTGAACCACTCGCGCAGCGCCGCGCAGTCCTCGTCGCCCGGCAGGCCCCAGCCTTCGCGGTACCCGAAGACCTCCGTGGCCGCGCGCGTGTTGAATCCGTCCACGATGTCGAATCGATCGAGCCCGACGAGCGCGGGGTGCTCTTGTCCGCACGCGTGCGCGAGCGAGAGCAGCTCTTTGCGCAGCGCCATCAGGTAGTTCGCGAGCCGCGCGGACTTGTCCGTCGGGTCCAGGCCGCCGACGAGCCAGGGCTTCTGCGTGGCGACGCCCGTGGGGCAAAAGCCCGTGTGGCACTCCTGCGCTTGAATGCAGCCGATGGACAACATCGCCTCGCGCGCGACGTTGATCATGTCGCAGCCCATCGCGAGGGCGAGCAATCCCTGCTGGGGAAACCCGAGCTTTCCTGAGCCGATGAACGCCACCTTCTCGTGCATGCCGCGCTCGGCGAAGGTGCGGTACACCTGCGCGAAGCCGAGCTTGAACGGCATCGCGACGTGGTCGGCGAACACCAGCGGCGCCGCGCCCGTCCCGCCCTCGCCGCCGTCGATCGTGATGAAGTCCGGCGCGCGACCGCTCTGCTCCATTTGCTTCACCAGCTCGCGCCAGAAGCCCATCTCGCCGACGGCGCTCTTGATCCCCACGGGCAGCCCCGTCGCGTCCGCGATCTTCTCGATGAAATCCAGCATCGAGCTCACGTCGCGAAACGCCGTGTGCGACTCGGGCGAGATGCAGTCCTTGCCCATCGGGACGAGCCGAATCTTCGCGATCTCGGGCGTGATCTTCGCCGCCGGCAGCACTCCTCCGAGCCCCGGCTTCGCCCCTTGCGAGAGCTTGAGCTCGATCGCGCGCACCGGCGCAGAGCCCACGTTGTCGAGGAAGCGCTGCATGTCGAAGCGCCCCTTGTCGTCGCGGCAGCCGAAGTACCCAGTGCCGATCTGCCAGATGAGATCGCCGCCCTTGCGATGGTGGTCCGAGATGCCGCCCTCGCCAGTGTTCTGCATGGCGCCCGCGATCTTGACGCCCATGTTGATCGCTTGGACCGCGGCGCTCGAGAGCGAGCCGTAGCTCATCGCGCTGGTGTTGACGACGGAGCTCGGGCGAAACGCCTTCTTGCGCTTGCGGTGCCCGCCCAACACCTTCGCGCCGGGGCAGCGGTAGGTGTCGTCGTAGTTGGGGTCGCCCTTGTGCGGCGCAGACAGCGGAAAGGTCGAGTGACGAATGATCAAGTACGACGGCGTCAGCTCGAGGTCGTTGTCCGTCCCGAAGCCGAAGTAGTTGTTCTCTTTCTTCGACGAGGCGTAGACCCAGCGGCGCTGATCGCGAGAGAACGGCCGCTCTTCGTCGTTGCCCGTGACGATGTACTGCCGCAGCGGCGGTCCCACTTTTTCGGCCCAATATCGAAAGCGGCCGAACAGAGGAAAGTTGCTCTTGATCGTGTGCTTCGTCTGCGTGCGGTCCCACACCGCGACGGCCACGAGTCCACCCAGCGCCGCGAGTCCTGCGATCGAGAGAGGGTCCATCGACGCGAGAGCGTAGTTGATTTCGGGCGCTCCCGAGCCAGCGGTTGCGCGCGCTCGGTCAACGGCTCGCGGCGAGCGCTGAGAGGCGAGGGGGCCGCTGGGCGCTCGTGTGGGGTTGGGCGTACGGTGAGCGCCGTGGTTCCTGCGTCGTTTCGGTCGAAGAAGAGCCTCGAGCTCATGAACATGGTCGGCGTCGGAGCGTCGCTCGCGGCGATCACCGGCGTCGTGTTCTCGCTGCTGTTTCGCACGCACCAGACCATCCCGCTCATCACCGCGCTGCCGACGCTGATCTTCGGGATGCTCTGGGTGCGCTTGCTTCGCTGGGAGAAGACCCTGCCCGGCAGCGAGATCCGCTGGGGCTGGCTGCTCTCGATCGTCCTCGCCGCGGCCAACGGCGGGGTCGCCGCGGGGCTGCTGCTCTCGTTCGAGCGCAGCTTCGGGACCATCACCGATCGCATCGGGCGGTTCTTCATCGGGCTCTTCGCGGGCGTCACGTTCGGCGCGATCGCGTGGATCCCAGGGCTGCTCGCGACGCTGTTCTTGTTCGGCGTCCCGATCGCGTGGGCGCAGCGCCAGGCGAAGAAGGGGCTCACCGGGCAAGAGCGCGGAGAGGGAATCGTGGGCGCCTCGAGCATGGCCATCGCGATGGTCGCGCTCGCGCTCACGTTCAGCGGAGCCATCCGCGACGCGGTCTCGCTCGAGACGCTGTTCGTGCGATTTCTCGCGACCATCAGCGTCGTGCTCGGCGGCGCCGCCATGCTCACCGCGCGCCAGCGCGACCAAGAGCGACAGCGCTTCGTCGCCGCCGTCGAGCGCGGCGAGGTCGAGCACTTTCGCGTCGACACGACCGACGAAGGAAAGGTCCTCGTCCGCGTCGTCTCCCAAGGCCAGGGCTACCGCGTCCGCGACTTCGAAGAAGAGATCGCCGCGCTCGACAGCGACGGCGCCGCGGTCAACAAGCCCGTCCGCGTCGCGACCGAGTAGCGCTCAGCAGCGCGGCCCGCAGCTCGCGCCGCTCGGCTGGCACTCGCCGAAGCAGCAGGTCGTCCCCGCGCCGCACGCGCGCCCGCAGGCCCCGCAGTGCGCGTTGCTGTTGTGCAGGTTGGTCTCGTAGCCGTTGCCCGCGTTGCGATCGCAGTCGCCCATGTGCGGCTGCCCGTCGCACGCCCTGCCGTACTTGCAGAACCCGACGAGGCACGCGGAGACGTTGCCGCCCGGCGCCGCAGGGCACGCGTAGCCGCAGGCGCCGCAGTTGTTGTGGTCGAAGTTGAGGTCGACGCACGAGACGCCGCAGCGGTTCTGCGACGGCGCGCAGCCCGCGCTGCACGTGCGCGTCACGCCGTTGCACGCGGGCGTGCTCGGGGGGCACACCACGCCGCAGGCGCCGCAGTTTTGCGCGTCGTAGCGAAGGTCCACGCAGACGCCGTTGCACACGGTCGAGCCCGCGGGGCACTGGCACGTCCCGCCCACGCAGGTGGTGCCTGCGGAGCAGATGTTTCCGCACGCGCCGCAGTTGCCGTTGTCCGAGGCCGTCTCGACGCAGACGCCGCCGCAGTCGCGGTAGCCCGTCGAGCAGCCGCACGTGCCGGCGTTGCAAGACTGGTCGGCGCGGCAGCGGTTTCCGCAGGCGCCGCAGTGGTTTCGATCGCTCATGAGCGACGTGCACGTCTGGCCGCAGCGGGTCTGTCCCGCGATGCAGCCCGAGGCGCACGCGCGCGTCGCGGCGCTGCAGAACGGCGCTGCGCCCGAGCACACGGTCCCGCAGGCGCCGCAGTTGCTCGGGTCCGTTCCGAGGTCGACGCAGGCGCTGCCGCACTCGTTGGTGCCCGGCGGACAACCGCACGTCCCGCCCGTGCACAAGAGCCCCGGAGCGCACCGCGCGCCGCACGCCCCGCAGTTGTTCGCGTCGTTGGTGATGTCCATGCAGACGCCGCCGCAGTCGACCATGCCGCCCGGGCAGCGGCACACGCCGCCGTTGCAGGCTTGATCCGCGCGGCACCGCGTCCCGCACGCGCCGCAGTTGCGCACATCACTCGAGAGCGAGACGCACGAGTTTCCGCAGCGCGTCTGCCCCATCGAGCAGCCCGAGCTGCACATGCGCGTCAGGGCGTTGCAGAACGGCGTCGCGCCCGAGCACGACACCCCGCACGCTCCGCAGTTGAACGGGTCCGTCGCCAGGTCCACGCAGAACCCGCCGCACGCGGTCGTCCCTGCCGCGCAGCCGCAGCGGCCGCCGAAGCACCCCTCCGCCGCGCCGCACGTTCGTCCGCAGGCCCCGCAGTTGTTGCGATCGGCAGAAGGGTCCAAGCAGCGCCCGCCGCACTCGATCGTCCCGCCGGGGCAGCCGCACACGCCGGCGTTGCACGCTTGATCCGCGCGGCAGGTGTTTCCGCAGGCGCCGCAGTTGTTGCGATCGCTCGCGGTCGAGACGCACGACGAGCCGCAGCGCGTGAAGGGCGCCGCGCATCCCGACGCGCACGACCGCGTAAACACGTTGCAGAACGGCGTCGCGCCCGAGCACGTCACGCCGCAGCCGCCGCAGTTGCTCGGGTCCGTCGAGGTGTCCACGCACGCGCCGCTGCACTCGGTCTCGCCCTCTGAGCAGCCGCAGGTGCTTCCGTTGCAAGAGCTTCCGGCGGGACACACGCGGCCGCACATCCCGCAGTTGTTGCGGTCGATTTGCACGCACGCGCCGCCGCAGTCGATGCGGCCCGCGGGACAGACGCAGCGTCCGCTGAAGCACGTCTGGTCCGCGCGGCACGAGACGCCGCACGCGCCGCAGTGGCGCGGGTTCGAGCGAGGATCGACGCAGTTGCTGTCGCACACGATCTGCGCCGCGATCACGCAGCCCGTGACGCACGTCCCCGCGAGCGTGCACTGCGGAGCCATCGGAGAGCAGCGCCGCCCGCACATCCCACAGTTGTTCGGGTCGAGCAGGCTGGTCTCGCAGCCGTTCGCGTTGTTGCCGTCACAGTTGCCCATCATGGGCTCGCACGCGGGGCCGCTGTCGATCACCACGCCGGTGTCGAGTCGAACGCCGGTGTCCACGCGAATGCCGGTGTCGAGCACGCTCGTCTCGACGTTGACGCCCGTGTCGATCACCACGCCGGTGTCCGCGACGGTCGAGTCCATCGAGACCGCGCTGTCGTCGCCGACGATCACGTCGGGAAGGCTGCCGCCGCTGTCCATGCCCGAGCTGTCCATGCCCGAGCCGTCCGAGGGGATGACCATTCCGTCGGAGGGAGGGCTCGCTCGATCGGGCGCAGCGTCTTCGGCGGGCACCGGTGGAGAGCAAGCGCCGAGCGCGACGAGCGCCGCGGCGGTGAACCACTGAAAGGGCGAAGTACAACGTCTCATGGCAGCTCCGTGTGAAGGGATGATGCCAGAGGACCCGATTCGACCGCGGAATTTTCGCGGTATTTCAGCGGTGCCCGATGCGCGCCGGTGTGGGTGCGCATCGGACCGTGAGCGCTAACGCCGCGTCGGGCGACGCAACGTCGCGAAGGCTCAGCCCTTCTTGGTCTCGAGCTCTTCCCACCGGGTCATGAGGGCGTCGAGCGCGCGCTGCGCGAGGTCGTGGGACTTGTGCGCGCGGGCGATCCCCTCGCTGCCCTGCGTGTACAAGGTCGGGTCTTCGAGCGCGCGCTGGGCGTCGTTGAACGCGCGCTCGGCCTCGTCGATCTTCGCGGGCAGCGCCTCGAGCTCTTTCTGCTCGGACCACGAGAGCGCTGATTTGCTCTTCTTCTTCTCTGCGCCAGCGGCGCTCTGCTTGTTGGCCGCCTCGCGCTCTGCGCGCTCTCGCTCGCTCTTCTCTTGCTTCGCGCGCTCTTCGGCGAGGGCCCGCTGCGAGCGATAATCTTCGTAGCCGCCGGCGTACCGAACGACGCCGCCCTCTCCGTCGAACGCGATCGTGTGCGTCGCCACGCGATCGAGAAAAGCTCGGTCGTGGGTGATCACGATGACCGCGCCCTCGAAGGTGAGCAGCATCTGCTCGAGCACCGCGAGCGTCGGCAGGTCCAGGTCGTTGGTGGGCTCGTCGAGCACGAGGACGTTGGCCTCGCCGCGCAGCATGCGGGCGAGGGCGAGGCGGGCGCGCTCTCCGCCGGACAGCGCGCTCACGCGCTGGCGCAGCTTGTCCGCGCCGAACATGAAGCGATCGAGGTAGCTCTCGACGCGCATCCACTGATCGCCGAGGCGCACTTTGTCCGAGCCGTCGCTGACGGCGTCGATCACCAGCGAGTCGTCGTCGAGGTCCGAGCGGTTCTGGTCGAGGTAGCGGGTGATCGCGCTCGGGGCGAGGGTGATCTCGCCGGCGTCCGCGGAGATCTGTCCGAGCAAGATGCGCGCGAGCGTGGTCTTTCCTGCGCCGTTGGGGCCGACGATGCCGATGCGCTCGCCGCGCTGGACGATCACGTCGAGCGCTGAGAACAGCGTGCGGTCGCCGAAGCGCTTCTCGATCTTCTTCGCTTCGAGCAGGCGCTTGCTGCCGCGCACCGAGGCCGTGTCGAAGGTGGCGGTGCCCTCGCCGCGGCGCGCGTTGCGGGCGGACTGCGCCTCGCTCTCGAGCTCCATCGCCCGTTGGATGCGCGCCTTCTGCTTGGTCGTGCGGGCGGGGGCTTGCCGCGAGAGCCAGTCGCGCTCGATGCGCAGGATGTTCTGCCGGTTGGCCTCTTCGCGGGCCTCTTGCGCGGCGCGCTCCTCGCGGATGGCCAGGTATTTCGCGTAGTTTCCCTCGAACGTCGTCGCGCGGCCGCGGTCGATCTCGACGATGCGCTGCACCACGCGGTCGAGCACGTAGCGGTCGTGGGTCACGAGCAAGATGGCCCCTGCGAAGCTGTCGACGAGGTAGTCCTCGAGCCACTCGACCGTGTCGGGATCGAGGTGGTTGGTGGGCTCGTCGAGCACGGCGAGCTCGGGGTTCTCTGCGAGGATGCGCGCCAGCGCGACGCGCCGCCGCTCGCCGCCGGACATGCGGTCGACGGTCCCGTTGATGTGCGTCACGCCGAGGCGTTCGAGAAACGTCCGCACGCGGTGGGTCGGGTCCCAGCCGCCCTGCCGCTCGACCTCTTCGCTCGCCGCGGCTTGCTCTTTCGCGAGCGCCTCCGGTGAGCCATCGCCGCGCGCGACGCGCTCTGCGGCGGCTTCGTAGCGGGCCATCGCCGCGCGCCATCGAACGAGCGCGCTCTCGACCGCTTGATACGCGGTCACGCCCGGCGCGAAGCGCGGCTCTTGATCGAGGTACGACACGACAAGCCCCCGTCGCGTGGCGATCGTGCCCGTGTCGGGGGGCTCGATCCCCGCGAGCATTTTGGCGAGCGTGCTCTTGCCCGAGCCGTTGGCGCCGAGCAGTCCGACGCGCTCGTTGGCTTCGAGCGCGACCGAGACGTGATCGAGCACGACGCGCGCGCCGTACGCGCGAGAGACCTCTGTGGCCGTAACGATAGGCGGCATGGCGCGCAGCGATATCACACTGCGCGTCGCGCGGCAGTCACCGCGACGCGCTCGCTCACCGAGCGATGGCGCAGCGCCGAGACCCCTCTCGACGCGCGCGTCGTGCTCATCCCCCCGAAGCGCGGCTCACCGCTCGCCGCGCGAGCAGCTCACTCGTCGTCCCAGTCGTTCGAGCGCCAATCCTCGGCGTCGTCGCGACGTCCGCCGCGGCCGCCAGCGGCGCCGCGTCCGTCACCGTCGTGATCGCGACGACGACCGCGGTCATTGGCCTTGCCGCGCGCGCGGTCGCCGCCGCCAGCCGGAGCGCCGCCGCCGGCATAGCCGCCGCCGCCGCCCGGAGCG
>JAAFIF010000040.1 GCA_013298625.1 Myxococcales bacterium
CCCATCGAGGCGGTGTTCGCGCAGCTCGACGCCGATCCGGTGGCCAGCGCCTCGATCGCGCAGGTCTACTTCGGCGTGCTGCACGGCGGGCGGGAGGTGGCGGTCAAGGTGCTGCGGCCGAACGTGGCGACTGCCGTCGAACCTGGTCAACTCCAACGGCGTTCCGTGCACGAGCAACGCCAACTGCACCGCGGCGGGATTTACGTCGTGCCTGGCCATCGGTGTGTGCGGCAGCTCGATCTCGTCGAACACAGCGTCGAGCAACCGCGTGTACGGCGTCGGCAACGTCCCCAACACGCGCGAAGGGCGCTGGGTCGAGGTGCCAGCGGCTGAGCGCGCGGGCGTGCTCACGCACCCGGCGTGGCTCTCTGCGCACGGGGCGAATTTCGAGGACGACGCGAGCCTCGTGCTGCGCGGGCACTGGGTGCGCGAGCATGTGTTCTGCGAGACCGTTCCTGGGTTGGAGAACGTGCAGGTGGTGGCGCAGCTCGGGCCGCGAAGCGCGACCACTTCGGCCCGCGCGCGTGTGGCCGAAGCGACGGAGCGCGGCCCCAACGCCGCCGCGTGCTCGAGCTGCCATCGCTTGATGAACTCGCTGGGGTATCCCTTCGAGACCTTCAACCACGCTGGCATCGTGCGCGCGACCGATCACGGCGCACCTCCCAGCGGCGCGACCACGGTCGACAACGCGCCGGACCCCGCGCTCAACCGTAGCTACGCCAACCCTGTGGAGTTCACGACGGCGATCGCGGGCTCGCAGCACGCGCGGCGGTGCTTCGTGCGCCACGCGTTTCGGTACTTCATGGGGCGCGACGAGACGATGGCCGACGCCTGCACGCTGCGCACGATGGAGCAGTCGTTCGCAGGCGGATCGTTCTACGCGCTGCTCGACGCGCTCGCGACGAGCGACACGTTTCTCTATCGCACGCACGGAGGATCCCGATGAGCGTCTCTCGTCGTCGCCTGCTTCAAGCGGGCGCTGGTCTCGCCGGAGGCGCGCTCTTCGCGCCGCTGCTGCGACACATCGCGACGGCGCAGATGCGCGCTGTGCGTCGCTTCGTCTTCGTGGTCGAAGGCAACTGCTCCGAGCCCGCTGCGTTTCTTTCGCCCATGGCGCGCGCTGGCATCGACCCGCTGTTGAGCGGGCCGATCGGGACCGCTCGCTGGTGGTACAACCGCTATCGAGACCGGCCTGCGACGGTGATCGACGCGCCCGACCTCGCTTCGGCGCCGGCGCTCGCCGCGCTCGGCGGCGCGAGCTCGATCGTCGACAAGTCCACGGTGATCTACGGGCTCTCGTCGCACATCACGGGCGGCGGTCACTCTGCGTTTCACGGCGCGCTCAGCTCGACGCGCACCGTCGGCGGACGCCCGAGCGGGATCACCATCGACGCGCTGCTCGCGAAGAACGCTGGCGTGCGCGGAAACACTCCCCTCGAAGCGCTTCGTCTCGCGACGGGCCCGCTGGGTCAGCCCGTGAACTACGGCCTGTGCGCGAACGGGCCGGGACAGCCGGCGCCGATGATCGTCGATCCGCGCGCGGCGTTCGAGTCGCTCTTCAGCTCCGTCGGGACGCCAGAAGAGCGCGTGGTGTTCGCGCGTCGACGTCGGCTGCTCGATTTCGCGCGCGCCGACGCCAACGCGGCGATGGGGTTGTTCGCGTCGTCGAGCCCCGAGCGGGCGAAGGTCGAGGCGTACCTCGCGGCGATCGAAGACGCGACGCGCAGGCACGAGCGCTTCGTGGCGATGGAGCCCGCGCTCACGCGGGTTCGACCCGCGCCGCCAGCGAGCAACCCGCTGTTCATGGGCAGCGATCCGCTCGATGCGTTTCGCGCGCACATGCAGCTCGCGACCGCGGCGCTGCTCGGAGATCTCTCGCGCGTGGTGGTGGTCGGGCACGGGCCTGGCGGCCAGTGGTCCTTCACGTATCCGTCGATCTTGCCGGGAATCAACCGGCACGACACGCACCACGGCTCGGGGGCGAACCCGATGTACGTGACGGCGATTCATCGCACGACGGGCGCGCTGATCGAGGCGATCGCGACGATGGCGCGCACGCTCGCGAGCACGCCGGACCCCGCCGGGGGGACGATGCTCGACTCGACGATGATCGTTCACGTCGGAGACAACGGAGAGCAGCATCACTCGACGGCGAGCGAGTTTCCTGCGCTCGTGGTCGGGGGACAGGGCTTGGGCCTCGCGCCGGGCGGCAAGACCATCGCGTACGCGGGCCTCGGCACGCCGCGCCATCGCCAGCTCTCGAACCTCTGGAACACCGTCGGTCACGCCGCGGGCATCGAGCTCGACACGTTTGGCGACGAGCGACACTTTCGCGTCGCGCCAGGGCCCCTGAGCGAGCTGCGTCCCTGAGCGCTGCGCGCGCGGGATGCGCTCAATCGCGGCAGCAGAGCACGCCGCCCGAGGCGGGGCCGGGCTTCACGACGAACTCGCTCTCGCGAAAGCTCACGTCGCCCGAGCCCGTGTCGCAGCGCCACGGGGCGGGGAGCTCTGTGCAGAGGTTGTTTCCCGAGCGATCGAGGGGCGCGCACGAGGCTTGGGGAGGGCTTCCGACGGAGCCGCAGCCGAAGATGTCGTTCGTCGTTCGCGCGGTCGGCGCGCAGTCGCCGCGGCAGTCCGAGTTGGAGCAGTCGACCGCGGTCCCCGTCGCGCACTGCAAGCAGCCTGGGCCCGTTTGCCTCGTCGCCCAGAACGATTGGGGGGCGCCGTCGCGCGCTCCGTCGCAGCCGTCGATCGATCGCGCCCTCACTTCACCGGCCGATCGACACACGTGAAAGCCCGTCGCGCACAGGTCGCTCGCGCGGCATCCGCGCCCATCGGGGTTGGGTCCGTCGTCGCCCGCGATGCGATCGCACGTCGGCGCGGTCTCTTGGTTGAGCCCCGGCAGCGCGAAGCCGCCCGCGCAACCGGCGATGTCCGGGTACCGCGCGCGGTCCTCGAACGCGTCGCGCGCCCCGTCCGCGCAGCCGCCGCACTCGATCGCCGCGAACACGCATCCTCGCGCAGGCTCGCAGCGATTGGCGGTGCACGGGTCCTCGTCTTCGCAGCGCGTGGGGCTGCGCGCGCAGCGGCCGTCCGGCGCGCACACGTCCACGGTGCACGCGTCGCCGTCGTCGCACAGCCGTACGGGGTCCACGCGGCAGTCGAACACCACGCGATCGTCGATCACGTCCGCGGGCGCTCGTCGGTCGTCGACGGCGTCGCGAACGGCGTCGCTCGCGCTGTCTTCGACGCGCGTGTCCTCGACGGTGGCGTCGCGGACGCGGAGGCCCGTGCGCGTTCCGCAGTGCGCGAGGGGCGCGAGGGTGATGAGCGCCGCCAGGGCGCGCGCGCCGCGTGAGTGTGTAAGGGCGTACGGGGCGTGCACTGCGGTGAGTGACGATAGATCAGGCGCAGGGGGCGCGAGGCAACGATTGCCACAATGGGCACAGACCGGCGCGATCGTGCGTTCGAGGCGGACGTTCAACGGCGCGACGCTGGGGCGGTCACGCTGCCGGTGAAGAGAGACTCACGCGCGACGGGCGAAGCGCGAAGCAGTGAACGGGTCTTTGATTACGTGGGTGTAGGGTTCTCGGGGAAGCACGGAGGAGAGCGTTCGCGCGGGCGGAGAAGAGCGGGTTTACCGCCGTGCACGACGGTCACGCGCGAGCGACGCTGCCAGTGAACGGAGATGCTCGCGCGCACGGCGCGCACAGCGCGAAGCGCGCGCTCGTCGCCCGGGACCCTCTGACCGTGACCCTAGTGAATACCCGGTTACGAATCGAGTAGATTGACTCGCTGCGTTTCTCGACTGCGCGTGCGGCGACTCCCTCCGTCGTCAACGAAACGCAGCCATCATCCTCCCCACCTCGGCGCTTACGCGCTGCGCTCGTGCGCCGCCCCTCCTGCGTGATGTGCAACAACGAGCCCGTTGGACGCACGGCCAGAGGACAAGCCTCCGGCCTTTGCGCGACGCAGCGTCGCGGAGCGGCCAGAGCGTTCGCCTGGCCTAACCGGTGACGCGTTGTCGACCGCCATGACCGGCGTCGAGGCGAGCACGGCGATGCTGCCCCGAATGGACCACCAGCCCAACGCGGATCGATCGACGCGCTTCGCGAGCGCGATGGCGCGTCCAGCCGGGCGCCACTCGTAGGCCAGGCGGACGCTCTGGCCGCTCCGCGACGCTGCGTCGCGCAAAGGCCGGAGGCTTGTCCTCTGGCCGTGCGTCCAACGGGTTTTCTGCCGCGCGTCGTGTCGGCCGCCGTGAGCCCATCAGGCTCGTTGTTGCGCATCACGTGGGCCCTCCTTCTTCGACCGTTTTCGAATACGGAGGGGCGGTCGGCACCGGTTACTCGGGCAACGTCGCCCTCTCCGCCGCGCGCGGTTACTCGGGCAACGTCGCCCGCTGCGACGCGCGCGATCCACCCAAGCTCGACCCCGCGCGCGCCGTCCTACACCCTCACGCCATGCGAACGCCCATCACCCTCGCACTCTTGTCGCTGTTCGCAGTGGCCTGTCGGCCTGCTGCGCGGCCCGGCGCGCGCCCGATCGCGGACGCTCGACCGACCAACGCTCCGAGACCGCGCGGCCCGGCGTCGATCACGCCGCACAACGAGATGGTTCCGTTCGGGCCCTATGGAGCGGGCTCGGCCGAGTGCACCGTGATGCTCTACCAGTGGGACCCGCAGCATCCGGGCTGCAAGTACCAGCTCAATCACTGCGCTCGCGACGAGCGCTCGGGGCAGGTCTCGTGCTTGAGCCTCGCCGACGAACGCACTGTCGCCTGCGGATTCACCGGCGATGCGTGCGGAGCCTCGGTGCGCTGCGATTGCCCGACAGGCTCGGCGCCGCTCGTCCCCGATCCGCCCGGCACCGTCGTGATCGCGCCGGCGGCAGACGGCGGCGCGTGGAGCTCGGGACCGCAATGCTCCGCGCGCGTCGCGCGATTGGCAGGCTCGGGCGCGCCCGACGAGCCGTGCGAGGTCTCGGTGCACGACTGCGAAGGCGCCGAGTGCCACGATCGCTGGGTGACCGTCTCGTGCGGCGGCCGCAGCTCAGTGTGCGATCGCCCGGTGCGCTGCGAGTGCGCGACGCCCGACGCCGCTGCGCGCTGAGCGCGGCGCATCGCAGGCTCGATGGTGCGCGTTCGTCGTTGCCGCTACGGGAGCGTCCCGGTCGTGTACCAGCTGCGGACCATCGTCCCCATGCCGAGGTAGAGCGGTCGGTCCGTCGAGCACGCAAAGGACGACGTTGGCCCGAAGCTCGTGAGCGTTCCGCGGTAGTCCGAGACGATGGCGCTCGGGTAGTCGCCGGGCCAGACGATCGTTCCCATGTTGCGCGCGGCGAGATAGCGAAGCAGTCGCGGCGCGATCAGCGGCGAAGACAGCCCCGGCGTCGTCGCGTTGTCCTGCGCGTAACACGACGCGTCGCTCGAGGTCGCCCACTCGGTCGCGATGCAGACGTTGGGAGCGCTCGTGCAGAAGCGCCCGAACGCGGCATCCCAGTCCGCGTCGAGGTAGTACGACAGCCCGCTCGCGCGAAGATACAGCGGGTACGGGTGGATCCCGTACGCCAGCTCGTTGGCCGGGTCTCTCAAGAGGTAGCGCGCGTCGATGGGGGCGAACTTCGCCGCGCGCACGCCATCCACGATCAGCACGTTGCGCGCGCCCGCCGCCCGCACACGATCGACCAGCGGTTGATGCGTCGCCTGCCACGGATCCCACGAAGCCGCGGTGTTGGGCGCGCCTGGAATGGGCTCGTTGTACAGCTCGAGCACCACGCGCCGATCAGCGCCGAGGTTGGCCGGGTCTGCGAGCAGGCGCTCCCACACACGCTCGGTGACGGCGCACGGCAGGTGCTCGGTCGGGCACGGATCGACCGCGGTCGGCAGCGGCATCTTGCCCCGAAGGCTCACGATCACGGTGAAGCCCGCGGAGACCGTCGCGCGCAACGTGCGCATCACCAGCGGCTGATAGCTCGCGTCGTACGCGCTGTTGCCCGGGTCGAGCCCCTCTTGCGAGATCTGAAACCGCAGCGTGTCGACGCCCCACGAGCGAAAGCGCGTGAGCTGTTGATCGAGCGCAGCGGCCGAGCTCACGTTGGCCTGCGCGCGCGCCCACACCGACGTCGGCGCAGCGCTCGCCATGGTCGGCGTGACTGCGAGGCCCGTCATGCTGAGCCCGCGCGGACGAAACGGCGCTCCGCCGCGAAGCAAACGCCCGCTGGCGATCGAGACCGCGAGCGAAGAAGAGCCCCCATCGTTGGTCGCGCTGTCGGTGACCTGAGCGTCGTCGACGGCGCGCGCATCGACCGCGACGAGCGCGTCTGTCGCTGCGTCGATGGTCGCGTCCTGTTGGCTGGCGTCGCTCTCACTCGCGTCGGTCTCACTCGTGTCGGGCGGCATCGGCACGACGGTGTCTCGCGTCGCAGCGTCGTCGGGGCGCTCGCGGTTTGCAGCGCATGCGCCTGCGCCGAGCGAGGCGATCAACGCGATCGTGGTCATCGAAGCTCTGTGCACCATGGAACACGCGCAGAAAGCACGGCGCGTGCCTCGCAACGTTGAGCGCGCTGGGCGTTGCGATCGGCTGCAAAATCGCTGCGCGGACCGAAGCGCGTAGCCGTGCGTCGCGCGCGGCTCGATGGGGACTCGAGTCCGCACCAGGGTGCCGAGTCGAGGCAGCACAGCGCCCGCTGAGCGAGCGACGAGACCGCCGCCGTCGCGGGGGTGTCCGCGCGTACGGCGCTCGGGCTACGCTCGCGCGAGCCATGGCAAACCGGTCGAAGTCGTTGTGCTGCGCTGCGTGGGTGGCGACCTGGGTCGCGGGCTGCGGCGTCGCGCCGGCGATGCCGGACGCAGCGCTCGATGACGTTGCGACGACGGACGTGGTCGTCGCGCGCGACGAGGACGCGAGGGTCGACGATGCGCAGTCGGTAGACGCGCAGTCAGCGGACGTGAACTCGGTGGACGTGACATCGGCGGACGCAGGGGCCGCCTGCCCTGCCGGCCTCGGTGAGCGTTGGACGTGCGAGGACGGGACGAGCCGCGCGCGGTGCGTCGGGGCGGTGGTCGAGCGCGTGCGGTGCGCGGACGGCTGCGTCGCGCGCGCGGGCGAAGACGCGGTCTGCGCGTGCGGCGCGCGGTCCAACTTCACCGTGTGGAACTGCCTCGCGAGCGGAGACCTCGGTCGCTGCTCGTCTGGCGCGTGGCTCGAGCAGTCGTGCATGGGCCGTGGGTGCGCGGCGATGCCCGCGGGCGTCGACGACGTGTGTCGCGCGCCCGTGGCGATGACGCCGCTGCAAGCGCTGCTCGATCGGCTGGGCCCGACGTGCGCGACGATCACTGCGGGAACGCGCTGCGGGATCGCGGTGCGCGACCTGGCGACCGGCGAGCGTGCGAGCTATCGCGGCGCAGAGCGGTTTCAGAGCGCGAGCTCGGCGAAGGCGCTGTGGGTCGCGGCCGCGGTGCTCGATCGCGGAACGGCCGCGGTCGAGCCCTTCGCGACGCCTGTGTTTCGCGACTCGAGCAACGACGCAGCGGGCTCGGTGATCGACCTGCTCGCCTCGCCCGAGCGCGTGAACACGTTCTACCGGGGCGAAGCAGGCATGACGAACCGCTCGCTCTGCCGATGGAACACCGGAGGTCGCACGCGACAGCCTTCGAACTGCGTTCCGTGGTCGGGCGCGTCGAACTACTTCACCGCCGACGACGCGACGGAGTTTCTCTCGCGCCTCGGTCAGGGGCGGATCTTCGGCGAGCCTCGGCTCGGGACGATGCTGCGATGGATGACGCTCTCTCCGCGCACGGGCAGCCCAGGCGGCGTGCTCGGGACGCAGCTGCCAGCGACGGCGCGCGCGACGATGCAGCACAAAGCGGGCTGGATCCCGGACCTAGGGAACCACAACGACATCGGGCTCGTGGAGTACGCGCCCGGTCGCTTCTACGCCGTCTCGATCCTCGCGACGGGGACCGCAGCGAACTTCTGGCTGCGGCAGTCCCCGTGGATCGAGTACGCCTCGTGCGTGATCTTTCATGGCGTCGCGCGGGATGTGGCCGACCCGTTCGCGCCCTGCCGCCGGCCTTGAGCGATCGCGTCACGAGCAGGTCGCACCGCACGTGACGCACATGCCGCACACCGAGCAGAGCGACGGAGCGCTCGTGCAGCGGCACTGACCGAGCTCGTTGCAGCGGCCCGCGCCCGCGCCGCAAGGCTCGTTGAGCCTCGACTGAGGAACGCACACGACGCTGCCGCCGACGCAGCGCTCGACGCACGTTCGCGGCGCAGCGTTGCACGCTGGATCCGTGCTGCCCAAGTCGGGGCACACCCCCGAACACGCGATCGAAGGCTGGCATGTCCCGCCGCAGGCGATCTGCCCGAGGGGACACGCCGAGCACATGCTCGCGACGCAGTTGGCGGTGGTCGCGCAGTCTCGTCCGCAGCCGCCGCAATGCTCGCGGTCGTTGGTGATGTTGGTCTCGCAGCCGTCCGCGGACAGACCGTTGCAATCCGCGAAGCCCGAAGGACAGGTGGTGGTGCACCGTCCGCCGACGCAGCTCTGCCCAGCGGCGCACGCGACGCCGCACGCGCCGCAGTGCGCAGCGCTGGTGTTGGTGTTGCTCTCGCAGCCGTTGGCGGCGTTGCCGTCGCAGTTGGCGAAGGTGCCCAGGCACATGCCCAGCCTGCACGCGCCCGCGACGCAGGTGGGCATGGCGTTGGCGAACGAGCACACCGTCCCGCACGCGCCGCAGTGCTGCGTGTCCGAGCGCGGATCGACGCAGGATCCAGCGCACACCTGGTTGGGCGCGACGCAGGTGGTGATCGCGACGCATCGACCCATGGCGCTGTTGCACACCGGGGTCGCGCCGCTGCACGCGTCGCCGCAGCGCGCGCAGTGCGTGGAGGTTCCGAGCGTCGTCTCGCAGTCGGCGGCGCCGCCGCAGTTGGCGAAGCCCGGCGCGCAGAGATAGCTGCAGCGCCCCGCGAGCGTGCACGTCGCGGGCATCGTGCCTGCGAGCGGTGCACAGCCAGGCGCGCACGAGCCGCCGCAGCCGTCGGTGCCGCACTCGCGCCCCGCGCAGTTGGGGACGCACGTGGCGTCGGGAGCAGCGTCGGGCGCAGCGTCGGATCGAGCGTCGGGCGCGCTCGTCTCGCTCGGGGTCGCGTCGCTCGGGGTCGCGTCGCTCGGAGTGATGTCGCTGGCGCTGATGTCACTCGAAGCGTCGAGCAGGGTTGCGTCGCGCAGCGAGGCGTCCATGTCGATGCGAGCTGCGTCGAGCTCGGTTCCCGCGGCGTCGCCGTCGAACGGGTCCGGGGTGACCTCGAGGGGGACGCACTCGCCGTTGTTTCCGCAAGTGAGGTTCGAGAGCTCGCAGAGGCGGGCGACCGTGCAGCGATCGCGCTCGGCCTCGGGGCAGCCGGTCGCGGGCTCTCCGCAGCGCAGCGGGAGAAACACTCGCACGAGTCCCCTCGCGCGAGGCGTAAACGCGAAGCGAACGCGACGCGTCCAGCGAATGGTCGGATCGACTGCACTGCGGCCGGGCAGCTCGACTTCGAAGCGCAGCTCGGCCTGCCCCGTTCGGTCGACGCTCGTCGGCTGCACGCCGAACGACAGCGGAAACTCCACGCGATCCTGCCCTCGCTCGAGCAGCCGACCGAACTGCATCGACGAGCCCGAGCGGTTCGCCACCACGTTGACGCGCATCGGACGCTCTCGGGGAACATCCGTGTCCATCACCACCAGCACCACGGTCGCAGGGCTCGTGCAGCCCGCGAGCACCGAGAGGACAGAGAGCCAGCGCAAACGCATCGCACTGAATGGTACCAGTGCATTTCAGCGCAGCGTCACGGCGGCCGTTCGCCGCGCGGCGAGCCACGGCCACAGGACCTCTCTGTCGCAAACGAGCGGCGTCGCGGTCGGGCGGTGGGTCGCTACCGCGCGACTGCGCGGAGCGCGCCTGCGAGCATCAAGATGTCGAGCAGCATGCCGACCGCGACGAGCGCGTAATCGCCGCGGTTCCATGGCCGCGGCTGCTCTTCGCTGGGCCACGCGTCGCGCGGCGCGGCGAGGGAGCCCCACCCCGCGAACGCTTGGATGCTCCAGATCGAGATCGTCACCATCGCCGCGAACACCCAGAAGAACAGCGGCAAGGAGTGCAGTCCGAGCACGAACGCAGCGACGAACATGACCGCGAGCAGGATCGTTTCGACGATCGCGATGGCGCCCGACCCCGCCGCCCACGCGAGCGAGCGCCACGGGCGGTCGGCGCGCCGCAGCCCGACGACCAGACGAAACCACAACGCGAACACCGGCCCGATCGACACGCGCATGTGCGGCGCGTTCGGCGAGTGGATTCGCAGGGCGTCGCCGCTCCACAGCATGGCGGCCATGGCGATGCCGAGCGAGAGTCCAGCGACGGTCATCGACAGCGCCAGCCGATGGCGACGCGAGGCAGCAGGAGCGATTTCGGTCATCGAGCGCGTGGAGAGTGTGCACGAGGAGGCGCTGCGCAAGCTGGTTCTGGCTCGATGTCGAGCGGCGTAGCCGGTCGGCGTATGATTCGCGGGCAGGGCTGCGGACGTCGATCCACGTGGCGCGGTGAGAAACTTCAGGGTGTTGGATGTTGTCGGTCCGCGGGTCCTCGGGATGGTTCAGGGCGAGCGCCCGCACGATGGGCAGCGAGGCGATTGGCCAAATCCGCCGGCGCGCGATCGCTCGTACCCTGCGCTGGGAGCGCCGCAATCGATGGTGCATGGTTCGACGGTGGCCGAGGCGACGATCGAGGGATTCGGGCCCGGCGCGGTGTTCGGCGGCCGCTTCGTGATCGAAGCGATCGTCGGCTCGGGCGCTGCGGGAGTGGTGTTTCGCGCGCGCGATCGGCAACGAGAGGACGCGCTGGTGGCGCTCAAGCTCTTGCGCAGCGCGGCGGACGAAGACCGCGAGCGGTTCTCTCGTGAAGTCCGCGCGCTCGCCGCGATCACGCACCCCGCCGTGGTCTCGTTGATCGAGAGCGGGCTCGCTCCGTCGGGGCAACCCTTCATCGCGATGCGCTGGATCGACGGCGAAACGCTGGCCGAACGACTCGAGCGCGGCCCGCTCACCGAGCGCGAGACGGTCTCGCTCGCCCGCGCCCTGCTCGGCGCGCTCGCCGCGGCGCACGGGGCCGGCGTGCTGCATCGCGACGTGAAGCCCGCGAACATCGTGCTCGAAGGGCGCGCGGTCGATCGCGCGGTGCTCGTGGACTTCGGGCTCGTGCGCGCGAAGCACGACCCGGTTCGGTCTCGCGCAGGCGTTCCGCTCGGGACGCCGGCGTACATGGCGCCCGAGCAGATTCGAGCGGAGTCCGAGATCGACGGGCGCGCGGACTTGTTCTCCGTGGGCTGCGTGCTCTTCGAGTGCCTCTGCGGCAGGCGCGCCTTCGCGGGCGACGACGTGGTCGAAGTGTTCGTCTCGGTCCTGCTCGAGCCCGCCGCCTCGCTGAAGACCCTCGCCCCAAGCACGTCACCTTCGCTCGTCGCGCTCGTCGAACGCTTGCTCGACAAAGACCCGACCGCGCGCCCCGAGAGCGCCCGAGACGCGCTCGCGTCGATCGACGAGCTGCACGCGTCGATCGCGCGCCCCGAGAGCGCTCGCCGCACGCGCGTCCAACGCACGGTCGAGCAGCCCGTCGCCGCGCCCGCTTCGCTCGCGTGGGCGCTCTTCGCAGACACCGACCGATGGGACAGGTACTGCCGCGCGCCGCGCACGGAGTACGCCTCGCACGACGGCGCGGACGGCGAGCGCGTACGCGTGGGCAGCGCCGTGCTCGCGCTGCAGCCCTCGCGGTGGATCGAGTCCGGCGAAGGGATCGCCGCCGTGCGCCTGCGCGCGGCGCGGAGGTTCATCGAGGGAGCGTTCGCCGAAATCGGCTACGACGTCGATGTCGAGGCCGTCGATGAGCGTCGCTGCGTCGTTCGCTGCACGACCTACATCGACGACGATGGGCACGCGGTCGAAGGCGCGGCCGAGCTGCTCGCGAGCTTCTTCGAGCAGCGATTGCTGCGGTTCTTCTCGGCGGTGCACGAGCTGCTCGGCGCGCTCGACCCCGCGCTGCTTCGCCCGCTCGCGGACGAGAGCGCCAGCGCTCACGCGCGTCGCGTGGTGCTCGCCGCGGCCTTCGATCAGCGCGCCCTCGCCGGCGACTGCGCCGCGCTCGACGAGCCGCGCTGGTCGGTCGTGCGCGAGCGGTGGGCCGCCGCCATCGAGCAGGTCGACCCTGCGCTGCAAACGCGCCTCGCGCAGCTCGTCGAGCGCGGCGCCGACGACGTCGTACGTCGCATTCGACCGGGGGAGCTCGCGCTCGCCTGGCGCATCGAGCGACGGGACATGCTGCGCGCGCTGCTCGCGGCGACGAAGCTAGGGCTGCTCGAGCTTCGATGGGAGCTGCGGTGCCGCAACTGCCGTTCGAGCGCCACTTCGCGCGCTTCGCTCGCGGCCGTGGGGCGCGCGGTGCACTGCGCAGAGTGCGGGATCGACACGGCGGTGGACCTCGCGTCCAACGTCGAGGCGGTGTTCGCGGTCTCGCCTTCGCTGCGAAGGGTGAGCGCGAAGCGGTTCTGCGGGGCGTCGCCGGCGTTTCGGCCGCACGTCGCGGCGTTCTTCACGGTCGAGCGACGTGCGACGAGGGAGCTCGAAGTGCCGCTGCCTTCGGACGGCGTGATCGCGCGAGTGCGGGTCGGCGCGAAGAGCCTTTCGCTCCCGTGGGCGGCGGCGCCAGCGCTGCTGGTGCTGCGCGCCGACGGAGAGGGCTTTGCGTTGGATCGCGCCGAAGGCCGCGGGGCGGGCAGCACCGTGGTCAGGGTGCACAACGACAGCGACGAGCCGCTCGACGTCGAGCTCGAGCACCGATCGGACGGGCCGATGCACAGCGCCGTGACCGTGGCGTCGATGCCGGAGTTTGCGCGGTGGTTCGGCGGAGAAGCGCCGGCGCAGGGCGCGGAGCTCACGCTCAGCGCGGCGACGGTGCTGCTCGTCGAGTGCGCCGAGGTCGACGCGCTCTTCGAACGCGAAGGCGACGTCGCGGCGAGCGCGCAGATCGAGCGTGCGCTCAACGCGGCGAGCGCGCAGATCGAAGCGACCGCCTTCGGAGCGGTGCTGCGCAGGACGGGCTCGGGGCTGATGGCGCTCTTCGAACGCGAAGCGGACGCCGAGCGCGCGTTCGAAGTGGCCTCGAGCGCGTGCCTGCAGCGAGGCGCAGAGATCGCGGGCGCGCTGTACAGCGGTCCCTGCGTGATGGTGCGTCGCGACGATCGCTGCGAGCTGTTGAGTCGAGGCTTGCTTCGCGCTCGCGCGGCGCTGGTTCGCGACGAACGCGCGCGGCTGCAGCGGTTCTTCGAGCGCTGAGCGGCGCTGGGACGAGCCTCCGTCGACGCTCAGCGAATGGCGGCGAGGTCGGGCCTGGGTCGCGTGGAGAACACTGGCGGACGGCCGATGGGCGCGGCGACTTCGATCTCGGCGGGACCCATAAACGACCGCGCGGGGTCCCACAAATCGAACCACTGGCCGCGCGGGAGGTACACGCGGCGAGCGGTCGCTCCTTGGGTGACGACAGGGGCCACGAGCAGGTCGTCGCCGAGCATGAACTCGTCGAGGATGTTGTAGGTCCGCGGGTCCGCGGGATGGCTCAGGGCGAGCGCGCGCACGATGGGCATGCCCGTCGCGCGGTGCTCTCGGCCGAGCTCGAGGATGCGCGGGGCGAGCGCTTGATGAATGCGCGCGAAGCGAGAGAAGTGCGCGGTGGTGTCGGGGTCGCGGTCCCAGTTCCAGTTTTCGGCGCGGCGCAGGCCCTCGTGCGTGCGGAGGATGGGCGTAAACGCGCCGAGCTCGGTCCAGCGTTGGTAGAGCTCTTTGGTGCTCGGTCCGCCGGAGAAGCCCGCGACGTCGGTGGTCACGTACCCGATGCCCGCGATGCCCAGCGAGACGAGCGCGGGGATCACCGTCGGTAGCCCGTCCCACTCGGACCAGTTCGCTTCTTGATCGCCGACCCACACGACTTGCGACGTGTGCGCCGCGCGCAGCCACCCCGAGCGAGAGAGCATCACCCAGTCGTCGTTGCCGCTCGCCTCGCGGCCTCGGACTCGCTCGAACACCTCGCGCGCCGCGCGCTGCCACGCCGCGGGGTACTCGTTGTGAAAGCGTCGCGCGTCGCGTCCGTCGCTCAGCCGCGCGTCGATGGGGAGCCACTCGCCGAAGTCCTGCATCCATCCGCGCAGCCCGAGCGCCAGCGCGCGCTCGACGTAGCCCTGATACCACTGCACCGCGCGCGGATTGGTCAGGTCGACGACCGAGCCGTTGAGCACGGAGATCGCAAACGTGTACGGCTGCCCCGCGCTGTTGAGCGGCAGGTATCCCTCGCGCTCGGCGGTCGCGTACAGATCCTGCTCGGGCACGATGAACGGGTTCATGTACCCGAGAAAGTGAACGCCCATCGCGTCGAGCTCGCTGATGAGCGCAGGCAAGCGCGGATAGAACGCCTCGTCCCAGCTCCAGCGGTAGCGAACCCCGGTGTTTCCCATGCCGAACTCGCGTCGGCCGACCCAGTCCTGCGACCAGATCGCGGCGACGGGGATGTTCGCCGCGCGCGCGCGGGTCGCGACCGAACGAGCGTTGTCTGTGCCTCCCTGCGACGCCAGCCACGCGCCGCGCACGGACCACTCGGGAGGCGCGCTCGAGCGCCCTTGCAGAACAGTCCAGTCGCGCATCACGTCGGCGACGGTCGGCCCTGTGTAGAGCCGCAAGAGCACTTCGCCGTTCTCGTCGGAGGCCAGCGAGTACTCGTCGGCGTCCGCGCGACACAGGTCGACCTCGACGCGCGCGCTCGTGTCCACGGCCAACCCGAACCCGCGCGGATCCAAGAAGAAAGGCACGGGAAAGTACGTCGTCGTCGGGTTGCCCGAGAACACGTGCTGCCGCATCGGATCGCGCCCGATCCCCTGCTCGGACACGAACAACGAGAAGCGACGCCCGCGGTGATCCAGCGCGTTGTACTGCTCGCCGAAGCCCAGAAAGTGCGCCTCGGGAGCGCACACGAAGCGCAGGACCGTGGTGCCGAAGGGCTCGCTCGTCGTCACGCGCGCGCGGATGGTGACCTCTGTCGCGCTCGCCCGCGCGATCGCGAGGCGCGCGAGGGTTCCGTCGGGGTCGCGAACGTCCATGACGATGCTGCCGTCTGCCTCGCGAACGAGCGATCCGTCTCGCCGCGGCCGCCGCTCGCGCACGGCGCCGCGTCGAAAGGTCCAGTTGCCGAGCAGCGCTTCGACCGACTCCGTGTAGCTGCGCGCCGCGACGGGCCCTGGGCGCGTAGCGATCAGCGTCCGTCCGGCGACCACGAGCTCGAAGGCTCCGTCCGACGTCCCTCGCACGGTCATGTCGCCGCTGGTCACCGCCGCGAGCGGCGTCGGTGGCGGCTCTGGGGCCATCGCGTCCGACGCGTCCTGCGGGGACACGATCGCGTCCTCCACCGCGCTGTCGGTCGCGTGCGCGTCGACGATCGTCGGAGGCGTGGTGCACGACGCGCTGTGCGCCGCGAGTCCCGCTGCCATCGCCCACCACACGCCGCGTCGCTGCTCGATCATGGACAGCGAGCTTACGACGCTGCGCGCTGCAGTGGTCTACCCGCGCGCTACCGCGAAAACGACGGGACGAGCGAGCCCATCTCGCCGCGCTGATAGCGCTCGACGTACGCGCGAAGCTCTTCGGGGCTCGCGCCGACGAAGGGGCCGTGCGAGAGCACCGGCTGGCCGAGGGGACGGCCGTGCATGATCACCAGCTCGCACTTCGGATCGACCGCTTCGAGGTGGATCTCTTCGCGTTGCGGCTCGCTCGAGGGCGCGAGGCGGGCGACCGAGTGCGCGCGCACGAGGGTGTCGTTGACCTTGACGGCGCCGCGACGAACCCACACGAGCGCGTTGTGCGTCGCGGGCGCGCGGTGCACGACCTTGGCGCTCGCGTCCATCAGCACGTCGAGCAGCGTGACCTCCGTGGGGACAGCGAGCGTCGAGCGCACATCTCCGTGCGCTCCCGTGACGACCCGCACCCTTGCGCGCTCGTAGGGCACCACGGGGATGTCCCGCGCGCTGGCGTGGTGCGCCTCGGGCGGGGCTTGTTTGTGTGTGCGCGGGAGGTCGACGAAGAGCTGCATTCCGTGCGCGGCGCGACCGGGGACCGTGGGGACCTCTTCGTGGACCATTCCGCGGCCAGCGGCGGTCCAGTGCAGGGCGCCGGGCTCGATCTGGACCGAGCGAGGATCGCTGAACGTGTCGCGGTTGGTGAACGCTCCGTCGCCGTCCTCGAACATCCACGTGACCGCTGAGAACCCTGCGTGCGGGTGCGGGGCGAACACCGGGTGCGCCATCGAGAACTCGTCCCCGGCGATGAAGGGATCGAGCGAGCCGCGGCCGAACATCGCCTCGGCGAGCCTTGCGACGAGAAAGCCCGTGTTCGCCTGGCGAAGCGCGGGCGCGACGTGAGTGACGATGCGAGTGTTCATGGTGAGTGCGCTCCTTTGCGCGACCACGCTCGGCGCGACCGGCGTGCACCGCGCGAGGGCGAGCGCCGAGAGTGTGCGCAGTGCAGCGCGGCGGGTGGCGAGTCGTGAGTCGAGCACGAGAGAGAGACTGCGCCCGAGCGCTGCGCTCGACCACCGGCGACAATGGCAACACACTGTATCTCGTTGGGATACAGTACGAGCGTGCAGCCAGGCGCCCTGTCCCGACCGAGCACCGACGAGTGGAGCGCGTTTCTCGCGGTCATCGAGCACCAGAGCTTCACCCGCGCCGCCCGCGCGCTCGGCGTGCAGAAGGCGGCGGTGTCCAAGCGCGTCGCGTCGCTCGAAGCCCAGGTCGGCGTCGCGCTCTTCGCGCGCAGCACCCGCGCCGTGGTGGTGACCGACGCGGGCCGCGCCCTCGCCTCGCACGCCTCGCAGGCGATGGCCGCGCTCGATCGCGCGGTGGACGAGGCGCGCAGCAGCCATCAGCGCCCGTCGGGGCGCGTGCGGGTCACGGCGCCGGTCGTGTTCGGCGACGAGCTGATCGCGCCGCTGGTCGCGCCCTTTCTCGCGAAGCACCCCGAGGTCGACGTCGAGCTGTTGCTGATCGATCGACGGGTGGACCTCGTGCGCGAGGGCGTAGACATCGCGGTTCGCGCGGCGCCGATGGACGACAGCGCGCTGGTCGTTCGCAAGCTCGGGCCCGCTGAAGCCGCGCTGGTCGCGAGCCCGAAGTACCTCTCTCGCGCGCCGGCGCCCCTGAAGGTCAGCGACCTCGCGGCGCACTCGCTGTGCGTGTTCTCGCCGGTCGAGACGCGCTCGGCGCGGCTCTCGGTGCGGGGCCCGCGAGGGCTGGTCGTGATCGATCGCGCGCCGCGCCTCGTGTGCACCTCGCAGATCGCGCTTCGGCAGTGCCTGCTCGACGGCGCAGGCATCGGGCTGTTGCCCTGGTACCTGTGTCGCCAGTCGCTCGCGCGGGGAGCGCTGGTCGAGCTGCTGACGCAGCACCGCGCGCCGGCGGCGACGCTGCAGCTGCTGACGGCGACGAAGAAGCCCACGAGCGCGGTGCGAGCGTTCGTCGCGATGTTGATCGAGGCATATCGCGACGAGCGACCCTGGGTCCGCGCGCGCGATTGAGCGAAGGATCAGCGGCGGCGCGGTCAGTAGCCGGTTCCGTTGATCATCGCGTAGCGATCGTCGAGGCCGCAGCGCGCGTTGTACTCGCGCGTGCACCCTGGATGCAGCCACGTCGCTTCGAGCGGCGAGAGGGGCTCAATGGTACTCGCTGCCGTCGAGCCGAGGTCGGGTCTGTCGCCACGCGGCGCCGGGACGCAGACGCCGACGCAAAGCCTGGACGCCCCGCGAAGCGCGGCGATTGCACGGAAACACAAGCGGCAGAATAAAATCAGAACATTCTCCATCCGCCGTCGCGAGCGTCGACGTACTCGGTGCATACTGCGTCGTCGTGACAGCCACTCAGGCCAACGCGCGCACCAGCGTGGCGATTCACAAGCGGTTCAGCGTACGGCTCGCGCTGTGGCTGCTCGTCTCTGCGCTCTTGCCGGCGGCGCTCATCGGCGCGCTGGCGTTTTCGATCGCCCACAAGACGCTGGAGATCGAGCTTCGCAATCGACTGCTCGCCGCGGTCGACACCAACGCCGAGCGCATCGACGCGTGGGCGCAGCGGCGACGCAACGCGCTGAGGGGCTTCGCCTCGACGGCAGAGCTTCGACAGAGCTTCGCGTCGGGGCCGAGCGGCGAGGTCGAAGCGCGGCGCGCGCAGCTCGCGCAGACGCTGCGGCTGCAAGCGGTGACGCTGGCGTTTCGCAACCTCGTGGCCGTCGACCCGCAAGGCGTCGTGGTGTCCTCGGCGCGCGAGACGCAGCTGCAAGGGCAGAGCTTGCGCGCATCGCAGCTGCGAGGAACGTACATCGCCGCGGTGTTCGACCGCGCGAGGATGCTCGGCGAGACCGAGTTCTCTGAGTTCTCGACGCAGAGCTCGATCCTCGCGCATCAGCGCAGCGCGAGCGCGTTTATCGCGGCGCCGGTGTTCGACGACGGGCGGGTCGTCGGCGTGATCGTGGGCGAGGTCGACGAGGCCGAGATCGCCCGCAACGCGCAGACCGTCCGCGGCGTCGGCTCGAGCGGAACCATCCGCGTCGTCGGCTACCTCGACGGCGTCCCGCGGATCGTCACCGACAGCGCGACGCAAACGCACGGCGTCTTCGAAGACGCCACGCCCGTCCGCGCCGAGTCGATCGAAGCCCTCGCCTTGCGCGGCGCCCGCGGCGACGGCCGACGCGCGGTCGATCAGCAACAGAGCGTGTACGCCGTGTGGAGGTATGTTCCGTCGGTGCGCTGGGGCGTCGTGACGCACGTGTCCGAGGCGCAGGCGTTCTCGGCGTCGAGGCAGCTCCGCGCGATGGCCGTCGCCTCGTGTGGGGTCGCGGCGCTGCTCGCGATGGTCGTCGCGATCTGGGTGGCCCTGCGCGTCGCGAGGCCCGTCGCCGCGCTCACCAAAGCGTCCTCGTCGGTCATGGACGGCGCGCTCGACGCGCGCGTGAGCGTCGTCGGCGACGACGAGATCGCGCAGCTCGGCAACGTGTTCAACGAGATGCTCTCGAAGATCCAAGGGCACACCGAAGGGCTCGAAGCGCTCGTCGCCCAGCGCACGCGAGAGCTCACCGAGCGCGGCGCGCGCATCCAAGAGAGCATCGACCTGGCGCGCAAGATCGAGAGCTCGATGCTCCCGTCCGAGAGCGAGTGCCCCGCGCTCGTGCGCAAGTCCGTGCTCGTGTGGCGACCGCTCGATCAAGTGGGCGGAGACCTCGCCTTCATCGAGCCGACGCCGAACGGAGGCTTCATCGCCGCGATGATCGACTGCACCGGGCACGGGATCGCCGCTGCGATGACGGCGATGTTCGCCTCGGCGATGTGCTCGCACGCGATCGCCAGCCACCAGAGCCGCGGCCCCGCAGAGGTGCTCCGCGAGCTCGACCGCAAGCTCGAGCAGGTCTTCGAGCGCGCGCGCGGAGAGGGCATCGCGCTCGGCATGGACGTCGCGCTGCTGCACGCCGCGCCCGGACAGCCGCTGCGCTTCGCGGGCGCCGGCATCGCGCTCGTCTACCGAACGGTCGACGGCGCGTGCGAGACCATCGCGGGGCGGCGCATCGGCTTGGGCTACGCAGGCCGTCGCAAGGCCGTGCCGTTCGTCGAGCACACGCTCGATCCGATGACGATCGACTCGATCTTGCTGTGCTCGGACGGGATCCTCGACGAGCCTGTGGGAGAGCACGGCGAAGGGCTCGGCAGCGATCGGTTGCTCGAGATGTTGCGCGAGCGAGCGTCGAAGGACATCGACGTGGCGGTGCGCGAAATCGACGCCAACGTGGTGCGCGCGCGCGGCGCGAGGCGGCAGCGCGACGACGTGACGGTGCTCGGGCTCTCGCTCGCGCACGAGCAGTTTGGACAACAGCGAGGCGTAGCGTGACGACGCACCAGACTCGACGCGCGTGGCTGAAGGCCGGCGCAGCAGCGGCGGTGGTCGGGACGACGGCGACGGCCGTGGCGCGCGCCATGAAGCGGCAGCCGATCCGCGTCGGCGTGCTGCACTCGATGACCGGAACGATGAGCGCGAGCGAGCGCCCTGTGATCGACGCGACGGTGATGGCCATCGACGAGATCAACGCCGCGGGCGGAGTGCTCGGTCGAACTGTCGAGCCCGTGGTGATCGACGGCGGCTCGAGCCCCGCTCGCTTCGCGCGCGAGGCAGAGGCGCTCTGTCGTCGCGGCGACATCGCGACGGTGTTCGGCTGCTGGACCTCGGCGAGCCGCAAGAGCGTGGTGCCGGTGTTCGAGCGGCTGCAGCACTTGCTGGTGTACCCAGTGCAGTACGAGGGGCTCGAGCAGAGCGCCAACGTGATCTACACGGGCGCGGCGCCGAACCAGCAGATTACGCCGGCCGTGGCGTGGGCGTTCGAGAACATCGGGCGCAGCTTCTTTCTGGTGGGCTCGGACTATGTGTTTCCGCGCACGGCCAACGCGATCATCAAGGATCAGCTTCGGGCGATCGGGGCGACGCTGGTGGGCGAGCGGTATTTCGCGCTGGGATCGCGGGACGTTCAGTCGGTGGTGCGCGAGATCGCCGACGCGCGCCCGGCGGTGATCTTGAACACGATCAACGGCGACACGAACAACGCGTTCTTTCGCGCGCTGCGCGCCGCGGGCGTGACGCCGTCGCGCTCGCCGACGCTGTCGTTTAGCATCGCGGAGCCCGAGCTTCAGTCCCTGCAAGGCGAGCAGGTCGACGGTGACTTCGCCGCGTGGAACTACTTTCAGTCCCTCACGCTCGCGAAGAACCGCCAGTGGATTCAGCGATTTCGCGCGCGGCACGGCGCGACGCGGACGCTCTCGGACCCGATGGAGGCGGCGTACTTCGGCGTCCACCTCTGGGCGCTCGCCGTGCGGGACGCGGGCACCGTCACGCCCGCTGCGATTCGTCGCTCGATGCTCTCGCAGAGCTACGACGCGCCCGAAGGCGTGGTCTCGGTCGACGCGGACACGGGGCACTGCTGGAAGAGCGTTCGCATCGGCCGCGCGCGGCGCGACGGTCAGTTCGACGTCGTGTGGGACAGCGGCAACGCGACCCGCCCCGAGCCGTATCCGCTCTATCGTTCGCACGCCGAGTGGGAGCGGTTTCTGCGCGAGCTCTACAACGGCTGGGGCGGCAGCTGGTCAGCCCCGATTGCCACCTGAGATCGTCGGCAGCTCTGCGGGCAGAACCCAGCCTTTTTTCAGTCCGATCGCGCGCAGCTCCGCGACCAACTTCTGAAACGTCAGCGGCTTCTGCAGCACCTGCTCGACCCCGAGCGCCTGAAACTTTCGCACGGCTTCGGGCACCGGTCGCGCGGTCCACGCGAGGGCGCGCATCTGCGCTCCGCGCTTGCGCTCTCGCAGCAGGGCCAGCGTGTCGGTCCCGTCGAGCCCGGGCATGTGCAGGTCGAGCACGACGAGGTCCGGCGCGAACTGCCATCGCTCGAGCGCTTCGTCGCCGGAGTTCGCGACGTCCACCAGGATGTCGACGCCTCGAAACGCGGTCTCGACTGCGCGCGTCGCGAGCCGCACCAGCATGGGGTCGTCGTCGATGATCAACGCGCGCAGCCCGACCGGCGCCGTCGACGTGTGATCCGAGCTCGCGGCGCGGTTGCGCTCGAACGCCGGGATGACCGACTCGATCGCGTGCGCGAAGGCCAGCGCCGTCGTGTATCGCTCGCTCGGTGATTTCTCGAGCGCTCGGCGGACGATCGCGTCGAGGGGCGCGAGCGCGGGCTCGACGGACGAAGGCTTCGGGGGCTCATCGTTGACGTGCGCCATCATCATTCGCAGGACGTTGGGCGCTTGAAACGGGAGCCTGCCGGTGAGCGCCTCGAACATCGTGCACCCGAGCGCGTAGACGTCGGTGGCGGGGACGATCACGTGCTCGGGGACCGCTTGCTCGGGCGCCATGTATCCAGGCGTCCCTGCGATGTCGACGTCGTCGCCGTGAAACGACCCCGAGAGCGTGGCGATGCCGAAGTCCACGAGCACTGGGCGGCCGGTGCCCTCTTCGATGACGATGTTGCTGGGCTTGACGTCGCAGTGAACGATGCCCGTGGCGTGCACGGCGCTCAGCCCGACGGCGATGTCCCGCGCCAACGTGAGCGCGCGCAGCGTAGGCAGCGGCCGCTTGGGCTCTGGCGACAACAGCGACGCGAGGCTCGCGCCGTTGACGAACTCCATCGCGAAGAACGGCCGCCCGTCGTGCAAGCCAAACGAGTACAGGTCCGCGACGTGAGGGCTGCGCACGGCGGCGATCGCCGAGGCCTCTCTGCGAAATTGCTGCAGCTTGAACGCGGTCAGCGGCGTCGACTGCGCGTGCTGAAACTTCACTGCGGCGCGGCGGTTGAGGGTGACGTCGAGCGCGGAGTAGACCGCGCCCATTCCTCCGGCGCCGAGCTGCGGGCCGAGTCGGTAGCGCGAGTCGACGAGCGGCTCGGTCCCGCTGCGATCCTGCCCGCAGAGCTCGCACACGCCGTCCTCGCGCGAGACGAAGAACTCGCACGCGTCGCACCACTTCAAGGGAGCACCGTCGCCTCTGCGCTCGGCCTCGGCAGCGAGATGGAGAACACCGAGCCCTGTCCGACGACAGAGCTGACGTGCACGCTGCCGTTCATTCGTTCGACCACGCGGCGAACGATCATGAGGCCGAGCCCGTGCCCTCCGGCGTCCTTCGAGAGCCGCACGAACGGTTGAAACAGCCTGGCGCGGTCGGCCTCGCTCAGCCCGCGGCCGTTGTCGCTCACGCTGATCACCACGCGCGGACCTTCTTCGCTCGCGGTGATCGACACGCTGGGCGGCGCGCCGCCGTAGCGAACGGCGTTGCTCACCAGGTTGACGACGGCGGCTTCGATCCACGCGGCGTGCCCGAGCGCGACGCACTCGCGACCGTCGGTGCGCACCGACGCGCCGCGCTCGGCGGCGAGCACCTCGACGCGTTTGAGCGCTTGCTCGAACACCGACGCCACGCGCACGGGCTCCATGGGGACAGCCCCTCGCCGCGCCTTGGCCAGCAGCAAGAGGGCGTCGATGATCTCGACCATCTTCTCGCTGGACCACACGATGTCCTTCACCGTCGAGCCGACGAGCTGCGCGTCCGAGCAAAACGGCTCTTCGCCCAGCATCGACGCGAAGCCGATGATCGCGGCGAGCGGGCTCTTCAAATCGTGCGCGACGCGGCCAGAGAACTCGGCGAGGTCGGCGTTTGCCTCTTCGAGCGCGAGGTTCGTCGTGCGCAGCTCGCGCTGGTACGAGTCGCTGATCTTCTCGATCTTCACGAGCCGCCGCGCGAGGCGCGTGTACCGGCTGGCCAGACCGCGGACCGCCTCGGGGCTCGCGGCGCCGCTGCGGCCGATGCTCTCGACCCACGCGAGCTCTGCCTCTTCGTCGCCGAGCTCTGGCAGCGGCAGCGACGCGCTCGGCGCAGCGGGGACAGGCCTGGTGATGGCGAGGGCCAGCGCGGCGAACGGCTGCGTCGACGGGGACTCGCGCAGCGTCGCGGGCAGCTGCGCGACCGAGAGCGCGCTCAGCGCCTCGACGCCCGCGCGGCTCTTGCACGGGCCGCTCACGCACAGCCGCTCGGCGGCGCTTCGGTTGAGCGCGAAGAGCGCTTGTTGCGGCGCGAGCGCGAGCTCGCAGTCGGCCAGGGGGAGGACCGAGCGACCGACGACGAGCGCGCCGTTGCATGCGCCGACGCACCGCGCGACGAGCTCGCTGCGCTGCAGGTCGATCACCGCGCACCACAGGGCGGCGTCTTCGCATCCGTGCGCCGATCGGAGCCGCGACCACTGCTCGCACAGCGCGTCGAGCGGCGCGCCGTCTTGGCTTCGCGCGGGGTCGAAGAAGAACGTCCGCCACTCGGCGAGCAGGAGCGCTGCGTTGACGCCGTCGAGCGAGCTCTGCGCGAGCGAGAGCAGCGCGCGCGCGCCGTCGATGACGCGAAAGTCTGCGACGGCGTTGAAGCCAGCCTCGCCGGGCTCGTTGGCGGCGCAGGCTTCGACGGGGCCGTGAAGCGCGTCGGGCGTCCCGCTCGCGACGAGGCGAATGGACGAGGCGAGCTGCGCGCGGCGCTCGGACTGCAGCGCTTCGAGCGCCGCTCGAAGCGTTCGCGTGTCGCGGTCTTGCTGGGCGAGCAGCGACTGGACGGCGTTGGCTTTGCCCTCGGCGACCGACGCGAGCTCGGCGAGCCGCACGATCGCGGACCGCAGCGTCGGCTGCTGCGCGAGCGTCGGATCGTCGAGTAGCTCAGCGATGACGCGGGTGTGCTCGTCGAGCGCCATGATCCACCGCTGCTATAGCCGAGGTCGCGCTCAGCGCGCTACGATCGCGGAGCAAATGTTAGCGTCATTGTCGGTCGCAACGCTCATCGAGCTCGGCGAGCAGCTCAACAACGCCAACGTCCAGCTCTGCTTCAACGGCCCCTTCACCTCAGGGATCATTCAGCATTTCGGCGCTGCGCTGCGCGCGTACTTGCAGCACGAGCAGTCGGACGAGACCGAGGTCACCGGCGTGTTCTCGGTGTACATCGAGATGGCGCAGAACATTCAGCGCTACGTCGCGCGGCACAGCGAGGGGCTCGCGGCGAAGGGCGTCGGGTCGTCGAACGGGATCATCGTGATCGGCCGCTCGGGCGCGCACACGTCGCTGATCGCGGGCAATTGGCTGCTGTCCGAGAGCGTCGGGCCGCTGAAGAGCAGGCTCGACGAGATTCGTGCGCTGGACGGGGCGGGGCTCAAAGCGATGTACAAGAAGCAGATGCGCAGCGCGCCCGTGGCGGAGGGAGAGGGCGCGGGGCTCGGATTGCTCACGATCGCGCGCCACGCGGCGTCGCCCATCACGTACGAGCTTCAGCAGCGCCCGACGGGGCTGACGTTCTTCTCCCTGTTGGCTGAGGTTTGAATCGTGACGAGCATTTCTGACATCGCTGGGACCGAGACGACGCCGTCGGTGTCGTTCGACGCGCAGGCCAACACGCTGACGCTGAAGGGCGAGTCGTACCCCGAGAACGCGTTTCAGTTCTTTCGTCCGATCATCGAGTGGACCCGCGCGCACTGCGCGAGCGACGGCCTCACGCTGGACCTGCAGATCGTCTACATGAACACCAGCAGCGTCCGGTGCGTGATGGACCTGCTCGACGTGCTCGAAGACGCGCACGGCCACGGCAAACCCGTCACCGTCGTGTGGCGCTACCGCAGCACCGACAGCAGGGCGCGCAAGATGGGCGAAGAGTTCATCGAAGACCTGACGCTGCCGAGCCAGATCGTCGCGCTCAGCTGAGCGCTGCTTCGCCGCTCGGGGTGGGCGTTGCGCGGTCGCGCACGATCGGCGCACCATGCACAATCAACGAATGAAGCGAGTCGTGTCGGTCGCGCTGTTCGGCTGTGTTGCGTCGATGGGCGCGAGCGCGCTCGCGCAGCGCGCTTCGGCCTCGACGAGCTCGTGCAGTGTTGTGAGCGAGAGCACGATCGCGGTCGCCGAGGGGCCGCTCTTCGACGCGCGGATCGCGGTCAACGAGCGAGGCGGCGCCGTCAGCTTGATGTGGGACTCGGTCGACGACGTCGAAGGCCACGACCGGTGGGGCGGCTATGCATCTTGGAACGGGCCGATCCCCGCGCGGCCGGTGTCGTTCGAGGCCAACGGGATCGTCGGCGGCGCGTGCGCGCCCAACGTGGAGCTGCGCACGACGGTGTTCGACGGGCTGCCGTGCACGACGACGTTCTCGGTGCACGATCCGACGACCGACGCAGACCCGATGATTCGCTACGGGGTCGCCTACGACCGACCGAGCATCGCGCGCTCGATCGGGCAACACCTCGAGCTCGAGCGGCTCGCCGAGGCGCACACGGCCAGCGCGGTCTACGTCGCAACCTGGGGCATGCGCGCGCGCAGCTACGGCGGAACGTGCGACCTCGACGACCGCTGGCAGGGCGTCACGCTCGCCCCCGACGCGCCGCGCGAGCTGCGGCTGCTGACGTTTGTCCCGGGACGCGCGCCGGTCGCGCAGCTGTTGTACTCGGAGACGCTCGCGATGCAGCGCGCTGCGGCCGCCGCGAATCCGGCCCCCGAGCCCGAGTCACCGCCGATGGCGCTCGCCGTCGGCGCCGACGGCGGGATCGCGCTGTGGCCGTCGCGGGGACGGATGTTCGCGCTCTCGTTTTCGGCCGCGGGTGTGGCCGACGCGGCGCCGCGCGAGCTCGATCGAGGACGCCTTGGCGCGCCGACCCTCGTCGCGCGGGGACGCGCGTTCGACGCTGCGTGGTCGAGGTTCAACGACTCCAGCGGAAGGTACGAGCTGATCGGGGCGACGTTGACCGATCGCCGCGCGACCGTCGCGCCGACGGTGCTCGTCGCGCCAGCGAGGGCCAACGCGTTTGCGCCCGCGCTCTCGGCGCAGGGCCCGCGCGTGGTCCTCGCGTGGACCGAGGGAGACCTTCGCGCGTCAGCCTTGGTGAAAGCGGGGTCTTCGACGCAGACCTTGGCCCTCGCCGCGAGCACCGCGGCGGTGATCGGTTCGGCCCGTGGCAACCGTCGCGATCCAGAGCTGTCGTCGACGGCGGCGGGCACGTGGATGCTCGTGCAGCAGTTCGATCGACGCACGCGCAACGGGGTGGCGCGCCTCGCGACGCTGCGCTGCGACGGGCCATGAGCGCGCTGCGCCGCGCCGGACTCGTCCTGGGGACGGGCTACGTTCTCTTCTTCTTCTCCGAGACGGTCTTCTGGTCCGTGTGGCGACCAGGCGACACGGCGCTGGGTCGCTTGCTCGGGTGGCTGTTCTACAGCTTGCTCGGGTATCTCACGCTCGCGGTGATCCACCACGGGCGCGTACGTGGGGGTTGGTCTGCGTTGCTCGTCGGCGCGCTCTTCGGCTGGGTGGACGAGGGGGTGTTCGCCATGACGCTGTTCGGCGACGCTTCGATGCCGTTTCCGTTCACGATCGCGTGGACGGCGCTCGCGTGGCACGCGCCGCTCTCGTTGTGCTTGGGCTGGTACGGGCTCGGCCGAGCGCTGCGGCGCACCGGCCCGAAGTCGTACGTGCCGACGCTCGCGCTGTCCGTGGGGCTCGGCGTGTTGTGGGGCGTTTGGGGCAACGGATGGCGCGCAGAACCCGCGTGGGTGCGCGTCGCTCCCGCGGCGTTCTCGCTGCACGCGACGCTCGCGACGGCGGGCCTCGCGCTCGCGCACGCTGCCATCGCCGCGTCGACGCCCGAGCGATATCGCCCGTCACGCGTCGGCGTGTCCGTCGCGAGCGCGTTGGTGTTGGGCTTCTTCTTTGTGGTCACCGTTCCGAGAGCGAAGCTCGCGACGCTCGTCTTGCTCGCGCTGGTGGCGATCGTGTCGCTGGCGATCCGTCGTGACGCTCGCAACCGTGACGGTGACGACAGCGCGCTTGTGTCCTTCGGCGCGCCGATCGCGACGCGCAACCTGCTCGCGCTGGCCGCCATGCCGCTGACGGCGAGCGCTGTCTACGCGATCCTCAGCGAGGCCTTCGCGCCGAGCGGCGCGGTGCGACTGCTGCTCGCCGCGGTGAGCAGCTGCGCTGGCGTCGCGCTGTTGGTCGTGGCGCTGTGGCGCGCGGGGCGCGGTCGAGGTCGGTGACCGAGAGGCGTCGCTCGAGCGTGCCCGTCTCGTGCGAGAGAAGCGCGCACACGCAGCGGTCACCGTCCACGGACTCGACCTGTGCCCGCATCGTAAGCGTCAGCCTTCGGGACGCGAGTCATGGAACGGATGGTGGTCGAGATGGGGCTGATCGTGGACTCCCGTTGATCGTGGGAGGCGTCGGGTGTGCTATCCGTTGCCTCGATGACCCGGCTTGTCGAAACGCGAAGCACATACGCTGGGGGGACCGTCTCTCTCGTGGACAACTTGTTGATCGATCGATCAACAGAGTCGTCGGTCGAGGCCATGCGCGCCACGCGGCTCGCCCTGCGGGGGTGGCTCGGCAAGGGTGATCGCAAGGTCGCGGTGATGGTGATTCTCAAAGAAGCGCCTGCGACCACGCCCGATGACGGCTTTCGCAAAGAGGTCGCCGAGACGTGGAGCGAGTTCGAAGAACAGATGATCGCGCACGCGTTGGTGAATCCTGCCGGTGGGTTCATGGGCGCAGCAGTTCGTGGCGTGATGACGGGCATCAATCTCTTGTCGCGCCGCAGGTTCGCTCAGCGCGTGTGTGCGACGACCGACGAAGCTTGCGCGTGGCTGCGTCAAGAGCTCTTGCGAACGGGGCAGAGCGCCATGTCGCTCGATGAGATGATCGACGCTGTGGCTCGAACGCAAGGGAGCACGACGCGATGACCGACGTCCAAGCGCTGGTGTACTCCTCTGCGCTCACGTTGGTGATGCTGCTCAGCGCGAGCATGCTGCGCTCGAAGGGCTGGACGCCCGGCGGACTGAAGATCGCCTTCGGCAATCGAGACACCGCGGTCGAGGGCTCTGCGCTCGCGGGTCGCGCAGATCGCGCTGCCAAGAACATGCTCGAAGCGATGGTGATGTTCGTCGCGGTCGTGGCTGCTGCGCGGTTCGCCGGAAGGGGCGCCGACGCGGCGCCTGGCGCGACGGTCTTCTTCTGGGCGCGGGTCGTGTACTGGGGGGTGTACCTCGCAGGTGTTCCGTACGTGCGCACGGCGGTGTGGTTCGTGGGTGTCGCCGGGATCGTGATGGTCGCCCGCGCCGCGCTGTAGCGCCGCGCTCCGCCGCTGAATCCCAGCGGTTCACGGCCGCGCGCGGCCCGCTCGCCCCGCTGCTCCGGGCCCCATCGCGCCGTTGTTGCTACGCTGCCGCATCGTGAAGCAAGCGAAGGGACCCGTCGCGCTCCGCGCGCTGGGCGTGCTCGTGCTCGGGGCGCTCAAGCTCCTCTGGATCGCCATCGTCGTGGTCGCGCCGTTGTTCGCCGCGTGGGTGGCGTCGTCGATCGCAGCCCGATCTGGCGGCTCGACGCGGGTGGCGATCGCGTCGGCGCTGCTGGTGTTTCCAGTGGTTCCGGCGCTGTGGGAGCTGCTTGCGAAGTGGCGTCGATCGCGGGACTCGAAGGTGAAGCCGCACGTGCTCACGCTCGGTGATCGGCTCGTCTTGCGGACGCTCTTCGCGAGCTTGCTGTTCTCGGGCGCGCTGCTCGCGCGAAGCCCGCAGCGCGTGTTTCTGTCGCTCAACGCGCGGGGCGATTGGATGCTCGACGGTCGTCGCGAGCCGTGGGCCGCTGACGCGCGGCGCTGGCTGTTGCGCGCCGCTGCCGGGTCGCACTGGCTCTACACGCTCACCGACGACAACCCCCTGCACCGGCCGGGACACAGGCCGCCGCCCCGCCCCGTCGAAACGCGAACCACCATCGCAGCGACGCAACCACAGCCCGGCGGCGATCCAGCGCCGCAGCGTCCGGTCGAGCCCGCGCCCGCCGCTGCGCCCGCGCGAGACCCGCACGCGTGGCCGTTCGTCGCTGAGCTGCACGTCGCCGTGCGCGAGCTGCCCGCGAGCGAAGAGGTCAGCCCGCAGAGCGTGGGGCGCTACCTCGCTTCGCGCATCACCGACCGCTACGAGCTCGCCAAGGCCGTGCACGACTACGTGGCGGATCGCGTGGCGTACGACGTTCCGTCGTATCGGGCGCACCGGTATCCGCCGCAGGACGCAGACACGGTGTTTCGCACGCGGCTCTCGGTGTGCGCCGGGTACTCGGCGCTCTTCGAGGCCATCGCGACCGCCGCGGGCCTCGAGGTGAAGACCATCGTCGGCCGCGCGCGCGGCGTCATCGCCGACGGCATGGGCGAAGGCCACGCGTGGAACGTCGTTCGCCTCGACAACCAATGGCGGCTGATCGACACCACGTGGGACGCGGGCTACGTCGACGCCACGAGCTTTCACAAGAGCTACTCGGCCATGTACTTCCTCACGCCGCCCGAGGCGTTTGTCTCGCGGCACTGGCCGGACGAGCCGCGCTGGCAGCTGCTCGAGCCCGCCCGGACCGAGGGCGAGTACCTGCGAATGCCGCTGCTTCGACCGGATTTCTTCGCGCAAGGGCTGACGTTGCTCGAGCCGTCGCGCGGCGAGTTCGACGTGCGCGGGCCGTTCGAGCTGCGCATCGACAACCCGCGCGGACGCTCGTTGATGGCGGCGCTGTATCGCGACGATGGAGTCGAAGCCGAGCGCTGCACCAGCGACGACGCGACGGCGACGAGCGTGCGATTTCTCTGCGCTCCTTCGGGGACGGGCGCGTTCAACCTCGAGATGTTCGCGAGCGAAGAGCGCTACGGCAGCCACAGCAGCGTCGGCGCGCTGCGCGTGCACAGCCGGTGAACGCGACGACCACGACCGTCGCCGCGGTTCGATCAGCGAGCGATCGGCCGAACTCTTCGCTGAGCGACATCCCCTCGATCACCGCGCGTTTGCGCCAGCACGAAGCGCTCCGCGCCGGCGCGCTCGCGGACGAGCCGGGGCAGCGGAAACAAGCACCGTTCTCGCAGAGTTTGTGCGCAACGCCCCAGCCCGATCGAGCGTCGAAGCGTCATGCGCCGCCTTCTCGTGAGCTCGCTGCTGGTCCTCAGCGCGGGCTGCTTCGCGCACCGCGCGACGCCGATCGACTCGCTCCCGCACGTGCCCGTCTCGGCCGCCAACGTTCAGTCGGTCCTCAGGCCGGGAGACTTCTTGTTTCGCTACGCCGATCCGTCGGACCCGGTCGACGGGCAGATCATCAACGCGTTGATCCACGGGGGACAGTCGGCAGCGCAAGCCACGTCGGACGCGGTCAACTTTACGGCGCAAGCAGTGAGAGACCTGTTTCGCATCGAAGAAGGACGCTTCTCGCGCGCGTTGGCCTCGGGCAACCCCAACGCCCTGCACATGGCCATCTACCTCGGCGACGGAAGGACCGCCGAGGCCTTTGGCACCGGCATCGACGACGCGAAGGTGAACACCTGGAGCCTCTTTGCTCCGTATCGCCTTCGCACCACCTGGCGCGTGCTTCGTCACCGCGATCCACAGGTGGCGAGCGCGGTCGTCGCCGTCGCGCGGCGATGGGCGACGGGGCGGATGACGTATCGAGTTCCGATGGAGGTCTTCGTGCGCGACGCCGCGTGGGGCGGCGGCGCGCGCACCAGCGCGCACGAGTTCGCCGCGAGCTTCGAGCGTGAAGGTGGTCCGCCCTCGTACAGCAACATGTTCTGCTCGCAGTTCGCCGTCGCAGCGCTGCAGAGCGCCGTCGCGCACCGCACGATCGTCGGCCGCGGCGCGGCGCTCACGCCTGCGGCGATGGACAGGCTGCCCACCGAAGCGCGCATCGACGCCGTCGCGAGCCCGCTGCGCGTCTACACCGAGTGGTCCGCGAGCGGCGCGTTCGAGCAGGTCGGTCGCATCGTGATCTCGCCGTAGAGCGTCACCACGATCAACGCCTCGCTGCTCAGCGCTCGCTGCGAGGCGCGCTTACGCCTGTGTTTGCAGCAAGAATCCCGCGGCGACGCCCAGCATCAGCAGCGCCGCGACGAGGCCGAACAGCAGCCCCGCCGGGATGTCCAGCGCGGCCTTCGAGGGCGCGAGCGCGTCCTTCAACGTGGGAGGCACCGCGAGCGCCGGAACCTCGTGCGTCCCTTCTCGGTACGTCGCGCGGTCATCGCTGACCTTCGCGCACAGCACCAGCGTGTTGCGCTCGGCAGGCAGCGCGTGGTGCGGCAGCGGCGGGTCACCAGGCTCTCTCTCGCGCAGCACCGCGGTCGACTCGACGCCTTCGTAGACGCGCGAAAACCACCGCTCCTGCGCGCGCTTGTCGCGGGAGTACGCCACGAGGGCCGCGACGGCGAGCAGCGCGCCCGCGGCTGGAGCGCCGATGGCCACCGCAGTGAAGAGCCAGTGCGGCCCCGGCTCGCAATCAGAAATCATCCACGCCCACGCCGCGCCGAGCGCCGAGAAGCCCGCCGTGATCAGCAACAGCGGCGCGCGCGCGCCGACGGTCTCGCCCGACCGCGCATGAGCGGCCACGAAGAGCATCGGCGCCACCGCCAGCAGCCTCGCCGCGGCGGAGAACGGCGCAGACGCGAGGGACTGACGAAGCTCCCACGGGTGATCGACGACGCCGTTGAGCGCGTCGAACGCGAGCAGCGCTGCCGCTGCCGCCAACACGACGTGGCGCGGCCGGGCCACAACGCTCGCGATCGCGGCGACCAGCAACGCTCGACCCAGCGGCCACAGCAAGAGCCACGGAGAGGCGCGCGCGTCGAGCTGCGCGGCCGTCGTGGCCAGCGCGAGTCCCGCGATCGCAACAGGCAGCGCGACGCACGCGAAGACCGTCGCGCGGGCCGGAGGGCGCAGGGCCACCGGAAGGAGGGAGATCGACATGGCGAAGATGCTAGCGCGCCGCGACGGGCATCGCAGAGGACCGGAGAGAGAAGCGCGCTATCGTCGCTGCGTGATGCTCGAAGCCAAGGTTGTTCGCCGCCCGTCGCTCTCGTGGATGCTCGTCGCGCTCTCGCTCGCGCGATGCGCAGCGAGCACGACGCCGAGCGACAGCGGTGCCGACGGGGCGATGGACGCAAACTCCACGGACACACACGCGATCGACGTTCAGACTGACAGCAGCGCGACGCGGGAGACCAGCGTCGTCGACGACGCCAGCGACGACCCCGTCGAGCCACGAGACAGCCGCGTCGACGATGCGCGCGCCGAAGGCGGCGACGCAGCGAGCATCGCGGACGCAGCGGACGCAGCGAGCCCCAGCGGACCGAGCTGCGACAGCCGAAGGGTGACGTGCGAGCGGGTGCCGCCTGTGTGCGCGAGCGGAGAGGCGCCGAGCGTGCTCGGGACCTGCTGGGGCCCGTGCGTCGCGGCGACGTCGTGCGTGTGCGCGAGCAGCGACGAGTGCCCGGATGTCCGTGGATTCAGCGAGATTTGTTACCCCAGGCAGATGCGCTGCGGGCCGCTGCTGTGAGCGCCGAGCGTTGCGAGCGTGTGGAGCCGGCGATGAGCGCCGCTTACGTCGCGCGCGCTCGGCACTATAGGTCGAGCGGGCGATGAGCGAACGAGCGAGCGCTGGAGTGGCTGTGGCTGACGACAAGCCGATCGACGCGCTGTCGAGCGCGCAGCGTCGGGCGATTCAGGCGTTGATCGTGGGCACCTTCGTCGTGAGCACCGTGGGGACGGCGATGCTCCCGTACTTGCTCGTCGAGCACCCGATCGCGCTGCTGCTCTCGTCGGCGGACATGCGCAACATTGTGTTGCTGGCGCCGCGGCTCGGACCGGAGGTGTTGGTTCCGCTCGCAGTGCTGCGACGGATCATCGCGATGGCGTCGACGTACGGCTTCGGGCTGCTGTACGGCCGCGCGGTGCTCGAAGCGGCCGCGAAGCGGTTCGCGTCGGTGCACAGGCTGCTGCTGTGGTTCGAGACCGTGTTCGTGCGGTACACCGCGGCGTCGTTGCTGCTCTGGCCGTCGTACACGTGCTGCACCGTGGCGGGCGTGACGCGCACGCCGCTGCGGACATTTGCGCCGTGGATGGCGCTCGGGCAGGTGGTGTTCGTGCTGTTCTCTCTGCTGCTCGGAAGCGCGGCGACGCAGTGGACCGAGGCGCTCACGCGCTGGCTGCGAGCGAACGTCGTCGCCGTGACGGTGGTCAGCGTGGCGCTGGTCGGGGCACAGCAGCTCGCGTCCTATGTGAAGCGCCGACGCGCCGCCGAGCGCGCGCAGCGAGAGCTCGACGCGTCACGAGCCGACAGCGATTCGGCGCACTGAATCGCCGGTGTTCGAGCGCGCCGCGCGACGCTATGGCGCGTGCGATTGGAAACAAAAGTTGCGATGCCAATTGGTGGCGAGCATCACCCGCGCCTGCGCAGGCGTCGTTCGACCGAGGCGCCACGTCTGCGAGGTAAACGTATATTCACCGGGAAAATCCACGGTCTCATAGTTGGCCATCTCGTCCGGAACGAACGTCGTCGGCCAGCGACAGTTCTCCCACTCGGGGTCAGCGAGCGTGGTCGAGCCCATCACCTGCGGAATGTGTCCGCCCGGAACGCTCGGGTCGATGCGCCCCGTCGCCGCCAAGGTGAGCACCGGCGCGACAACAATCCGAAGCGGCGCGCGCTGCGCGAGGTACGCGGCCCAGTCGTTCTTCCAGCGGTCGTCGTCCGCGGGCTGAAACGTGTTCGTAAAGATGGGGATCTGGCACGTGCTGTGGCCGTCCGCCGCGGGCGCGCTCCACGTCGTGCAGAGGTTGTGGTTGTACGTGTAGATCGGGACACCGTTGATGTTGGTGCTGGTCTTCATCGCGACCGCGCCGAGCCAATCGAGCGCGAAGGTGTCCTCGATGCGCGAGCGGTCGGTCCCGCCCGGACGAAGCGTGTTGGGAGGCAAGCCGAAGCCGTCGTGATCGAAGTCCTCGGAGACGCCCGCGAGGCCACCCGGATACAGCGGCATGTCCTCGAACACTGCCCCTTCGACCTCGACGCGGCTGGCCGCCCACAGGCGATTGTGGTGGGGCTGCCCCGTCTGGCCTGGGCGTCGAATGTAGTCGACGAAGCCCATGAGGACGTCGCTGCGCGCGGGCCGCTGGTTGGCGTCGGACGCGCGGACGCAATTCGGCACGGGCGCAGACTCACCGGCGGGCGTGAACGGGAGGCAGAACGCGAAGTACGCGCCGTGGTCGAAGGCCTTCGGTCGAGCGTTGTCCTCGCCGAGCTCGCGCGCCAACAGGGTGACCGTGGTCATCACGTCCGGCGCGCACGCGAGCATCCGGGCTTGAACCACGTCGTAGCTCGTCCCTTCATAGAACACCTCGCGGGTCATCAGCGCCCGGCACGCGCCAGCGGTCACGCATCGCCCGTGATTTCCGTCGGTCGAGAGGCACGTTCGGCACGCAGACCCCACGGGAAAATGCGCCGCTTCGTCCTCCACAGCGCAGCCCGCACCGACCGCCCGCGCGACGTCGGCGCCCGCGGTGCTCAGCGCGGCCGTGCACTCCGACGAGAGCGCATAGAGCGCGGGCTGCATCGCCTCCGTGAGCACCAGAATGTTCGAGACGTACCGCAGCTCCCACTGAGCGCCCGAGTGGCTGACGGTCAAGTCGAACGCGGGGTCCTCGCACAGCCCCGGCCTCGCGTCGGTGCCTTCGACCTCTTCGGCGCTCATCGCCGCGATGCCGAGCGCCTGACGCTCGGGCGGCAGCGCGGCCAACGCGTCGCGCAGCCGTGCGCCACGCTCTCCGCGCACGTAGCGCGCGTCGACGACAGCGTCGACCAGCGTGGACGGCAGGCTGTCGTCGTACATCGTGTTTCCGAGCAGCGAAGTCGCGCGGCGGGGCGGCGCGAGATCGCTGGTCATCGTGCGTCGCGAGACGGCCGAGTCGAACGTCCATCGCTCGCGCTGACCGCGACGCGAAATCCTGCGATCGGCGTACTGCACGGCCCTCGCGTGCGCTCTGCCGGGCGGGACCGGGGAGGAGCTCGACCGCTCCGACGGCGACGCTGCGCTCGAGCTCGCCGGCTGCCCCGCGGGCGCGGTCGCGGCGACTCCAGCGTTGTCGCTCGGACCGCTTGGGGCCAGCGGCTCTGCGCCGCACGCGAGCAGCGCGACGGCGAGCGGCGCGCATCGCAGCGGTAGGCTGCATCGCTTCGGCGCTGGTTGCTGTATGAGAGCGCATGACTGTCTCGCGCCGGGTCGTCGCATCGATCGCAGAGCTAACCACGCCGTTGATCCTGCTCACAGCGCTTTGGGGATGTTCGAGCCCTACGAGCCCTGACGCGGACGCGGGCGGCGACGCGACCGCCGACGGACCGAGCACGAGCGTGGTGTGCGCGCCGGCGCCGAGCACGACGCGGGTGGTGGGCGATTTCAACAGCGACGGCGCCTGGGATTTCGCAGACAGCGTCGCGTTTTCGAACTTCTTGTTTCGGGGCGGCCACGCCGCGGGCTGCCAGGCGCTCGTCGACTTTCGCGTCGACGGTCACCTCGAGATCGACGACGCGTCAGCGCTGCGCGGCGCGCTCGTGAGCGGGATCTACCCGGCGCCAGGCTTCAGCGGTCGTTGCGTCGCGATGTCCGCATGGACCGACGGTCCGTGCGTGGAGCTCGGCGCCGCCGTTCGCGCGCCCGCGCAAGCGCCTCCTGGGCGCTTCGACGCGCAGCTGACGCTCACGAGCCGCGCCGCGATCGTGCAGGGCTGGTCTGCGTCGATCCGCGCGACCGGCTGCCGCATCGTCGCCATCACGACCGCCGCGACCGCGGCCGCGGACGTGAGCGACGCGCCGCCGGGGCTGCGACACCTGGGCTCGTCGGTCACGCAGCTCACCGCCGAGGGCGCGGTCGTCGCGACCGAGCTCTCGCTCAGCGAAGACCGCACGCTGCCGAGCGGAGAGTCGACGGTCGCCACGCTCACCGTCGAAGCGCCGGCTGCCGCTGGATGCGCAGAGTGCGCGCTCACCGTGGGCGACGGCCTTCGATGGACTGGCCGCGAGCTGACGCTCACCGTCGCGGCCGGCGGCTACGGCTATCACCCGCCGAGCGCTACATCGATCACGCGCGTCTGCGCGCCCTGACTGCTGCTTTGGCTGAGCGCTGCGATCGCGACGGCTCGCGCGCGGGTCGCCCGGCTACGACGCGCGCGACGGACGAGGGAGCTTCGCGCGAGCGGCGCGCGGCGACTCGCCGATGACCTTGCGAAACACACGACGAAACGCCGCGGCGTCCGCGTACCCCACGCGCTCGGACACGGACTGGACCGACTCGCGTGTGCTCTCGAGCAGGTGCGCTGCGTGCCGGATGCGCACGGTCTGAACGAGCTCGATCGGGCTCATCCCGAGCGCGGCGCGCACGCGTCGAGCGAGGGTGCGCGTCGAGAGGCGAGCGGCGCGCGCGAGCTCGTCGAGCGAGAGCTGACGGTGCACGTTCTCGACGATGAAGCGCTCGAGAGAGCGCAGCGCCGGATCGTTCGTGCGCACGTGTTCGAGCGCCATGTAGCGCGACTGCGACGGACGAGCGTCGAGCACGAGGTAGCGCGCGACCCGCTCGGCGAGGGTCGCGCCGCCGACGCGCGCGAGCAGCGCGAGCATCAGGTCCGCGTGCGCAAAGGCCGATCCCGCGGTCATCACGCGGCCGCTCTCGATGACCATGCGCCGCGCGCTCAGCGAGACGTTGGAGAACCGACGCGCAAACGCGGCGGACAACCACCACGTGGTGGTGGCTTCGAGTCCGTCGAGCAGCCCCGAGGACGCGAGCACAAACGTGGCCGAGCACGACGCGGCGACGCGAGCGCCCTTGGCCGCCGCCCGCGCGAGCGCCGCAGCGGTGTCGACGGAGTCGTCGCGGGCCAAGAGCGCCTCGACCCCGCGCTCGGTGCTCGCCGAGAGCCCCGGAAGCACCAGGACATCGTCGGCGCCGAGCCTCGCGCGGCGGAGCGCTCCGTCGACCGCGATCGACCGCCCCGCGCCCGAGCGCACTGGATCGCCGTCGATCGAGAGCACGCGCTGAGCGAACGGCGCGCTCGATCGCGGGTGCGCGACGAGGCCCGCGTCGACGATGCGCGCGGCGGCAGCGAGCACGTCGAGGCCGACGCCGAGCGCCCCGTCCGCGACACCATCGAGCACCACGTGCACGAACGCCATGTGGCGAGAATGCACCGAACAATGGCGATCCCGCCACTCACGCTCGTCGCGATCGACCGGCACCCTGCCCGTCATGAACGACGACGCCACGGACGATCGACTCGAAGATTTCGCGCGGGTCGAGCACACGCTGCTCGACGAGACGCGGGCGGTGTACATCGCCGGCGAAGGGCCAGCGGTGATCGTGATGGCCGAGATGCCCGGGATCAGCCCGCACGTGGCGCGGTTCGCGCGGTGGGTGAGAGACGCAGGGTTTTGCGTGTGGATGCCCTCGCTGTTCGGGATCGACGGCGCCTATCCGCGGGCCGCCGAAGGGCTGGCGGTGATGAAGCGCGCGTGCGTGAGCGCCGAGTTCAACGCGTTTGCCGCGGGGGCGTCGAGCCCCGTGACGCGGTGGCTCCGCGCGCTCGCGCGACGCGCGCACGAGCGCTGCGGCGGCCCCGGTGTGGGCGCGATCGGGATGTGCTTCACCGGAAACTTCGCGTTGAGCATGATGCTCGAGCCGTCGGTCCTCGCCCCGGTGCTCTGTCAGCCGTCGCTGCCGCTCGGAGATCCCGCGGGGATCGAGCTCGCGCCGAGCGAAGCCGCGAGGGTGCGCGCGCGGCTCGAAGCCGAAGGGCTCACGGTCATGGCGTATCGCTTCGACGAAGACCGCTTCTGCACGAGCGAGCGGTTCGCGACGTATCAGTCCGCGCTCGGGTCACGCTTCTGCGCGAGGGTGTTGCCCGCGTCCTCGGCGCACCCGGCGCCGCCGCCGTTCTTCGAGCGGGTGGTGGGCTGCGCGCACAGCGTCGTCACAGCGCACTTGATCGACGCGGACGGCGAGCCGACGAGCCGAGCAAAGGACGAGATCATCGGGTTCTTCGTCGAGCGACTCCGAGCGCAGCGCAGCGAGCGTTGAGCGGGGCCCGGCGCCGCGGTCGGCGAGAGCGTTCGGCGTCGATTCGACGACGTATTTCGAAGAGATCTCCGCGAGCAAGGCTCGGTCATGGCGGAGGGAGCTTTAGGGATCTCGGCCTCGGTCCGATTGGTCAACTTCGACCTGTTCGTTGGGAGCACCAGAGGATCGAAGAGACCGTCGCGTCCCGAGAAGGAGGATCGCTCGATGACCGAGCCGAGGGTGCTGCTGATCGAAGACAACGCGCTGACGCGATCGCTGATCGCGGCGTCGCTCATCGACGAGCCAGTGGCGCTCATCGAAGCATCGAGCGGGCTCGAGGGGATCGAGCGCGCGCGCGTCGAGTCGCCGGACATCGTGCTGCTCGACCTCGGCTTGCCAGACCTCAGCGGCTTCGCAGTGGCAGAGCGGCTGCGCGAGGGCGAGCGCAAGCACGTCGCGATCCTCGCGTTGGCGGGGCTGCTCGAAGAAGCGGACGAGCGACGGCTCGCGCTCGCGCGGTTCGACGAGGTGATCACCAAGCCGATCGACCCGGCGCGGCTCCGCGAAGCGCTGCGCGCGCAGCTGCAGCTGCGGCACGCCGAAGCTGTTGTCAGCTTCGGGAGCAAGCGTCTGCTGCTCGTCGACGACGACCCTCTGCAGCGCAAGCTCGCGACGGTGCGGCTGAGCCGGCTCGGATTCGAGGTCACGTGCAGCGCGCACGGCGCGCACGCGATGCAGCTCGCCGACGAAGCGCCGCCGGACGCGATCGTCTCCGACGTGCTCATGCCGCAGATCGACGGGTTCGAGCTGTGCGCGCGGCTGCGGGCTGACGAGCGGTTCTCGCAGACGAAGATCATCCTGCTGACCAACAGCTACCTCGAAGAGTCCGACCGCGCGCTCGCGCGCAGGGTCGGCGCCGACGCGTACGTGCACCGAGAGCCCGCGCTGAAGGCGCTGATCGACGCGCTGCGCGCGGTGTTCTCGCAGGCGCCCAGCGAGCGCCCTTCGGTGAGCGTCCCCGAGCTGCAGAGCGAGCGCGCAGAGCGAGCGGCGCGGCAGCTCGACAAGCAGGTGGTGCTCAACGTGTCGCTCTCGCGGCGCGCGGCGATCTTGTCCGCAGAGATCGCGATCCTCGACGGGCTGGCGCGGGCGCTCGCGGACAACCGCGACCCTGACTCTGCGATCGAGGCGGCGCTCTCGGCGTGCTTCGACGCGGGGCGCATCGAGTGGGGCGTGATGTTCACGCGAGAGCCGAGCGGCGCGTGGGCGCACCGAAGCGTGGGGCTGCGCGATCCGGCGCTGCGCGGCGCGCTGGCGGCGGCGGCGAGGCGCTTCGCGCGAGGCTTCGACGAGAGGGAGACGCACGAGCGCTCGGTCGCCGAGCTCTTTGGCGTCGAGCTGCCGGGGCAAATGTTGGTCGCGCCGATGCGCTACCGCGAGCAGACGATCGGGGCGATGGTGTTCGGCGTCGACGCTGCGCCGACCCACGATCAGCGCGCGTTCGCGACGGTGGTGGCCACGCAGATCGCGCTGGTGCTAGCGCTGTCTGGGACGTTCGCGCAGCTGCAGCGCGCGACGCAGGCCGAGCGCGAGCGCGTGCACGTGCTCGAGTCGATCCTCGACACGATCCACGAGCCGATCATGGTGGTCGACCGCGACGTTCGCCCGGTCCACTGGAACCGCGCCGCCGCCGCGATGCCCTCGAGCCACCTCGCGCGCGAGGCGCACGAGTGGCCGGCGGCAGGCCTGTTGCACGCGGACATGTCCACGCCGCTTCGCGACGACGAGCGGCCCGTGCTGCGCGCGCTGCGGGGCGAAGACGTGGACAACTGCGAGGTGTTCGTGCACCGCGAATCCGACCAGCCGGCGTGGCTCTCGATCGCCGCCAGGCCCGTGCGCGACGATCGCGGGACCATCACCGGCGCGGTCATCATGACGCGCGACGTGACCGTCGAGAAGCGCGCGCGCGCACAGCAAATCTCCGCGGATCGATTGATGAGCGTGGGGGTGCTCGCCGCGGGCGTCGCGCACGAGATCAACAACCCTCTCACGTCGATGATCGCCGAGCTCGAGATGGCGCTCGAGGACCTCGACCCTTCGCATCCGTGCCACGACCGTGTTCGGGCTGCGCACGACGCGGCCAAGCGCGTGCGGACGATCTCGGGCGACCTCAAGACGCTCTCGCGCGGCGACAACGACGCGAGCGAGCCGGTGAACGTCGCCCACGTGCTCGAGGTCGCCGTTCGAATGGCGGCGCCCGAGTGGCGCAAGTGCGCGAAGGTGCGCTGCGAGTTTGCAGCGATCCCCGACGTGCTCGGCAACGAGTCGCGGCTCGTGCAGGTGTTTCTCAACCTGATCGTCAACGCGGCGCAGGCGATCGTGCCGAGCGAGGCGCGCGACGAGCAGATCACGATTCGCACGGGCAACAGCGCGGACGGCGCGGTGCTCGTCGAGGTGTCCGACACAGGCTGCGGGATGGCCGGCGAGGTGAAGGCGCGGATCTTCACGCCGTTCTTCACGACCAAGCCGCTCGGCAGCGGGACGGGGCTGGGGCTGTCGATCTCGCACAGGATCGTCACCGACGCGGGCGGCAGGATCGAGTGTGACAGCGTCGCGGGCAGAGGGACCACGTTTCGTGTGTTTCTCCCGGCGATCCCGCGCGTGAGCACCAGCCGCGGCATGCGGCCGCTGCGCGACGAGGCCCGCGACGTGGCGCTGCTCGAGAGCGACCCCCTCACCCGGCAGCTGGTCGCGCGCGCGCTGAGCGGAACGCGCCCCGTCGTCGTCGTCGATCACGTGGACGAGCTGTGGATGCGCCCGCCAGCAGAGCTCGCGCGGACCCTCGTGCTGTGCTCGTCGTCGGACGCGCAGATCGTCGGCGCCGAGGCGCTCACTGCGCTCGCCGAGGGCTCGCACGGCGTCGCCCTGCTCGGGGGAGCTTCTCAGCCGTGGCTCGAGCGCTTCGCGTCGCTGCGAAAGCCGTTCGACGCGGGCGCGGTCAAGCAGTTCGTCAAGCGGCTCATCGAGCCGATCACCCCCGAGCGATGCATGAACACGGAGCGAAGCGATGCATGAACAACGAGCGCCTGCGACGGTCGTCGTGATCGACGACGACGAGACCGTGGCCAACACCGTCGCGCGCGTGCTCGAGCGCGCGGGGTTCTCGGTCGAGAAGTTCACCGCGGCGGAGCCCGCGAGAGAGCGCCTTCGCGCAGGCGACGTCGACGTCGTGGTCAGCGACGTGATGATGCCCGAGGTCAACGGGATCGACCTGCTCGAACAGGTGCGGCGCAGCGGCATCGACGTGCCCGTGATCTTCTTGACCGGCGCGCCGAAGCTCAACGACACGATCCGCGCGATGGAGCTCGGAGCGTTTCGATACATCGCCAAGCCGTTCGAGCGAGCGATGCTCGTCCGCGCCGTCGAAGAGGCGGTCAAATGGGGGCGGCTGATTCGGGTGACGCTCAACCATCAGCCCGACGACAACCGCCAGGCGCTCGACGCGGCGCTCGACCGCGCGTTCGACGGGCTGTGCATGCACTACCAGCCGATCGTCGCCGCTTCGAGCGGAAAGGTCTTCGGCTACGAGGCGCTCATGCGCTCGAACGAGCCGTCGCTTCGCTCGCCACCCGCCGTCATCGACGCCGCTCAGCGGCTGGGCCGACTGCACGCGCTGGGACGGCACGTACGCAAGCTCGTCGCCGACGAGATGACCACGCATCGCCCCGAGTGCGCGTTCTTCGTCAACCTGCACTCTGCGGACCTGGCGGACCCGCAGCTGTACGCGTTGGACGCGCCGCTCACCCGGCACGCGAGCGGCGTGGTCCTCGAGCTGACCGAGCGCGAGTCGCTCGAGAGCATCGACGACGTAGATCGGCGGCTCGCGCAGCTGCGCTCCCTCGGCTACCGCGTCGCCGTCGACGACCTCGGCGCTGGCTACGCAGGGCTCTCGTACTTCTCTCGGGTGCGACCCGACATCGTCAAGATCGACATGTCGCTCACCCGCGACGTTCACGCGGACCCGGTCAAGCGCAGGATCGTCGCGTCGATCTGCGAGCTCGCGAAGGACCTCTCGATGATCGTCGTGGCCGAAGGCATCGAGGTCGTCGAAGAGCTCGACGAGGTCGTGCGTCGCGGCGTCGACCTCGCGCAGGGATACCTGATCGCCAAGCCTGCGCCCTACGCCCCGGCCGCGAGCCCGCACCCGCTGTGGATCGCTCGATGAGCGGGCTCGACGACCGCTGGAGCGCCGCCGCGACGCAGCGCGGACTGCAGGATTTCTTCGCGCTCTACCATCGCTGCTCGATGTCGGCCAACCCCGAGATCGAAGCCGAGCTGCAGGCGCACCCCGCGCTCGGGCCCGTGTTTCGCTCGCTCACGGTCGAGCAGATCGAGCACCAACGGGCGCAGTCCAAAGAGCGAATGCTGCGCGTCGAAGCGGGTGACTGGTCGAGCTATCGAGAGCACTTGCAGCAGCAAGGGGCGTTCTACGCGCAGGCGGGCGTGCGCTTCTCCGACTGGTGCGACCTCATTCGAGTCATGCAGCGCAAGATCACGCCGGCGCTCATCGCCGAGCTTCGGAGCGAGCCCCAGCGGCTCGCTGAGGCGCTCGACGCGATGGCGCTGTTCTACGATCGAGCGATCGCCGAAATCGGCGAGTCGTTTGTCCGCGCCAAAGAGGCAGCGCTCCGCAGAGAGCAAGAGAAGCTCAGCGCCACCATCGCGAGCCTGCACGAGGCGGTCGTGATCTCAGACCTCGAGGGAAAGGTCATCCTCCGCAACCCCGCCTCCCTCGCGCTCTCGCAACAGTCGTCGATCGAACGCCTCAACGATCCCCGCCTCCGCGGTCGCTTCTACGTCGAGCACAGCGACGTCGCCCTCGAGCTCGCCGAGCTGCCGCTCGCGCGCGCGCTGCGGGGCGAGACGATCCGCGACGAAGTGCTCGTGTGCCACTTCGAGGGACGGCCTTCGCTCACGCTCAGCATCAACGCGGCGCCGCTCGCCACCGCGGACGGGGTCCGCTTCGGGGCCGTCGCGTCGTATCGGGACATCAGCATGCAGCGCGAGCTCGAATCCGAGCGGCTGCGGGCGGCGCAAATCGAGGCGGCGAGCCGGCAGATCGCCGAGACGAGCCGGCTCAAGAGCGAGTTTCTCGCGAACATGTCGCACGAGCTCAGGACGCCCCTCAACTCGATCATCGGCTTCGCAGAGCTGCTGCTCGACGGCGAGGCAGGTCCGCTCGAGCCGCAGCCGCACGAGTTCGTCGGGGACATCCTGAAGAGCGGCCGACACCTGCAACAGCTCATCAACGACGTGTTGGATCTGTCCAAGGTCGAGGCGGGGCGCATGGACTTCTACGCCGAGCAGACCTCGCTTCGCGCGGCGATCGAAGAAGTGCGAACGCTGCTGCGAACGGTGTCCGCGCAGGCGCAGGTCGCCATCGACATCGACGTCGATCCAGCGGTGGATCACGTCGTCCTCGATCCGTCGCGGCTCAAACAAGTGCTCTATAACTTCGTGTCCAACGCGCTGAAGTTCACGCGCGCCGGCGGGCACGTGACGGTGCGCACACGCGCGCGGGGCGCGAGCGAGTTCTGCGTCGAGGTCGAAGACACCGGGATCGGAATCTCCCCCGAAGACCAGGACAAGCTCTTCGTCGAGTTTCAACAGCTTCGAACGGGCGCCGCCAAGCCCCATGGCGGCACGGGTCTCGGCCTCGCGCTCACTCGCCGGCTCGTCGAAGCGCAGGGCGGCTCGGTGGGCGTGCGCAGCGCCCTCGGCCGCGGCAGCACGTTCTTCGCGATCCTGCCTCGCAACGGGGCGCGCGCGGGTGAGCGGCCGTCGATCCCGCACCGCACGCCGGCCCCCTCGGATTCAGCGCGATCGGTGCTCGTCGTCGAGGACGACCCCACCGACGCGCGGAGCATCGTCGAGACGCTCGAGTCCGCGGGCTTCGCCACCGCCCTCGCGCACAGCGGCGCGCAGGCGCTCGAGCTGCTCGCGACGCGCTCGTTCGACGCCGTCACGCTCGACCTGCTGCTGCCGGACATGTGCGGGCTCGAGGTCCTGCGGCGGATTCGTACCGAGACGCCGCGCGGCGCGGTCCCCGTCCTGGTGATCTCGGTGGTGACCGAACACGTGTCCTCGGGCTTCGTCGTCGACGACGTCCTGGTGAAGCCCATCCGGCCGAGAGAGTTGCTCGACGCCCTTCGACGCACCGGCGTCTCGAGCCGCAGCGACGGCGTCGTCCTGGTCGTCGACGACGACCCCTCCTCGCTGCGGTTGATGGCAGCGGCCCTCGAGCGCGCCGAGCACCCGCACGAGTGCAGCTCTTCGCCCGAACGCGCCCTCTCGTTGGTGCGCGAAGGGAGCGTGGACATCGTGGCGGTGATACTGGATCTGCAGATGCCGACGATGGACGGCTTCGCGTTCTTGCGCGCGCTCAGGGCAGACCCGAGGGGCGCGCTCGTGCCCGTGCTCGTCTGGTCCGTCGTCGACCTCGACGCCGCGCAAACCGCGGAGCTCGCGACGCTCGCCCAGCGCGTGGTGAGAAAGGACGGCGCGACCACGACGCTTGTGCGCGAGCTCGAGCCGTACCTGCAACGCCGTCGAGCGCCGACGCTGCCCGAGCGCAACGCGTGAGCTACTCCGTGCTCATCGTCGACGACCACCCGGCGAACATGAAGCTCGTCTCATTTCTGCTCGCGAAGAAGGGCTACGCAGTCTCCTGCGCGAGCAGCGCTGCCGCGGCGATCGAGCGGCTCGAGACGTCGATCCCGTCGGCCATCCTGCTCGACCTGCAAATGCCCGACATCGATGGCTTTTCGCTGGCGCGTCGGCTCAAGGCGGACCCGCGCACGAGACACATCGCGCTGCTCGCGGTCACCGCGTACGCGATGATCGGCGACGAGCGCCGCGCACGCGAAGCGGGCTGCGACGGCTACGTCACCAAGCCGATCGACACCCGCGCGCTGCCCGGCATCGTCGCCGCGCTGATCGAGGACCGCGCCCGTCGCTGAGCGTGCTCACTGGCGTCCGCCGACGCGCACACGCGTGGACCCTGCCCGCAGAGCCCGGCGCACGTGCGCGGGCCGCACGAGCGACGTCGTACACTGACCGCTCGCGCGCGAATGGCGCCGCGCCCTCGCCGAGCGTGGAAGACGCGCGGAGCGAGCCGTCGTTAACACACGCAGGCCGCGCCCTCGCCGCGCCTCCCGAAAGAGCAATGGAAGCGTCGATGCGATCGAAGCAACTCTCACTCCCGCTCGCGCTCTGCGTAGCCGCGCTGCCTCACTGCAAGCGCAGCTCGACCCGTGACGAGCACCGCGCTCCGCAGCCCGCGACGCCCGATCGAGCGCCGATCGCCCAGCCCGACGCCACGCTCGACGCGACGAGCCTGACGGCGCCGCTGCGATGCGAAGTCATCGGGACCGACATCGCGCTGCCCCCCGTGCGACCCAAGGACCTGTCGCTGCTCGCGCGCGGAGAGCACGCGATGATCGTCGTCCATCACCTCACGCACGAAGCGCACGAGGGGCAGGAGGTCCCGACCGGAGACGACAGCGATGTGTTCGGCTCGTCGTGGTGGTCGAGCGAGCTGTCGCCGCAGCGCGGACGAGCAGCGTGGCGCGTCGACGAGATCCCGCCGCCGACGCCGCCCGCGCCGCCGCCGGGGCTCGAAGAAGACTTCGCGCCGAACGTCCAGTGGAGCGCGATGTATCAGGTCGCAGCGCGCGCAGACGGAGCGTTCTCGCGATGGACGTTCGGCTCGGCGTCGGGTGGGCCCGCGTGCAGCCCGAGCGGCTCGATGCGCGGTCGCATCGCAGCGACGACCCGACGCGAGGCGCTCTCGCGCACGCTGTGGCCGGACGCCGTCAGCGTCGCGACGGACGGAGACTTCTCGATGGCGGCGGCCATCCTGCGAGAGAGCCGCCAGCAGTGCATGCTCAGCACGACGCAAGTGGACGTGTTTACCGCGTCGCCGCGAGGGCTCGCGCGACACCCGCTCGTCGCCGCAGCGAGCGAGCAGAGCGAGACGTTCGACGACGACGGAAACGCCGTTCGCCGCACCCCGACCGCGATCCCCGACACCGTCGCGATCGCGCTCGACCCGAGGGGAGCCGCCGTGGTGCTCGGCTACGAGCGACGCGAGCTGCGCCTCGCGCTCGTCGACCGCGACGGTCACGTCCTTCAACGCGCGCGGCGCATCTACCGAGCCGCGGACGCGCCCGGCGAGCGGTCGCACATCGCCGAGCTCGCCGCGGTGTTCTTTCGCGGCGAGCTCGTGCTCGTGTGGGCGCAGAGTCCGACAGACGACGAGCGGTATCGCCTTCGCTGGGCGCGATGGGACCCGTGGGCGCAGCGCGCCGCGGTCGACGGCGGCCTCGTCGCGCAGCGAGAGATCACCGCGACAGACCTCGGTCCGACGCCGTCTGCTCACCAGCGCGACCCCACCCTCGCCGCGACGCAGGACGCCCTCGCGCTCGCGTGGACCGAAGGAGAGCCCGAGGTCGCGTCGTCGTTGCGGCTGTCCGTCGTCCGCAGCCCCGAAGCGCTCGCGCGGCTCGAGCTCACGGCGCTGCCCAGCAGCACCGCACGCGAAGCGCACGACCCGAGAGCGTCGATGGACGGCGACCGACTGTGGCTCGCGTGGACAGAGGGACGCGACGCGCGCTGGTCGGTCCACGCCCGCCCGATGCGCTGCCGATAGCCCGTCGGAGCTGCCGCCGCGAAGATGGACGCAACGCGCGAAGCCGGCGAGCATCCATGGATCCCACATGAAGCTCCATCGACGACGCGCTGGCCTCCTGGCCGCGCTCTTTGCGACGCTCTCGTCCGCGGCGCACGCGCAGAGCGCCCCGGCGACAGAGCCGAGCCCCAACGATCCACGCGCGCTCGACGTCGCCCCGTCAGCGCCGTCGAGCGCTGCGGCTCCGCTCGTCGATGCAGCGCCGCGGCAGACCGAAAGGCCTTTCGAGCTCAACCCGGCGTCGCGGTTCTGGGCGGTCCGAGCGTCGGCCGAGCTTGGCGTCGTGGCGGTGCTCTCGCACACGATTCAGCTCAGCCAGACGGGCAGCACGATCGACTATGTGCGCGAGGGCGGGCAAGACAACGTGGCGTTGTTCGCGCGGGTGAGCGCCGAGCTCGAGCTCGCGCGCCATCACAACTTCGTGTTTTTGTACCAGCCGATCGACCTGCGATCACAGGTGCGCGTCGAGCGCGACCTGCTCATCAACAACGTGTCCTTCGCCCGCGGAACCGGGCTCGACCTCCGCTACGGCTTCGACTTCTACCGCTTCAGCTACGCGTACGACTTCTTCTCGGACCCCAACCTCGAGCTCTCGATCGGTCTGACGTTTCAGCTGCGCAACGCCGTGATCAGCTTCACGAGCACCGACGGCGTCAACCGCGTGCTCAACAACAACGTGGGGCTCGTGCCGGCGCTCAAGGCCCGCGGTCGCTACACGTTTCGCTCGGGCGCGTTCATGGGCTTCGAAGTCGACGGAAGCTACGCGAGCATCCCCGGCCTCAACGGCAGCGACATCCCCGTCGAGGGCGCCCTGCTCGACGCCTCGCTGCGCGCGGGCCTCAAGCTCTGGGGCCCCTCGGAGGTCTTCGTCAACGTGCGCTACCTCGGCGGCGGCTCGCGCGGCGTCGGCCGCGACCCGGTCGCGCCGAGCGACGGCTACGTCAACAACTGGCTGCACACCATGGCCATCTCGCTCGGGGCCAACATTCGCTGACCTTGGCAAACGGCGCCCGGGGCGAACTTGACACCGTGTCAAGTTCGGGCAGATTGACACCATGTCAACCGGCCGTCTCCGCTTCCGTCGCGCCGCGCGTACGCTCGCGTTCACGCTGCTGGTCGTTCAGCTCGCCGCGCTCTTGGTGCACCGCGTGATCGCGCCGATGGGCGCGCCCGATCCGCGGAGCTTTCCTCGCGCGGGCGATCGCTTCTCGAGCGCGAGCGAGGGCTTCTCGCAAGAGATCCTCGGCGTCGACGCGCGCGGCCAGGTCTCGAGCCGCATCACGCTCGCCCCAGGCGCCTCGGGCCCGCCGAGGCACTACCACCGGTCGTTCGTCGAGCGCTTCACCGTGCGCGAAGGGACCCTCTCGATCGAAGTGGGCGCGCGCGTGCTTCAGGTGCCCGCAGGACAGCGCATCGAGATCGCCGCAGGCGTCGCACACCGCCCGTTCAACGCAGGAACGACGCCGGTCGTCGTCGAGGGAGACTCCGTGATGCCCATCGCCTTCGCAGCCTGCCTCGTGCAGCTCTACAAGATCATGGACGAGCACCCCGACGCCCGCGGACGTTCGATGCTGCTGCAGATGTCCGTGCGCGACCCGTCGTGCGACACCCACGTCGAGGCCATGCCTGCCGCCGTCGAGCGCGCGCTCGAGCTCGTCGTCGCGCCGTGGGCTCGCCTCGCGGGCTATCGCAACCACTACCCCGAGCTCGCCCTGCATCGCTGAGCCTGTCGGTTGTGCCCAGCGCGCGCGCCGTGATTGACTCGATTCGTGATCGCCCACCGCACGCACCGCAGGACCGCGCTCGCGGCCGCCGCGCTCTTCCTCGCTCCGACCGCTGCGCACGCGAGCGGCGGCTGGGAGGGCATCACGACGCTGATCGGCGCCCTCGCGCTGCCAGCGCTCTTCATCGTGATCGTCGCGCTCGCGATCGTCCTCGCGTTGAAGAAGTGGCACCGCGCCATGGGGATCATCGGCATCGTGCTCGGCGCGCTCGCAGCGCTCTGGCAGCTCTTCTGGTTTGCCATGGAGCCCGAGCGGTCAGCGGGCTTCGCGGCGGTTGGATTTCTCTGCAACGTGACGGTGTTCTTGCTGGCTGGGCTGCACCTGCGCGCCGCCGGCCGAGTGCCCCCACAGCCGCCGCACAGCGGCGCCCCGCGCTGAACGCCATGGCATTCTCACTGCAACGCGTCGAGGGCCCGGAGCCGCGCTGCCGCCGCTGCGAAGAAGAGATCACCGAAGGGTGGATGCTCAACATCCCGTGGCGCGCGCGCAGCGCGTTTCACTCGCAGAGCGACTACCACTTCGACTGCGCGATCGACGTCGACGCGGCCGGCGCCCTCGCCGCGCTCTCGACGAACGAGGGCGTCGTCACCGAGCGCGATCGCTGGATCGAGCTCGCCCGCGCGCGCGTCGAGGCCGAGCGCGACGCCAATCGACTGCGCAAGGGCAAGCGCGCCGCGCCCATCGAGCCGGCGAGGGACCGCAAAGGACGCCCACGAGTGCGCGTGCTGTACATCGCGACCCCCGGCCGCCCCGGCGCGCGCTACCCGAACTACGTGCTCCCGTGGCAGATCGATGACGACTACACGCTGCGGTCGAGCCGCTACGAGTTCGTCTTCGTCTCGCACACGCGGGCCTCGGACGCGCGCATCGACCCGTCGCAGCCGTGGGTCGCCGCGGTGTACTGGCAACGCAGCGACGGCATGATCTCGCCCGGCAACGCCAAGCTCGTCGAGTGGAGGGCGCTCGGCCTCGCCGCGCCCGTGCTGGTGATCGCCGGCCAGGGCGCCGACGACGTCGCGCACAGAGACAAGCAGGCCGAGCGGCTGCGCGCGCTCATCGCGAAGGCGGGCTTCGACCCAGACGACGCCCCCGTGCTCAGCGCGACCGCGATCAACGCGACGTTTCGCGAGGCGCTCTTGCTCGCGCTCGACGAGCAAGCGGCGAAGGTCGCGACCGTCGAGAAGGCGCGCCGCACCGAGCGGGTCACGGACACGATCGACGCGCTGGTCGAAGGCGAGCGCGACGAGGCCATGGCCCTCGCGCTCAGCAAAGCCATGCAAGGGCTGCGGTCCGCGAGAGAAGCAGAGCGCGCGCGCATCCTCGAGGCCACCGAGCAGTTCGTGCTTCGCGTGCCCGAGCAAGCGTCGAAGGTGATCGCGCCGATCCTTCGGTACAACGTCGTGTTTGCGCGCGAGTCGCTGGCGCGAATGATCGCCGCCCAGCTCTCGGGACCGGCGAAGCTCCCCGCGCGGATCGAAGACTGGCTGCGGCGCTGGAGGGACTGCGACGGCGATCCGACAGGGCTGGTCAGCGCGCTCCGCGCGGCGATCGACGCGGCGCCGACGAGCAAGCGCAGCGACGAGCTGAGGGCGATGATCGAGCGCCTCGGGATCGCGCTCGAGTGAGCGACTCGCACGGCGGGCATCGCACAGGCACCGACGTTGCACGTTTTCGCGTCATGAACCCTCGTCGCTCGTTCGCTCGCTGGCGAGCCCTCGCGCTCGCCCTCGCCTGCGCGCTCTTCGCGGCGACGACCGCCGCGCAGCCACGGCCGAACAGCGCGTGCGGGGTGGACTCGCTCGCGTGCAGCGACGCTGGAGCCGCTCGCGCAGCAGACAACGCGCCGACCGTTGCGCCCGAGCGTGCACCGAGTGCGTCCGCGGCGTCGCTCACGGTGTACTGGGGCGTCGGATGTCCGCACTGCGAACAGGCGCGCCCCGTGGTGAACCGCCTCGCTGCCGAGCGTGGCGTGACGGTCGAGTGGGTCGAGGTCCGCAGCGATCCCGTCGGACGCGCGCGGTTCGAAGCGGTCGCGAGGCGATTCGATCTGCGACCGGCGGGCGTTCCGACGTTCGTCGCGGGGCCGCGCTACGTGATGGGCTTCTACGAGTCCGACGTGCGAGCGTTGATCGAAGGAACCGCGCTCTCGGACCCCTCTCGTCGCGTGCAGCTCCCGCTCTTCGGAACGATCGACCCGAGCCGCCTGTCGTTGCCTGCGTTCGCGCTGCTCGTTGGCCTCGCGGACGGCTTCAACCCTTGCGCGTTCTACGTCTTGGTCGTGCTGCTGAGCGTCTTGTTGCACGCGAAATCGCGGGCCCGGCTCGCGCTCTACGGCTCGATCTTCGTGGTGATGTCGGGCGTCGTGTACTTCGTGTTCATGACCGCGTGGCTCGGGTTGTTCTCGGTCACCGGCGTCTCGCGCTCGATCACCACGGCGCTGGGCGTCGTGCTGCTCGTCATGGGGTTGATCAACGTTAAAGAGCTCGTGTGGTTCAAGAAGGGCGTCTCGCTGATGATCCCAGAGAGCGCCAAGCCGACGCTGTTTCGCCGCATGCGTCAGGTCGCGTCGAGCGCGAGCCTCCCTGCGGCGGCGCTCGGGATCACCGCGCTCGCTGCGGTCGTCAACCTGGTCGAGCTCGGGTGCACCTTGGGGTTGCCCGCGATGTTCACCCGCGTGCTCTCGCTGCGCGCCGAGCTCAGCCCTGCCAAGCGGCTCGCGTACGTCGCGCTCTACAACGTCGCGTATGTGATCCCCCTCGCGGTGATCGTCGCGATCGCGTCGGTGACCTTTCGCAAGCTCACGCTCAGCGAGCGCAGAGCCAAGGCGCTCAAGGGATTCTCGGGCGCGCTGCTCTTGCTCTTCGGCGCGCTCTTCATCATCGCGCCAGACCTGCTGCGGTGAATGAATGAGACAATCGCCGGCGATGCAACGGACTCGAGCCAGCGCGGGCGCGCTGTTTCTTCTCTGCGCGTGCGAGAGCGCCTCGTCCCCGGACGCGTCCCGCGCGGACGCTTCGATCGACATGGACGCAATGATGGACGCGAGCGCGAGGCTGGACGCGAGCGCAACGGTCGAGAGCGGAGCGGACAGCGCGAGCAGCGACGTCGGGATGGAGGCGGGCGTTCGGTACAACATTCCGCGGTCGACGAACGTGCTCGTGGGGATCATCGGGACGGGCCAGTCGCTCTCGGTCGGAGCGACCTCGACGCCCGCGGTCTCGACGCAGCAGCCGTACGAAAACGTGCGCCTGCGGGACAATGGATCGCCGCCGCTCTACGACGGCGTCGGGGATCTTCTCTCGCTCGCGCCGCTGGTCGAGCCCGTCCGCAGCGACGTCCCGGGCGGAACCGGGCTCTACCCGAACAACATCGCCGGAGAGACGCCCCACACCGCGATGGCGATCGAGCTCTCGCGCTTCGCCGACCGACGCGCGGGTGAGCTCTTCGCCAGCGCGCACACCGTCGTCGGCGAGTCGGGCCGAGGCATCGACGCGATCCGCCGCGGCGGCATCGGCCGCGCGTACGCTTCATCGCTGTACGAGGTCGCCGCCTTCACGCAGCTCGCCGCGGCCGAGGGCAGGCGCTACGAGGTCGGCGCCATGGTCCTCACGCACGGCGAGACCGACTGGAACAACGCGAACTACAACACAGACCTCCGCGCCCTCGTCGACGCCTACCGCGAGGACGTCCCGAGGATCACCGGGCAGCGCCAGGGATTCGCGATGATCTTGTCGCAGCAAGCGTCGCTGCCGGGGACGCCGGGGTGGCCGCTCTCGACGCAGCTGCAGTGGCGAGCGTCCGTCGACCACGCCGCGGTGATCCTTTGCTCGGGGCCGAAGTACCAGATGGAGTTCAACGCGGACCACGTGCACTTGACCGCGGCAGGCTCGCGCGCGCTCGGGATCAAGTACGCGCAGGTGTACGCGCAACAGTCGTTCGAGGGCCGCGCGTGGAGACCGCTCGAGCCCGTGGCCGTTCGTCGCGACGGGGCGCGCGTGGCGGTGGACTTTCATGTTCCGGTCGGGCCGATCGAGTGGGAGCGATCGCTCGCGACGCCGCACACCACGGCCCACCCGATGAGCGGCCCTGCGCCGAGCGCGTGGGCCGCAGGGCGCGGCTTCGAGCTCGAGCAAGCGAGCGCGCCTGTCGCGATTCGGTCCGTAGAAATCCAAGCGAACACCGTCTTCATCACCCCCGCGCAGCCGCTCGCGGCGGGCCCCTTCACCGTCCGCTACGCGATGACCCAAGACGTCCCTGGATACACCGCAGGCACGCCCTGGTCGCGCGCAGGACAGCTGCGCGACAGCGACCCGTACCGCGGACACGACGCCATCAGCGTGATGGCCACGGTCACCGAAGACTCTCCGGTGCTCCGCGTCGCGCGCAGCTCGCTCAACGGTCACGGCGTCCGCGCGTGGGTGCACGGCAGCGGACTGCCACGAACAGGCGCGGTCGTGATCGCAGCGACGGACGACAGCATCACGCTGTCCGAGCCCTGGGCCGGGCCGAGCCTGACCGTCCCCATCGAAGTGCAGAGCGACCAGCGCAACTACGCCGTGCACTTCGAGTGGATCGCGCGCGACTGACTCACGCGAGCGGCCGCAGCCACTCGGGCAGCGCTCGGTCTTCGAGCCACGCGCGAAGAACTTCGTTGAAGCGCTCGGGAGACTCCATCGACCAGTTGTGCGAGGTCCCGTCCACGACGAAGCCCCGCGCGCGAGGCATCGCCGCGAGCACGTCGCGCGCAGAGCGAACCATCACCGAGAGCTCGCGCTGACCGACGAGCACCAGCGCCGGCGCGACGCCCTCGCGATCGAGCCCCGCAGGGACGCGAAAGCGCGTGTTCTCCTCGGTGATCCGCACGAAGGCCTCGAGCTCGAGCGCCCGGGTCTCCGCGGCAAACGCCTCGAAGAACCGCGGCGGAATCCCCAAGCTCTTCATGTTCGCCCGCACCAACCACGGCGCGTCTTTGAAGGGCCAATACGCCTTGGCCGACCACCGCGCGAGGCTCGCGCCGAACACCGGGCGAACCAGCGTTCCGCTGAGCAGGGCGCGATCGACGCGACCGGTCGAGAGAGCCAGCCAGCGCAACGCCACCTGCGCGCCGAGCGAGAGCCCCACCACCGACGCGCGCCCGCCGTTGGCTCGGTCCCGCACGAGCTCGTCCAGCATTCGCGCCGCGGACTCGATCGAGAACGGCCCCGCCTCGCGGCTCTGCCCGTGCTCGGGCAAGTCCGGCACGAGCACGTGAACGTCCGCGAGCGCCTCGAGCTGCGGCTCCCACATCCATCCCGCGCCACCGCCACCGTGCAACAGCACCACGGTGCGCCCGCTTCGATCACCCAGCTCGCGAACCGACAGCGTCACGTGTCGTCCCTCACGACGGTCGCCGTGCGCTCGACCAGCGCGATGCGCCGCCCTCTGCGAACCACGCGCGCCCATCGCTCGCCGAGCAGCGCGCGCGCGTGCTCTTCGAAGCCGCGGTCTCGCAGCACGCGAAAGCCGTGCTCGCGCAGCGTCTCGCGCAGCGCGTCCGGCGCGAACCCGAGCTTGAACGGCTCTCCAACGGCGCGCACCACCGCGCGCACCGCCGTCGCGGCCACCGAAGGACGATCGATCAACGCGCGGTCGATGTAGTTGAACGCCAGCTCCGAGCCCGGAGCGCTGTACGCGCGCACCGCGTCCAGCGTCGCAGAGAACGCCTCGGGCGTGAGGTACATCGTGACGCCCTCCCAGAGCGTCAGCGTGCGCTCGCGGCGATCGTGGCCGAGCTCGGCGAGCCGATCGACGAGCGAGGGCATGGGGTCGCGCTCGAAGTTCCACCGCAAGGCGCGCACGAAGGGATGCGCTCCGAAGCGCTCGCGCTTGAGCGCAGCGGTCGCAGGATGGTCGACCTCGTACACGATCACGTCGCCGAGCGCCTCGCGCAGCCGCCACCCGCGCGCGTCGAAGCCCGCGCCGAGGATCACCACTTGCCGCCCTCCATCCGCGACGAACGCCCGCACCGCGTCGTCGATCACCCGCGTGCGCACCTGCATGTACAACGCCCACGGAAACATCGGCAGCATCGGCGCCCACGCCAACGCCCGCACAGGCCCTGGCGCATCCGCGAGCCTCGTCACCCACCGCTCTGCGCGCGCCCCGAGCACCCGCATCCCGTACGGATCGAGCGCCAGCTGCGCCCGCGCCGGAAGCAAGGGCGCGAGCCCTCGACACGCCGCGACGAACGCAGCCGTAAAGCTCGGACGCTCGGGTCTCATCGCGTCGATCGTACATCCCGCGACGACCCGTCGCCGCAGCACCGCGCTATGGTGCCTCCGTCGATGCTGTTCGAGACGCGAGAGACGCTCATCGATGACCGCGCGCGCGGCTGCTGGGTCTCGTATCAGAGCCATTTTCTCAGCGCAGACGAGAGCGACCGATGGCTGCGACGGCTCGCCGCCGAGCTGCCGTTCGTCGCCGAAGCGCCGGTGATCTTCGGCAAGGCCATCCCCGTTCGTCGACGCAGCTGCGCCCTCGGAGAGCCCGGCGTTCGCTATCGCTACTCGGGGATCGAGCGCGTCGCGCACCCGTGGCCCGACGGGTTCGCGTCGCTCGTCGAGCGCGTCAACCGCGCCGCGGACACGCGCTTCAACTTCGCCCTGTGCAACGAATACGCAGACGGAGAGGTCGCGCTCGGCTGGCACTCGGACGACGAAGACGACCTCGTGCGAGACGCGCCCATCGCGTCGCTCTCCCTCGGCGCCACGCGCGATTTCGCGCTGCGACTCGGCCGCTCGGGCGCAGCGTGCGCCACGGTCTCGCTCGCCCCAGGCTCGCTGCTCGTCATGGGAGGCGCGACGCAGCGGCACTATCAGCACCGCGTTCCGGTGCGAAAGCGTTGCGCGCAGCTGCGCATCAACCTCACGTTTCGCCAGATGATCACGCGCTGAGCCAACAGCTCAGTGGACGTACTGCGACGCAACCAACTATGTCGCGCCTCTGCTCGGACTCGCGCCGGGCCCCCCTTCACGAGGAGCAGAGCGTGTTGTTGATGGACAAGGTTGTTTGCCCGCGCCGATGGGCGTTGATCGCGGTCGCCATGGTCGGGTGCTCAGCGCCCGTCGAGCAGCCCGAGCACAGCGACGACGCGGCGATCGAAGCGTCGAACGACGCGCGAACCACGCCGGACGCGATCGAGGACGCATCGACGCCCGTCGACGCAAGCGCGCGCGACGACGGCACGATCGACACCGGCGTCGTCGTGGACACAGGCGTGTCGATCGACGCCGGCGTGACCATGGACAGCGGGGTCATTGTCGACACGGGCGTCACGGTCGACACTGGCGTCACGGTCGACACTGGCGTCACGATCGACAGTGGCGTTCGTTTGGACACCGGCGTGGTCGTCGACAGCGGCGTTCGTGTGGACTCGGGCGTGATCGTCGACACAGGCGTTCGCGTGGACACCGGGGTGCCCTTCGACAGCGGCGTCCTCGTCGACACGGGCGTCCTCGTCGACACAGGCGTCATCGTCGACACAGGCGTCATCGTCGACACAGGAATCCCCTCGCCCATCATCGCGCCGAGGCCCGTGCGACCGCTGTCGACGCAGACGGTCACCGTTCGGCGCCCCACGTTTCGATGGTCGCTCGACAGCAGCTCGGACGGCGCGCGACTGCAGCTCTGCCGAGACCGCGCGTGCAGCACGATCCTCGAGACGATCGACGTCGCGGGAACCAGCGCGACCCCATCGGCGAACCTCCCCGTCGGCGTGGTGTTCTGGCGGCTCTTCGGCCGCCGCGGCTCTGTCACGGGAGCCACTCCTTCGCCCACCTGGCAAGCGCACGTGAGCGCGCTCGACGCCCCGCGAGACACCGCGTTCGGAACCGCCGCAGACTTCAACGGCGACGGCTTCGCCGACGTCGCGATCAGCTCTCACCGCAACCTCGTCGAGGTGTACTCGGGATCGGCGTCGGGCCCGAGCGCGACCGCGGTCTCGCTCACCGTGAGCGAAGCCGCCGCGCAGTTCGGCTACTCCATCGCGAGCGCAGGGGACGTCAACGGCGACGGCTTCGCAGACCTCGTCGTGGGCGCCTACGGAGCCAGCGGCGGCGCCGGAAAGGTCTACCTCTTCACGGGCAGCGCGACCGGCATCGACGCAGGCCGCGTCGCCGAGCTCACTGCGCCGGTCGGCGGCACGAGCCGCTTCGGGACGTCCGTCTCGACCGCAGGCGACGTCAACGCCGACGGCTACGCGGACGTGATCGTGGGCGCCGAGGGCGAGGACACGCTCACGGGTCGCGCCTACGTGTACCTGGGCAGCGCGACGGGCCTCGCGGCGCGTCCGCAGCGGGCCCTTTCGCTGCTCGACAGCGTCCCGCCGAGCGCGCTCGATCGGTTCTCGTACTTCGGCGCGAGCGTCGCAGGCGGGGCAGACCTCAACGGCGATGGATTCGCCGAGGTGATCGTCGGCGGCTACGGGTACAGCACCGCGCGCGGACGAGTGCAGGTCTACAACGGCAGCGCGACGGGCACCGTCGATCGCACGTCGTGGGGCCTGACGGGCAGCGCAAACGACAACGAGTTCGGCCGCTCGGTCTCGATGGCGGGCGACGTCAACGGCGACGGCTACGGCGACATCGCCATCGGCGCGCCCGGCGAAGCCGCGAGAGTCGGGCGCGTTCACATCGTGCACGGAAGCAACACGGGCCTCGCCGGGATCACGCGCACGTTCGTCGGGACGAGCTCGTACGGCGGCTTCGGGTACGGGCTCTCGATGGGCGGAGACCTCAACGGCGACGGCTACAGCGACCTGCTCATCGGCGCGTCGTACTTCAGCAATTGGCAGGGTCGCGCGGCGACGCACCTCGGGGGGCCGACCGGCATTTCGACCAGCGAAAACACCACGTTTTCGACGACCGCGCTCGCGGGGCACTTCGCCCGCAGCGCGGGGATCTCTGGCGACGTCGACGGCGATGGCTTCGCGGACTGCGTCATCGGTCACAGCGGACCGATGCGCGCGTACCTGCACATGGGCTCGGCGACCGGCGCACGCCCCGCAGCCGCGCGAACCTTCACCGGAACGCTCTCGGACTACGGCTACGCCGTGCTTCGCTGAGCGGTCAGGAAGACTTCGCCCACGAAGGCGCGAGGTCGAGCTCGGGGTAGCGACGAAAGATCCCGTGCTCGTTGAACGGGATCCTCCGCGACGAACGCAGATAGGCCTCGATCTTGGGCCGCGCGGCGACCCGATCGTGCACGGCGACGAGCGCCGGAAGCTCGGGCTCGATCGCGCGCATCGCCGTCGCAAACGCGTACCGCAGCCCCTCGACCGCCTGAAAGAGCGAGAGATCCACGTACGAGCACGCGGACCCGAGCGCGAACGCCCCGCCAGCGCGCGCGATCTGTCGCTCGAAGTACCGCAAGAACTTCGGCAATCGCTGCTCGACGAACGCCTCTGTGCGGCGCAGCGCCTCGGGCTTCTGCTGCTCGTAGTAGAGCCCCGTCGAGATCGGGTGGTGCGTGTCGTGCACTTCCGCCACGAGGTCAGCGACCGTGAGCTGCAGCTGCAGCGCGTAGTGCCGCGCGCGCTCGTCGTCCGGCGCGAGGCCGAGGCGCGGCCCGAGGTAGTGCAGGATGTTGGCGACCTGCGCGATCACCAGCGATTCGTGCCGCAGAAACGGCGGGGCGAGCGGCGCGGGCCCGTCGCCGTCGTGCTCGCGCATCACGCGCAAGAGCCCATCGACGCCGCCGTGCGCAGGGCTACGCGCGACGTCGATGTAGAGCGCCGCAGCGTCTTCGAGGCAGAGGCGAACGAACTCTCCGCGCCCCTGGAGGCCCGGCCAATAGAACAGCTCGTAGACAGATTGGGTCGAATCGCGCATCGCGGTTGCTCCTGTGGGTGCAGTGCTATCGCGCCGAGGACCCCGAGCGCCACGATCGCCGCGAACAACGCGCTCACCACACCTCGTAGCCTTCGGCGGCGGCGCACTTCGCGTTGAACGCCCGAAAGCGCTCGAGGCCTTTGCGCAGCGACGCGACCGCGGCGTCCCCAGCGAGGTCGAGGATGTCCGCCAGCAGCTCGAACTGCTCGTCATCGGCGAGCACCGCGGCGAGCGCGTCTGCGACGACCTTCGCCTCTGCAGCCGAGACGATCCATCCGTCGTTGGACGCGATCTTGAACGACGCAAACTTCGTCGGATCCGCGCTGCTCGTCGCGCGCCACCGCTGCCGCGCTTCGCAAAACGACTGGTACGCGCGCTGCTCGGCGGCGGTCGGCGGGCGCTCGATCGGCTCTTCGCCCTCCCAGTGCGCGAAGAGGGCGTCGGCGCGAGCCCTCGCGATGCGCGCACCCGTCGGAGGCCACGAGGGACCTTCGGGCGCCGCGGCGTCTTCGAGCGCGTCCGCCGTCGCCAGGGCGTTGAACACGACCGAGGAGAACCGAAGCGGCGCCGAGAACTTCGCCACGCCGCGCGCGCGAGGAACGAACGAGAAGGACATCGCGCGAGAGCGTCGCCCAACCGCGGCGCTCACACAACGACGCGAGCGCGCTCAGGGCGTCGGCGCTGGCGTCGCCCGCTCTGCGAGCATCGCGTCCACCCTCGCCTGCGCGTTGGCGCGGAGGTTCGCGTAGTAGAGCTGGTACTCGATCGAGTGGTGGTTTCCCGCGCCGAGGACGCGGTCGAGCTGCGAGCTCATGAAGTCTCGCGGGGCCTTCGCGATCGAGCGGATCCAGAGCGTTCCGTCGCGGCACTGCGCGTCGGCGAAGCCTGGGCGAGGGCTGCGATCGTCGCTCTCGATGAAGACCGCTCCGAGGTTGGCGCTCGCCGGCGCGATGGCGTCGTCGTCGCGCCAGGTGAGCGGGTTGACGCACACCCGCGGGCCCGCGTCGATCACCCGCACTTCGAAGCGCGACGGGACGTAGCCGAGCGAGCGCGCGTTGTACGCGACCACGCATCGCAGCTGTGTCGCGCTCGTGCACACAGAGAGGTCCGGCGACGCCGCGCGCAGCCCAGCGACGGTGACGCGGCCGCCGATGAGGTACGCGGCCACGAGCCGATCGCGCAGCGGCGTACGCGAGATGCGCCGGGCGATCAGCCGCTCGGCGATCATCGTCCCCTGGCTGTGCGCAGCGACGATGAACGGCCTCGTCTCGCCGCGCCGCGCGTTGAAAGCATCGAACGCCCGCTCGACGTCGCTGTACGCGAGCTCGAACGCGCGATCTCCGTCCGCGGTGAGCTCGATAAAATTGCGCCCGTTCGTCTGCCGATAGCGCGGGGCGTACACCGCGCAGCAGCCGTTGAAGACCGTCGCTTGAATTCGTGTGGCGCCTCGGTCCGTGGCCGGATCGACGGTGGGGTGCGGGACGGGGGCGTTCCACCGGCCTTCGAGAAAGGAGGTGGGGTGGATGTAGAAGACGTCCGCGGGCGCGCTCGCTTGATCGACGCTGCTCATCCCTGTTGGCGCGTCGTCCGCGGCGTCACGGCGCGACGGCAGCGCGCTCCAGTGCGCTGGGTTGTTGTAGTCCGGCGCGGGCGGCGCCGCGCGAGGGTCGAACGCCGCGCTCGGCTTCATCGACCACCACACGATCCGTCCGAGCCCCACGTACATCGCGACGATCAGCGCGAGCAGCAGCCCGACGATCGAGAGCAGAACCTTCGCAGCGCGCTTCATGGCGCCTGCACTTGTACCGCCCTCGACGTGGCGCGGGCGACAGCCCCGTCCCCCGGCGCTCCGTCCGCTGCAGCGACAATCCCCCCCGGCGCTATCGCTTCACACCGGCGCGCGGCCGGTGATCTTCACCTTCGGAAACTGCGTCGCGATCTTCATCGCCGCGTCCATCTGCGGTGACGTCAGCCCGAACTCCTTCTGCGCCCGCCCGAGCAGACCCAGCTCTTGCCAGTCCTCGTCCTTGTCCGCGATCGAGATGATCATCATGTAGGTCGTGGTCCAGAAGCGATCGGTGGGGTTCGTGATCGCCGCGGCGATCTCCGTGAGCACCTGCCCCACGTCCCTGCTGCCCACGCGATCGAACGCCGCCACGACCTCGTCGTGCAGCTGCGCCTCGTCGAGCGCGCGCATGTCTGCGATGTGCTTGATCACCATCTCGATGCGCTCGGTCTCGCTGTCGTCGATCTTGCCGTCGGCCAGCGTCATCAGCGCCATCGCCTCGAGAAACCGCGGGATCAACACCTTGGTCTTGTCCGCGCGCTCTTCGATCGTGAGCACCGCGCTGCCGCGCCGCGCGGCTTCGAAGATCCCCTGCGCTTCTTCGTCGGGGATCCCCAACGCGCCCTGCAGCGCCTCGAGGTACGCGATCTCTTTCTCGGCGAGGTCGTCGTCCGAGACGCACAGGTCGCACGCCAGCGTGTACGCGAGCAGCTTCTCGGAGCGCGACGGCAGCCCCTTGGCGATCGCCTCGACGCGCCCTCGCCCGCCGCCCGCAGCTTCGACGGCGTCCGCCGCCTGATCGACCAGCCGCTCGCGCGCGTCGCTCGAGAGCGAAGCGAACGCCTCGTTCTTCTCGAGCTTCTGGTGCAACGCGCTCAGCTCGCCGTCGGTCACCTGACCGTCCGCTTCGATCGCGGCGACCATCGCCTCGACGAGGTACCTCCGCGGGTCGTCTTCAGTCAGCCCGCTTCCAAACATGCTTCGCAGAAAGCCCATGCGATCCTCCGTCCGCCGCGGACTATACGCGCGTTGCCGCCCCACCGGACCGCGCAATCCAGCGACCCTGCGCCGCCCGAACGCGACCCACAATCGCACGCGCCAACCTTGACAGCGCTCACTGTCACATCTACAACCGTCTCCGTTGTGACTGACTCACTTTTCACGGACACGTCCTCGGTCGCCGCGGTGATCCCCGCTATGCTCGACGACGAGACGATGGCCAAGGCCCCGACCGACACCGACCCCCAACCCACCGACGCCGACGCGCCGCGCGAGTACACGATCGACGAGCTCGCGACGCTCGCCCGCGTCCCGAGCCGCACGATCCGGTTCTATCAATCCGCCGGCGCGCTGCCGAAGCCGCTGATCCGCGGCCGCGTCGCGTACTACGGACAAGCGCACGTCGAGCGGCTCGAGCAGATCGCCATGCTCCAAGACCGCGGGCTGCAGATCAAAGCGATCCGCTCGGTCGTCGAGCAGGCCGAGAAGGGCGAGTTCTCGATCCAAGAGTGGCTGGGCTTTCACGACCAGCTCAGCTCTCCGTGGGCCGGCGATCGACCGAAGATCCTCACCGACGCCGAGCTGCACGCGATGCTCAAAGAGCACCGCCCCGGCCTCGCCGCAGAGCTCGTGCGCGCCGACGCCATCGAGCGCCGCGGCGACTCGTGGCTGGTCAACAGCCCCGCGCTGCTCGACCTCGCGCTCAGGCTCGAGCGCGTCGGCGTCACCGTCGACACCTCGCGCGCCGCGCAAGCGCTCTTGCGCAAGCACCTCGGGCGGCTGTCGCAAGAGCTGACCGAGCTGTTCATCGAACGCGGCGACGCCCTCGGCGCGCAGCTCGACCGCGCGTACGAAGAGCTTCGACCGGTCAGCATCGAAGCTGTTCGCGTCGTGTTCGCCCGCGAGATGGAGCGCTCGGTCCGCAAGGCCAACGAGTCCGGCGCCGCCGCGGCGCTCTCGCGGCGACGCTCGAAGAAGAAGTAGCGGACACCCATCGCACGCCGGGGCGTCGCGCTCGCGACGCTGGCTGCTCGTCGCGCGCGAGCGGTCCGAGCCGTCCTGCGCCCGCACGCAGCCGCGCGATCACACCCAACGCTGGAGGTCATGATGGACGCTCGAGACGGCACGGTTTTGTCTGCTCGTTCGATGGTCGGACGCGCGCTTCGATGGATGAGCTATCCGCGCGAACCCGAGGATTTTCTCGCGCCGTTTTGGCCCGTGGCCGAGCCGCGCGAGCTGCGCGCGAAGGTGATCGACGTTCGCCCCGAGGCGACCGGCTGCGCCACGCTGGTGCTGTCCGTCGGTCGCCGATGGCGCGGGCACCGCGCAGGACAGTGGGTGGCCCTCTCGGTCGAGCTCGACGGCGCGCGACGCACGCGCTGCTTCTCGATCTCGAGCCCCGCGAGCGACGGCGCGGGCACCATCGAGCTCACCATCAAAGCGCGGCCCGACGGCGCGGTGACCCCCACGCTGATCTCTCGCGCGATGATCGACAAGGTCGTGACCCTGTCCCCAGCGCAGGGCGACTTCGTCCTGCCCTCGCCCATCCCACGACGGCTGCTCTTCGTCTCGGGCGGCAGCGGAATCACCCCGATCATGTCCATGCTGCGCACGCTCGATCGCGACCGCGCGCTCGGAGGATCGACGCAAGTCACGGTGGTGCACTTCGCTCGCGCGCTCGACGAGGTGCTCTTTCTCGACGATCTGCGCGCGCTGCCTGGCGTCTCGCTGCACATCGAGACCGAGCGAGCCCTCGGCCGCGCGCCGTCGCTCAGCGAAGAGAGCCTCGCCGCGCTGCTGCCGGAGTTCGAGTCGTACGAGTGCTTCACGTGCGGCCCCGAGCCGCTGGTGGCCGCGGTCGAGCGAGCGTTTGCGGCCCGCGGACAGAGCGCGCGCGTGCACGTCGAGCGGTTCACCCGCGCGAGCACCGTCGCGACAGAAGACACCGCAGGCTCGGTCACCTTCGCCCGCTCGGGCGTGACCGCGCGCGCCGATCGACCGCTGCTGCTCGTCGCCGAGCAGAGCGGCCTCAACCCGCCCAGCGGCTGCGGCATCGGCATCTGCGGAACGTGCCTCTGCAAGAAGCTCTCGGGCACCACCCGCGACCTTCGCACCGGCGCCCTCTCGTCCGAGGGCGACACGGACATCGCCCTCTGCTCGACGGTCGCCGTCGGCGACGTCTCGATCGACCTGTAGCCCCCCGAAAGGACCGGACGTTGACCATGAAGAAGCCAGAGATTGCGCTCACCCCCGAGCAGCTCGAGTCGTTTGGAGAAGAGATGCACGCGATCCACCAGCGCGCGCGACAGGCGCGCGGCGCCGAGGACCTCGCGCACATCCGCGGCGTGATCCGCGTGCAGCGCGGCTGCGAAATCGCTGGGCGCGCGGCGCTCTTCGTCTCGTTCGTCCCCGGCGCCTGGGTCGCTGGCGTCGGTCTGCTCTCGCTCTCGAAGATCCTCGAGAACATGGAGATCGGCCACAACGTGATGCACGGCCAGTACGACTTCGCCGGCGACCCCGCGCTCAACTCTCGCACGTACGAGTGGGACAGCGCCTGTCCGTCGAGCCAGTGGCGCCGCTCGCACAATTATCTGCACCACACGTTTACCAACGTGCGCGACGTCGACCACGACCTCGGCTATCGCATGCTGCGCGTCACCGACGAAGAGCCCTGGCGCTGGTACCGCGCGCCGCAATTGCTCTGGGCCGGCGCGCTCGTGGCGCTCTTTCAGTGGGGCGTCTCGGTGCACGACCTGGACTTTCGTCGATGGCTCTTCACCCCGCGCGCCGAGCGCACCGAAGAGGACAGCGCGCGCGTGCGCGAGATCGGCCGCAAGGCGTGGCAGCAGGTGCGCAAGGACTACGTGCTGTTTCCGCTGCTCGCGGGGCCGTACGCGCCCGCGGTGCTCGCGGCCAACGCGTGCGCCAACGTCGTGCGCAACGCGTGGGCGGCGAGCGTGATCTTCTGCGGGCACTTTCCCGAAGAAGCGCAGACGTTCGCGGCCGAGTCGATCGAGGACGAGTCGCGCGGGCATTTCTATCTTCGCCAGCTCTTGGGCTCGGTCAACTTCGACGGCCCGCGGTGGCTGCACATCCTGAGCGGGCACTTGAGCCACCAGATCGAGCACCATTTGTTTCCCGACGTGCCCGCGTGGAGATACCCCGCGCTCTCGGTCGAAGTGCGCGCGGTGTGCGAGAAGTATGGGCTCCCGTATCACACGGGCTCGCTGGCGAAGCAGTTCGTGTCCGCGCTCTCGCGCATCGCGCGGCTCTCGCTTCCGAGCCGTCCGCGCGCGCTGCAGCCGCTGGCGGCGTAGCACCCTCGCCCCCCCCATTGCCGCAGCCGCGGCGTCCTTCAGTCGGCGACGAACGTCCCGCCCGCGGTCATGCACATCATCGTCGCTTCTTGCACCGTCGTCGGCGCGTAGTAGTTGGCCGTCTGCGTGAGCACCGCGGTGGCGCCGTCGAGCGTGCAGCGACCGACGCGGCTCATCGTCGCGCACGGGGTGGCCGCGTACGTGCCCATCGTCATCGAGCACGTCATCTGCACGAACTCGGCGGTGGGACCCGTGCCCGTGTAGTCGATGCAATACGCCACGGTGCCGAGCATCTGCTGGCAGCTGCCGACAGGCGCTGCGGCCGCGTCCTGCGACGTCGCGCTGTCACCAGTCGAAGCAGCGTCTTCGGTGGTCGAGGCGTCGGGCGTCGAGACAGCAGCTTCGTTCTGCGCGTCCGCGCCGGGGACGCCCGAGTCCTGCGCAGGCGTGACGGGGGGCGAGCACGCGCCGAGCGCGAGCAACAGCGCCGAGGCGCCGCAAATCATCCAGTGGTTCTTCATGTTGTGCTTCCTTCCTGAAGCCGCGGGCTACAGTGGAAATCGAGCGAGCACAACGACTAGACTGAGGGATTTTCCTGGGTGGAAAACATTCCCCAGCGAGGTGGTGCAGGAGTTGCGTTTTGCGTGTGCGACTGCGCACGAAGCGCAGCGTGATTGCGCAGCGCGCTCGGCTACGACTCGAGCGCGCCCGCGCCGAGCGTCGGCATCACGAGGACGAGCGCCGCGGGCTCGAGGACCGCGCTCAGCACGAACCCGAGGTTCATCAACGCTTCGTCGCGCGCGACGCTGACGCTCGCGATCGCGTTGTAGGGCAGCGACGCCATCGTCGGCCCGAACTGCTCCTCGGTGCGCCACGCGCTCATCATCCGCGGATCAGGAAAAGTCCACACGAACGTCGGCGCCTCCGTGGCGAACCCGCGCAGCGTCGGCGCGAGCTGCTCCACGCAGATCGCCTCGGCGCGCTCGGCGTCGACGAAGCTCGACGCAAACGCCAACGCGTCGGCGATCGTCGCAGGCCGCGCCGCGAGCACGTGCCACGCGCACACCGACGGATCAGCCCTCGACGACAGATACACCAGGTGCCCCTGCGCGCGCACGTCCGCCAAGAACCCCGAGAGCATGCGCCGCGGGACGCGCTCGCTCTGCGAGACGCCCGCGATGAAGCGCCGCTGCGGGCTGTCGAGCACGCGCGCCGGCAGCAGCTCGCGCGCGACGAGCGTCTCCCAAAGCTCGTCCACTGAGCCGCAGTGCGCGGTCGCCGCGCGCATCGCCCCGAGCGCGGGCCGCGACGGGCGCAAGAGCGATCGAGGGTCGAGGGGCATCTCCGCCGCGGGACGATAGCGCGACGCTCAGCGCTCGCCGCGGTCCGCGCGCATCAAGCGACGGATCGCCAGCACGAACCCCACGTGCAGGCCCACCGTGACGAGCAACAGCACCAGCCACAACGGCTGCGAAATCAGCAGCGACATGTCCCCGAGAGCCTGACACCTTCCGCGCAGACCGCGCCGCGCGAAGTTGGCGCACTCACGCGCAACGACGGCGCGACGAGCCCGCGCTGGCGCGAGCGGGCAGCGATCGCCTACCCTCGACAGCGTGAGATCCGTGAAGCGAGGACGAGTCCGAATCGGCTGGTTCGAGAGCGCGCGGGCCGCGGTCGTCGGCGCGGTCGTCGGCGTGCTGCTGCTCTTCGCCTCGATCGCCCTCTTGTGGGTCAACGAGGGCCGCACCAACCTCGCCAGCGTCGCGCGACGCGCGGCGATCGCGGCGCCCGACCGCGTCGACGCCGCGCTCGACGGCGCCCTCGTGTCGGTGACAGCAGAGACGCGCGCCGATCATCCGCTCGGAGACCCTGATTTTCTCCTCGCCGATCGTCGTCTGAGCCTCGAGCGCGCGGTCGAGATGTTCGCCTGGGTCGAGGCGTGCGACGGCCGCCGCGACCGCTGCGACTACCGCCGCGAGTGGAGCGCGACCCCTCCTTCGAGCGCGCGCTTTCGCGAGCCCTCGGGGCACCACAACCCCGCCATGCGCGTGCGCCCCGCGCGCTTCACGGTCGACGGCTCCGTCGGCGCATACAGCTTTCACACGGCCATCGCCACGATGCCGTCGCCCGAGCGCCTCGCGCTCTCGGCCTCGATGGTCCGCCCCGAAGCGCCCCACAGCCCGACGGTCAGCGGAGCGTACCTCTACATCGGCGACCGCTCGATCGAGCGCCCGTCGATCGGCGACCTGCGGCTGTCCTTCGCTGCCGTGCGCGAGGGCGAGCGATCGACGTTCTTCGCGCGACAAGACGGCGCGCGGCTCGAGCCCTACAACGCCGAGGCGCGGATGTACCGACTGCTGCGCGGAGACCGCGCGCGGGCCATCGAGTCGCTCGCGACCGAGCACGTCGTGATCGGCTGGATCTTGCGCGTGTTCGGCTTCGTCCTGCTCTGGCTCTCGCTCAACCTCGCGCTCGCGCCGCTGCACGCGATGTTCGACGTGTTTCCGCCGCTCGGACGCGCGAGTCGGTCGCTCGTCGCCATGGTGACCCTCCCCATCGCCGCCGCCCTCTCGGCCACCATCGTCGCCCTCTCGATCGTCGCGCACAACGTGTGGCTGCTCGCCGTGGTGCTGCTCGCGCTCGTCGTGCTCGCCTTCGCGGCGCGGCCGCGCACCTAGCTGCTCGCGGCGCCGCCGCGCACGTCGCTGCTCGCGGCGCCGCCGCGCACGTAGCGAGCGCCCGTCGGTGCGAACGCTGTCGTCGCTGAGCCGTCCCGTGTGCGACACTGCCCTGCGGAGCGGCTCTTCGTGCATTCTCGCGGTCCATCGCTGCGTCGAGCGGCCACGCGCTCAATCGTGCGCGCGGGCAGCGCCCTCGCGTCACTCGCCTTGACAGCATGTCAATGGAGGCTCAGCCCTCCGACCCGCCAGGACGCGACCGTCGCCGACGCCACCGCGGACCGCAGCGCCATCGCCGACGCGCCGGTGGCAGACGCCACGGTCGACGTCGCGACCCGCCCGACGATCGGACGCTGCACGGCCGCAGGACCGACGCCTCCGGCCGACCCCGACCCGACCTCGAGGCTCTACCACGCTGCGTCGATCGAGCGACCGATGCTCGAGTTCGGCAACGGCCGCGGGGCGTGCCTCGGCGACCTCGACGGCGACGGAGAGACCGAGCTCGTCGTCCCTCGCGCCGACGCGATCGCCGAGGTCTACGACCCGAGCACGCTCTGCTTGCGCACCACGCTGCGAGTGCGAGAGCACGCGCGCGCCTGCGCGATCGGCGACCTCGACGGCGACGGCCGCGCAGAGCTCGCGCTGGCGCTCAACGTCCAGTGGGGCGTGCACCTCGCGCCATCCGTCGTGGTCGGTCACGTCGAGCCATCCAACGCCGACCCGAGCCGCTGGCTCTGGCGCGAGCCCGCGATGTGGGCCCTCAACGAGACCCGCAACATCCGCGGAATCGGAACCACCCTGGCCATCCTCGACCTCGACAACGACGGCGATCGCGAGCTCGTCGTGGGCGGGACCGTGACGCAAACCGCTCCGAGCAGCGACGCCTTCGTGCGCGCGTGGGAGTTCACCGGCGAAGGCGCGTGCGGCGACGAGCGACGCTGCCCGAACACCGTGTACAACCAGCGCTTCGACTCCCTCGACGTGCAATCGCTGCTCGTCACACAGCTCGACCGCGACCCCGAGCCCGAGCTCGTCGCAGAGCTCGGCTGCAACCGCGGCGGACTGCACCGCTTCGACCAACGATGGACGGCGCCCGTCGAGATCGCAGCGGTCGGACAGCCCTCCAACGGCGCGATCACCGACGTCGACAACGACGGCGCGCTCGACTACTTCGCCGCCACCACCGCGCGCTGCAACGGCGGCGTCGGGCCCAACGCGGCGCTGCGCTGGCTCGTGCAAGACGGCGCTTCGTTTCGCTATCTGACCGAGATCCCCAACCCCGCCATCACACGCAACGCGCAGAGCTTCGTCGTCGCGCTCGACGCCCTCTACGACCCGCGCCCCGAGCTGTTTCTCTGCGCGCGCGAGGGCGACCCCGCGAGGTCCGCGCGACTGCGGTGCGACCTCTACTCGGTCGACCGCCCCTTCATCGACGCCGAGTGGTCGTGGACCGAGCCCGACGCGCACCCGGACTTTCTCTCGCAGCTGCTCGTGCATGACGTCAACGGCGACGGCCTCTCGGACGTTCTCGCGGTGTCCGAGGGTCGGGTGCACTTGTTTCGACAGCGCAATCGCTGACCGTTCAGATGGATCACGGACCGCCCTCTGCTACGATCCCGTCGATGCGCTGGCTCTGGTCGATCGTGACGCGGCTGTGGCGCGTGATGCTCGCGCGCGTCGAAGCGCTGCGCGCGAAGGTCACCCTCGCCCGAGGCCACGCGGCCGTCGATCGCAAGATCGCGGCGGTCGAGCGCGCGATCGCAGAGGCCGAGCGACGACTGTCGCCGCTCGAAGCGCTGATCGAGCACGAGCGAGCGCGGGTCGCCGAGCTCGAAGAGCTCGCGATGAAGTGCGTTCGGGGCACGTGCGACCCGCGCGCGCATAGGGCGTTGGTCGAAGCCGCCGAGCACAAAGAGACCGCGCAGAAGCTCACCGAGCAGCGCGACGCAGAGCGAGCGTTGATCGCCACGCTCGAGCGGCAACGCGCGATGTACGCGTCGCTGCGCGCGCGCCTGCGACGGTGAGCGCGCTTCGCGCTGGTTTCAGAACCGGATCGAGCTGCGCAAAGAGACGCAAACGCTGCAACGAGAGCGTTCGAAGGCGGGCTGGACGCCCGTCGAGAACGGTCGACGCCGCAGGGCGCAGCGGCTCTGCCGTGCACCGACGGGGCGTTGAATCCAGCGCTTAGGATTCAGGCTCGAAGCGCACGTTCGCCGTGAGCGTCTCCGGCGGGCGCGCGGGCACAGGAAACACCATGCGACGAACGATCGCTCCGACGCACGACCGAACGGCTTCGGACTGATCGAGCCCGCTCGCGCGCAGCTCGGACACGCGCCCCGCAGCGTCGATCACGAACCGTATCGAGAGGACGCCAGCGAGCGTCGGGTTCGACCGAAGCTCGCGCTCGTAGCAGTTGCGCAGCACCGGAGCGCGCATCCGCAGCACGCTCGACACCGCGCGCTCGCTGGTCGGAACGCCGACGGACTCGGAGTCCACTTCGCGCACCAGAGCGCGACCGCGCACCGCCCCTTCCCGCGCGTACTCGCTCGGGGGCGCGCCGTAACCGACGGCCATCATCGCGGGCTCGAGCCTCGGCGCTGCGGCCATCGCGGCCGTCGCGGCATCGACCTCGACCGCCGCGTCTGCGATCGCAGCGACCGTCGGCTCGGACGCAGGAGGCGTGACCGTCGGCTGGGCCGCGGGAGGCGCGGCCATCGGCGCAGGCGCAGGTCGAGCGCTCTCGCATCCGGCCATCGCGGCGGCGACGAGCGTCGCGCGCGTGGCCCCGCTCCAGCTCCACTCGGGACCCCGCGAGGCGCGAGCCGCGCACGGGCTGTCGCAAAATGGGCAGCGGTCCGCGCTGGTCTTCACGTGACGATTGCACCCGTCGCACAAGCGAAATGCGTCCATGGACATCGAACGAGCGTCGCACGAAGCGCGAGCGAATTCGAGGGTCGCGCCGCGTCGTCTCCGCAGGCTGCTTGCGTGGCATCGACCGACGCTCGACCAGCTAGCATTCGCTCGGTGGACAGAGGCATCGCGAGCATCTTCGACGCCGACCGATGGGCGCTCGACGCCACGTTGATCGAGCCACACGCGTACGCGGACGCCGTGGTCGACGTCAGGATCTCGCGTGACCAAACGTCGCTCCTCGTCGTCGCGCGCGACGGCTCGCTGTGGCGACGCTCGTTGATCCATCATCGCGACGAGCTCGTGCGTTCGGTGATCGCGCCCGAAGGCACCTTCGGTGACGCGCGCTTCATCGACGACGCGCTCGTGATCGTCGAGGGCGATTCATCTCGCTGGAGCTTCTGGCACGTCGAGCTCGCCACGGGTCGGCGCACCCTTTGTCGACAATCACGAGGCCGAAGCGGAGCGACCCTCTGGCGCGCGACCTTCGGCCCGTTCGTCGAAGCGTCGCTCGACCGCCGCGCAGCGCTCTCGTGGCTCGACGGCGAAGCGTGGGTGGTCCTCGCCGACGGCAGCGCGCGACGCGTCCGCAGCGACGCCGTCAGGCTGCTCGACGCCGCGACGCTGCTGAGTTGCGAAGACGACTACTACGATCGTCGTTCGTTCGTCGTATCGAGCATCGACGGCGAGGAGCAGCGCCGGTTTCGCGCAAACGACCCGCGGCTGCGCGGCACAGAATCCATGTGGCCGCCGGTTGTGCTGGACGCCGAGCACGTCCTCCTGCCGTTCAGCGACGAGGCCAGCGACCGCTCCCGAGCTGCAAACGGCATCGTGTACCGCTGGCGCGACGATACATGCATCGACATGCACGCTTTTCTCCGCGACCGCGGCGGGACGGTGGCGCGAGAGCCGTACTCGATGGGCTACCACTCCCAGCAGCGCGCGCGGTGGCTTCCGCCGAGGGTGGCCGCGGCGACCGAAGCAGAGGCGCACGGCGGCTTCGTAGATGTGCTCGATCACTCTGCGCGCTGGGTCGTGCTCGCCCCGTCGAGCCAGCGCGCCAACGACATCACGGTGATCGACCTCGCGACACACGAGCGCGTCGCGAGCGAGCTCCGCGGGCGCGCCCTTCGCGCGTGGCCGAGCGGAGACGGCCGCAGGGTGCTGACCACGCACGTCGACAACGAGTGCTGCCTCTGGGACGCGCGCGACGCGGCGCTGCTCGACGAGCGCATATTGCACGGCAGCGATCTGCGCTGGATCAGCGGAGACTCTGCGTTCGTCGCGGTGACGAGCGAGCACCTCGGGGCCGAACAACGGTTCATCAGCCATTACTCCTGCGCCCGATCGCTGATCGAACCCGTGTTCGAGCAGCCGCTCGCGCCGGTCGATCGCCGCGTGATCGGGTGCCACCCCGACGCGGGCTGGGTGTTGATCAAGCGCACGATCCGCGACGACCGAGGAGCCCTTCGGTGGTTCGTCGTACTCGCATCGATCACGGGCGACGCGCGACGCGAGCGCTCGTGGCTCTCTCGCATCGGCTGCGTCGACGGCGATACGGTGTTGCTCGCGACCGAGCGCGCCGTCGTGCGCGTCGCGATCAACGACGAAACCCAGACAGACCGAGAGCTCGTCGCGCTCGACGGGCAGTCCATCCCGAGCGCGTTGAACCGCTTCGGCGCGGTCACGCTGAGACCGAGCCGCGCCACGACCGGCGCGCACGAGCTCGTGTTCGATCAGCTCGACGCCGACCGATGCGTGTGGCGCTGCGACGAGCCAGTTTCGGACATCACCGTGGCGACGGACGCCCCCGTGCTCGCCGCGCGCGTCGGCGCCGACGAGGAAAATGGCAGAAGAAACGCACGCGTCGAGCTGCGGTCCTTCGCTGGCGCTCCCCTGGGCACGGTCGCCCTTCGCGCGGCCGGGGACGGCGTCGAGTCATTCGCGCTGTCCGCCGACGGCCGCGCGCTCCTCGTCGTCAGCCAGCGCGGCGGCGTGTACGTCCTGCGCCCCAGCGACGAAGCTACCGACGCTTCGCGCCCGCTCGCTCGGCGAGCGTGACCAGCGTCTCGTACGGCTGCGCGCCAACACAGCGTTGGAGTCGACCAACACAGTATCGCCTGTAAAAACAGCGACGAACGCAGTGTGCGTGGCGGTGGGACGATCGCGCGGAGGCAGCCACGGTTGGAGGACGGCGGCGAGGCTAAGGGGCCATCGGGTCGCCGACAGCGGTTGCGTGCTCGACCGACCGCCGTTGGATGGCCTATCCTCCGCACAGCGGTGATCGACGAGGGCGCTTCGCGAGCGCGGACCAATTGCGGCCCGGCGATTGGATTCACTTCATCAATCACTCGTTTGGAAACGTGACGCACAGCGCGATCTTCATCGGCTGGAGCGATCGCGCGTCGTCGACGGCGCTCACCGCGAGCTATCCGGGACAGAACCGCGAGGCGCCTGGGCGCTACCGCGACTACGAGCTCACCAGCGTCTATCGCATCGATCGCATGCGAGACTGAGCACAGGTGGTGTTTACGCGCGTTGCGAGAGCAGTCCTCGCGCGTACGCGATGATCGTCTGCGGAGCGCGCCGAAGCAGGTGCCACTCGCCTGCGCTCTTCAGGGCGTACTCGCTGTCGCCCACGGGCGATGCAGAGAGCAACCAGCGCGCTGCTTCTCGCACTTCGTCGGAGCTGTCTTCGCGCTCCGCCAGGTGCTTCAGCGCGGACATCGCGGTCTTGCCGAAGCGCTCGTCGATCTCTGCTCGCGAGGCCAGCACCGCGCGGATCGCGCAGAGCGCCGCGGCTCGAAAGCGCGTCAGCGCTCTGGGGAGAGTGCGCACGGACCACGCGTCGACGCCGCGGTTGAACTCTACGTCGGCGTCCGCGAGCCACTCTTCTGGGAGCTTCTTGTAGAGCCAGTGATCAGGGTCGATGGCGTGCACGGAGGCGATCGTAGCGCTGGGGCAGGTCTCGATCGACGCAGAGAGCGATCGCGTGCTCCCGAGCGCGCGCTCGTTCTGCTCGCGTGTGGACGCTGTGCGCTGAACGGCAGGGTGCGCTTCACCGCGGCTTCGAGCGCGAACACGTGCGGATCGGTGTCGCCCAACGCGCGCAGCGCATCCGCGAGGCGAAACATGTACTCGACGTTGCTTCCGCTCGGGCCGTGCGCGCGAAGGATCGTCGCGACGATGGCGTCTTCGCTCTCTTCTCCCGCGTCCCAAGCGTTGCCCGCGCGAGCGATGTACACGATCGCGCTCGCGCGCTCGCGGTGATCGAGCGCGACGTCGACCGAGCAGCGCTCGTAGCCTGCGCGCTCGCGGTGATCGAGCGCGGCGAACGTCGCTTCTGTGTGCGCGGCGTCGAACCGATACGCCATTCCGCGCACGCTCGCGTCGGGGCGGGCGACGAGCGTGACGACGCGGCCAGGGAGCGAGGGCGTTCCGCGGTGATCGTCGCTGCGTTGCGAGAATCGACGCGCGTAGCCGTGCAGCGTGGCGGGACGCCACTCGACGTACCAACACAGCGTTGGAGTCGACCAACACAGTATCGCCTGTAAAAACAGCGACGAACGCAGTGTGCGTGGCGGTGGGACGATCGCGCGGAGGCAGCCACGGTTGGAGGACGGCGGCGAGGCTAAGGGGCCATCGGGTCGCCGACAGCGG
>JAAFIF010000004.1:0-111867 GCA_013298625.1 Myxococcales bacterium
GTCTTCATCGGGCTCGTCTTCAACCGTCGCTTGCGGCGGGTTTGCCAACCCGCCGTGGAGAACACCGCTTCTTCACTGGGTCGTTCGCTCGTCGCCTTCGCCCGTTGCCAACCCGCCGTGGCGCGAAGAGGGTCTTCACCGGGCTCTCGTTCACCCGTCGCCCTTCGCCCGTCGCCCACGCGCCCCCGAGACCACCGCGCTTCACCAGCAGCTCTTTCGCGTCGCCCGCGCGCCAACCCCGCCGTGGGGCCTTCGCCGAAACCTCGATGCCTCAGTGAATCGCGCAGGGCTTGCGCTCGTCGCACGCTCACCGTCGGTGATCTGCGCTACGATCCGGCGGCATTCACGCTTCGCGTCCGCTGCGTCCACCGCATCGGTTGCGCGCTGACCTTCACAAGCACTCACCATCCATCGTCGGGAGAACTCATGCGCCGTCCTCTGTACGCCCTCGCGGGCGTGTCCATCGTCGCCGCCGCGGTCGCCGCTCCGCACGTCGCGCACACCCAGGCGGCGCCCACCAGCGCGCCCATCGTGTTGTCCATGGCGACGCTCGCGCCCGCGGGCTCGACGTGGATGAACAACTTCGAGGCCGCCAACCGCGAGCTGCGCCGCCGCACAGGCAACCGCTTGTCCGTCCGCTGGTTCGCCGGCGGAGTGCAGGGCGACGAGGCCGAAGTCATCCGCAAGATCCGCAGCGGACGCCTCGACGGCGCGGCGGTCACCGCCGTCGGGCTCGGGCAGATTCATCGCCCGGTGCTGGCCTTTCAGATCCCAGGGATGTTCGCGAGCGTGGCCAATTTCGTGCGCGCGCGCGACGCGGTGCGACCGGACATCGACCGCGCGTTTACCGCGGCGGGATTCACGCTCGTCGGCTTCGGCACCACCGGCGCCCCGCGCATGTTCTCGAAGAACGAGATCCGCACGCCCGCGCAGCTCCGAACGGCGCACCCGTGGCAGTGGTCGGACGACCTGATCACCCCGGCGGTGTACGCCTCCGCAGGCGCGACCGGCGTGCGCTTGCAGGTCCCCGAAGTGCTCGGCGCGCTGCAGACCGGGCGCGTGGACACGGTGTTCGGCTCGCCCCTCGTCGCGGTGTCCCTGCAGTGGGCCGACCAGCTTCGGTACATGAGTGATCGGTCCAACACCTCGTCGCTCGGCGCGCTGGTGGTCAAGACCTCGAAGCTCGAGTCGATCCCCGAGGCGGACCGCGCCATCGCGCGCGAGGTGTGGACGCAGTTCGACGGGCTGCTGTCGCGCGCGGTCAACGCCGCGGACGACCGCGCCGCCACCACGCTGACCTCGCGCGGCGTGCAAGTGGTCCGGCTCACCGACGCAGAGCGCGCGCAGTGGGCCACGCTCTTCTCGCAGACCGCCACGCGCCTCGTCGGGACCGTCGGCGACTCGGCGTGGATCAACCGCGTCCGCTCCGCGGGGCAGTGAGCGCGCTTCGCAGGTCGCTCACAGCGCGTCGAAGAACGAGCTGAGCATCTGCAGCGTCAGGCCCCACAGCACGCGGCCGCCTTCGAGCCGCACGCACGGCAGCTCGAGGCTCTTGCCCTCGTGCACGTACTGCATCGTGCTGTGATTCTCTGAATCCGCCAAAAACCCCAGCGGAACCCACAGCGCCGCCGCCACCTCGCTCGCGTCGAACACCAGCGACTCGCCGTCGTGCGAGGCCCCCAGCGCGTACACGAGCGGCGAGATCACCATGCCCATCCGTCGGCCGCGGCCGATCGCCGGAAGGTCCGGCATGCGCCACAACAGCTCTCCGTGCGACGCGAGGTCGAGCCCCACTTCTTCGCGCGCCTCTCGCTCGGCCGTCGCGCGCACGTCCGGGTCGCCCTCGTCCTTGCGCCCGCCCGGAAACGCCATGTGCCCCGACCACGGATCATCCGGGTGCTCTGCGCGCTGAATGAGCAGCACCTCGGCGCCCCATCCCGCCACGCGCTCGCGCAAGACCATGGTGACCGCGGCGCGCGCTCCGTCGTGCGGCATCTCTTCGCCTGCGGGCTTGCTCGCCAGCGCGTCGCGCAGCGAGCGAAGGTCCAGAGAGAACCGGGCTGAGCTCATCGCAGCCCGCTCGACACGATGCCATCCCACGTCGCGTCCGCAGCGCCGATCGCCCGCACGTACTCGAGCACGATGGGCATCGAAGGCCGCGCGCTGCGGGCGATCTCGACCAGACGCTCGACGCCATGCTCGGGGTGATCCATCGCGCGAAGCACGGCCGCGACGCGCTCTTTGTCCGCGAGCTGCGCCAGCGTCCACCACCACGCGCCCGACTCGGGCTGACCGCCGCGCGCGTGCAAACAGCACGCGAGCAACGCGTCGTCGTCAGCGCGCTCGGCGTCGAGGACGTACGCGCGCACCGCGGCGAAGTGATCCGTCAGGGGATCGGGCGGGACAGCGTAGATCCACGCTTCGAGGCCGCCGGGCTGCGAGAGCAGCTGATCGGCGACCCTGCGATCGGCCTCGCTGCTCGCGTCGAACGTGCGCGCGATGTTGAGCGCGAGGACGCCTGGGCGTAGCGCGCTCTCGCTCCACGCCTCGTCCCATGGGCGCTCGCCGAGCACCCAACGACGGATCTGCTCGCGCTGGGCGTCGTCCACGGCCGCGTCGTTTGCGAGCGAGCTCGCCCGCTCGAGGGCAGAGAGCGCGCGCCGCCCAGACTGCGCAGCGTCGCGCAGGGCGCGAAGAGACAAGACGCTGACGCGCTCGGAGATCACGCGCTCGACCGCCGCGTAGGGGGCGCTGGCGTGGTAGCCGAACGAGACCGTTCCGTGCTGGGACTCGCCGCGGACAAACGAGAGGAGGGTCTTGTCGTTCATCAGCGAGCGCAGGATCCCTTCGAGCGCGCGCCACGCGGGCCCGTGCACGTGCGGCGGAAGGTCCACCTCGGGCAGCTGCTCGAAGAGATCCAACCGCACGACGTCCTTGGACGGCGCGATGTAGCAAGGGCGATCTTCGAAGCTCGAATCGATCGCAAACATGCTGCGAATCGCCTCGCCATACGCGAAGTCATCGAGGAGAAAGAGCAGCGCGTGCACGTCCTCGCGTCGCAGCGGCGCGTCGGACTCGAGCTCGACCGGTGGCATCAGCGGGCGAGTGTAGGGCCGATTGCCCCGGTCGCTCCAGCGCGCGATGTGCGCCCGCGCAGCATCGAGAGCGCCGGCGGCAGCGCGAGCCAGAAGCCCGACGCTGGCATCCACACGAGCCCCAGCGCGACCATCGCGAGCAGGGCCACGCCCGTCGCGCGCAGCGGCGCATCGCGCTGCTCGAGCGCGTCCACTGCGATTGCCGCCACCGCCAGCGCAGCGCCGAACAGCACGAACCACGCGACAGCGCCGCGCATCGGGTCTTCGCCGACAGCGTCGAGCATACCTCTCAGCCACATCGCCCGCAGCGTCGAGCGAAACGCGAGCACCGCGAAGACCGTGTGCACCGCGGACACCGCCAGCAACCAGCGACCACGCCAGCGGCTCACGACGCGCCTCCAGCGCTGAGCAGCGCGAAGCACGCCGCGAGCACCGCGCACAGCGGCGTAAACAGCATGTCGTCCCAGCGCGCGAAGGGCGTCCCGTACACGCGCTTGAAGAGCCCCGCGGTGCGAAAGTCACCGATCGTACGCAGCGCAAACACCGCCGCGCCGAGCGCGCACAGGGCGAGCTCCCACCGGCGCGCACCGCTGCCCGCGCGCCACGCGAGCGCGGCCCCCGCGGCGAGCCCCAGCGCGACGAGCGCCGTCAGCCACCGCGGCGGCGCAAACGCGCTGCGCCCGTTCACCGTGGGAATCGCCACGCCGATCCCCCAACGCACGCCCAGCGCCCACCCGAAGTGCAAGAGCGCCACCGCCCCGAGCACCATCGCGGCCACCACGGATGCGACCGCCGCTCCGCTCGCCGCGCCGCGACCGACGAGCGACGCGACCGCGGCCGCGAAGAAGAGCGCCCACGCGAAGTGCCTCCCGCGCGAGCCCACCAGCGCCATCGCCGCCGAGAGCGCCATCGCCGCGCCGATGATCACCTCGTCGGTCCGATCCGCGCGCAGCGCCAGCGCCGCCAGCGCGAGCCACAGCACGCTCGTCAGGTGCCACGCGAACCGCAGCGTGCGCCGCGCGAACCCGCGGCCCACCGCGAGCGCGGGCATCTGCGCGAACAACGGCTGAAGCAAGTGCCGCTCACCGAGCGACGAGTGCAGCGCGGCCAGCGCAACCAGCGACGCCGCGACGATCCATTGGCTCATCAGAAGACCTCCGTACGCTTGCGTATGGAGCTATAGGAGAGGCAACGTTCGAGTTCAATACGGCACCGTATGGAAAAGCGACGCAGCACGAAAGCACCCTCCCGGAAGGCGGCGCAGCCGAAGACGCTCGGCGCAGAGGCGTGGGTCGCAGAGGCGTGGCGCGCGCTCAGCGAGCTCGGCGTCGACGGCGTGCGCGTCGAGCCGCTCGCGGCGAGGCTCGGCGTGACCAAGGGCAGCTTCTATTGGCACTTCGAGGACCGCGCGGCGCTGCTCTCGGCGCTGCTCGATGACTGGGAGCAGCGGGCGACGGCCGCGGTGATCCGCGAGGTCGACGCGCGCTGCGAGTCGCCCCGCGAGCGCTTGTTCGCGTTGATCCGCATGACGACGGCGTCGCCAGAGGCCCCCGACGCAGAGCACGCGGTGCGCGCCTGGGGAGCGCACGACACCAGCGTACGAAAGCGGCTGCAACGCGTGGACGCGCGCAGAGAGGCGTACGTCGCGCAGCTGCTCGTCGCCGTGGGCGTCGACGAAGCGCGGGCGCAGATGCGGGCGCGCGCGCTCTACCTGGCGCTGATCGGCGAGTACGCGCGGGTGGCGCACGGCGGCGCGGCGACCGAGCGCGCGACGTGGGAAGAGCTCATGCGCAAGCTGATCGAGCCGTGAGCCCGAGGCGCAGCGCGCTTATGCCCGACGCCTGCGCGCGAGCAGCGCGCCGAGCGCGAGCAACGTGGCGCCCCACACGCCAGCGCCCCGCGCGTGCGCGCCGGGCGTGGCGCAGCGGCAGCCGCGCATCATCTCGACCGTCGCCGGGTCGAAGAGCTGGTCCTCCATCGGGACCTCGGCGAGCGGGACCACTTGAATTCGTGTGCTCGTCGCAGCGTAGTAGCCCTGCCCGTCGCGAACCTCGACGCGCACGTTGACGAAGCCGGTCGCGCCCGAGCGGACGGACTGCGGGCCGACGGGCTGCCAGGGGGTGTCGGGCGTTCCGTCGTAGTCGAGGTCCCAGCGGGCGACGAGCTCGTTGGCGGGGCCGTCGTCCATGGCGCTGAGCTCGAGGCGCGCTTCGCGCATCGGGCCCATGCGGGTCGGCGCGCGCAGGGTGATCGTCGGGGCCGTGCCCGAGGTGGCGACGAGGCCGAGGGCGGCGGAGACGTCGAGCTTTCCGCGGCCGAACTCGGTGACGTTGTCCGCGCGGGCGTTGTTGTCCCGGCGCGCGGTGTCGAGCAGCGCAGCGCGGATCACGCCCGGCGCGGCTGAAGGGTTGATCTGTCGCAGCAGCGCAGCGGCGGCGGCCACGTGGGGCCCCGCGCCCGACGTCCCGCCAAACGGCATGTACGACGCGTACGGAACGCGTCCCGGATACGCGCTCACGGTGCTCATCGGGTTGTCCGGCGCGCCGATCTCGATGCCCGGATCGCCGTCGATCCGCGGGCCGCGCGACGAGTAGCGCGCGAGCGCTCCGGCCATCGCAGAGCCGCCGAAGGTGATCTCTTGGTGCAACACGTACGCGGCGACCGAGATGGTCTTGTCCGACGTGGACGGGTAGCAAATCGTCCGCTCGACGTTGTTGTCGACGAACGAGAAGCCCCCCGCCCAGTCCGCTTTGTTGTCGCTCGCGTACAGGTCCGCTTCGACTGCGGCGCCCGCGTCCATGTTGACCGACGCGGTCCAGCCCGTCTCGGGCAGCGCGCCGCGCGAGAAGATCGCCATGTGAATCATCCGCGTCCCGCGCGGGCTCACGGAGTTTTCGACGGACGCGAAGATGCCGGGCGCGAGGGTCATCCCGCTCGGAGCGCTCTCGGGCAGCTGCACCGGCGCCATGCCAGGGATGCCGATGGTGATGCGCGCGCGGCGCGTGCTCGCGCGGTAGTGAATCGACAGCGCCGCGTAATTGGCACCAGTGAACACGTTGTCCGTCGTGAGCGCGATGGGGTTGTCGCCCGCGCGGAGGTTGACGTGGATGTGCTTGTGTCCCGTCGCGAGGTTGCCTGCGGGCGAGACCGGCACGCCGCCAGCGTCCGAAAACGCGTCGAGCAGCTGCTCTCCCTCCGACGAGCCGTCGAGCGTCACGCCGGCGTACGGCGCGAACTCAGTGACGATCACGTTGGCGCCGCGGTCGATCACCCACTGCATTCCGTTGACGAGCCCCGCGTCGCGGTTGTCACCCTGGCCGTAGTAATCGTTGAGCACGAGCTCGGCGCGCGGCGCGAGGCCGAGCAGCCGCGAGACGCCAGGCACACCGCCGATCAAGATCCCCGCGACGCCCGTGGCGTGCAGCTCTTGATCGAACGCCTCGGGCCCGCCCACGCTGCCGTAGCTCACCAGCGGGACCGTCGCATCTCCGCGCAGAAACTCTTCGCGGCCGTTGATCGCGCGGACCTTGGAGGTGCCCAAGCGCAAGAGCCGCTCGCTCGGCTCGAGCGTCCCGTTGCCGTTGGCGTCGTCCGCGACGAAGATGGGCTCGCCGTAGCCGGGCGTGTCCTCGCTGAACATCGTCCCGAACTCGCGCGTCCCGTTACCGTTGCTGTCCGCGTAGAGCCAGTCCATCGACGGATGAAACGCGGTCGACGGCATGTACCGCTGCAGCCGCCCGTCGAACATCGTCGCGCTCTGCTGCTTGAGCACTTCGCCTGGCTCGATCGTCCCGTTGCGGTCCACGTCGACGCCGTCGGTCCCGAGGTCGAGCACGCCGTTGCCGTTGACGTCGCGCCACTCGAACACGCCCGCGTCTGCGTTGAAGAACGCGGGGTGATACAGGGCGATCGCCGTGTCGATGTCTCCGATCACCACGCCGCGGCCGTCGAGCTCGACGCCGTCGCGCACCATGATCGCCCTGCGCGCGGCCTCGACGCGCGTCTCGGTCGCCGAGCGATCGAGCGGCCTCGGCCCGAGCGGAAACAAATCACACTCGACCCTCCCCACGCTGCGATCCGCGGCGAGCGCCCGCGCGCCCTCTTCGCTCACCGCCGCGATGTACGCGCCCGAGATCAACGGCCTGCGCTCGCGCTTCCACCGCACGCCGCGCGACTCGAACGCGCGCAGCGACGCCTCGCTCGGCGCGCGCACGAACCGCACGACCACCGGCATTTCTCCGGTGCGCTCGAAGTACCGCGCCCGCACGAACCGCGGCGAAGTGAGCCCGAACTGCGCGCGCATCGCGAACGCGTGCTCGACGCGCGGGTCGAGCACGGGACGGCCAAACCCTCGGTCTTCTCCGAGCGGATCGATCACCACGGCGGGCTGCGAGCCACTGCCAGGCTGCGTGCTCTGCGCGGCGACATCGCGCGCCACCATCGAGCACACCGAGCCAGAGACGCCAGCGGCCAAGAGCAACGCGAAGCGCGAACGAAAGCGATTCATCGCCCACATTGTTGCGCACGATCGCCCCCTCGTCGCGAGGGGAAATGTTGCACACAACTGATACACACAACCCCGTCGATTCGCGGTAGCGATGGTGCCGACTTTGGAGGTTTTCGAGTGCCGTTCGACAAAGAGCACGATTTCGTAGTGATCGGCAGCGGGCCCGGCGGCGAGGGCGCGGCGATGCGCGCGCGCAAAGCTGGCGCGTCCGTCGTCGTGATCGACCGTCACCCGTCCGTGGGCGGCGGCTGCACGCACTGGGCGACGATCCCGAGCAAGGCCCTACGCCACTCGATCCGCAGGGTCATGGAGTTTCGTCGCAACCCTCTGTTCGAGTCCGTCGCGTCGAGCTTGGACGTGAGCTTTCCGTCGCTGCTCAAGGCCGCGCAGCGGGTGATCAACGATCAAGTGGGCGTGCGCAGGGACTTCTATGTGCGCAACAAGGTTCCGATCGTGCACGGACACGCGCGCTTCGTCGATCCGAACACCGTCGAGGTGCGCTTCGACGGCACCGCGCGACGCATCCGCTCGAAGAAGTTCTTGATCGCCGTCGGCTCGCGACCGTACCGCCCCGCCGACGTGGACTTCTCGCACCCGCGCGTGTTCGACAGCGACACGATCCTGCGCCTCGATCACACGCCCGAGAGCGTGACCGTCTACGGCGCCGGCGTCGTCGGCTGCGAGTACGCCAGCATGCTGCGCAACCTCGGCATCAAGGTGAACCTCATCAATTCTCGGGACAAATTGCTGTCCTTTCTCGACGACGAGATCATCGACGCGCTCTCGTACCACCTGCGCGACCAAGGCGTGCTCATCCGCCACAACGAAGAGTACGCGCGGGTCGAGTGCCACGACGACCACGTCGTGCTGCACATGAAGTCCGGCAAGAAGATCCGCAGCGACATCCTGCTCTGGGCCCAAGGCCGCACGGGCAACACGCAAGACCTCGGGCTCGAGACGCTCGGCGTGAAGGCCAACTCGCGCGGACAGGTCGTCGTCGACGAGTTCTATCGCCTCCCCGAGCAGCCCCACGTGTACGCGGTCGGCGACGTCGTGGGCGCGCCCTCGCTCGCGAGCGCTAGCTACGACCAGGGCCGCTTCGCCGCGGAGCACGCCATGCTCGGCGAGTGCGACTTTCGCCTGGTCAATGACTTTCCAACGGGGATCTACACGCTGCCGGAGATCTCGTCGCTCGGCCGAACCGAGCGCGAGCTGACCGCAGAGGGGATCCCCTACGAGGTCGGCCACTCGATGTTTCGCTCGCTCGCGCGCGCGCAGATCACCGGGACCACCGTCGGCATGCTCAAGCTGCTCTTTCACCGAGAGACGCTGCAGATCCTCGGGATCCACTGCTTCGGCGACCAGGCGGCCGAAATCATCCACATCGGTCAGGCCATCATGGCCCAAAAGGGTGAGGCAAACTCGATCAAGTACTTCGTGAACACCACGTTCAACTACCCGACCATGGCCGAGGCGTACCGCGTCGCGGCGCTCAACGGCCTCAATCGGTTGTAAGCTCCGCGCGCCTTCGATGCGCGAGCGCTCCGAGAACACGCTGCTGCGGTTGGTTCCGCCGCTCATGGTGCTCACCGGCATCACGCTGCTCGGCGCCGCGGTGCTCACGCTCATGAGCGGCGGTCGATGGGGCTTTTGGCAGGCCGCGTACTTCGCGGTGATCTGCGCGAGCACCGTCGGCTTCGGCGAGCTGCCAGAGATGGACGCCGTCCCCGGCTCGCGCGCGGTCGGCACGGCCATCATCATCTTGGGCCTCAGCGCAGTTTGGTACTTTCAGTCCGCGCTCACGACGGTGCTCGTCGAAGGAGTGCTCGGACAGACGCTTCGACGACGACGCATGCAACGACGCATCGCAGAGCTGACCGACCACATCATCGTGTGCGGCGCAGGGTCCACAGGCAGGCACGTCGTGCGCGAGCTCATCGCCACGCGCACGCCCTTCGTCGTGATCGAGCGCACCGTCGAGGCCATCGACGTGCTCTCTGAAGAGCTCGACGAGCGAGAGATCCTCCACGTGCTCGGCGACGGAACGCACGACGCCGTGCTGCAAGCCGCCGGCGTCACCCGCGCGCGCGGCGTCGTCGCGGCGCTCACCGAGGACAAAGACAACCTCTACGTCACCCTCTCGGTGCGCGACCTCAACGCCAACGCGCGCATCGTCGCCAAGGTCGTGACCGCCGAGGCCGAGCACAAAATGCTGCGCGCCGGAGCGAACGCCACGGTCTCGCCCAACCGCATCGGCGGCATGCGCATGGCGAGCGAGATGCTGCGCCCCACGGCGGTGCGCTTTCTCGACCGCATGCTGCAAGCGAAGGGCGGCGCGCTGCGCGTCGAAGAGCTGCCGATCACCGCGCGCTCGTGGTTCGTCGGAAGGGCGCTCAAAGACCTGCCGATCCGCACGCAGACCAACGCCCTCGTCGTGGCCATCCAAGAGACCGACGACTTTCGATACAACCCCGACCCCTCGACCATCGTGAAGGCTGGGCAGACCCTGGTCCTCATCGCCGAGGTGTCCAACATCGAGAAGCTCCGCGCCCTCGCGCGAAGAGAGACCCCGCCGTGAGCGCAGACCCATCCGCCGCCGAGTCACTTGAATTCGTGTGTCGCTTGTACGGCGCCCTCGCCGAGCGGCCCGCGGCCCCGCTGGGGACTGGGCTCATCAACGACACGTTTCTCGTCGAGGGGCGCGACGGGCCCGTCGTCTTGCAGCGGGTGCACCCGATCTTCGGGCCGCGCGTGCACGACGACATCGAAGCGGTCACCGCGCGGCTCGAAGCGCAGGGCGTCCTCACCCCGAGGCTCTTGCGCGCGGACGACGGCGCGCTGTGGGTGCGCGACGCGCGCGAGCGCGTGTGGCGGGCGATGACCTTCGTGAAGGGCGTCGCGCTCGACAAGGCCGACTCGCCCGAGCGCGTGCGCGAGGCGTCCAAGCTCGTCGCCCGATGGCACCGCGCGCTCGATGGGTGGCAGTACGAGTACGCGCATGTCCGCGGCGGCGTTCACGACACGGCGAAGCACTTGCGGGTGCTGCGCGAGGCGGTCGAGACCAAGACCGATCATCGATTGCACGCCGAGGTCGCAGCGCTCGCCGCGCCGCTGCTGCGCGCAGCCGAGGCCCTACCTGCGCTCGCGGCCGAAGCGCCCATCCACGCGCACGGAGACCTCAAGCTCTCGAACCTGCTCTTCGACGCGAAGACCGGCGAAGGCGTTTGCCTCGTCGACCTCGACACCGTGGCCAAGATGCCGTGGGCCTTCGAGATGGGCGACGCGCTGCGCTCGTGGTGCAATCCGCTCGGCGAAAACGTGCTCGAAGCGACCGTCGACCGCGCGCTGTTTCGCGCGGCGATCGAGGGCTACCGAGACGGATCCGACGGCGCGCCCGACCCGCGATGGGCCTCGTGGGCCGCGCAAGGGCTCGCGACGATCGCGCTCGAGCTGGCGGCGAGGTTTCTCGGAGACGCGCTCGAAGAGCGGTATTTTGGCTTCGACGCGACGCGCTACCCCGCGCGAGGCGAGCACAACCTCGTGCGCGGACGGGGGCAGTGGTCGCTCGCGCGCGACGCCATCGCGCACCAGGACGAGCTCGTTCGCATCGCCCGCGGCGCGCTCTGAGGTGTGACGCGACCGCGCTGCGCTACGCTCGCACCGATGCCTCTCGACCGTCGCAAGCTCTCGATCGCCGCGCTGGTCCTCGCGCTCGCCTCGCCGCTGCCGCTGCGCGCGCAGTCTGCGCCGAGCAGCGCACGGCTCACCGTCGCCCTCAGCGACTCGCGCGTGCGCGTCGAGAACAGCACCAACGTCCCCATCGCGGTCCGCTCGATCGTGCAGGTCGAGCAGCAGACCGCGACGGGCTGGCAGCGCGTCTCCCTCGCGAACCCGCTGTACGCGATCAACCACTGCGCGGACGCTCACACAAACGCGTGCATCTCGATCGCGCCGGGCACCATCCTGCGCCCCGTCCCTTGGACGGGCTGGTCGTGCGACGCACAGTGCCCCGTCGACTGCGACCGCAACGGACGCCTGAGCGGAACGTTTCGCTACGTCTTCACCGACTGCGCCGATCGCCCGATCGCGACCTCGGCGCCGTTTACCCTGAGCGCGCGAGGACCATCCGCGCCCGCGCTGCCGCGGCTCGGCCCAGGAGACGCTCGGCCCGAGCCCAGCGCGCCCGCCGCGGAGTGCCGCTTCACCGAGCGCACCATCTGCACACGCTCGCGCCCCAACCGACGCGCGTGGCAATCGTCGCCGTACACCGGCTGCCCCCCGACGATCCCCCGCGACACGAGCGAGCCGAGCGCGGTCACCGAGCCCGCGAGCTTCAGCGCCGCGCGCACCCGAGCCCTGCGCGCCGACGAGCCCGACGCCTGCTGCTACGTGCAGCACAACACGATGGTGTGCCGCTAAACCACGACCGCCACGGGGTTCGTCGTCTGCTCGGTGCGCGGCAGTGGTTTGCCTTGATTGCCTCCGCGCGTCTTCGACGCTCGTCGCGGGCGCGGCATCGCACACACAATCAAGACCGATGACCGTTCGCAGCCTCGACGCGAGGCCGCTCAGCCCTGCGCGACCTTCTTCACCAGCGCGTCGAGCGCCACGCGCATCAGCCGTCCCCCGTTGTCCTGCAGGTAGCGGGTCAGCCCAGAGAGCACGCGATCGCGCAGCGCGCTGTCCAAGCCCCGGCTCGACGCCAGCTCCATGATTTTGTCATCGAGCCCGAGCTGATCGGCCGCGTTGACCAGCGGCTGCAAGAAGCCCATCAGCGCAGAGGCGACGCCGCTCGCCATCGGAGCCTGCACCTGCACGCGATCCACCGCCGCTTCGACCAGCGCCTTCAGCGCCGTGTCGACCAGGTTGTTCATCGTCGCTTGCTCGTACACTTGCTGCTCGAGCGAGCCGAGGACGCTCTGCTTGGCGCCTTCGATCCAACCGTCGATGTCCAAGGCTCAGGTCCCGCCCTTCCACCCGAGCGACAGCTGCTGGTCGATCAGAAAGTGCGTCCCCTCGCCCACCACGCCGTCCACCGTGTAGCCGAAGGCCTGCTGGAGATGACGCACCGAGCGGTCCGTCCCCACGCCGAAATCGCCGTCGACCGCGATGCTGTAGCCCAGCGCCACGAGCTTCGTCTGCAGCTTGCGGACGTGCTCGCCCTCCGAGCCCTTCTTCAAGAGCACCGACCACTCTTCGAGCTTCGCCGCTGTCACAGGGCTCTTCCAGTTGAGCCCCGCCTGCTGGTTCACGAGAAAGTGCGTCCCCTCGCCCACCACGCCGTCGACCGTATAGCCAAAGGCCTTCTGCAAGTGCTTCACGCAGCGCTCGGTGTCGTCGCCGAACACGCCGTCGGCGTCGAGCCCGTAGCCGAGCTGGTTGAGCTGCCCCTGCAGCGCGCTGACCTCCGCGCCTCGCGATCCCTTCTTCATCGTCGATCCCGTCGTGCTCGCAGTCATTCGTGTCTCTCCCTCAACGTGGGTAAGCGCTCGCTCGCCCCGACGCCCCTTCGCGCGGGACCAGCGAAACGCGACATTGTCTACGACCCGCCGACCCCGCGTAAAGCCTCACCAGCGCGTCCGCTCGATCCCGCTCACCACCCAGCCGCTCGCCCCGCGCGTGACATCCAACGTCCACGCCGAAAACACCACGCGAACCCGATCGCTCGCCGTCGCGCTCGCCTCCATCACCGCCACCGGAAGCGCGCCCTCCACGCCCCCCAACGCGTACCACCACCGCAGCGCGTCCCGCGCCCGCGCCGTCCCCGGTTGATCCAGCGAGAGCGCGCTCAGCACCGCGCCCGTCACGCCCTCGGGCAGCGCCTCGCGGCGGCCCGCGCTCATCGCCGCCAGCTCGATCGTCACGCCCACGGCGCGCGCGATCGCCGCGCGATCCACGCCCATCGAGAGCCCTTGCCCGACGGGCCCCGTCGCGCTCTCTGCGTCGTTGGCGCTCACCACCCAGCCGCGGCCGCCCCGCAGCGCGAGCGTGTAGCGGCACTCGCCCTGCCCGCGCTGCGCAGCGAGCTCGCCGAAGCGCCCCGCCGCGCGCAGCCCCGTCGACCACGGCGCCTCTGCGACCTCTGCGCACGCGCCCTCGACCGCCAACGCCACCAGCGGGCTGAGCCTCGAGTCCGTCTCGATCGCTTGCTGCGCGAGAAAGCACCGCCCCACGCGCGCGGTGATCACCGAGCCCGCCGCGGACACCACCACCGGCGCCGCAGGCTGCGCGCTCGCGCCCTGCGCGCACAGCGCGCTCGGATAGCCCCAGGCGAGCTCGCTGCGCGCGCTCCATCGCCGCAAGAACCCGCGGACCGCGAGGACTCTGTTGATCGCGCCGCTCAGCGACGAGGCCCCGTCGCGATCGTCCACCGCGCCGCGCAGCTCGGTCTCGCCCGCGCATCGAAGGGCCACGCCGTCTTGCGCGATCGTGAGCGAAGGGCCGTTGCACCCCGCGGCGGCCAGCGTCCGAGACAGCGCTTCGCCCTGCGATTGAGCAGCCTCATTGAATACATGTGCCGATGTAGCGCGGCCGCCTGGCGCGCTGATCGAGAGCCACAGCTCCGCGGGGACGCCCTGCAGAGCGCCCCGCACGCGCGCGGTGAGCTCTTGATCGGCGCGCGGGTGATCGGTGGCGAGGGGATACTTCGCGCGCAGCTCGCGGGCGGCGAGCGCGGCGAGGAGCCACGCGCGCAGCGAGGGGTCGAGCGACGCGGTCATCGCCTCGAGCCGAGGGCGATCGGCGCTCGGGTCGAGCACTGCGGCGGTCGCGAGCGCAGCGGGCTCGCGGGTCACGCGGAGGGCGCGCAGGGCGCGGGCGACGCGGGCGATCACGCGGGGGTCCGTGCTCTGCGCGAGAAAGTGCGCGTGCCTCGGGGCAGAGCAGGGAAGGAGCGCGAGGGCCTCGAGGCGCCAGCGGCGGTCTTGGCGAGAGAGCGTTCCGCGGATGAGGGTGCCGCCGTTGACGAGGCGAAACTCGTGTCCGCCCGGCGCGCGAAAGGCGGGGCGGTCGCCGATGTACACGCTGACGACGTCCTCGTCGTCGCCGGTGAGCAAGCGAAACGCCGTAAAATCCCTGGCGTCTACGCGCGACGGCCACCACGCGCTCGGCCACGCTCCGCGCAGCGCCCCGTGCTCGAACGCCGTCACGGGCTCGTCGGGCCCGAGCTCGGCCGCCGTCTCGAGCGCGTCGAGCGGCGCCGTCTGCGCGACGAAACCCTGCACCACCGGCGCACTCGGCGTGCACCCGCGCGCAGGAAACCTCGCTTCGTTCGCCACGCTCCGCGACGCCACCGTCACCGGCTGCGCTCGGGTCACCGTACGCGGCGCAGGGCCCTGTCCGTGCGCCCTGCACCCCGCGAGCGCCGCCACCGCCGCCGCCGCGATCCACGCTCGCTCGCTCATCGAGACCTCACCGATACACTGGCATTTCGCCGGTAAAATCCGGGCCGATGCGCCCCGGCGGAACATCGTTGGTCAACAAGTACCGCAAGCCCCGCTCGCTCGCCCGTCGGTGGTCGCCGAACACCCAGAGCGTGTGCGTCTCGCCTCCGGGCAGATCGATCCGCAGCGGGTCGCTCACCTGCGCGCCGTCGCGCGAAGTGATCTTGAATTCGTGTGCTCCAGCGGGCATCCGGCGCATCCCCGTGATCACCAAGAACGGCAGCCGCTCGTACACGGACGCGTCGCGCTCGACGAAGGTCGCGGGCCACGCTCCAGCAACGCCCGCCATGAAGCGAAGCATCCCGATGCCCGACGAATCCCTGCGCGGGATGTCCACCACGCGCACCAGCCGCCGAACCTCTGGGTCTTGCGTGCGCGCGCGCGGCCGCCACGGCGCGCGGCCGCCGAAGACCACGGTGCACCCGGCGTTGTTGTACACGTCGCTCTGCACGATCGCCGCGAGCTCGACGGATACGCCCGCGTCCGGGTCCGCTCCCACGGGCATCACTCGCACGCGATGCGGGACGTTCACCGTCGGGAGATAGCCGCTCGTCTCGCCCTCGTTGACCTCGGCCTCGACCGACGCGCGCTCGTAGTTGTCCGCGTTGCGCCCGATGAACCGCACGCGCCCCGCGCCCTGCGCGATGTGCACGAAGCGAATGAACCCCGCGGGACGCCCGTTGATCCTGAGCACCGGCGGCCCCTGGTACACCAGCGCTCCATCGCTGGCGTCGCCGATGTGCGCGTCCTCGACCTGCGCTGCCCCCGCGCTCGCGTCGTCCTCTTCGCCCCACGCCGTCGCCGCGCGCGCGTCCAGCGTCGGCGCGGACGGTCGCGACGGGCAACCACACGCGAAGAGCGCGACGCCCAACGCCGCCCCCCGAAGAGCGAACCGAGCTCTCAACTCAACGCCTGAGCGAGCGGCTCTGGATGCGCATGATCGTCGGTCCGCGCGGACGCGACGGCGCCGAGCGGCGCACCGTCCTGCGCGGCGCGTCGACCTGAAACGACTGATCCCACACCTGGATGTCATCGCCCTCGGTGATCGCGAACGTCTGCCGAGGATTCTCTGGGCGAAGCGTGGGCTGCTCGGCGGTGTGCAGCTCGAGCTGCACGGGGGACTGCGGCCTCACGCGAAAGGTCAGGTGCGCCACGCCGCTCTGATCCGTGCGACCGACCTCGCGGTTCTGCCAGAAGATCGGCAGGTTGGCCTGGCCCTCGGTGCGCACCACCACGCCGAGCGTGCGCTCGACCGGCGTGCACTGCACCGACTGCACGATCCCCCGCTGCGCCGCGGCTTGATCGGCCAGCTCGAGCGTGCGCAGCGTCACGGGGATCGGCGCGGCGGGCCCCGTCGTGCCGGGCGGGCACTGGACGGTCACTTGAAATTGTGTGCCGTCGTTGCCGGGCAAGAGCAGCTGCGCGACGCCCTGCGCGTCCGTCTGCTTGACAGGCTGTCCACCGATCACGAGCCGCGCGCCCACCGCGGGAGCACGGTCCACGCGCACCTCGAAGGTGACGCGGTAGCGCTTCTGCTCTTGCTCTTGCTTGCAGCCCGCCGCGGAGGCGAGCGCGAGGACCGTGGCTACGACCGCTGACTTGTTCATCGCGCTACTCCTTGGGGGGCGGGTTGCGCAGCGACGGGCTGCGTGGGCACGAGCGCAGGCTGCGCTGCGGGGGCAGCGCCAGGCGCGACCGCGGGCGCCGCGCCTTGCACAGGAGCAGCGGCCGGCGTCGGGACAACAGTGGGCGCAGGCGCGAGCGCCGGCATCGCCGGAACGTTGGGGCACGGCGTCGGGCTGCCCGGCGGGCAGGCCTGCGCCTCGAGCTTTCGATACAGCAGGATCAGCATGTCCCTGTAGACGGGCTGATCGGGGTGCGCGGTCTGCAGCGCTTGATAGAGCGGGATCGCCTCGCGAATGCGGTTCTGCACGACGAAGTCCGCCGCTTGACGCTCAGGAAACGACGTCTGTGGCGGCGGCGGCGGCGCGTTGCGCGGCGGACGCGTCCCAGGCGGCAACGGCGGCGGCGCGACGACCCTGCTGGAATTGAGGTGAATCACCCGCGAATCACCGGCCGCGGGCCCAGGGATGGGCGGCTGCCACGGCGGCTGCGGCAAGGTCAGGGCGGGATCGACACGGCGCGCGGGACGCGGCGGCGGCGGGTCGTCGGGCATGACGATCACCACCAGCGCGACGATCAACGCGCCCGTCAACATGATCGCCGTGCGCGGAGGAAGCGCGCCGAAGAGCAGCTTCTGCTGCGCTTGCGGCTTGGGCGTCGAGCCCTCGGGCGGCGGAATCGACCCGAACAACGACATCTCGCTCGGCGGCGGACCGAAGTCGCCCGTCGGCGGCGGAATGGGATTGGCGGGACCGTACCCACCCATGGGGTTGGCAGGCGCGTATCCTCCCGCCATCGGGTTGGCAGGCGCGTACCCGCCCATGGGGTTCACTGGCTGCTGCATCCCGGCTTGCATCCCCGGATTCGCCGGTGGAGCCGCGCCGTTCACCTGTGCTTGCAGCGACTGCGCGTACGCAGCCATCCCCGACATCTCGTCGCCCACCATCGTCGCGACGTTCGAGCTCGGCGCGGGCTGGATCCCCGCGGGCTTCGTCACGTTGATCTTCGGCGGCACCGTGTTGATCCGCGGCGGCATCGTCGCGGGCCGCGCGGGCGCGCTCGGCGCGGCCTTCGCTTGATGATCCGCGGTGTTCACGATCATCGTGTTCTCGCCGTCATCGTGGTCGCTCGAGGGAGCCTTCGCGATCCCGCCGCCCGCAGGGTTGACCCGCGTCGCCTCGTCCGCGAACTCCTCGTCGTCGCCGCCCGCAGCGCCCGAGCTCTGCACGCTGAGCATCGCTTGCCCGAGCCGCACTTGCTCGCCCGCGCGCAGGACGCGCCACTCTTGCGTGAGCTTCTCGGAGCCGACCCACGTTCCCGCGCGGCTGCCGTTGTCGCGCACCCAGAGCTGCGTCCCGTCCCACGCGATCTCAGCGTGCTGCGCGTCGAGCCCCGGGGCTGCGATGCACCAATCCGCCATCGTCGCTGCGCCGATCATCGCGCGCGTCGCCGCCACCTGCTCGTTGAACTGCACGCGGTCGGTCTTGGACCGGCCCGCAGTGAGCACCACCTCGACGCTCATCCTTCGTGCTCCATCGCCCTTCTTCGAGCCGCTTCGTAGACCTCATCGGACAGCGAAAGACCCAGCGAGTGTAGCTCCTCTGAACACTTCGGCATGTGCCCCGTCGCTTCGAGCACCGTGTCGAGCGTCCCGTCGGGACGTCGCCCGAGCGTCCTGCGCTCGAAGATGCTCGCGAGTTGATAGGTCATCGTGTGCGGGTCGTACCCGACGCACTCGGCGATGTGCGTGAGCTTGCGCGAGCCGTCGGACAAGCGCGCGCACTGAACGATGATGTTGATCGCGCTCGCGAGCTGCAAGCGCAACGCAGAGAGCGGCATCTCGACGTCGCTCATCATCGCCATCGTCTCGAGGCGGGTCATCGTGTCGTTGGGGTACGTCGCGTGCGCCGTGCCCATGCACCCGCCGTGACCCGAGGTCATCGCCTGCACCAGCTCGAGCGCTTCTCCGCCGCGGATTTCTCCGACCACGATGCGGTCGGGACGCATGCGCAGCGTCGCGCGAAACAGGTCGCGGATCGTCACCTTGCCGCGCCCTTTGCTGTCTCCGTGCTTCGCCTCGAGCTGCACGACGTGCACCTTCTGCAGCTGCACCTCGCGCGTGTCCTCGATGATCACGATGCGCTCGCCGTCGGGGATGAAGCTCGACAGCGCGTTGAGCATCGAGGTCTTGCCCGAGCCCGTGCCGCCGGCGACGATCACGTTTTGCTTGGCGATCACCAGCGATTCGAGCGCCTGCGCCGCCGCGGGCGTCATCGAGCCGAACTCGACCAGGCGCTGCACGGTCAACGTCTCGCGAAAGAACCGACGGATCGAGACCATCGGCGACTCGGTGGCCGGCGGACACACCGCCGCGACGCGCGAGCCGTCCGGCAAGCGTCCCTCCAAGATCGGGTGATGATCGTCCACCATCGTCCCCACGAACTGCGCGAGGTTTCGAAGCGCGGACATCAGCGACTCGACGTTGGGAAACTTCGCGTCCGTGAGCTCCAGCTTGCCTCGACGCTCGATGAAGATCTGGTTGGGACCGTTGATCATCACCTCCGACACCTTGGGATCATCCAAGAAGGGTCGGATGGGAGCGAAGAAGTTCAGCAGCGTCTCTTCGTAGACTTCCTTCGGGATCGGCATCGACGCACCAGTGGGGCAGGCGAGCGTGTCGCGTGAGCGTACTACCTTGGACGCGCCGCGTCCGAGCCCCTGACAACACCACCAACACCGCCATCCGCGCTAGCGCTCACTGCACCATTCGTCGCGCCCGCATCCGCCGACACTGTCACCAACACGCCCTGGCCCCCCGCGGCCTCGATGGCCCGCGTCTCTTGGGCGCCCTCGTCGACCCTGCGCAGCAGCCCCGCGCGCGCGGCGCCCGCGTGCTCGCCGTCCGGCGCAAGCTCGAGATACCGGCGAAAGTGCTGGTCCGCCACGGCCAGGTTCTGCAGGTCGTCTCGGTACAGCGACCCGAGCAAGAACTCGGAGTCCGCGTGGTTGGGGTTGTGCCGAAGCACCAGCTCCAGGTGACGACTCGCGGTCAGCGGCTCGTTGAGTCCCACGTGAATCGACGCCACGAGAAAGCGCAGCGACCACGCCTCTTCGTGCTCGCTCAGGTAGGGCCGCGCGTACTCGACCGCGGCCCGATACCGGTGGGCGTTGATGCACACCCGCAGCAGCCTCGGCAGCAGCCGCTCGGGCGGCGCGCCCCGCTGCAGCGCCGCCGCGAGGTACTGCTCGGCGCGCGTGAAGTCCCCGCTGGTGGCCGCAGACTCGCCGTCGTTGGCCATCTGCTCCCAGCGAATCCTGCGCATCTGCTCGACCTGCGCGCGCACCTCGGGAGACTCGGTCTCGCGGCCGCTCTGCGTGGTCGCGCAGCGCGTCGCCAGCACCGCGAGCCCCGCGAGCCAAAGCGCCCCCCGCGATCGGCGATCGGTCACCGCTGCGCCTGCGCTCGGTCGACCTGCAGCGCGAGCCGACGCTCGAGGTTGCGCAGGCCGGTCATGTACTCGCCCGGTCGGTGCTCGATGAAGTTGAGCATCAAGCGCACTTCGACCACGGCGTCCGCGTGTCGCTCTTGCTCGATCGCGCGCTCGAGGCGAAAGCGATGGTTGAGAAACTCGCGCTCGACGCGGTCTTTGAGCTGCTGCGCGCTGGCCATCTCGCGCTGCGCTCGCTCGTTTTGCCCCGCCACGCGAAAGCACGACGCGGCGTTGGCGAACAAGCTCACGGCCTCGACGCCGTCTTGCGTGCGAAACGGCATGCGCTCGGCCTTGGCCGCGGCCTGCCGCGCGAACTCGCCCGCTTGCGAGAGCGCGCGCTCTTGGTCGCCCGCCTGGCACGTGCGCTCGAGGGACTCGAACATCGCCGGGGGCTCGCCGCGGGGCTTGGCCACGCCGGTCTCGCCGTCGCCGCCGAGCATGATGTAGCCGAGCAGCGCGACGCCGACGACCGCGGCGCCCAGGATCACTGGGCTGGGCTTGTCGTCCTTCTTCTTCTCGGGCTTCGCCTCGGCGCTGCCAGGCGCGCCCGAGTTCTTCAGCTGAATCCTGACGCCGCCGATGAACAGCTCGGCGCCCCACGGCACCACGCTTCGCTCGATCGGAACGCCGTTGAACATCACCGGCGTCGGCGCTCCGCGCGCGATCGCCACGTAGCACCCGTCGGGGCGGGGAGAGAGCAGGACGTGCTCGCGCGCGATTTCAGCGCGGTCGATCACCACCTGACACGACGGCGAGCTGCCGACGAGAATGCGCTCGCCCACGAGCTCTACGGTCCACTGTTGCCCATCCGGTGTGAGCACCTCGACGAACGGCGACGCCATCGGTCATCAGTCCTTTCCTTGAGCCATGCTAACGATGAACGGGCCGAGGATGATCATCAGCACGCACAAGAAGATCATCATGAGCGGGCCGATCATCATCACGCCCGCGCGCGCCGCGCCTTCTTCTGCAGCCACCGACCGACGCATGCGCAGCGTCGTCGCCTGGATCACCAACACGTCCGCGAGCGGGTTGCCCTTCTCTTCCGACTGGATCACGGACTGAACGAAGTCCTTCACCGCGTCGGTCGGGCATCGCTCGGCGAAGCCCTCGAGCGCTTGCTTGCGCGTGCGGCCGAGGTCCAGCTCGTTTTGAATCCGCAGCATCTCTTCGACGAGCGGATCGCTCTTGTCCGGGGCCTTGTCCGTCACCTGCCGAAGCGCGCCCGGAAAGTCCAAGCCCGCGCCCATCGCCAGCGACGCCAGGTCGATCGCGTACGGCAACCCGCGGTTGACGAACTTGAACCGATCCGCGACCGCCCCCGAAATCTGCAAGTACGGCGTCATCAAGCCGAGCGCGCCGACCATCACGGCGAACATCGGGCTCACCACGTCGGGCGTGACGACGTAGCCCACGAGACCCAGACCCGTGAAGAAAATCCCAGAGAGAAACGAGAGCGCCAGGTACTCGTCCGGCGTCAGTCCCATGATCTCTCCGGCGTGCAGCACCTGCTCGGCGATCTGCGGCCGGTACTTGTCGAACAAGCGGATGCTCGCGAAGCGCGCGGCGAAGAAGCGCATCAGCGGCTCGACCGCGGCGAACCACCCGCCCTGCTTCAACGCTTGCGCGCGCTTGAGCCCCTTCAAGCCCACGGTCACGCGCGGAGCGGCCTCGAGCCCAGCGAACACAAAGGTGAACAGCCCGAGCCCGGCGAGGATGATCGCCGTCGCTGCGATCCGAAGTGCAAAGGTCGATGCGGACATGTCGCTGGTCCTCTCTCCGCTTCAGATGTCCACGTTCAAGATCCGCCGCGCGGCGATGATCGCGAGGATCCAGAGGACGCCAGCGCCGAACATCAGCAGGTAGCCGACGAAGCTCGTCCACATGGGCTTGAGCCAGGTCGGGTCCATCGCCTGCAGCACGATCACCATCACGAAGGGCATCGCGCCGAGCACCCAGGCCTGGCTCTTTCCTTCGGCGGTCTTCGTGCGAACGACGCCCTCGAGGCGGGCCATCTCGCGCAGCGTCGAGGCCGATCGCTCGAGGATCTTCGGGAGATCTCCGCCCGTCTGCCGACCGATCAACAGCGTCGCCATCGCTGACGAGAACGTCCGGCTCTCGATGCGCGTCGCCATGTTCATCAGCGCCTGATCGAGCGGCGTGCCGAGGTTGTACTCCTTGAGCGCGTACTCGACGTCCTCTTTGATCGCCCCGCGGATCAAGATCGCCGTCGACCGCAGCGCGTCACCGAGCGACGGCGACACCTTGAGCGCGTTGGCCAACGCCACGAGAAAGCTGTCGAGCATGTCGTCGATGCTTCGACGCCGCTTGTCCAGCTTGTCCTCGAGCATGATCTTCGGAATGATCGCCGCGCCCACGGTCACGAGCAGCAAGATCGTCTCGCCGAACAACAGCGCGAGCACCACCGAGCCGACCATCACCGCCGCTTGCTGCTGCGCGATCTTCAGGCCCGTCGTCGGCATGTACTGCAAGCGCACGAGCCGCTCGAGGTCCTCTGCGTACGCCATGAAGGCCTTGTACGGAGCGCCCTCGGTGTCCGTCATGAGCAGATAGACCACCGCCGCCGCGCCGCCCGAGATCAGCAGCGCCGCGAGCCAACCCACCAGCGTCCACTTCGAGATGATCACAGGAAGTCGCTCCCCTGTACGAGACCGTACGCGATGAACACATCGAGAAACGACGGGAGATACCCGGTCGCGCGAAACTCTCCGACCACCTTGCCCTCTGCGTTGGTGCCCGTGCGCACGAACTTGAAGATCTCTCGCAACGTGATGTCCCCGTTGTCGTCGATCCCGCACACCTCGGCGATGTTCGTCACGCGACGAGAGCCGTCGTTGAAGCGCGACTGCTGCACCACCAGGTGAACGCTGTTCGCGATCTGCTCGCGGATCGCGCGCGCCGGCAAGTCCAGCCCGCTCATCAGCGAGAGCGTCTCCAAGCGCGCGATCGCCTCCTTCGGCGAGTTGGCGTGCGTGGTCGTCAGCGAGCCGTCGTGGCCCGTGTTCATCGCCTGCAACATGTCGAGCGCCTCGCCGCCGCGGCACTCTCCGATCACGATTCGATCGGGGCGCATGCGCAGCGCGTTCTTCACGAGGTCGCGGATCGAGTACTCGCCCTTGCCCTCCATGTTGGGCGGCTTCGACTCGAGCGCCACCACGTGCGGCTGCGAGAGCTGTAGCTCGGCGGCGTCTTCGATGGTCACGATGCGCTCGTCCTCGGGGATCGCCGAGGACAAGACGTTGAGCAGCGTGGTCTTTCCTGAGCCCGTTCCGCCAGAGATGACGATGTTCTTCTTCGCCTTCACGCTGCGCTGAAGAAACCGCCCCATCTGCTCGGTCATGCCGCCGAACCCGACGAGGTCGTGCAAGCGCAACGGAGACTTGCTGAACTTACGGATCGTGATGCACGAGCCCTTGAGCGCCAGCGGCTTGATCACCGCGTTGACGCGCGAGCCGTCCTTCAAGCGCGCGTCCACGAGCGGCGTGCTCTCGTCGATTCGCCGTCCGAGCGGCGTCACGATGCGCTCGATCACCGCGCGCACCGCTTCGTCATCGGTGAACCGCGCGTCCGCCCGGACGAGCCGCCCCTTCTGCTCGATGAAGATCGTCTGCGCGTCGACCACCATGATCTCGGAGATCTTCGGGTTCGCCAGAAACGCCTCGAGCGGCCCGAGCCCCAAGGACTCATCGGCCATCTCTTGCTTGAGCGCTTGCAGGTCGGTCCCGTGCGGAATCTCGCTCTGCAGCTGCGAGACGATGCGATTGAGCGCGTCCATCACGCGCGGTCGCATCACCTTGTCGTCCATCTTCGTGCGGTCGATCGACGCGAGGTCGAGGTTCTCGAGCAGCATCCGGTGGATCTTCTTGCGCGTCACCACCGAGACGCCCGCCGTCGGTCCGCCCGGCCCGCGCGCCTCTTGCGCCGGAGCCTGCTGCGCTTGACTCACCGGCGGAACAGCAGCGCCCGTCGCCGGCATCACCGTCTGTGCGCCCGGACGATTCGCCGGAGGAACAGCAGGCGGTCGCCCCGGAGCCCCCGCAGGCGGCACCGCCATCGGCACGGGGCCAGCGGTCGGCGGGCGCGTCGGCGGCTGCGGCGGGCGCGCCGCGCTCGTGGGCATCTGCTGCATGGGCGACTGCATCGGCTGCATCGCCGGAGCGCCCAAGGTCACCACGCCTTCGACGCGAACGATGTACGGGCCGATGTACATGGGCGTCCCGAACGGCACGCGCGTCACTTGCCGGTGCAAGCGAATGTCACCGACCCGCGTCCCGTTCGCCGAGCTGTCGCGAACGTCCACGTACATGGGCGTCGCGAGCAGCGCGATGTGCTTGCGAGAGATCTCTGGCGACGCGAGCACGACCGTGCACGACTCGTCGCGACCGATCGTGACCTCACCGTCCGCGGGGATCTCGAAGGTCTCCGCGGGTGCGCCCGGCGTCTCGATCGTCAGCGTCAGCACATCCGCCATAGCTCAATCCGCCTCGTTCGCCTCGTGCATCTCGAGGGCGACGCGCGCGCGCGCCGTCCTTCACTTCAACGCTGCTGGTTGTTGCCCGTCGCAGGACGCGGAACGAGGTTCGCCTCGCCTACGTTTCCGCCGAACTCTTCGTACGACCGAAGCGCGTTCGCCACGCGATCCTCGGACTGACGGCTCATCCCTTCGATCACCGTCGGGACGATGAAGAGCACCATTTCGTTCTCTTGATCGCGCCTCGACTGCGAGCCGAAGAGCGCCCCCACCACGGGGATCTGCGCGAGCCCAGGCAGGCCCTGCGAGCCCACGGTGAGCGCCCTTCCGCGCATCCCGCCCAGCACCATCGACTGACCGAGCTGCAGGTTCACCAGCGTCTCGATCTGCGACACGTTGCGTCCCGGGATGTCCGCGCCGTTCTCCACCAGCTCGGAGATGTCCGCCACCACGCGCACGTCTACGCGCGACGTGCTCGGGTCGAACCGCGGCGTCACCGTCAGCGTCGTGCCGAAGGTGATCGGCTGCACCGTCGAGGTCAGACCGTTGGCCACGCGAACGTTCACTTCGCCGCCCGAGCGAAACTTCGCCTCGACGCCGTTCGCCGTGATCAGCGTCGACTGACGGTGCACGCGCGCCCAGCCCGCGCCGGACGCGAGGTCCACCCGCGGCAGCGCCTGCTGCACGATGCCCGTGAGGTTGAGGCCCGCCGGCGCCGTTCCGCCGAGGAGCGGGAGCGTGAGGTTCGCGCGGATCGAGTCCGTCTCGCCAGAGCCGCCGTAGGACGACGGCCAGCGAATGCCGAACACGTAGTTCGCGTTGCGAGAGAGCTCGACGAAGTACAGATCGATGCGGACGTTGATGCGCCGCTCGACGATCGTCGGGTCCACGGTCACCAGCGACTCGACCTGCCCAGGATAGAGCAGCGCGATCTGCTGCACCCTGCGCTGCTGCTGATCGTTGGCGACGCCGCCCTCGAGAAACAGCCTGCCGCCCACCTGGTTGATCGTCACGCCAGAGTAGCCCTGCAGCAGCTGCTGCAGGTTCTGACGCACGGTCTCCATCGGCATGCGAAACACGTTGATCGAGTACGTCTGCTGCGATCCGTCGTTGCGGATCACCAAGAGCGACGTGTTGCCCGCGCGCTGACCGACCAGGATGATGCGAGAGCCATCGGACGGAATGCGCACGTCCACGATGCCCGGCGCGCCCTCCGAGTAGCTGCGGATGCCCGCCGCCGGAAGGATGTACTGCTCGTTGACCGCCAGCGAAATCTCGTTGCCCGGCTGCGCGCCCTGCGCGGGCCGCGCGCCGCCCGTGCTCGGCGCGGTCTGCGCGAACACGACGCCGCTCGCGCTGATCACGCCGATCGCCAGCAGCGCCGCGACGCCGTTCTTCACTCTGTTGTTCACCACGTCAGTCCTCTTCACCGGTTGCCCGAGCCCGTAATGTTCTCGATGCGCGGCTGCGCTGGCGCGGTGCCACGCACGCGCTGCTGCTGTTGGTCGCGCGACTGAATCAGGTTGGCCATCGAGGTCTCGGGCAAGCCCTCGACCACGTTGATGTCATCCGGGTTGCGCATCACCAGCGACAAGCGGCCGCGATCCTGCGCGAACACCAGCAGCGCCGCCTCTTCGAGCGTCACCGAGAGCGTCACCATCGAGATGTTCTGCCCCGCCTGGCCGCCGTTGTTGCCCGGCTGCGCGCCCGCGCCCTGCTGCGCGGTCTGCAGCTCGCCGCCGAGGTCGCGCCCCGCCGCGAGGGTCAGCACGTTCTGCAACAGCGGGAGCGTCACGCGGTCGCCTTCGCCCGTCGTGCGAGACATCGTCGCGAACACGTCCACGCGATCGCCCGCCCGGATTAGACCGCTGAAGCTCGACGTCCCGTCAGCTCGAACCGTCACCGCGCGCATGCCCGTCCGCACCAACAGCGAGAGCTCGCGACGGCCGTTGCTCGTGGTCGACAGGTCCGTCCACAAGAGCGCCTGGTTCGCGCGCACCGCGCCCGAGCTCTGCACGCCGATCACCCGGTTCATGTCCGACTGACGGATGTGCCGATCCTCGAGGTACGCCTCTGGAATCTCTCGAAACCCGAGCTTCGCCGCCTGCAGCGGCTCGCCCGCCGCGATGTCGCTCACGGCAAAGAGGATTCTGATCTTGGGACCGCCGGAGGTCTCGCGCTCGAACTGCTTCTGGTACACCACCAGCAGCAGGAGCCCGACGAGCACCGCCGCGACCGACACCCACAGCGCTTTGCGATTCATGGTCGCTCCGTCATCCTGTTCGAGGGCTTCGCGCGATGACGATCAACGGATGATTGCCACGCCGCGACTCCCGATCTTCGTACCACAGTCCTTGTTCTCACTGAACACTTAGAAATGCACTCCACGCACGGCTTGCGTCCGGCGGCAGCGCCGCGCGGCGAAGCAGCGTCCCCGTGGGCCCCACGCGAAACGCGCGCCAGCGCCCCGAGCGCACGAGCGCCTGGTTCACTGGGCCGAACTCTTCGAACCGCTCGAGGTAGAGCACGTCGAACTGCTCCCAGCGCGCGAGGCCGCGCGGTGAGCGGTCCTTCTCGCGAGCGGAATGAGCAAGAAAATCACGTGCTTTCCAGAGTTCGAACCGGATGTCGTACTGCAGCTTGCCCCGCAGCCGGTGCTCGGTCAGCAGCGCCCGATCCACGTGCGCCAGGTCGACGTAGAGCTTCTCCCCACGCGAAGAAGCCTCGACCAACGTCTGGGTCACCTCGCTGAAGCGATCGCGCGCGAAGCCCCGCCGCGCGTAGAACGACCCTGCGATCACGCACACCGCGCTGATCCACGGCAGCGGCCGCGCCCAGCGATCCCCTCGCACGCGAAAGCGCAAGAGCGACTCGCCGAGCGCGTCGTCGATCCACCCTGCTCCGAAGCGCGCGATCACCACGGCGAACCAGATCTGGTGCCGCACCGACCAGAACCCGAGGAGCATAAACGCCGCGCCCAGACCCACGCCAAACGGGTCCCGTCGCCAGGCTCGACCGCGCAGCACCGCGGCGACCACGACCGCCACCACCGCGTAGTACCAGGGCGTGAGCGAGAGCGTCGCGGCGGACCACTCGACCACGCGCGCGCGCAACAGCGGGTTGGCCAGCGTGCCACGGTAGTGCGAGAGCGCGTGAACACCGTACGGACTCGCGAACAGCGAGGCCGCGCACAGCGCTGCGAGCACGAGCTCAGCGGCGATGTCGCCGCGCTTCCATGTTCGTCCGCGCACGAGCAACCGCCAGACGATCAACACCGGGACGAGCGGCGCGGACCCGTGAATGTTCGCCCACAGCAGCGCCAACACGAGCACCGCGCCCCGCCGCGGCCACGAGGGCTCGCGGTCGAGCAGCGCGAGCGTCAGCACGAACAAGAACTCTGCGAACGACTGCGCCCGCGCCGCGCCGAACGGGATCGCCACGATGCTCGCGAGCATCACGACCAACGCGGGCCTCAGCGTCCTTCGCTCGTCCGACCAGTGCACGCCCGAGAGCACCCAGGTCATGAGCGCAGCGCGCACGAGCACGATGCCCACGACGCCAGCAGCTGCATAGATTCCGTACCAGATCGCGTGGGCGAGCCACTGCAGATCCACCCACGGCGCGCCCATCGCGAGCAGCGTGTCGTCGTTGACGCGAGGCAACCCCTCGCGGACGATCCGCTGCCCGAAGCGCAAATTGAACCACGTGTCCGCGGTGATCACGCCCTCGGCGCGCAGCGCGAACGCGATGAGCACGACGAACGAGACGAGCCGAGCGCTCACGGCGGCGCCTTCGACGCGCTCTGATGGACGCCCCTCTCCGCTCCCCTCGGCGTCTTCGATCGAACCGTCGCTCAACCGCGGCTCGCGTCAGCGAATCGGCGCCGCTTCTTCAGCGAACTGAACGACCGCGGTGCTCTCTCGGTCTTGTGACAGGTAGAACATCACGTTCTCTCGGCCGCGCTCGAAGGCGAGCAAATGCTCGCCCGGTCGGGTCGGGCTGCGGCGCAGCGGCATGAACTGCCAACCCTGCGCGACGAGGTCCCTGCGGAGCTGACTCTCGAGCGTCGCCGTCGGGGTCGTTCCCACAAACGTCGAGTACGACTGAGGCGTCCCGCTCTCGTACGCGCTCAACACACGACGCATGCCCTGCGGCCTCGGCAGGCCGGGCACCGCGCGGCCCGGCGCGTCTCCCTCGGAGGGAAACATCTGCGTCAGGTTCATGTTCGTCCGCTCGCTCCAGAAGCCGACGACCTGCGTGGTTTGGTCGCCGCTCGGTCGCGTCGCGTACACGTAGCGAAAGTCCGACGCGCCCGTCAGGTCGCCGCGCTGGATGGCGCTCATCACCCGGGTGATGAACTGGTTCATGTCCACGCGCTCGCGGCCCACGTTGAGGCACACGATGAAGCCTTCGCCCTCCGTGGTGAAGCGGATCATGGTCGCCGCTTCGTTCACGTCCATGAAGTTGCGCAGGCCCTCGGGCAGCTGCGTGCGGATCTCGTTGCGAAACGGCGAGTGCTCGCGCACCTGCGCGCTCAAGCCTCCGTCGATCTCGCGGCACTGCGAGGCGTAGAAGTCCATCACCTGTCGGACGCTGTCGCGGGTCGATCCCGTCGCCATCCGAACGTCCGCTCCGTTGAGAGACAGCGTCCGCGTCTCGCTCATGGTGCGGCCATCGGAGTAGCGAAGCGCGCTGCGGCCGAAGACGCGGAGGTTCGACGTCGTCGAGTCAGCAGCGGCCTTCACGGCCACAGCCAACACAACATTGCCGACGACGAGACCAAGCGCGAGGAGCCGCGTGGCGTTGGGCGCATGTCGAAGTGGGTTACGCATGTGTCGATCGCCTCCTAGAACAGCGAGCTGACGGTGCTCCACAGGGAGCGAAACAAATCACCAGCGGTCTTCGGCTTCTCGTTGCAGCTCACCGAGTGGCGCGCGGTGACCGTCGTGCTTCGCCCGCCGATGTAGTTCGGGCGATTGACGCTGCGCTGCTCCTGGCCGTAGCCCACAGAGCCGAGCACCGAGGACGCCGCCTGGCCGACGGAGTTCAAGAAGTTTCCGATCTCGGGCCCGCGGCTCCAGCCCTCGGGGGCAGAGTTCGAAAACGTCACGGGCGGAGAGCACCCGGCGGGCAGCCCTCCGGTCTCGCAGAAGTTCACGGCGTAGGCCCAGGTGCAGCCCTTCGCGTGCGCGTTGCCGCGGATCTTGTTGAGCGTGAGCTGGTGCGAAAAGATCAAGAACGCCCAGATCATGATGAAGAACGGGATCGTGATGACGGCCTCGGTGTACACCGCGCCGCGCTCGCTCTTCATGAACGATCGAAACGGCCTCCAGAGTCGGAATGAACGAGTCATGTTTCGAGCCTTCCTTCAGTGGATGATCACCGCATCGACGATGCGCGAGCCGAGGTTGAATCCGCCGCCGCCGCCGCCGCCACCGACGCCGCTGCCCGCAGACGCGACCGAGCCGCCGAAGGACTCGGGGAGGCGAACGCGGCGCATGCGCGCGGTCCACCCCATGTTCCACAGCCACTGCTTGCGGTCGCCCTGGCCGGGGCCGTCGTAGTAGAACTCAGCCTGGGCGAAGGACAGGTGACCGGCCGTGTTGGCGATCGAGTCGATCCCGCCGATGTCTCCGCCCGACGTGCTGAAGCGGTTGGCCACGCCGACGCCGCGCGTGTACGCGTCGCGGCTCCATCCGCCGCTCGTCGAGCCGATGACCGCGCCCCACTGCTGGAAGGGCTCGTCGCCGAGCTGAATGTCCTCGGGCATCACCCACTGCGGGCGGTGGTCGCAGTCGCTGTTCGACGGAGAGACCGTGCTCGGGCTGTGCTCGGGCACGGGCTCTTTGCACTCGAGGATGTGCAGCACGCTGACCCACTTGACGGTGATCACCGTCACTGCGGGCGGGCTCAGCTCGAGCGCGCGACGAGCGACGGCCAACGCTTGCGCGGGCGTCGTGGGACGCGGGATCAACAGCGCGGGGTCGACCGCGGGCTCGAAGGTGATCGAGTTGGGACGAAGGCAGTTACGCAGGTCCGTCGACGTGCTCCACGAGCCGCCCTCGCCGCAGAGCGGCGTGTCCATCGGCCCTTGGATTTGCAGCTGAGTCACCCGCGAGCGAACGTCGTTGGTGATCGCTCCACCCGCGTCGCGACGAACCGAGCGGCTCTCGTCCTGAACGGTGTAGCGGAAGCCGAACCGCGTTCCGCCGGTGCCCGTGCGGCGCATGCAGCCGTCGGCGCGCGAAGCACCGCGGACGCGGCCTTCGCAGGACACGCGATCCGCGCCAGCAGGCAGCATCGGCGTGTACGTGATCGGATCGCTGACGAGGTCGTCGCAGATGCCCTGGCGAGGATCCCACGCAGAAGCCTTGACCCAGTCCGCGAAGCGATCGCACGCAGCGCGAGTGCCGTTGGTGTAGCACTCCACCTGATCGGTGTTGCGGGGGATGATGTACCCGGGTCGGCCGCCCTCGACGCCGTTGTCGCGCGCCAGGTCGTTGATCGCGCCGCGGATGTCCGGGGCCGTCGTCGAGCCGCCGCACACCACAGAGGCCGCCATCGAGTTGAACTTCTGACCCAACCATCCGATCACGAACCCGAGGCCCGGAATCAAACGAGAGATCGCGTCCCACGGGATGTTCGCGTACTCGAGCGCCTTGTCGCAGAGCTCTTTGTACGGAGCCTTGCGGGTCGGCAACCGCTGCACGGGGTTCGGCGCCGAGAGGCTGACGCCGAACGTGGCAGGCGGGCTATAGGTGCCCGAGACGCGCGCGTACGAGAGCACAGGGGCGACGAACGGAGCGCCGATCGAGATCGCTTCGCCAGCCTTGCTGCCGAGCTTGATCAGGTTGTTGATCGGGTCCTTCACGCGGTCATAGAGCTGCTTGACCCAGTTCGAAGCGGGGCGCGTGATCGCGACGCCAGGGCAGCCGACAGCGGCGGTCCAAGGGATCGCGCACATGATCTGAAACACGATGGTCAGCGCCATCAGCATCAGATAGAGCGAGTAGATCACGATCAAAATCGCGAGCAAAAGCGCCATGATCATGTTGATCAGGGCGATGAAGTTCATCGCGCGCGCCTTGAAGACCGCGCCAGCGAACGCGGCGGTGTCCGCAGCGTCTTGCAGGCGCTCGCGGTACATCGCAGCCTGGCCGATGCCGAGCAGGTAGTAGAGCGCGCCGACCAGAAAAAACGCGAAGAACAGCCCGATGACCATCATCGCGCCGCTCTCGTCTTCGCGCAGCTCTTTGCCCGCGGCAGAGACCCGTCCTCGGAGGGTGGTGTCCTGGACTCTCATCGGCAGTTCTCCTCGGGAACTTCGATCTTCTTGTGTCCGCACTCGTCGCGGTACGGGAAGCTGCCGCTGCGCGTGCCCTGGTTGGGCATCGACGCCTCGGCGCGCGCGATCGCGAAGCGCTGACCAGTTGCGAGCGTGAGCAGCAGTCCTGCGCTGTTCGGCGCGACGCGCAGCTCAGCGTTGCCCGGATTGCTGGCGCCGACGCCGCGCTCGGCGTCACGAATCAGCGCTCCGGCGGCGAGGATCTCGCCCACCGAGCCGCTGCCGATCGCGCCGCTGACCGCGCGGCGGATGGCATCTGCATTGGGGTAGCGCAGCCCGAGTGCGTCGCGGCACATGATCGTGCGCGCGAGGGGAACACCGCAGTTGAACGCGTACGTCACGCGCGCGGTGACCATCTCTTGTCCGCTGAACGACGCGGAGTACTGGCCGCCCTTGAGCAGCGTGACGGCCAGCGCGGCGCGGTTGTAGATCAGCCCGAAGCCCATGCGAATGAGCGCGTCCGCGGCGCTGCCGCGATGCGAGATCGAAGAGCGGCGGCTCATCACGGCGCCCGGCGACGGGGCGAGCGCGAGCAGCGGGACGCTCGCGGCCGAGTGGATGGCGCTGTAGCGAGAGTTCTTCTGGTAGAAGACGTTCTGCGGGTCGTTGGCGTCGCCGCCGCGCGAGCCGCCGGGGATCAAACCGCCGAGTGACCCGAAGGAGTCCGAAGGGATGTTGATCCCGATGGAGTTTCCGATGGTCTGGATGATGTTCTCGTTGCCGGTCGCCGCGGTGGCGAGCTCGCCGACGGGGGGCTTGCCCTCGTAACAGGCGGGGTTGTCCGGCAGGACCACCACGGCCGCGCGCGCCGCGAGCACTGCGGAGTGCTGCACGATGATGTGCGCGACGTTCAACAGCGCCAGCTGGATCAGGCACGTGATGAGCGTGAACATCGGGACGAAGCACACGAGCATCTCGGTGTAGGCCGCACCGGTCTCGTTTCTCCAGAGCGGAGACTCGTTATCTTCGCTTCGCGCGTCGAGAGGAACCGCCGCCATCAGACACCTCCAACCGAAATCATCGAACAGGCCCCGGGTACGAGAGAGTTCAGAACCATCGGTTTCCTCGATTCTGCAAGACTGCGAAGAGGGTCCCGACGAAGATCGAGAGTCCGAAGCGCATCTTCGTGAGGTTTTCGCGGCTGAGCTCACGGCGCCGCTTCTTCGGAAGAACTGGGTTGATCAGGATGAACGCCGCGTTGGCGAGGGTCTGCAAGAGCACCCCGCGCCACGCCAGGCGCGCCAGGGTGAACATCGTCCCCGCCGAAATCGCGTAGAACATCGACTCGATCCCGACCTGGATCAGCCCGAGCGAGCCGATCGCCGCGAAGAGCTTGATGTCCCCCGCCCCGATCGCGTGCTCGCCGCTGATCCGCTTGCGGTAGAGCGCGAAGTACATCACTCCGCCGCAGAGCAGCGCAGAGAGCACCGAGCCGAGCACCGAGGCGAACTCAGGTGTCGTCCAGAGCGACTTCCAGCCGCCGTACCATCCCCACAAGAACGGGCCCGCCGCGATGGCGGGCATCGTCAACCAGTTTGGAATCTTTGCCGAGCGAAGGTCCGTGATCGCAGCCACTCCTGTGATCGCGACACAAACCCAAGCAGTGATGAATGGCAGAGACTCCTTCATGGCGACCCTTCGTCGGCGCTCACGACCTAAGACGCGTGCGCGCCGGCGAAGGCTCGTCACGAACGAGTCCACCCGCAGAGCGCTACGCCCCGCGGGTGGCTCCGTGCCGACCCACAACGGAACGCTTCGAGCTCAGAGAGCGCCGATGCTGCCCGCGCCGCCGTCGACCTTGCTGCTCACCGAGTTGCCGAACTTCTTCCACGCGGCGATGCCGATGATGGCGATGAGGAAGAGCAGGATCACGTACTCGACCGTGGAGAGGCCTTCCTCGTCACGAGCGAGCGTCTTGCGGTTGTTCGTCTGAACCTTGGTCACGTTGATCTTTGCCATTGGGGTCATCTCCTGATGTGAAAGGGATCGAGTCTGATGTCACGAGCGCGAGCGCGCGCTCATGGGATGGGCATCACGATCACGGCCTGCTGCATCTTGTAACGTCGTAGCAATTGATCGCCCATCGTCAGCGTCGCCGCTGCGCACACGACGGCGACCAACAGCGTGAGCGTCAGGTACTCGACGAACACCGCCCCCTCCTCTTGAACGAGGAGCGAACGGGTGTTCGACGGGGTCCCCGTCGACGTGTCTCGCAGCCAGATGGAGAAGCGACGCAGCATCTCGGTGTTCAAGCTACCCAGATCGCGAACGCGTTTGCAAGCAGTGAGAATGCGGTGAAATGCACTCGACGTCGACGACACAGCCCCGCTTGCACGCACATCGCTGTGCATCGCGGGCTCTGTTGGTTCGTGTCGTGTCGTCATCGTGGTTGCCAGAAGATCTAGCAACGCAGAGGCCAACGAGTGTCTGGCGGCACCAGGGTGTGTCTTGCTGAGTTTTCGCTGTGTTTTCAGCAATCTTGATGGGTTGTTCCTCTCCCAGTTGCCGAAACTCACAGTGGGATATTTTTCTCCCACGCCATCGCTCCCAGGGCGCGGTATCTCCCAGCGACAACGATGTCGGACTCCACTGCTCCCGCTGCTTCGACAGAGCTGTCCGTCGAGATCGGCCGCTTGCTGCTTCGAAGCTCTCTCTCCGCCCTGATGCTCTTTCACGGCGTCGCGAAGGTCCTTCACGGCACCTCGGGCATCGCCGCGATGCTCGAGCGCAAAGGCCTCCCGTCGGTGCTCGCGCTCGGCGTGTTCGTCGGCGAAGTGCTCGTCCCCGTCGCGCTCATCGTCGGGATCTTCACGCGCCCCGCCGCGATCATCTTCGCCTTCAACATGCTCGTCGCGACGTGGCTCGTGCACGCCGGCGACGTCGCGCGCTTGTCCACCACCGGCGGATGGAGGATCGAGCTGCAGATGCTCTATTTCTTCGGCGCGATCAGCGTCGCCTTGCTCGGCCCAGGGCGGCTCTCGCTCACGCGCGGGCGCGGCCCGTGGTGGCTCTGAGCGCGGCGCGAGCGCGCAAAGAGAGCGGTTCAACGGCAGCGAGAATGCGAGTACAGTCCGCGCCCGATGTCGAACGAGTCCAACGATCCGGTCGTCTCTCGCGCGCTCGCATGGCTCAAAGAAGACCCCGACGAGCACACGCGCGCTGAGCTGCAAGCGCTGCTCGATCGCAACGACCAGGCGGGGATCGAAGACCGCTTCCTCGCGAAGCTCGAGTTCGGGACCGCGGGCCTGCGCGGCGTGCTCGGCGCCGGGCCCAATCGCATGAACCGCGTCGTCGTGCTGCGCACCACCGCGGGGCTCTGCCAGTACCTGCTCGCCAACGTCCCCGACGCCGCCACGCGCGGAATCGTGATCGGCTACGACGGCCGCAGGATGTCCCGAGAGTTCGCCGAGGACGTCGCCTCCGTGTGCGCAGGCCTCGGCGTGCGCGCGCACTTGTTCGCCGGCGTCGCGCCGACGCCGCTCGTCGGCTTCGCGGTCACAGACCTTCGCGCGGCCGCAGGGGTCATGGTCACCGCGAGCCACAACCCGCCCGAGTACAACGGGTACAAAGTGTACTGGGGAAACGGGGCGCAGATCGTTCCGCCGCACGACGGTGGGATCGCCGCGAGCATCGACGCCATCGGTCCGCTCACCACCGTCGCGCGACCCATTCTGAAAGAGGCCCGCGCGCGCGGACTCGTCCTCGACATCGCCCCCGACGTCGAAGCCCGCTACCTCGAGGCCGTCGCCGCGCTGCAGCGCAACCCCAACGTCGGTCGCGACCTGATCATCGCGTACACCCCGTTGCACGGCGTCGGCTACGACCGCACCAAAGCCGCCCTCGCCCGCTTCGGCTTCGACGCGATGCACGTCGTCGAAGAGCAGCGCGAGCCCGACGGGGCTTTTCCCACGGTGAACTTCCCCAACCCCGAAGAGAAGGGCGCGATGGACCTCGTCCTCGCCCTCGCCGATCGCGTCTCGGCTGAGCTCGTCCTCGCCAACGACCCCGACGCCGATCGCCTCGCCGTCGCCTCGAAGAACGCCTCGGGTCAGTGGCAACAGCTCACCGGCAACGAGGTCGGCGCCCTCTTCGCGCACTATCTCCTCGTCGACGCCCCGCGCGCCGAAGAGACCAACCGCGTCGCCATCACCACCATCGTCTCGTCCCCGCTGTTGGGTGAGCTCTGCCGCTCGCTCGGTGTGCGCTACGAAGAAGTGCTCACCGGCTTCAAGTGGATCGCCAACCGCGCGCTCGAGCTCGAGGCCAGCGACGGCGCGCAGTTCATGTTCGGCTACGAAGAGGCCCTCGGATACACGGTCGGGACGGTCGTTCGCGACAAGGACGGCGTGGGTTCTGCCGCTGTTTTCGCTGAGCTCGCGGCGTTCTACAAAGCGCGCTTCGGCCGCTCGCTCTTCGCGCAGCTCGACGAGGTCTACCGACGCACCGGCGTGTTCGTCTCGGGCCAGCACAACGTCACCATCAAGGGCCTCGAAGGAGCCTCGAAGATCCGCGCCATCATGGACGGCTTTCGAGCCGCGCCCCCGAGCGCCGTCGGCGCGCTCGCCATCGAGGCCACCACGGACATCCAGCACGGCACCCGCACGCTCGCCGACGGGACCGTCGAGAAGCTCTCGCTCCCGTCGTCCAACGTCATCGCGTACGCCCTCGCCGGTGGCTCGCGCGTCACCCTCCGCCCGAGCGGAACCGAGCCGAAGATCAAGTACTACTTCGACGTGCGCGAACCCGTGCGCGCTGGTGAGCCCGTCGCGGATGCTCGCGCTCGCGCCGAGCACACGCTGGCCAGCCTCAAGAGCGCCTTCGTCGCGCTCGCCGACAGCATCACCGGCTGAGCCCACCGCTCGCATCGAGCGCCCCTTTCGCGACGACGACGCGGTGCTACGCTGTGCCTCGTGGCGTGGACCCGCAATCGCGCGGGCCGTGACCACAGAAGCGATTCATTGCCGGTCATGACCCAGGACAAGATCACCGTGCCCGCGTTGCGGGCGCGAAAGGCTACCCGTTTGCGCGGAGAGCGCATCGCGATGGTGACGGCCTACGACGCCACCTTCGCGAGGATGATGGATCAAGCAGGGGTCGACGCGATGCTCGTCGGCGACTCGCTCGGGATGGTGATCCAAGGGCAGAGCTCGACGCTCCCCGTCACGCTCGACGAGATCATTTATCACTCTCGCGCCGTCGTGCGCGGGACCCGACGCGCGCACGTGATCGGGGACATGCCCTTTCTCAGCTATCAGACCGCGCTCGACGCGGCGCTCAGCAACGCGGGCCGGCTCATCAAAGAGGGCGGCGTCGAGTCGGTGAAGCTCGAGGGCGGACGCGAGATCGCCGAGACGATCTACCGCATGGTTCGCATGGGAATCCCCGTCGTCGCGCACGTCGGGCTCATGCCGCAGCGCGTGCACGCCATGGGTGGATTCAAAGTGCAGGGGCGCAACGGCGATGACGCCGAGTCCATTCTCGAAGACGCCATCGCGGTGTCGCAAGCGGGCGCGTTCTTGGTGGTCGTCGAGGGCGTCCCCGCGGATTTGGGCGCGAAGATCACACGCTCGATCGACGTCCCGACGATCGGCATCGGCGCCGGCGTCGAGTGCGACGGGCAAGTGTTGGTGTCCTACGATTTGCTCGGGCTCAACGACACGCTCAAGCCCAAGTTCGTCAAGCGCTACGACGAGCTGTTCGCGCGAGGGATCGAGGCCACCAAGGCGTACGTGAGCGAGGTGCGAAGCGGGGCCTTTCCTGCGGCAGAGCACTCGTTTGGACTGCAGAAGAGCGCCGGCAGCGCGGGCAGCGTCGCGGCGCCCACGGTCGCTGCGAGCGCCGAGCCCGACGCGGTCCCCGTGACCGAGGCGCACGCGTACGGCCCCACGCAGTGAGCGCGCGATGACCGAGGTGATCCACGATCCGCGTGCGTTTCAGCAGGCGATGGAGCGCGCTCGCGCCGACGGTCGCGCCGTCGGCTTCGTCCCCACGATGGGAGCCCTTCACGAAGGGCACCTCACGCTCGCGCGCGAAGCGCGGGCGCGCGTCGGGGACCGAGGGCTCGTCGCGGTGTCGATCTTCGTCAACCCGACGCAGTTCGGCCCCAACGAAGACTTCAGCCGGTATCCCCGCGAGCTCGAGCGCGACGTCGAGCGGTGCGCGAGCGTCGGCGTGGACGTCGTGTTCGCCCCCGAAGCGAGCGCGATGTACCCCGCGGACGAGCGGACGAGGGTCAACGTCCGCGGCGTGAGCGAGCCGCTGTGCGGGCCCTTTCGACCGGGGCACTTCGAGGGCGTGGCCACCATCGTGAGCAAGCTGTTCGCGCTGGCGGGGCGCTCGGTGGCGGTGTTCGGGCGCAAGGACTACCAGCAGTGGCGCGTGCTCACGCGGCTCGCTGCGGACTTGATGTTGCCCGTCGAGGTCGTGGGCGTGGCGACCGTGCGCGAGGCAGACGGGCTCGCGATGTCGTCGCGCAACCGGTACTTGTCCGAACAAGAGCGGGCGAAGGCGGCGGCGATCCCGAGGGCGCTCGGCGAGGCTGTTCGCGCGTGGGAGCGGGGCGAACGCGACGGCGAGCGCGTCCGCGCGGGGGTCGAGCGCGCGCTCTCGGCCGTGGCCGACTCGATCGACTACGTGGACGTGCGCGACCCGGACTCGCTGGACCGGTACGCGGGCGGGGACCGCGCGCTCTTGGCCATCGCGATCCGCGTGGGAAAAACCCGCTTGATCGACAACGTCGTGCTCGGCGAAGAGCGCGCGCCCGCTTGATGCGCCGCCGCGCGCGTTGCTGTTGACCGAGCGACGGCGGGGGGCCGAAGCTCAGCGCATGTTTTCAACGGACGAAGCCAACGCGTTCGCCGAGCGCGTGTGGGAACAAGAGATCCTCCCGACGCTCACCGAGTACATCCGCATTCCGAACAAGTCGCCGCTGTTCGACCGGCAGTGGGCGGCCTCGGGGCACATGGAGCGCGCGGTCGCGCTCGTTGAAAAGTGGTGTCGCAATCAAGCGACGCACATCCCTGGGCTGAGCGTCGAGGTCGTGCGGCTGAAGAACGCCGACGGAACGCCGCGCACGCCGGTGATCTTCATGGAGGCCCCAGGCGACACCGACGAGACCGTCTTGCTGTACGGGCACTTGGACAAGCAGCCCGAGATGACCGGATGGCGCGAGGGGCTCGACCCGTGGACGCCCGTGCGCGAGGGCGACAAGCTGTACGGGCGCGGCGGCGCGGACGACGGCTACGCGGCGTTCGCCTCGCTCGCTGCGCTGCGGTTTCTCGCAGAGCAAGCGCAGCGGCGCGCGCGGTGCGTGGTCTTGATCGAGTGCTGCGAAGAGAGCGGGAGCTTCGATCTGCCCGCGTACATCGAGCACCTCGCGCCGCGCATCGGGACGCCCTCGCTCGTGGTGTGCTTGGACTCTGGCTGCGCCAACTACGACCAGCTGTGGATGACGACGTCGCTGCGCGGACTGGTGGCGGGGGACCTCACGGTGAAGATCCTTCGCGAGGGCGTGCACTCGGGGGACGCGAGCGGGATCGTGGCGTCGAGCTTCAGGATCTTGCGCATGGTGCTCGATCGCGTCGAAGACCGGGACACCGGGTGGATCACGGTGGACGAGCTGCACACAGAGATCCCCGCGGGGAGAGTGCAGCAAGCGCGCGCGGCGGCGCGGTCGTTGGGCTTCGAAGTGTTCTCGAAGTTTCCGTTTGTTTCGGGGGCGATGCCGGCGCCGACGGAGGTGCACGAGATGATCCTCGCGCGCACGTGGAGGCCGACGCTGTCGGTGACGGGGGTGGACGGGATTCCGCCGCTCGGCAACGCGGGCAACGTGCTCAGGCCGTATACGACGGTGAAGCTGTCGGTGCGCATCCCGCCGCGGGTCGACCCCGCGCTCGCCTCGGAGGCCCTCAAGAGAGAGCTCGAGTACGAGCCTCCGTACGGCGCCGAAGTGACGTTTACCCCAGAGAAAGCCGCGCAGGGATGGGACGCGCCGCCGCTGGCTCCGTGGCTCGGCGCGGCGCTCGACCAGAGCTCGACGACGTTCTTCGGTCAGCCCGCGATGGCGATGGGCGAAGGGGGAACGATCCCGTTCATGGGGATGTTGGGCGAGAAGTTTCCGGAGGCGCAGTTCTTGATTACCGGTGTCTTGGGACCGGGCTCGAACGCGCACGGCCCCAACGAGTATCTGCACATCCCCACGGCCAAGCGGCTCACGAGCTGCGTGGCGTACGTGCTCGCGGCGCACGCGGTGCGCGGCTTCGAGTGATCACTCGCTGACGATCAGCGCGTACACGGCGGGCAGCAGTCCGATGGACGTGACCGCGGCGAACAGGGCGGCCTTCACCGGCGTCGGGACGAGCGTGCGCACGGGCCCTTGCGGATCGTTCGTCTCGAGCGAGCGCTGCGCATAGCACTGCGCGAAGGGGTCGAGCGCGGCCATCGTGTGATGGTCGTTGGCAGCGCGAGCGCGATGCCAGCGCGCGAACCGCTCGTTGGCGAGCCGCTCGAGCGCGGCGCCGTCGAGCTTCTCGGCGTTGCGACGAAAGGTGAGCTGCGTTCCGTCCGTCGCGATGGCGGTGATGACCAGAGAGCTCGTGAATTTGCGGGACGTTCTTCGATACCGATTGCCGCCTTTGTAGACGGTTTCGTGGTGGTCGTAGCCTTTCACCTCGTGCTTGGCGCTGCTGCCTGGCGCGAGCTCGAAGATCGTCGCGCTGTGCCCTGAGAGGCGAAGGACAGTGCCTGCGTACAGGTAGTCGCCGTCGCTGAGCTTCTCGTGGTGCTCGGTGTAGAAGTCGAGGGCCATCATCGCGAGCGCGGCGAAGAGCCAAAGGCTCGCGAGCGTGAGCAAAACGGGCGCGTACCTGGCCGCGGCGAACGGGCCTCCGGCGTAGATCCACAGGCCGAGCACGGCCAGGGGGCCGAAGATGAAGCCAGGAAACAGCAGTCCGCTCAGCGGAAACTCAGCCGGCTTGCGGTCCATTTGCGCGTTGGGCGAGTCGATCTTGTTGCGACCTTCAGCCTGCGCAGCGTGAAAAATGCCTGCCCGAACCCCGGCGGGCAGCGCGTCGAAGCGAACGGTGTGGGCCATCGCCGAGGGTTGTACTCACCGCTCCGCGCGGGTCGGACTTAGCGTGCGCTTAAGAAACAGTTTGCTCGGTGATAGCGTGGAGGGCGTTCAGCGCTGAGCCATGAGCAACACCACGATCCCAGACACCGACGAGCCGCTGATCGACGAGTGGTGCCTGTTCGTCGCGGCGCCGGTCGACCCGGCGCTGGTGGGCGTGCGACGAGCGCTCGCGCGAGGAGCGTCGGTCGAACTCGGGCGCGACGACACGAGCTTCGCGCCGAACGTGTTCTCGGACGCGCGCGTCTCGCGGCGGCACGCGCGGCTCGAGGTCGACGACGCTGGGGTGCTGCGCGTCACCGACCTCGGCAGCAGCAACGGGACCACGGTCAACGGCGCGCGCGTCGAGCGGGTCTCGCTCGCGGTGGGCGACGTCGTGCGCATCGGCGCGGCACTGCTGGTGGTGCAGCGGACTCCGCCGCGGTTTTCGCTGCCCAAGAGCGTGTTGCCCGGCGCAGGTCCGACGCTCGCGCGCATGCAGAGCGAGCTGGCGCGGGCGCTCGGGTCGGGCAGAAACATCGCGCTCGTCGAAGAGCAAGGCTCGGGCGCGGGCCGCGTCGCGAGAGAGATTCACCGCATTCGCGGCGCAGAACAAGCGCACGAGTGGGCCATGAGCGCGTGGACCGATCGGCTGCCGACGGCGCTCGAGCAAGCGCTGCGGGCGAAGGACAAAGCGACCATCGTTCTCGCTGGGCTGCCTCCGCGGCGATCGATCGCGCGATCGTTGATCATCGAGCGCCTGCGCGCCGCGCGCACGACAGACGACCCGCTGCTGGTGGCGGTGCTCGACATGGCGCAGCCCCACGAGCCCGAGCTCAGCGAGTCGCTCGCGACGGTGACCGTGCCTGCGCTGCGCGACCGGCCGGAGGACGTCGTTCCGTCGGCGATCGCGTGGGCGAACCAGAGGGCGGTGGCGATCCCTGCGCTGAGCGCAAAGGCGTGGCTGGCGATGCTGCGCTGTCCGTGGCCCGGCAACCTCGCGCAGCTCGAAGCGACGCTCGATCAAGCGCGCGAGGCGCTCGGGCGCGGCGAAGAAGAGCAGATCGAGCGATGGATCCGCGACGCTGCGACGAAGGCCCCCGCGGCGCGCGGCGCGATCGAGGCGACGGCTCCGAGCGCGGAGGACAACGCGTTTGTCTTCGCGCGGTCGGGCAAGTGGTTCACGTTGGCGACCGGAGAGCGCGTGAGCTTGCACCGCCGCGAGGTGCTGCGTCGGGTTTTGGGCGCGCTGGTGAGCGCGCGCGACGAGCAGCCGGGGCGAGTGATCAACGCAGAGCAGCTGATCGCGATCGCGTGGGCGGGAGAGCGGTTCATCGACGGGTCTGGAGAGAACCGCCTGCACGTCGCGCTGACGAACCTGCGGCAGATCGGGCTTCGGCCGATCATCGAGCGCGTCGAGGACGGCTATCGTTTGGACCCGATGGTGGCGACGCGCATCGTCGAGGAGTGAGCGGCAGCTCGAGGGTTAAGCGAGAGCTAAGCGCACGCTAAGTCGCCTCGCGCTGCGGCGACGCGTACCCGTTGGCGATGCGACATCACACGATGATCATGGTCTTCTGTTCGCTCGCGACGCTCTCAGCGCAGGGGTGCAAGCGCGGGGCGCGACGAGAGCCGCAGCCGGTCGCGGCAGAGACGATCGCAGCGCCGACAGCGACAGCCGCGTTGCCCGCGCCAACTGCTGTGCCGCAGGCCCCAGCGGCAGATCCCTTGTGGCCGCAGTGGCTGCCGACGATCGCCGGCGTGCAGAGGCGGATGGCGATGCGCGACGCGTTCGAGGGAAACAGCACGAACTCTGGGCTCGTGACGCTGATCAACGCGCGGCAGGCGCTCGAGCGGCAGGGCTTCACGCTCTCGCAGACCTCGACGCGATCGGAGTACGGGACGCAGAAGTTTGTCTTTACAGCGACGCGCGGCGCGGAGTTCTCGCGGGTCGAGATCGTCGGACACCGACCGGACTATTCGATGGTCCTGGTGCAGACCGGAGCCTTCGCGCGGACGATGATGGCGCGCCGGCGCTGACGCAAAGACAGTTCTAAGGGATCGCTAAGCCGAGGGTTGGGGCGGAGAGAAGATCATCGAGGGATGCAGTCGAGGCGCTCTCCCATTGTGTATGCGTTGGTCGTCGGCGTGCTGGTGCTGATCGCAGCGATGGCGGTGCGCTCGCAGAGGAGCAGCGCTGCGAGCGCGGTGCGCGCGACGACGCAGCGGCAACACGTCGCGCCGAGAAGCAGCCTCGGGGTGGATCGCGTGGATCCGCTCGCGCCGCCGGATGGGTCCACGACGGGGCCGCGGCGCGTGTACGTGGGGGTGTATGCGTTTCACGTTCCGCAGCTGGATTTGAGCAGCAACGCGTACCTCGTGGACTTTTGGATCTGGTTTCGCTGGAAGGGCGCGGACATCGACCCGAGCAAGACCTTCGAGTTCATGAACCAGTACGAGGCGTGGGACCTGCTCAAGCAGCCGGTCTACACCGACGAGTCGGGCAACGCGAAGCCCGACGCCCTCGGCGGCGACTGGTTCTATCAGGTGTTTCACGTGCAAGCGCGCTTCGGTCGCCCCTTCGACGTGCGCCGCTATCCCTTCGACGAACAAGAGCTCGTCATCGCGATCGAGGACACCAACTCCACCGTCAGCGACATGGTCTACGTCCCCGACCCAGGAACCACCGCGATCGATCCCGCCCTGGACATCCCCGGCTGGAGGCTCGTCGCCGTGCGCGCGCGCGTCTCCGAGACGGTCTACCCCACGAACTTCGGCGACCCGCGCAGGCCCGTCGGCCAGGACCGCTACACGCGCTTTCAATACTCGATCCACATCGCGCGCCCGGTGCTCGGCTACCTCGCCACCACGCTGCTGCCCGTCTCCATCGTGATGCTCATCACGTTCGCCGTGTTCTTGATCCCCTCGCGCTACTTCGAGGGACGGCTCGGGCTCGGGATCACCAGCTTGATCTCCGCGGTCGCGCTGCAGCTCACCGCGGCGGGCGACCTTCCGAAGACGGGGTACCTCGTCCTGCTCGACCACGTGTACAACCTCTCGTACCTCGTGATCTTCATCGCGACGATCGAGAGCGTCTTCGCCGTTCGACTCGCGGACAGCGAGCGAGAAGAGGCCAGCCGCCGCTTGGATCGCTGGACGCTCGCGATATCGTCGACGCTCTACTTCGGCATCGTGATCGCGCTGATCCTGCGGCAACGATGAGCGTCTCGAGAGGCGAGCGAGCGTGACCCTGATCGACGACAGCGACGGCGCAAATGGTGAGCTCGCAGAGGGCGAGCTCGTCGCCGAGCGCTATCGCGTCATCCGCGTCCTCGGTCGCGGCGCCACAGGAACAGTGTACGAGGCAGAGCACCAGTGGACGCGCAGGCGCGTCGCGCTCAAGGTGCTGCGCGAAGGGCTCTCGCTCAACGAGCGCGTGGTGTCCCGCTTCTTGCGCGAGGCGCGCGTGTGCGCAGAGCTGTCGCACCCGAGCCTCGTCGCCGTGCTCGACATGGGCCAAGACGAGCACGACGGGCTGCTCTTTCTCGCGCAAGAGCTCGTCGACGGCCGCACGCTGCGCGCGATGATCGACGAGCGCGCGCCGATGTCCGAAGCAGAGGCCATCGACGTGATCGAAGACATCGCCGACGCGCTCGGGGTCGTTCACGATGCGGGCCTCGTCCATCGCGACGTCAAGCCCGAGAACATCATCGTGTGCCCGCCGGACGAGCACGGCCGCGCGCGGGCCAAGCTCATCGATTTCGGCATCGCGCGCGAGGTCGATCGCGACTCGACGCAGACGCGCACGCAGCTCGGGGCGCTCCTCGGGACGCCGAGGTACATGTCCCCCGAGCAAGCGCGGGCGACGGGCGAGATCGACGCGCGCTCGGACCAGTACTCGCTCGCCGTCGTCGCGTACGAGTGCCTCACCGGTCGCACGCCGCACGAGGGAGAGAGCACGCCGCTCGTGCTCGCGAGCCTGCTCACGCAGCCTGCGCCCGCGATCGAGAGCGTTCGCCGCACGATCACCGAGCCCGTCGCGAGCGCGGTGATGCGCGCGCTCTCTGCCTCGCCAGCGGCCCGGCACGACTCGGTCCGCGCGTTCGGCGCTGCGTTGCGCGCGCCGGTCGCTCGCAAGCGCAGGGCGCTCGCCCCGATGGTGGGGCTCGGGTCGATCGCTGCGCTGCTCAGCCTCGGCGCGCTGGCGCTGCGGCCGAGCGAAGCGAAGCCGAGGACGACCGTTGACGCTGCGCCGGTCGACGCGGCGACCGCACGCGCGCAGGACGTCCCTGTGATCCCTCCGTCGATCGCGCTCGACGCCACCACGCTGAGCGAGCTTGCGCCTTCGCCCGCGCCACTGCGGCGCGCGCCCCCTGCCCGCGCCGCACGGGTGGTGCTCGCTCAGGCCGAAGCGGATTCGGGCGCTCCCCCGACGCCGCAGGTCGCTCGGCCCGTCGTCGAAGTCTCGACGGACGCAAGCGAACCACGGTCGGCGCTGCGGCCTGCGGTGTTCACCACGGCGGACGCGAGCGCGTGGCTGCGCCCTGCGAGCGTTCGATGAAGGCGACGAAGCGAGCGAGAATGCTGCACGATGAGGGCACTTCGATGAACCGCGAGGATCGAACAGCGCGCACAACGCCGTGGGTCGCGCTCTCGTGCGCGCTGGCTGCGGGCTGCAGGCTGTGGGACATCGGGCCGATCGTCGACGACCGTCGAGCGAGCGACGCGGCGCAGGACGCAGCCGAGCGCGACGAAGGCCTCCCCGATGCGTGGGTGGACGCGAGCGCGAGCGACGCGGCGACGGACGCGGCGGCGATCGATCCGTGCCCTTCGCACCGCGCGCAGATCACCAGCGGCGTCGGCGCGATCGACGTGCGGACGTACCTGTTTTCTCCGCTCGTCGTGCACGGGGCGCGCGCGTGTCCCGTGATGGTCACGCCGCGCGGAAGGCCGTTCGCAGCGGTGGCCGAAGAGGGCGACGGTCGCGTCGCGTGGCTGGGGCACGACGCGCTGTTGTCTCTGGTGGCGACGCAGCGGGACGTCGCGCCGTTGTTGCGCAACACGATGGCGTGGGCCGGTCGCAGAGCGCTGCGAGAGCTGCGGATCGGCGTGGCGCCGGAAGCGATGACGGGGACGCTCCCTGCGTTCTTCGCGCAAGAAGGGGTGAGCCCGCGGATGATCGCGGCGAGGGATCTTCGGGCCGGCGAGGTCGACGTGTGGGTCGCGTTCGCGACGACCGCGCCAACCGCGTCGAACGAGCAGCAAATCGTCAGGGATTTCGTCGCGTCCGGCGGCGGCATCCTCCTCGCCGGCCAGGCGTGGAACTGGGCGCGCTCCCGCCCCTCGGACCCGATCGAAGCTTACCCCGGCAACGCGCTCGTCCCATCCGCTGGGATCACGGCGATGGCCGAGCCCCTGAGCACGGCCGAGACCACCGCGGGGGCGAGCATCGCGGTCACCGAGCTCTCGCACGCGACGCGCGCGGTCGAAGCGCTCGGCGCGCACCTCTCGGCGCAGCGCACGCTCAGCGCGACGCAGCAGCAAACGCTCTTCGCGGTGCTGCGCGACGCAGCGAAGGTCACGCCCATCGGCGCGCAATTTTGGGCACAAGCGCGACGATCGATCGCGGGATCCGCGCTGCCAGCGACGAGCGCGACCGCGCCGCTGTCTGTGGCAGCCCAGCCCATCGAGGCGTCGGTGCACGCGTTGGTGGGGCGCATCAACGCGCACGGCCCGAGCGAGTGGATCGAAGCGGTGCGCGGGGCCGAGGGGTTTCCGGGCGCGGTCGGGATGGGCGCGAGAAGAGAGAGCGTGACGGTCGCGATCGACGGAGACACAGCGGCCGGCGACGCGCGGCGCCTCTACGCGCAGAGCGGGGCGCGCGTGTGGCGGTCGACGGGGGTGTACGCTCCACCTGGAGAATCGCTGACGATTCGAGTCTCTAGCGCCCTCGCGAGCGCGGGGCTCGGCGTGCGCATCGGCGCGCACGAGCGAGACCTGACCGACGAGCCGACGTGGTCTCGCGCCCCTCGCGTCTCGCGAGAGCAGCTCGTCACCAGCGCCTCCACCACGGCAGCGAGCGTGTACGGAGGCCTGGTGTACATCACGGTCGCGCCGGGCTCGCGGCTCGGAGCGATGGACGTCACGATCGACGGAGGCGTTCGCGCTGCGTCCTTCGTGCTGTCGCGCGACCGAGGCGAAGACGCTCGGTGGCTCGCCGAAGCGCGCGCGAGCGCCGCGCCGTGGCTCGAGCTCGTGGGTGAGCGCGTCGTGCTCACGGTCGCGACGGAGGCCGCGCTCGCCGTCAGCTCACCGACGGAGCTGACCGAGTACTGGGATCGAGCGCAGCGCGAGCTCGACGATTTCGCGGGCATCGAGGGGGCGTTTCAAAGGGCCGAGCGCGTGGTGTTCGACCCGCAGCTCGCGGGCGGAGCAGCGGCAGACAGCGGCTATCCTGCGGTGCGTGCGCGGTCGCGAACGAGCGCGGCCCTCGACCTCGCAGCGCTGCGCACGAACGGTGACTGGGGCGGATACTTCGTGCTCGCGCGCGCGGCGCAGTCGACGGACTGGCTCGTGGCAGGCTCGCAAGACGCGACGGTCAGCGTCCTGTCGCTGTACGCGCTCGAGCGCGTGACGGGCGTCGCCCACACAGCGCCGCCGATCGTCGAGCTGGCCGCGTCCGCGCGGGGCGCGAGGATCGACGCGTACGTCGCAGGCGGCCGCGACTTTAGCGGCGATTGGAGCGGGTTCACCGCGCTCGAGACGTACCTGCAGCTCGTCGAGGGCTTCGGGTGGACGCCGCTTCGGCAGTGCGTGCGCGAGATCGCCGCGCTGCCCGTCGCAGAGCGCCCGACGACCGCAGACGCGCGGTTGCAGCAGTGGGCGCAGCGGAGCGCGCGCGCGGCGGGCCGGGACTTGTCTCCGTTTTATCAGCGATGGGGATGGCCTGTGAGCGCGGCGACGCGCGCGACGACCGCGGCGCTGCCATCCTGGGCCGAGCAGCCTGCGCGGCCCTGAGCCGCGACACAGACGCGCGGTTCTTTGGCACACTGCGCGCCGTGAACGCAGGGCGCGCCGCGAAGTTCGCGTGGCTCATGGGCGCGGCGCTATGCCTCGCTCAGCAGACTGCGCGCGCGCAGACGGCGCGCAACGAGGCGCTGGTGCAAGGCTCGGCGCTGCTCGAAGCGATGAACGCAGCAGCGGCGATTCCGCTGCTCGAGCGCGCGACCCGCGAGGGCGCCGGCCCGCTCGCGCACTTCAACCTCGGGCTCGCGTACCGCGCGGTGGGTCGCTATCGCGAGGCGATCGAAGCGTGGGACGCGTACCTCCGCGAGCCCGAGCCCGACGCGCCTGCAGAGCGATTGAGCGCGGTTCGCGCCGAGCGCGCAGAGCTCGAGCAGCGCTGCCTGCGGGTCGAGCTGCGCTGGTCGCCGACGAGCGCGAGGGTGTTCGTCGACGACCGCGAGCAGACGAGCGCGCGCGCGGGCCAGGGATCGTTGCTGCTCGACGCGAGCGCGCGGCGCATCGAGTTGCGCGCGGCCGATCATCGGCCCTGGTCAGCGGCGCTGCTCGGGCGCGCGGGGACCGTTCGCTTCGACGTCACCCTGCAGCGAACGCCCGCGGTCACGCCGAGCGCGAGCGCGCCGAGGCTTCCGTGGTGGGCGTGGATGGGCGTTGGGATCGCAGCGGCGAGCGCGATCACGGCGGCGGCGCTCGCGGCGGACGGGCAGCGAATTTACAGCGATTGCGCGGCGACACCCAGCGCGTGCGCGGCGGACCGGCCGCAGGTGCAGGCCGCGCTCGACGCTCGCTCGACTGCGATCGGCGTGAGCGCAGGGGTTGGCGCGGCGGGGCTCGTGACGTTGGGCGTGGCGCTCACGGTGACGTTGGCGATTCAGCCGGCGCGGCGCTGAACGATCACCGTCGACGCAGCGCCGCACGCACACGACGCGCGCTGGCGTGAGGCTCATCGCGGTGCGCGGTCGAGCGTGATCACTCGCCTTGCATCAGGCCCGTGATGCGGCCGTCGGGGTGCACGACCACGCGGCGCGCCGCGGGCTCTTTGGGGAGGCCGGGCATCGTGAGGATGTCTCCCGTGAGCGCGACGAGGTAGCCCGCGCCGGCGCTGACGCGCAGCTCGCGCACGGTGATGTCGAAGCCGCGCGGACGGCCCGGCCGCGTGGGGTCGTCGCTGAGCGAGAGGTGCGTCTTGGCCATGCACACGGGCAGCTCGGCCGCGCCGAGCTTGAGGGCCGCGTCGAGGTCCTTCTTCGCTTGCGCGGTAAATACCACGTCGTTTGCGCCGTAGACGATCCGGGCGATCGAGCGGATCTTGTCCTCGGGCTTGTCTTCGAGGGCGTAGGTGAACTTGGGCTTCGGCGGGTCTGCGTCGGTGGCGTCGACCATGGCGCGCACTTTGTCAGCGAGCTCGAGGGAGCCTTCGCCGCCGCGCGCGAAGCCCTCGCACACGGCGACCTCGACGCCGCGCGCGCGACCGAAGGCCCGCAGCGCCTCGAGCTCTTCGTCCGTATCCTGAGGAAATCGATTGACCGATACGACCACGGGCAGCCCGTAGAAGCGCGCGGTCTCGAGGTGCTTGTCCAAGTGATCGAAGCCCTTGGTCAGGGCGTCCATGTTGGGGTTGGGCGCGTCTGCGACCTTGGCGCCGCCGTGCATCTTGAGCGCGCGGAGCGTGGCGACGAGCACCAATCCGCGTGGCCAGAGCCCGCTCGATCGCATCTTGATGTCCAGAAACTTCTCGGCGCCGAGGTCGAAGCCGAAGCCCACCTCGGTGATCACGACGTCGCCGTACGAGAGGGCCGCGCGCGTGGCGAGCACGGAGTTGCAGCCGTGGGCGATGTTGGCAAACGGTCCGCCGTGCACGATGGCGGGGCCGCCTTCGCGGGTCTGAACGAGGTTGGGCATGAGGGCGTCGCGCAAGAGGGCCACCATGGAGGGCGCGGCGAAGACCTCGCTGGCGCGCACGGCGGTTCCGTCGGGGCGGGTGGCGACGATGATGCGCGCGAGGCGTCGCTCGAGGTCTTCGAGGCTCTCGGCGAGGCAGAAGATCGCCATCACTTCGCTGGCCGCCGTGATGTCGAACGAGGTCTCTCGCGGAACACCGTTAGCCTTGCCCCCGAGCCCCACCATCACGTTGCGCAAGAAGCGATCGTTCATGTCCAAGGTGCGACGCCAGCGCACGGCGCGACCGTCGATCGCGACGGGGTCTTGAAAGTACACGGCGTTGTCGACGAGCGCGCTCAAGAGGTTGTGCGCGCTCGAGATGGCGTGAATGTCGCCCGTGAAGTGAAGGTTGATGTCCGCCGCGGGCTCGAGCGAGGCGACGCCGCCGCCCGTCCCGCCGCCCTTCACACCGAAGACAGGGCCGAGCGAGGGCTCGCGCAGGGCGGCGATCGCGCGCACGCCGCGCTTGCGGAGGCCCATCGCGAGGGCCACGGACGTGGTGGTTTTTCCCTCGCCAGCGGGCGTCGGGTTGATGGCCGAGACGAGGACGAGCCTGCCCTTGTTGGGCCCCTTCGAGAGCGCGCCGAGGTCGATCTTCGCGCGGTGACGGCCCCAAGGGAGGACGTCTTCGCGGGCGATTCCAGCTTCATCGGCGACGTCGTAGATCGAGCGGAGCGAGGGAGCGATCGGTGCGTTCATCGTGCGCGCGAGGGTACTACCGCCGCGCAACCGTGGGACGCGCAGGGCTTGCGCAGCGACGCCGGGGTTGCCACGGGTGTCCCCGCGCGAGTAGCGTTCGCGTCGGACTTCAACTGGGGATTCGGTACAGCCAATGAGACGAGCGGGATGGATCGGCGCCGTGTGCGCGGGGACGTTGTTGTGCGCGTGCACGACGACAGGGACCAACGGGGCGAGCCAGGGGAGCGGGCGGTTCGGGCTCGTTCCGCTGCCAGCGCGGCGGCAAGCGCAGCAGCTGAGAGCGCAGGCGCCGACGCTGCGCGCAGGGCAAGAGGTCAGCGCGGCGACGACCGAGTGGCGCCTCACGGGACCGCTGCCCACCTCGGTCGACGCGGCCAACGCGCCGCAGCCGTGGTCGACGGACGCCATCGAGCAGATCGCGCAAGCCTCGGTGCCTGGCACGGTGCGCACCAGCGAGGCCCTTCGCTGTTTCGCCCGCGAAATGGCTCAGTACGCAGCGCGCAACGAGGGCCAGTCACCGCCGTGGGTCAACCACTACCTCTCGGCCGCCTGCGGGCTCTCTACGCCGGGCGTCGCGCAGGTGTTCTCGATCCGAGCCAACAGCGCGAGCACCACGACCGAGGCCCTCGTCGCTGAGTCGCGCGAGTGGCTCGTCGAGCACATCCGCCCGACCCTCGCCAACGCCACAAACGGAGCCAGCATCGCCATCGCCCGCGACGGCGTGAAGGTCCGCGTGGTGATCGCCGCGCGCGAAGACGTCGCGACCTTCGACACCGTCTCGATGGGCTCGAGCGAAGAGGCCGTCGTGCGCGGCGAGGTCCGCGGCGCAGCGGCGCAGGACACCATCGTCGTGTTGGCCAACACACGCGATGGAGGCGTTCGTCCGTGCGTGCCCGAGCACGGAATCCTCTCGCCGCGCTTCGGCGTCCGCTGCCCGGCCAGCGCCGAAGGAGCGCCCGAGTACGTCGAGGTCATGCACATTCCACGTGGTCGATTGCTGGGTCGAACGGTCGCGACCACGCTCGTCGGCGGCAGCGTCGAGGGGCGTCTGACCTGGCGACGCCCAGCCCTCGCGCCGCTGTTGTTCACGGACGCGGCCAGCACACGGACGGCGCTCGAGTCCGTGGTCAACGAGCAGCGCAGGGCGATCGGCCGCGCGCCGTTGACCTTCAGCGCAGCAGACAACGACGCGACCTGTCCGCTCGGCGCTCACACGCTCGGGCCGCTGACCGGCGGGGGCGAGGTCGACGTCGCCGAGGTCGCGATGCTCGCGATGATGGCTGGCTGGGGCGTCGAAGGGCGCATCCGCGGCGCGATGGCCGGCGCAAACGCGCTCACCACGCGCGACGCCAACGCCCTGATGGCCAGCGTCCTTTCGCTGCCCTCGGGTCGCCTGTCGCTGCTCGACCCCGACGCTTCTCGCGGCGTGGTGTGCGCAGCGGTGGTCGACTCGAAGTTCGTCGGGCTCAGCTACACGACCTGGCAGCTCGTCGACGAGTCCCGCGCGCACGACGCAGAGACGGTGTGGGCGCGCATCGACGCCGAGCGCGCGCGCCGCGGAGCGCCTCCGCTGCGCCGCTGGTCGGGCGCGACCCGTTCGCTCACCGAGGCGATCGACGCGATCGACGCGCGTCGCGTGCTGCCCGACGACGTGCTCTCGTCGCTGTCCAGCGCGGCGGTCAACGAGAGCGCGACGGGCGTGCGGGCGATGGCGTTCAGCGTGTTCGCGCCGGGCGGGTCGACCCTACAAATCCCGGACGAATTGCTGGATCCGACGCTCACTCAAGCGCAGATCGCCTCGACCTGGTACCGAGCCCGAGGCTCTGCGTGGGCCGTGCGCGTCGTGCTCGTGATCGCCCCTTCGGCCGGGGTCGCGGGCGCGGTTTAGAACAGCGCGCGGCGCAGCGCGTCGACCTGCGTCTGCCGAAAGCGCTGCGATACACCAACGTCGGGCGCGACGAGGTCGAAGCCATGAAACGCGCCTTCGATCACCGAGAGCGCGCACGGGACGCCGTCGGCTTCGAGCCTGCGCGCGTACGCGACGTCTTCATCGTGAAACAAGTCGAGCGCGCCCACGCCGAGCCACGCGGGGCACAGGCCCGCGAGCGACGGGGCGCGCGCAGCGGCCGCGTAGATGGCAACGTCCGCGGCGCCGGGCTCGCGAGCGAGGTACGAGCGCCATCCGACGCGGTTGTTGCGCTGCTTCCACAGGCGAAAGTCTCGTTCGTCGACGTCGTCGCGCAGGGCCGTGCGGTCGTCGAGCATCGGGTACGTGAGCAATTGAAACGCGGGCTTCGCGCCGTCGCGATCGCGCGCGAGCAGCGCGAGGGCCGCGGTGAGGCCTCCGCCAGCGCTGGCTCCGCCGATGGCGATGCGATCGCGCGCGACGCCGAGGGACGCGGCCTCGTCGTGCATCCACTGCAGGGCCGCGTAGCAGTCTTCGACCGCGGCGGGGTACGGGTTCTGGGGCGCGAGTCGGTACTGCACAGCGACGACGGTGATCCCGAGTTCGCCAGCGAAATAGCTGGTCAGCGAGGTGTCTTGCTGCGGGCTTCCGATGAGGTATCCGCCGCCGTGGATCCAGAGCAGCGCCGGCGCGGGACGCGCGAGCGACGCGGGTTGGTAGACGTGCACGCGCACCGACGGCGCAGCGGGGCCGCCGCTGAGCACCCGGGACGAGTGAGCGACGCCGCGGCGCGGGCGCCCGACGGGAGCGTTGCGGGTGAGCCACTGCAGCGCGCGCACGACGCCCGGGGTCGAAGGGACGTCGGGCAGAAATCTCGCGACGCGCGCGAGGTCTGGATGGATGCGACTCATGGGTTTGGTCAGCGTTTTCCCTGGTGTTGCATGTCTTCGAGGTTCGGTCCCGAGCACTTGTACGCGCGGCCGAAGCCCATGATGAACGCGCCCTCGACGGGCTCGAGCTCGACGAAGTGAAAGTCGCTGAGCCCCGCGAGCATGTCCGTGATCGCGTACTTCTGCTGCCAGCGCTCGAGCGCACCTCGGGCCTTGGCCTCGTCGCGCGAGAGAAAGGTCGCGCGCGCCTTCAAGATCAAGCGCGTGAGGGCGTGGTTGCTGTTGGGGTCCGACGGGCTCGGGCTCGCGTGCAGCATGAGCGAGCAGAGGGGGTTGGCGCGCAGCGCCGGCGTGTGGCTGCTCAGCTCGCTGACAAACAGGTGAAATCGCAGGGGATCCCACGCTGGAGTGAACGCGACCAGCGACGCAGCGGGCTCGTCGCCGTCCTTCACGGCGAGGCTCGCGACGAGCGTGTCAGCGACGAGGGACCGAAGCGTGTCGTGTGCAGTGGTCATGCTCGGATCGCGCGAGGATACCGCGCGCCGAGGATCATTGCGCGCCGAGGGCTTCGACCAGCGCGAGCGCCCTGCGGTAGTCGAACGACTGCACGGCCAAGAGCAGCTCGACGCTCGAGGCGCCGTACGCCGCGCGCAGCGTCCCGCGCTCGCGCTGACACAAGCTCGCGGCCTCGAAATCCCTCGCGCGCAGCATGGGCGCGAGCGACGCGAGCACGGCGCCCGCACGGCGCGGATCCGGCGGAGGCTCGTCGCTCGCGCGCTGTTTGCGAAGCTCCGCCGAGAGCGACGAGAGCAGCGACGAGAGCGACGAGAGCAGCGCTGCTCGCTCGACCTGAAGCGCGCCGTCGTCCGCGCCGTCGCGGATCAAGCGCTCGACGCTCGTGGTGAGCTGAACGAGCGCGGTCGAGCCGAGGGCGCCGCCGGTCCCGCGCAAGCGGTGACATGCGCGGGCGAGCTGCGCGCGATCGTTGCCTTCGAGCGCCGTGCGCTGGGCGCTGCCAGCGCCGAGCTCGTCGACGAAGCGCGCGGCGGCGAGCGAGAAGAGCGAGCGGTTTCCGGCGAACGAGCGCAGCGCGCGGTCGAGGTCGAAGCGCTGCTCTTCGACCTGCGCTGCGTCGGTCGCCGCGAGAGCGGTCCCAGAGTGAGGCAACACCCGAGCGATCGCTTCGAACAACGTGACGGCGTCGATGGGCTTGGCGACGAAGGCGTTCATCCCTGCGGCGAGGCAGGCGGCCCTGTCCTCTTCGAACGCGCACGCGCTGACGGCGATGATGGGCAGCGCCGCCGTCGCCGCAGCGGCGCGCAGCGCGCGCGTGAGTTCGAGCCCGTCCATCTCGGGCATTTGCAGGTCGATCAGCGCGATGTCGATCCCGCCCCGCGCGAGGCGCTCGATCGCAGCGGCGGCGGACTCGACGCTCTCGGCCTCGAAGCCCGCGGACTGCAAGAGCGCTTCTGCGACGTCGCAGTTGATGCGCTGATCGTCGACGACGAGGACCCGCGCCCGCGCGCCGGTGGTGGGATCGTGGCGGACCGGTTCGAGCGCGAGCGCGGTGACCTTGGCGACGGGGAGCAAGAGCTCGACGGTGAACGTGCTGCCTCGGTCGGGCTCGCTGCTCGCGCGGATGGTCCCGCGCATGTGCTCGACGAGCTGCTTGCTGATGCTCAGCCCGAGGCCCGTCCCGACGACGCGTCGGCTCGAGCCGTCGTGGACCTGCTCGAACGGGTTGAATAGCAGCCCCAGTTTTTCGCGCGAGATCCCGATGCCAGTGTCGATCACCGAGAAGACCACGCGAGCAGCGCCGTCGCCCTCGCGCGAGCAGCGCGCAACGAGCTGCACCGAGCCGCGCTCGGTGAACTTGATCGCGTTGGACGCGAGGTTGAGCAGGATTTGTCGAAGGCGCGTGGCGTCCCCGCGCAGCAGCGGCGCGTCGTCGCAGTCGACCGAGAGCGAGAGCTGCTTTTGCTCGGCCATCGGCGCGGAGATGCGGCGGACCGCTTCGAGCAGCGAAGGCAGAGAGAAGTCCGACTCGACGAGGTCCAAGCGGCCAGCTTCGATCTTGGCGAGGTCGAGCACGGTGTCGATCGTCGAGAGCAAGTGGCGCGTGGCCTCTTCGATGCGCGTGACGCGCTCGGCGTCGACGCCGCGCAGCTTGGAGTGCGAGAGCAAGTACGACAGCCCGACGATGGTGTTGAGCGGGGTGCGCATCTCGTGGCTGATGGTCGCCACAAACGAGCTCTTCGCTTGATTGGCGCGCTCGGCGCGCGCGCGCGCGTCTTCGAGCTGCGCGGTGCGGACCGCGACGAGCTCTTGGAGGTGATGGCGATGCTGTTCGAGCTCGGCCTCGGTGCGGCGACGGGCGGTGACGTCTTCTTTGACGGCGAGGTAGTGCGTGATCGTCCCGTCGAGCTGACGCACTGGAGAGATGGTCGAGAACTCGATGTATTCGCTGCCGTCAGGGCGGCGATTGACGAACTCGCCGGTCCAAGAGCCGCCCTCGCGCAGCGCTTGCCAGAGGGCGCGGTAGGTGTCGGTCGAGGTCTTTCCTGAGCGAAGAATGCGGGGGTTTTGGCCGATCGCGTCGGCGCGGGCGATGCCGCTCACGCGGCAGAAGGCGTCGTTGACGTACTCGATCGTGCCGCGCGTGTCGGTGACCATGACGCTCGCGGGGCTCTGCTCGAGGGCGAGCGAGAGCTTGCGGACCTCTTGCTCGGTCTCGACCAGCGCGAGGGCGGCGCGCTTGCTGTCGGTGACGTCCATCAAGAAGGCGTTCCACTCGGGGGACGCGTCGTGGCTGGCGCGGGGGATGGCCCAGGTTGCAATCCAGCGTTCGCCCAGCGTCGGATGCTTGAATCGCGTGACAAACGACCACGGCGCCCGGTCGGCCGCAGCGGCGCGCATCGCAGCGATGTCCTTGCGTTCGATCGACCGCGCAAAGTCGTCTTCGCGCGCAAACGCCTCGCGCGCTGCGCCCGGAAGCCCAGCGATCGCCTCGCTCACCTCGGTGACCCGAACGCGGTCGTCGCCGTCCGCCACCAGCGCGCACAACACGCCGGGGACGACCTCTCCGATCGCCGAGAGCCGCTGCTGCAACGCGACCCGCTCGCGCAAGAGCGCCTCTTCACGCTCGTACGCGCTGCGCTCTCTCGACACGCCGAAGACCGCGACCGCCGCGCCCGACGGGCCCTCGATCACGCCCTTGGTCGACACGATCGCCCTCGGCGCCGTCGCGCCCTCGATCTGCTCGTAGAAGAGCTGCGCCGCGCGCGATGCGATGGTCTTCTTGTCGTTCGCGCGGAGCTTGTCGGCGACCTCCTTCGTAAACACCGCGTAGTCGTCGCGTCCGAGGATCTCCTCCGGCCGCCGCCCTGCGATCCTCGCCGCGCCCTCGTTGACGAAGATGTACTTTCCGTCGAGATCCTTCACGTAGATCGCGTCCGACGTCGCGCTCGCAAACGCCTCGAGCACCTCGAGGGTGTGCAGCCTTCGCTGCGCCTCGTCGCGCTGCCGCATCGCGCCGCTCAGCGCGCGCCCCTGCCCAATGAACCGCCGCGCGCCCACCGTCACGGCCAGCGCCGTGAGAGACAACAGAACGCCAGCGATCACGTTGCGCGAGCCGTCGGGCCCGCGGTCGTGCACGACGATCAACATCGCTAGCATCGTGAACAGCGCAGCGACGAAGCTGATCGACGACTCGGGCGCTCGGCTCGCTTCCCCCTCGGCGCTCCGCGCGTCGCGACGGGCGAGCTTGGCGAGCAGCCAGTAGAAGAGCGCCGCTGTGCCGAAGACGAAGGCGAAGCCCTTGGCCACGCTGATCGTCGTGCGCGTCGACGGCGTGGCCACCATGTGCTCGATCGCGTAGTCCGAGCCGAAGATCCAGAGCACCCCGAGCGCGGCGTAGCTGAGCACGACGCCGCGCAGCGCGTGGATCGACGGCGCCGTCGCCCCCTCTCGCTCGGCGCTCATGGCGCGCTCGCGTCGTCAGAGAAGTGCCGCGCGACCGCCACGAAGCGGTCGATCAACGTCTCGAACACGTCCGTGACCGCAGGATCGAACTGCGTCCCGCGCCCCGCGAGGATGACCTCGACCGCGTGCGCGACGGGCATCGCATCTTTGTACACGCGCCGCGAGACCAGCGCGTCGAACACGTCCGCGACCGCCATGATCCGCGCGCACAGCGGGATCGCTTCACCCGCCAGCCCGTCGGGATAACCTTTGCCGTCCCACCGCTCGTGGTGCGAGCGCGCGATCTGCTTGGCCACCGACAGAAACGCCACCGGGGCGACCGACTCTTGCTCCGCCCGCTCGAGCGCGCGAGCGCCGAGCACCGAGTGAGTCTTCATCACCTCGAACTCTTCGGGCGTGAGCTTGCCGGGCTTGAGCAACACCGCGTCGGGGATGCCCACCTTGCCGATGTCGTGCAGCGGCGCAGAGCGCACGAGAAGTCTGCGGTACTCGCCGCTCAACGACCGCGCGTAGCCCGGGGCCATGGCGAGTTGCTGCGCGAGCATCGAGACGTACGCCTGCGTGCGCAGCAGGTGATTGCCCGTCTCGGGGTCCCTCGTCTCCGCGAGGTGCGCGAGCGCGAGCAGCCCCGCCTGCTGAATCGTGTCGTTCTCTTCCATGCGACGACGAAGCTCGTCGCTGAGGATGAGGTTCTCTCCGCGCAGACCGTCGCGCGCTTGTTTGGCGAGCAGCTGCGTGCGCACGCGCGCCCGAACGACCTCGGGTTGAAACGGCTTGGTGACGTAGTCCGCCGCGCCGAGCGCGAGGCCAAACTCTTCGTCGTACGGACCGCTGCGCGCGCTCACGAAGATCACCGGCGTGTCCTTCGTCTTCTCGCGCTGCCGCAGCAAGCGCAGCACTTCGAAGCCGTCGAGCTGCGGCATCACGATGTCGAGCAAGATGAGGTCGGGCACCCCGTCCTCGATCGACGAGAGCGCGTCGAACCCCGAGCGCGCGACGCGCACGCGATAGTCATCGGACAACAGCGCGCCGAGCGTCGCGAGGTTCTCGGGCGCGTCATCGACCAGCAGGATCGTGGGCCGAACATCCATTCGCAGCGTCATGACACTCCGTAGGCGTAAGTCGGCACATTTGGGGAAAGCTCAAATCAATCTCGAGACGCTGATATTAGCCATTATTTACATATACTTAGACTCTACATTGGCGACTGTTGTCTCGGCGCTTCGAGCCCTGCGCTGCGACGGGACAGCGGCGCTCGTTCAGGCTCTGGGCGCAGACAGCGCCGCGCCGCGCGCCCCGCGGAATAGCTGTGCCGCTCTGATACGCTCCTTGCCACGATGCCCGCTCGTTTCGCTGCACGCTCGCAGCTCACCCTCGCGCTCTGTCTCGCCCTCGCGACGACCTCGTCGCCCACCGCCGCGCCCGCCTGCGGCAACATGTACATCGACTACTACACGATCTCTGGCGCCCGCGCGCAGCTCGACTCCGCAGAGCTCGCCCTCGCCCGCGGCAACCTCACGACGGCGCTGCGCATCGCCCACAACGTCGTGCAGATCAGCAGCGAAGGCACCGCGGTCGCCTCGATCACCCGCGCGATGCGCGATGCGGCCGAGACGACGCAGGGGCGCTGGATGATCCACGCCAACGAGATGGCCGTCGACACGACCGCCGTGCGAACCGCGCCCGCCGCCGAGTCGAACGCCATCACCGCCCGCGCGCGGCTGCTGCGCGGGATCACCATCGCCCGCATGAACGGGCAGCTCAACTCCGTGCTCACGCCGCTCGTTCGCGCGACGGCGTCGCAGCGCAACGCCCGCTTTCAGATGGCGCTCGCTGACGTCAACGCGGCTCTGCAAGCCTCTCCCAGCGACCCGCGCGCGCAGGCGTACGTGGCCGAGGTTCGCTCGCGCAACGACCCGAGCACGGGGGACGCCGAAGCGCGCACAACGCTCCGCTCGCTCGCGCAGAGAGACCTCCTGGCGGACGCGTGGTCGTGGGCCCTTCTCTCGCGGCTCGAGAGCGACCCCGCGACGCGCGCGCAGCACCTGGCGCGGTGCCAGACCATCGCCGGCGGCAACGCCCGCAGCGTGTGCACGCGCTGATGCGGGCCTGCCTCGCGCTGCTCGCGCTCGCGCTCGTCGCGTGCCGCAGCCGCGCGCAACGCAGCGCTGATGCCTCGCCCGCGCAGGGGGCGCGCGTCGCTTCGACCTTCGAGCGGCCAGACCCAGCGCTGGTCGCAGAAGGGCGCGCGCTGGTGGGGCGCTTCGAGTGCGCGCGGTGCCACACGATCGAGTCGATCGCGCGTCCGAGCGAGTTTCAGGACTGCGTCGGCTGCCATCGCCGCGTGAAGGACGGGAGCTTCGATGCGCGCCCCGAACACCTGCGCGAGTGGAGCACAAACCTCGTCGACCTCGTCGACTCGCCGTCGCTCTCACACGTCGGAGCGCGGCTGCGCTCGTCGTGGATCGCAGCGTTTTTGCAGGACCCGCACGACCTTCGCCCGCACTTGCGCGCGACCATGCCGAGGCTCGCCGTCAGCGACGCGCAGGCCCGCGCGATCGCCGCGTTTCTCACGCGCGACGCCGTCGAAGCGCGCGAGGACGGGCCCGGGGACGACCCTGCGCTCGTCGCCCGAGGACGAACGCTGTTCGCCGAGCGCGCGTGCGTCACGTGTCATCGCTTCGACGACCCCGCGAGGATCGATCGAGCGCTCACCGAGGACGCCGCGGCGGCGACACCGCACGCGCTCGCGCCGGACCTACGCCACACCCGTCAGCGATTTCGCAGAGAGAACCTCGCGCGGTGGATCCGCGAGCCGCACGTCATGAAGCCTGGCACTGCGATGCCGACGTTGGTGCACGACGAGCGTGACGCCCGCGCGCTGGCCGCGTACGTGCTCTATGCGCCGCTGCGAGAACCCACGCGGGTCGAAGCCCCGGCGATGTTGCCCGTGCTCGCGCGAAGGGTGTCGTGGCAAGAGGTCTCGACGGCGGTGTTCGCGCGGACGTGCCGGCACTGCCACGCGGATCGCGATTTCGCCTTCGGCGACGGCGGCCCGGGAAACACCGGCGGCTTCGGCTTCGCTCCGCGCGGGATCGACCTGTCCTCGCACAACGGCGCGCTCTCGGGGATGCTCGTCGGCGCGGAGCGTCGCTCGATCTTCGCTGTGGACGACTCGGGCATGCCGAGGATCGTCCGCGCCCTGCGCGCGCGGCAGCTCGAAGAGGCGGGGCAGCGCGACCCCGACGTCCGCGGAATGCCCCTCGGTCACCCGGCGCTCAGCGCCGAGCAGCTGCAGCTCGTGCGCAGCTGGATCGCCGCCGGACGCCCGCTCGAGTGAGCGCTCAGGGCCGCGGCCGAAACGCACCGACGAGCGGCTGCGCGAAGGGCGGCGCGTTGAAGATCACTTGCTCGAACAGCGTGAAATCGTTGCACTGAAACGAGGGTCGACTCGAGCTCGACGCGATCGAGAGGATCACCTCGCGCTGGATCTCGGCCGGCGTCCACCCCGCGGCGCGCGCGCAGATCGCGCGCTCGTTGAACAGCGCAGTGTCGAACTCGTCGTCGCGGTCTTCTTCCGCGAGCGGCAGCTCGAAGTCCGCGCGCAGCGAACGGCAGCGCTGGAGAAACACCGCGCGCGTCACAGCGTCATCGAGCGTGAGCGCGCCGCCCCCGAGCCCGTGCATCAGCACCGGAAACACCGTGTGCAGCGACCCGCTGATGCCCGACGGACTGCAGTTGGTGCGCGGGTAGTAGTGGTCGTCCCAGAAGTCCATGCGCCCGTCGCCGTCGACGTCTTCAGCGCGCCAGGCGTGCACCTCGGTCGAGCCCAGGCGCAGCGGCAGCGTGACGATCGAGCGACCACGCACAGCGCGCACCGTGATCGGGCTCTCGTTGGCGCCGTCGCCGTCGCCGCACCACACGGCGACCCGCTGAAACACCAGCTCGCCGCGACCGTCGTCGTCCATGTCCGAGGTCGCGATCTGCTCGACCCAGTCCGTGTCGCACCAGGTCATCTCGAAGCTGCGATCCAACCACTCGCTCGCGCGCACGCCGTCGTCGCCCAGCCAGCGCAGCTGCAGTTCGAACGACACGCCCTCGCTCGTCCTTCGCGCCCGCGTCGCTTCGAACGCCCAGGCGCCGCCGACCGTCGCGTAGCATCGCGCCGTCATCGCCTTCACGAGATCGACGCGAGAGAGGTCGCCGTTCGCGAAGGCGTCTTCGCTGACGAGCAGGTGCGCGTTGCGATCCACCAGCGCGCCCGCTCGTCGCTCGATCGCCGCGCACTCGCGCTGCACCGCGGCGCTCGCCCCCGCCAACGCGCGCGGCGCCGATGCGTCCTGCTGCGTTGCGTCCTGCGAAGCGCTGCGCCACGGGGCCTCCCACGGGTCGCCGTCGTTGCGGGGCGGGGCGGCGTCCGGCGCAGCGCCGTCTGCGCGCACCGCGGCGTCCGATCGCTGCGCAGCGCGAGCGGTCAGCAACGAGCGCATGGCGCTCGGCGACTGTGTCCACAGCGGCGTCAGCCTCGCGGCCAGCTCGATCTGGGCGAGCTCTTGCGGATTGAAGCGAACGGGCTCACTCCAAGCGGGGAGCGACGCGTCTTCGCCGGAGACCACAGCGAGCTCGCGGCGAAATCGTTCGATCGTCGCCTCGGCGCTCGCGCCCCACATGCGCGCGCAGGCGACGCGATTGGCCACCGCGTACGCGGTGTTCTGCTCGGTCTCGGCCGCGGTCATGAAGTCTCGATACACGAGGGCGCTCGGCGGCCACGGGCAGAGCGAGCTCGCCTTTCTCTGCGCAGCGTCGTCGTCGAACGAACACGTCCCGTCGGCGCGCGCGTGCGCGACCATCAGGCCGATGTCGCTCGAACACCAATCGTTGCGTCGGTCGAAGTCGAAGTCGCACAGCGTCGCCCTCGCGAACCCAGGCTCGCTCGGGCGCGGACAGCCTGGGGTCTCGACCCTAAGCCCCGCGTCCAGCCCCGCGTCTGTCGCCGCGTCCATCGCCGCCGCGTCGCGCACGGCTCTCCGCCGCGCTCGGGCGTCGAGGCCTCGATCCGAAGCGACGTCGCGCGCTTCGATCACAGCAGCATCCATCGTCACCGTCGTCGTCGCGTCTGTGCCAGACGCAGCACGAGCCCGACACGCAGCGAGCGCGAGCAGAGGAAAGTATCGCCGCACGACCCAGGCAGACTGAGCCAACCGCGGCGAAAATTGTCGTCCGACGCGCAAAGGGCTCACTGCGCTCGAGGCCCCGTCGCAAACGCCCCGACGAGCGGCTGCGCGAAGGGCGGCCGCGTCGCGATCAGCTCGCTGATCACAGGGACCGCGTTGCATTGAAACAGCGGCCGCCGCGGGATCGCAGCCAGCGACGAGATCACCGCGCGCTGCACGGCGAGCGCGCTCCAACCGGCCGCCCTCGCGCAGACCGCGCGCTCGTTGAACGCCGCGGTGTCGAGCAGCGCGTGCGCGCCGCGAACCCGATCGTCGTCGAGCTCGAAGCCGAAGTCTTGCCGCAGCGATCGGCAGCGGTCCGAGAACGCGCGCTGCGTGACAGCGTCGTCCGCGGTGAAGCGCCCGTCTGGCAAGCTGTGAATCAGCACAGGAAACACAGGAAATCTGCTGCTGTTCACCGCCGCTGGGTCGCAGCTGGTGCGGGGGTAGTGGTCGTCGTTCCACAGGTCGAGGCGGCCGTCGTGGTCGACGTCTTCAGCCCGCGTCGCATAGAGCCCCGACGGCGCGCTGAGCGGCGCAAACGCGACGATCGCCGCCCCGCGCGCAGAGCTCACCCGCAGCCGCTCGTCGTTGATCCCGTCGCCGTCTCCGCACCAGCGCTCGCGCACTCGATACACCAGCTCGCCTCGACCGTCGCCGTCGTAGTCGGTCGCCCCGAACACCTCGACCTCGTGCGTGTCGCACTCGCTCGAGTCGAAGTCCCGCTTCAACAGCACCGCCGCGCGCGAGCCGTCTTCTCCCACCCATCGCAGGGCGAGCTCGAAGCGCACCTTCGATCCCTCTTCTTCGGGCGCGCCGCGCGTCGCTTCGAGCGCCCAAGCGCCGCCTGCCGCTGGATAACAACGCGCGAGGCTGCGATGCAGAAGCTCCATGCGCTGCCCCCGCCACGGCTCTTCGTCCCGCAGCAGCGCTGGGTAGTGAGGCTCGATTCGCGCCCGCGCCCGCTGCTCGATCGCGGCGCACGCCGCGCGCACCGCCGCCGACGAGCGCGCCAACCGCACAGACAACGGAGGCGTCGGCGCGGTCTCTTGTTCGACGGCGCTCCACGGAGCATCCCACTCGGCGCCGTCCTGCCGACCCACGCCGCGCGCCGCGACGCGCGCCGACGTCACGCGCTCCGTCGCGCTCGAAAGCGAGAGCAGCGCTCCGCTGCGCGCCAATCGTTCGAGCCGAAGCACCTCGCCACGCTCGAGCGCGACCGCCACGCGACGCCCCGCCGGAACATCCAAATGCTCGATCGACAGCGCCCCTTCGGCGAGCTCGCGACGCAGGCGGCTCAGCGTCGTCGCCGCGCTCGCGCCGCGCATCCGCGCGCACACGACCCGGTCGGCGATGGCGTCGACGTCGTTTTGCTCCGACCGCTGATCGGTCCCGAACGCCGGAATCACCAGCGCCGCGGGCGTCCACGGGCAATACGCGCGCGCGCGAAGCTGCACCGCCTCGTCGTCGGTCGCGCACGTCCCGTCCGGCCGCGCGTGCGCCACCAGCAGACGACTCTCGGGCGAGCACCAGTCCGAGCGACCGTCACCGTCGAAATCACAGAGAATCGCCTGAGCAAACTGCGCAGCGCTCGGGCGCGGACAGCCCGGGGCGGCCTCTGCGCTCGACGCCTCCGCGACGCTCGCCGCGTCTTCGACCCTCGGTTCAGGCTCGGGCTCGACCATCGACGCGTCCGAGCGCGCGGTCGACGCTGCGCGCTCCGTCACCGCCGCAGGCGCGCTCGCGCGGCAAGCGGTCGAGCCCAGCAACACCAACAGAGACGCCGTTTGTACTCGCACTGCGAGTCACAAAAGGACCGAGCCCCGCTGCGATATTCCCCGATGATCGCAGCGCGTCTCGTTGACGAAGCCCCCGCAGCGACGCACTCAGCGGCCGCTTCGACCATGCGACCTTGTGCCGGACGAGCCCGCGCCGCTGCAGTTCATCCCTTCGAGCACGGCCTTCGAAGATCGCTGGCGCTACTGAGCCGCGCTCTTGACCGCGCCCTGCGCGGTGCCTAGTGCTCGCCCGTCATGTGTGACCTCCGCTCGACGATCCACGCCCCGATGGGCCGCGCCCTGTGCGCGCGCCCTGTGGCGATCGCGCGCGCCGAGGCCCGGTCGCTCTTGCTCGTCCGCACCGAGGTGATCCTCGAGAGTGGCGCGCCGGGCGCGGCGATCCGCTGAGCAGCGACGCGCTCTTCTCTGCGCTCTTCACAGAGCCGCGACGAGAGCCCTCCACTGCACCGCGCCGATCGCAGCGTCCGTAAACGCACCGAAGCCCGCACGTCCCCTCACGCCCCCGACGTGAGCGCGTGCGCCGCCGTGCGACCGCCGCCCATTTTCTAGCACCACTTTTCAAGATTCAACGGACGCAGTCATGAACGCAACCATCGCTCTCGAACGCTTTCGCAACGTCGGCATCATGGCCCACGTAGACGCAGGAAAGACCACCCTCTCTGAGCGCGTGCTCTATTACACGGGCGTGCTTCGGCGCATCGGCTCGGTGGATCGCGGCACGACCGCGCTCGACGACCTGCCGCAAGAGCAGGCCAAGGGCATCACGATCTCGGCCGCCGCGACGACCACGTACTGGACCGTCGCGCGCGGCGCGAGCGCGGGCGAACGCGTGCGCGTGAACCTCGTCGACACCCCCGGACACGTGGACTTCACGGTCGAGGTCGAGCGCTCGTTGCGCGTGCTCGACGGCGCCGTGGCGGTGTTCGACGGCGCGCGCGGCGTCGAGCCGCAGAGCGAGACCGTGTGGCGGCAAGCGGATCGGTACGGCGTCGTTCGGATCGCGTTCGTCAACAAGATGGACAAAGCTGGCGCAGACTTCGACGCGTCCGTTCGCTCGATCGTCGAGCGGCTCGGCGCGCGCGCGGTCCCCGTGCAGCGGCCCTTCTTCGTGGACGGCGCGTTCGCGGGCGTCATCGACCTGTGCGCGATGCAGCTCGTGCGCTTCGACGGCGACGACGGGGCCGCGATGAACAGCCTCGCGATCCCCGAGGCGCTCGCAGAAGAGTGCGCGCTCGCTCGCGAGGCGCTGGTCGAAGCCGTGGCCGAGCACGACGACGCCGTGTTCGGCGCGTGGGTGAACGGCGGTTCATCGTCGGTCGACGAGCGCTCGCTCGTCCGCGCGGTGCGCGCAGCGACGCTCGCCCGCGCCGTGGTCCCCGTGTTGTGCGGCGCGGCCGCGAAGAACATCGGCGTCCAACCCTTGCTCGACGCGATCGCGCTCTACCTCCCCTCTCCACTCGACCGTGGTGCCATCCATGGAACCTCTCCCGCAGACGACACCCTCGCGCTCACCCGCGCGCCGAACAGCGACGCGCCCTTGTCCGCGCTGGCCTTCAAAGTCGTTCACGACCCGTTCTTGGGCGCGCTGGTGTTCACCCGCGTGTACTCCGGGACGCTGCGTCGCAACGACGTCGTCCTCGAGCCGCGCAAGCAACGAAAGCTCCGCGTCGGCCGGGTCCTGCGCGTCCACGCTCGACAAACCGAAGAGGCCCTCGACGCGCGCGCCGGTGAAATCGTCGCGCTCGCCGGACTCGACGGCGTCCGCACGGGCGACACCCTGTGCGACCCGCGCGAGCCCATCGCCCTAGAATCTCTGGTGATTCCTGCGCCCGTCGTGCAGTGCACGGTCGAGCCCGCGACCTCGCAAGACCGCGACAAGCTCGGCCCCGCCCTCGCGCGCCTCGCGCTCGAAGACCCGTCGCTGCGGCTCTCGACCGACCCCGAATCGGGGCAGACCGTCCTCGAAGGACTCGGAGAACTTCAGCTCGAAATCACCCTCGATCGACTGCGATCGGACTACCGCGTCGAGGCCCGGCCGGGCCGACCCGCGGTCGCCTACCGCGAGACCCTCACCCGCGAGTGCACCATCCATGAGCGATTCAAGAGACAAAACGGAGGGCCTGGGCTCTTCGCCGAAGTGCTGATCTGCGTCCGTCCCGGCGCGCGAGACTCGGGTCTCGTGTTTCGTGACGACACCCGCGGAGGAGTCATTTCTCGCGAGCTCGCCCAGGCCGTGAAGAGAGGCATCGAAGGCGCGCTCACGCGAGGCCCCATCGGCGGCTACCCCGTCGTCGACGTGGACGTCGCGCTGCTCGACGCGGGCACGCACCCGACCGACTCGACCGCGCTCGCGTTCGAGTTCGCTGGGGCCGAGGCGATCAAACGCGCGTTCAAAGAAGCCGCGCCCGTTCGCTTGGAGCCCTGGATGGCCGTCGAGGTCAGCGTCCCCGAAGCCTTCGTGGGCGCCGTCGTCGGCGATCTCTCTGCGCGCCGCGGGCGCGTGCGCGACGTCTCTCCCAGAGACCCGAGCACCACCGTCGTGCAGGGCGAAGCCCCGATGGCCGCCCTCTTCGGCTACGTCACAGACCTCCGCGGTCGCACCCACGGCCGCGGCGGCGCGATGCTCTCGTTCGCGCGCTACGAGCGAGGCTGAGCGCAACCGCCGCGGCGCTGCGTAGGGACGCTCTCCCTGCGCAGCGCTGCGTGCTATTTCTCTGCGCGATGCGCGCCCGCTGCTCGGTCTTCATCGCCACGTCGCTCGACGGATTCATCGCCAGACCCGACGGCAGCATCGACTGGCTCGACCGGGCCAACGCTCGCGCCACGACCAGCGAAGACTACGGCTACGCCCGCTTCTTCGCGTCGGTCGACGCCCTCGTCATGGGCCGCAAGACGTTCGATACGGTTCGCGCCTTCGATCCGTGGCCCTACGCAGACAAGCCCGTGATCGTCCTGTCTCGCTCGCTGTCGACCCTACCCGAAGGCACGCCGGCCACCGCTTCGCTGAGCGCCGAAGAGCCGCGCGCGCTGCTCGAGCGGCTCGGTCGCGACGGCGTCTCGCACGTGTACATCGACGGCGGGACCACGGTGCAGCGCTTCATCCGAGAGGGCCTGGTCGACGCGATCACCATCACGACCATCCCTGTTCTGATCGGGCAGGGCCGCCCCTTGTTCGCCGCGCTCGCGCAGGACCTCGAGCTCACGCTGATCGAGAGCCGCGCGTTCGAGAGCGGGTTCGTGCAGAGCACCTATCGGCTCGATCGCTGAACGCGCGGTGGCGCGCGCACGCCGGACGTAGGTAAGGTCTGGTCCATCGCGCGAGAGATGCCGTCGATTCCTCCATCACCGTCGTCCGAGGCGGCGCCGCTCCCGTGGCGCGTCGCGCTCGCGGGGGCGTTGGGGCTGGGGCTCGTGTCTGCGGTCGCGGTCCCTCTGGCCGCGCGCGCAGTGGAAACCGTCGAGCGCGCCGAAGCCAACCGCCGCGCCGAGACCATCGCCCGAACGATGGCCGCCCGTCTGGCGGTCACCCCGGCCCTTCAGCGCGCGACGCTGCTCTCGCGCGTGCAAGCGCGGTCGGGGACGATGGTCGCCGTCGTCCGCCCCGACGGCAGCCCGTTGCCCGACACAGAGCTCTTCACGCGGTCGAGCACGACGATGCGCCCCCCGTCGGGCAGCGCGGTGTTCGCGCTCGATGACGGAGAGCGCAGGCTCGTCGTGGCGAGCGAGCCGATCACGTTCGAGAGCGGGGCGTTCATCGTGTTGGCGGCGGTTCCGAGGCCGTCGGGCGCGGCGTATTCGCTGGGGATCGAGCTGGCCACGCTGCTCATCGTGCTCACGGGCCTCGGGCTCGCGGCGGCGGTCATCGTGGCGAGGGACCTGACCTCGGACGTGCGCGCGATCACCGCCCGCGCGCGACGGATGAGCGGCGGCGACGCCAACTCGCTGCGCGCCCTGCCCGTGCACGCGCGCGACGAAGTGGGCGAGCTCGTCGCGGCGTTCAACAAGCTGCAGCGCGAGATCGGGCAAGAGATCGAGCAGCACCGCGAGGCGCTCGCCAAACTCGAGGACGCCGAGCGCAGAAAGGCCGCGCAGATCGCCACCCTTCGCCACGAGCTGCGCACGCCCCTCAACTCGATCATCGGCTTCGCCGACCTGCTCTTGTCCGGCGTCGACGGCGAGCTCAGCGAGAGCCAGCGCGAGGACATCGAGGCCATCGCCCGCTCAGGAAAGCACTTGCTTCACCTCGTCGACGACGTGCTCGACCTGTCCGCCATCGCGTCGGGTCGCTTCGCGATCGAGCGCAAATCCGTGGACCTCGCCGCGATCGTAGGCGAGGTCGTTCGCGAGGCGCAGGGCCAGGCCAGGCTGCGACGAATCTCGATCGAGCACCGAGAGAGCGAGAGCGTCCTGGTCGAAGGCGACGCGACCTCGCTGCGACGAGCCATCACCAACCTCGTGCAAAACGCCCTGCAGCACTGTCGCGGAACGGTGACCGTCGAGCTCGAGGTGACCGACCGCGAGGCGCGCGTGCACGTGCGCGACGACGGCCGCGGGATTCGCCCGCAGGACATGAAGCGGCTGTTCAAGCCCTTCGAGCGCGGACGCGAGGGCGGCGGCACGGGCCTCGGCCTCGCGATCACCGTGGCGCTGCTCGAGCTGCACGACGGAAAGCTCGGCGCCGAGAGCGTCGAGGGCCAGGGCAGCACGTTCACGGCGCACGTTCCGCTGCACGAGACGGCGCTGTCGCAAGCGGGGTTCACGTGAGCGATCGCGACCGCAGACGTACGCAATCGAGCCCTGAATTCGCAAGGGATTCACTCGCTCCTCCGCCGCCCGACGTGCAGCTCCGCGACGAGCGCAACGCGCGCGAGCCCGTCTCTCGCCTGGTGATCGCCGCGTTGTTTACGGGGTTTCTCTCGACCCTGGCGTTCTCGGCGCTCGCGACGCTCGTGGCTCCGCAGACCTCGACGCTCGGCGCGCTGCCGCTCTTCGCCGTGGGCGCAGGCCTCACGCTGGCCATCGTGATCGCCCTGCCGACGCTCGTCGCTCGCGGCGCGCTCGAACGCGCGGCAGAAGACCCCGAGCACGCCGACGAGCCCGACGCAGAAGCGGTCTACTCCGCTCCGCAGCGCGCGGTGCAGGTCGCCATTGTGTACGCCCTCGCCGTGGTGCTCGTGGCGCTGATCCCCCTGCGCGAGCTGCACGCGGTGATCGCGCCGGCGTACTGGATCGTCGCGGGGTTGTGCGCGTTTCTCGCGGCGCCGCTGGGCTACGTGCTCGCGCGCGCCGCGGTGCTCCCGCTCGCCGTGCGGCTCTCTGCGGACAGCGATCCTGCGGTGGTGCGCTCGTCTCCGGACCGCGTCGCGTCGCGCCTCGCGCTGGCGTTCGCCGCTCCCGCAGCGGCCGCCACGCTGGCAGGCGCGCTGCTCGTCGAGACCCGGATGGCGCAGCTGCACGCGAACACCAACGACGCGCTGCGCGAGCAAGGGAGCGAGATCCTCGCGGTCTCGCTGCGCACCAACGCCGACGACGACGGCGTGATCGCCGCGGTGCAGTCCCTTCGCCGCGCCGGGCTCGGAGTCAACCGCGACGCAGAGGGGAGGCTCACGGTGCTCACGCCGACGAGCGAGCCAACGACCTTGCCGTCGTGGGGCTTGTTCGCGTCGCTGGCCGCGGTGGTGCTCGCGGCGCAGCTCGGCGCGCGGGTGGGGCGCGACGCGGCGACGGACGTGTCATCGGCGGCTGAGCGAATGAGCTCGGTGAGCGCCAAGGACATGCGCTCGGTGACGATGCGCATCGCGAGGCCGAAGAGCGTCCCCGAGGTGAGGGACATGGCGCTCGCGCTCGACACGTTGGCCGCTGCGCTCTTGCGGATGAACGAGGACCGCGAGCGCGCGCTCATCGCCCGGCGCGAGGCCGCTCGGGTGCGGTCCTTCGTGCTCGCGAGCGTCTCGCACGACTTGCGCGCGCCCCTCAACTCGGTGCTCGGCTTCGCCGACCTGGTGCTCTCGGGAACAGAGGGCCCCGTGAGCGACGAGCAGCGCGAGAGCCTCGAGGCGCTGCAGCGCGGCGGGCACGAGCTGCTGCGTTTGGTGCGGGATTTTCTCGATCAAGCGAGGCTCGACGCCGACCGATTGACCCTCGAGCGGGCGCGCGCTTCGCTCGACACGATCGTCGAGCGGGCCCGGGCGCAGGCCCTCGAGCGCGCGCGCGTGAAGGTGGCGCTCGACTCGCTCACGATCGAGGGCGAGGTGGGGCTGCACTTGCTCGGCGACGAAGAGCGGCTGACGCACGCGGCGGCGTCGTTTGTGGCGTTTGCGCTGATGCGCTCGGGCAGCAACGGGCACGTGGTGCTGCGGGTGCGCGGCGAGGGGGACACGATCGTGCTGACGGTGCGAGGCGGCGGGACGACACCGTCACGCGAGGCGCTGCGGGGGATGTTCGAGCCGTTCGACTTCGCTCCGGCCGGCGCGCGGGCTCCAGCGGGGCTCTCGCTGGCGGTCAACGTCGCGCGGGGTGTCATCCGTTTGCACGGCGGAACGGTGCTCGCCGACCCCGTCGAGCAGGGCGGAATCGCGATCACCGTCACGCTGCCCATCGCGGGGACCGAGTCGTAGCTCAGGGACAGATCGGCTCTTCTCTGGCTGTGCGCAGCGCCGGGGCTGCGGTAGGGTTAGGGCTATCGATGGCTCAACCTGCGCGAAACGCTCCCGCGCTTTCTGAAGGCGTGGCCCGCGCGGTCGACGTGGCCTCGCGGCTCAAGCGCGTGGTTTCGAGCGCGCTCGCGGGCAAGTCCGACGTGGTCGAGCGCGCGGTGGTCACGGCGTTGGCGCGGGGACATTTGCTGGTCGAAGACGTTCCGGGCGTGGGCAAGACCACGCTTGCGCGGGCGTTGTCGCGGGCGATCGGCGCGACCTTTCGCCGCGTCCAGTGCACGAGCGACCTGATGCCCTCGGACCTGCTCGGCGTGAGCGTGTTCAACAGCACCGAGCGTCGCTTCGAGTTCAAAGCCGGGCCCATTTTCACGAACGTCCTGCTCGCCGACGAGCTCAACCGCGCGACGCCCCGCACGCAGTCAGCGCTGCTCGAAGCGATGAGCGAGCGACAAGTGACGGTCGACGGCGTCACGCGCCCGCTCGACGAGCCCTTTCTCGTGATCGCCACGCAGAACCCGGATGACAACGCCGGCACCTACCCGCTGCCCGACAGCCAGCTCGATCGCTTTCTCGTGCGCACTTCGATCGGCTACCCCGCGGCCGACGTCGAGAAGAAGCTCTTGCTCTCGCGCAAAGACGACGAGGCGGACGAGATCGAAGCCGCGGTGACGCTCGAAGAGCTGCTCGCCGCGCAGCGCGAGGTCGAGCGCGTGCACGTCGAGGCCGCGGCGCTGGACTATTTGCACGCCATCGTGCTCTCGACCCGCTCGCACGGAGACATCAGCGTGGGCGTGAGCACCCGCGGCGCGAAGGCGTTTTTGCGGGCGTCTTGCGCGCGCGCGATCGCGCACGGCCGCAGCTACGTGATCCCCGACGACGTGTCCGAGTGCGCGGTCCCGGTGCTCGCGCACCGCGTTCGCCTCGCGGGCATGGACGCCGCCATCGGACACTTCAGCGGAAGCAGCCAGCGCGAAGAGAGCGAGCGCCTCGTGCGCGACATCCTCTCGCGCGTAGACGTTCCGGTCTGAACCGTCGGCGCGCTCGCGGGGACGGTGCTCGATCGCGCGCTCGTTCACGGGCTGCCGATCGGCAGCGCGACGCGCTCTTGTCGCGCCCACAGCCGGTGCACCAGCGTCAGCGTCGAGCGCGCTTCGTCGCTGTCCGAGAGCGCGCGCCAGAAGAGCGCGTTGGCGAAGACCGCCTCGCGATTGGCTGTGATTTCAGCGGCCAACGCAGCTTCGTCCCCGCGGCTCAGCCGAGCGAGGACCGCCCACTGCGCGCGGGCGTCGAGCCCGAGCAGCGCGCCGTGCGCCCCGGGTTGACCGACGAACCCGTCGCCGAAGTACGCGCTCGTCACCGTGATGGGCCCTTCGAGCTCGCTGTTGAAGCGCTCGAGCTCTTCCGCAGCGACCCACAGCTCCTGGTGCTCGCGGCTGCCCACGGTGCGCGACGCAAACGAGCCCCCGTACGCGTCGCTCACGACGAAGCGCGTGACGTAGCCGACGAGCGCGTCGGATTTGGTGTTCCACTCGGCAGCGATTTGCGCGGCGTAGCGCTCGCTGAGCACGGGGTAGAAGATGGGTTGCTCCGGCAGGCGCGGCGGAAAAGCACGCATCTCGCTGCGAAACAGCAGCACCAGCTCGGCCAACCCCACTGGACGAAAGAGCTCCATGGCGCCGCGAGCATAGCCACCATGGTCGATCGCGCACGAGGCCACAGGGACGGTGTTCAATCGTTCAACAACTCGCGCCGTCTTGCGCAGAGCATTACCCAATATTTTCAATCACTTTTCGCAGTTCGTGAACGATTGAACACCGTCCCCGCAGCGCTCCCGCGGCGCTCCGTCCCCGCGATCCGACAGGCTTGGATCAAGTCTAACGAACGATCCCCAAACCCTTCATTCGATACTTTAACAACCCCCGCGATCTGCCCTCGCGGCGGCCCCACGATCAGCCAACTAATCTCTAGGATAAACAAATACTTATCCCAGGATCAGGACCTTCAACGAGTACTTGAACCATCGCGATTCAGGCGCTGAACGCGCGCTCGCGCAGGCTGACGATCGTCACTCGGGCGTCGCGCGGGCCGAGGGCTCTTTCTTCCCCCGGTTGTTCCAGTCGCGGCCGCTGACGATCGCGCGGATCTCTTCGGGATCGCAGCCCCGCGCCTCTGCGTCGAGCGCGTACGTCGCCGCGGCCTCCGCGAAGAAGTCTCGTCGACCCAGCGAGCCGACCTTTCCCTGACGCAGTCGCTTCTGCGCCGCGAGCACCGACCGCAGTCGATCCACCAGCCGCCGCGGAATCGCCAGCCGCTCGATCGCCTCGCCCATCGCGTCCCCCACCGCGATCAGCGCGTCGCGCTCGCCCTCGATCGCCTCTTCGACCGGCTCTTGCAGCAGCGTCGCGAACAAGACCGGGTCCGACACACCGCCGCCCGCCGCGATCCGCGCGTCCACCAGCGACAGCCGCTTCCACATCCGCGTGCGAAACTTCGTGTCGTCGTCGAGAAAGCTCGAAAGCTCCGGCAACAGCACGGACAGAACGCCCGTCTCCCACGCGATCCAAAACGACCGCCGCGACGCCCCCCCGCGCAGCAAGCGCAGCAGCTCTTCGAGCAGCCTCGGCCGCGCCGCCCGCAAGAGGTCCTCGCGATGCACGATCATCGCGTCGTACACGTCTGGCTCGATCCCCAGGTCGAGCCGCGCGGCGAACTTGATCGCCCTGAGAATTCGCACGGGATCTTCGCGAAAGCGCACGTCCGGCTCGCCGATCGTCCGGATCACGCGGCGGTCGATCTCGTCGAGCCCGCCCACGTAATCAACGATCTCTTGCCGGTCGAGGTCGTAGAAGAGCGCGTTCATCGTGAAGTCCCGCCGCGCCGCGTCTTCGTGCGGGTCGCCGAACACGTTGTCCTGCCGGATCAGCAGGTCTTCGTCGCGGTTCTTCGCCTTCGCTCGCACCGCGGGCCCCGGCTCGCCGCCGTCGTCCTCGGTCCACTCGCTGCCCTCAAGCTCGAGGTTGGGATCGCGCCGAAACGTCGCGACCTCGATCACCTTCGAGCCGCCAAACAGGATGTGCGCCAGCCGAAATCTACGGCCAATGATGCGGCAGTTGCGAAACAGAGACTTCACGTCGTTGGGCCGCGCGCTCGTCGCGACGTCGAAGTCCTTCGGCGTCCGCCCGAGCAGCAGGTCCCGCACGCAGCCGCCCACCAGGTACGCTTGATAGCCGTACCGGGTCAGTCGACGCACGACCTTCGCAGCGTCCGGATCGATCCGGCGCTCGGAGATGGGAAACGAAACAACCCTCGGAGCCGGGACACCCGGGGAGAGACCTTGAGGCAGATCCATACGCGGCTCCTCGGACTGGGACCGTTGGCCCGAGGCGAGATTTATCAGTGCCCTTGCGGGCCAGCAAGAACATGGCCGAACTGTCGCTCGAAGTTCTGCCCCCAACGGTCAAGCATCACTCGAACAACCGGGGGCACCGTGAAACCATCGCTTCAACGTTTGCGCTGTCAACACAGCCAACCCGTTGAAGGGATTGTATAATTCGCTTCATCCCTCGCGAGCTCGTCGCGGCGGCGAAGCGAGCGACTGAATACACATTCAGTCCGCCCGAAGCAATGGCCCCGCGCGCAAGGTGCCCTGCGTCCCATCACCCCGCCGCGCTCACACCGTCACGAAGGCAGACCCTCGGTGATGCCCGCGAACTGCTCTCCGACCGAGCTCGACTCGGCGCGCGCCGCGAGGATCTCGTCTTCGGTCGCCTTGCGGACGTCCAACAGACGCACCGAGAAGTTCAGCCGCTCGCCCGCGAGGGGGTGGTTGGTGTCCACCATCACGTGGTCGTCGTGGATCTCGACGACGCGCATGGTGAGCACGGTCCCGTCCTCGCCTTCGGCCGTGTACTCGTTGCCCTCTTCGAGCGGCTGCTCCGAGGGAAACTCGTCCTTCGACACCGCGAAGACCCCGTCTTCGTCGCGCGTTCCGTAGGCGTCTTCGGGCTCGAGCGCGAGGTTGATCACCTCGCCGCGGGTCAACCCTTCGAGCGCCTGTTCGAGCGCGGGCAAGAGCGTATCGTAGCCCCACACGAACTCCGCGGGATCGTCGGTGGAGTCCAAGAGATTTCCACGACCATCACGGAGGTCGTAGTGGATCGTCACGAACATATCGGGCCCGACCGCGAGACTCATGAGCGCGTTGTAGCCCGTCCCGAGGGGGCTCGCGAAGTTTCTGCCCGCGCCGGCGGACCGACTGTGTCCATCGAAACACCGCGGCGTGGGCGCGAGCACACACGACGAGCCCGCACGAAGACGACACCGCAGGAGAAACGCAGCCAACCTCCGCGCGGCCCCGGCCTTGCTCGGAGCGACGACGTCCGAGTCACCTGCATGGATGTGCAGGTCCCTCGCTCGAAAGGACCGAACGCACGTGAGCACAGAGCCCCGAGGCACGACGCAGCCGTCTGGCGCAGAGCCGAGCGACAACGCTGTTCCCTACCGAACGGCAGCCGGCGCTGAGGCTGACAAGAGCCAACAGACCGCCGCGGTGGACGCGCCCAACAGCGCCGCGAAGTCCAAGCGCAAGACGCGGTTCTTGCTCGCCGCCGCCGCGCTCGGCGCCACCGTCGTCGCCGTGCGCGCGCTGCGCCCCAACGCGCCGCTCGACGTGCCGCCAGAGCTGATCGACCCTGGGAGTTCGTTTCCAAGGGTCACCGCGGAGCTGCCCGTCGCCGCGCCGCTCGCGCCGCTGCTCGCCCGAGACGTCCCCGATCAGCTCAACTTGCTCGAGCCCAGCGCGGGCTCGTCCCGGATCATGCGCGGCGGCACCGTGCGCGTGCGCTTCAACCGCGTGATGGTCCCGAGCAGCGCCGTCAACGTCCCCCTCGGAACGCCCGAGCGCCCGTCGCCGATCGCGTTCGACCCGCCCGTCGCAGGGACCTTTCGCTGGGTCTCTCGCAGCGCGATCGCGTTCGAACCCGCGCCGGCGGCCTTCGATCGCACCAACGAGAGCAAGATCGTCTTCGACCCGAGCCTGCGCTCGCTCGCGGGTGAAGCCCTCGAGGCCCCCGAAGACCGAGTCATCGTGTTCGCCGGCGGCGCGATGGCGATCACCGACCTCACGCCGCGAAGGATCATTCCGGGCGAGCCGCTGCGGCTGACGTTCTCGAACCAGCCCGACCTCGCGACGGTCGCGTCGCAGATGGTCACCTACGAGTCCGGCGGCGCGCAACGCTCGCTGCGCTTCGCGCTCGCCCCGCGCGGCCGCGATTCGCGTGGAAATTTTCAGATCGACGTGCGCCTCGACCGCACCCTCGAGCCCGGCGCCCGCGTCGCCATGCTCCTCGCTCCCAACCTCGTCTCGCCCACCGACTACGGCGAAGGCGAGTACGGAACGCCCGGCCCCACCGAGCTCGTCGTCGAGCTCCGCCCGCGCCCGCGCATCGAAGGCTTCGCCTGCGGTGAAGGCGTCGAGTCCGCCGACGCCTGCGAACACCAGACGACCGTCGCCGGCATCATCGACGTCGAAGACACTCTCAGGCTCTTCTCGACCACCGCCCTCAAAGCCGACCTCGTCCCCGTCGTCCGCGTCAATCCTCCCCTCGCCGCCCAGCGCGTCACCGTCGCAGGCCAGGTGCTCGCCATCGCGGGCGAGTGGGAGCCCGATCAAGTGTACGAGGTCCGCGTCGAAGGCCTGATCGACGTCGAAGGCACCCCCCTCGCGCGCACCCAAGCGCTCGCCGTTCGCTCGCGCGGACGAAGCCCCAGTATTCAAGTCCGCGAAGGACTCCAAGCGTACGAGCGCGCGGGCGCCGCGGTGCTGCCCTTCACGGGCGTCAACGTCGGTCAGGCCGTCGCTCGGTACCTTCCGCTCGAAGCGGGCCGCGACCTCGCGTTCGTCCTGCGACGGGACGGCGAGACCATGCGCTCGGGAACCAGCATCGCCCTCGCGCCCCTCGCCCCCACGGCGCGCCCCAACCGATACGGCCCCGGCGCGCTGCGCTTCGTCGCGCCCAGCGAAGGGCGCGCGAGCAACATCGCCGCGATCGCCTTTCATCCCAGCGGCTACAGCGACGGCGCCACGGGCAGCGTCGCGATCGTGCAGCACACGGACCTCGGCGTGTCCGCGCGGGTCCTGCCCGACGGCGTCCTCGCGTGGGTCACGTCCATCGCCAACGGCCGCCCCGTCGCCAACGCTGAGGTCACCCTCGCCTGGGCGCAGGGCGAGCAAGTGCGCACCGCCGCCGCGGTTCGCACCGACGAGCAGGGCCTCGCGTGGATCCCCGCTCCGCAGGGCGTCAACGTCGTAGACGTCTCGCTCGCCCTCTCGGCGAGCGCCGCAGGAGACCGCGCGGTGATCGCCCTCGACGCGCGCACGTCGGTCACGCCCTCGACGCTCGGGCTCGCGCAAGGCGCGGCGAGCAGCGCCGACGGATCGCCGATCGCCGCGGTATTTACAGACCGCGGCGCGTATCGGCCCGGCGACAAGCTGCACGTCAAGATCGTCGCGAGGCAGCCCGTCGTGTGCACGCCCCGCTCGCGGCAGCCGTGCAACCCCGAAGAGGTCCGCGCCTTCGCGCGGCAGAGCGTGCGCGTTCAGCTCAGCAGCCCCGGCGAAGAGGGCGCGATGATCGAACGCACCGTGCGCACCAACGCGTGGGGCACCGCGGACGTCACCTTCGACCTCTCGACCCGCGCGATGGCCGGCTGGTGGCGCGTCGACGTGAGCAACCCGCGCGCGCACAACCGCGCGATGGGCCAGGCGTCCGTGCAGGTCGCCGAGTTTCGTCCGCCCACGATGCGCGTGGACCTTCGCGACGTGCCCGAGCAGCCGCACCACAACGAAGCGCTCAACGTCCGCGTGGACTCGCGATACCTCTTCGGCGCGCCCGCCTCCCGCGCCCGCGCGCACTGGACGATGCACCGCCGCGCAGGGGCAGAGTACCCGATGCCCTGGGCCAACACGTTTGCGTTTTCGCCGGTGGACCTCGAGTCGCGCGCGACCCTCGCCGCCTCCGGCGACCTCGAACTCGCGCAGGACGGAACCGGCACCATCGCCACCCGCGCCACGATGAGCGCGCCCACGCGACAGCTCTTCGAGCTCGAGACCGAGGTGCGCGACGCCTCGGGGCAGAGCACCGCCGCGCGACGGTTGTTTACGGTCTATCCCGCGAGCTACGAAGTGGGCGTCAAGCGCGCGGCGCCTTGGCTCGGACAGGGCGCGACGATCGACCTCGAGGCCATCGTGATCGACCACGGCGGCGCTCCGGTGCCCGCGCAGTCGGTGCAAGCGCGGATCGTGCGCGAGGGCTGGGAGTCGTACTACGAGTGGGTTCACCGCGGCGACGAGAGCGGCTACCGCGCGCGAAGGACGCGAGACGAGCGGGAGGTCGCGCGGTGCCAGCTGCAGAGCGAGCGCGAGCCCGTGCACTGCCGGTTCGTCCCCACCGAAGCGGGCGTGTATCGGCTCGAAGCGAAGGTCGTCGACGCCAACGGTCGCGAGTCCGTCGCCTCGCAGCGCACGTACGTCGCCGCGCCCGGAGAGCACCCGGATCGCGACGCCCCAGGCGCGCCCATCACCGTCACGCCGTCGGCGCGCTCGTACGCGGTCGGGCAGCGCGCGCAGGTCGCCTTCGAGTCTCCGTGGCCCGACGCCGAAGCGCTCGTCGTGGTCGCGCGCGAAGGCGTGATGCACACCGAGCGACGCCGCGTGCGCGCCGGAGGAAACGTCTTCGAGTTCGACCTCACCCCAGCGATGGTCCCCAACGCGTTCGTGCACGTCTCGCTCGTGCGCCCGCGGACCGCGGAGCCCTCGCAAGGCGTCGACCTCGACGCGCCGGACCTGCGCCTCGGCGTCGCTGAAATCGCAGTCCGTCCGAGAGTCTCTGCGCTCAACGTGAGCATCGCGCTGCCCGCGCAGAGCGCGCGGCCCGGCGACGAGGTGCCCATCGAGGTCACCGTGCGCAACGCCGAAGGGCAGGGCGCGCGGGCCGAGGTGGCGCTGTACGTCGTCGACGAAGGGACGCTGCGGCTGTCGAGCTACGAGACGCCGAGGCCGGGGGACCAGTTCTTTCCGCGCAGGGCGCCGAGGTTCGTGCTCGACGACGTGCGCCGCGTGCTCGTCTCGCGCTTGGACATCCCCGCGCTGCCCGGCGCGAGCGGCGACGGCTCCGAGGACGGCGAGCGGGCGATGCGCGACGAGCGCGAGCGCTTCGAGCCCACCCCGCTGTGGCTGCCACACTTGAATACTGGTGTCGACGGAGTCGCCCGCGCGAGGGTGCGCTTGCCCCAGCGGCCGACGCAGTACCGCGTGATCGCCGTCGCCAACGACAGCGCCGCGCGCACCGGAGGCGCGGCCACGCAGCTCACCGCCACGCTGCCCGCGGTGCTGCGCCCGACCGTTCCCACCAGCGTGATCGAAGGCGACCGCTTCGAGGCCAGCACGTTCGTGCACAACCCCGGGACGAGCCCGGTAGACGTGCAGGTGCGGGTGCTCATCGGCGAGCGCGAGGCGCGCAGCGAGCGCGTGCACTTGGAGGTGGGCGGGGACGCACGGGTGAGCGTTCCGGTGGACGTAGCTGCGGGAAGCGAGCGCGTGGACGTGCGCTTCGAGGCCATCGCGCAGGGCGCCACGGACCGACGCGACGCCACGGTGCTCGTGCGGCCCCGAGGGGTCTCGCAGCGCTCGTGGATCGCCGGCGCCGTCAACGGAACGCGCACGCTCGACGTCGCGCTGCCCCGCGGCGCGATGGACCGCAACGCGCGCTTCACGCTCACCGTCGCGCCGCACCCGTTCGTCGGCTTCGAAGCCGCCGCGGACTCGCTCGACGCGAGCCCGTACGACAACGTCGAAGCGCTCGCCTCGCGCGTGCTCGGCCTGGTCGCGTACGCATCGATGGCCACGGACCCAGCGCGCGCTGCAGAGGCGCGGCGCCGCGGCGAATCCGCGGTCGAACGCCTCCTCGCGCTGCAGAACAGCGCGGGCTCGTTCGGCACGTGGACGAGCAGCGACGAGCCGTGGATGTACGGGACTGTGTATGCCCTCGACGCCCTGCAGTCCGCGCACGCCGCGGGCTGGCGCGTGCCCGCAGCGGCTCGTGAGCGCGCCGTCGAGAGCGCGCACCAGCTCGTGCTCTCGGGCTCGTTCTTCGACTACGAGAGCGCCACCCGCAACGACATGCAGGCGTACGCCGTGCGCGTGCTCGTCAGCGCAGGAAAGCCCCAGACCCCGCGCATCAACGCCCTGTTCGACCAGAAGGACCAGCTCTCGATGTTCGGCCGCGCGCAGCTCGCCCTCGCGATGCCCGCCAGCGACCGACGCCGCGAGACGCTCTGCCTCGAGGTCACCCGACGCGTCGCCGAGTGGAGCCGCGCCGAATTGCGCCCGCTGCGCAGCGGCGCCAACGCCGCGCCGTCGGTGAGCAGCAACCGCTGGTTCGAGAGCCACACGCGCCTGCTCGCCGCGGTGATCCGCGCGGGCGCCGAGCTCTTGCCCTCGACCAGCGACACGCGCGACATCGCCTCCGCGCTCCTCCGCCGCCGCGTCGACGGCGCGTGGAACGACACCCACGAGACAGCGCACGCCCTCGTCGCCCTCAGCGCCTACGCGCAGCGCTTCACGGGCCGCGAGACGCCCTCGGCGCGCGTCACCATCGACGGCGCGGTCGTCACCGCAGAGACCACGGCCAACGCGCGGGCCAGGGTCTTCTCGCTGCCCGTCGCGCGGCTCGTCTCGGGCTCGCACAGGGTCACCATCGAAGCGGGAGAGGGAGCGTTCTTCGCGCTCGACGGCCGCTGGACGCGCGCCCTCTCGAGCGACGACGAGCAAGCGCGAGGGCGCGAGGTCGCCCTGCACCGCGTGATCGAACGCGAGAACGGCGCCCGCGTCGAGAGCGGCGCCCACGTGCGCGCAGGAGAGCTCTTGCGCGTCCGTCTCTTCGTCTTCACCGAGCGCGGACTGCCGCCCAACGTCGTCGTGCGAGACCTCGTCGGCGGCGGATTCGACGCGGTGGATCGAGGATTGGACACGACGCCCCGCGCCTCGCTCGACGCCATCCTCGGCGGATCGACGGAGGACGAGGTCGTCGACCCGCGCGGATTCCACGCGGCGCGCTCGCTCGGCTACCTCACGCACCGCGCGTTCAGCTACGGCGAGGCCCGGTTCTTCGCAGATCGAGCGGCCAGCGGGCTCTTGGAGTTCACCTACGCCGTGCGCGCCACGACGCCAGGGCAGTTCACGCTGCCGCCCGCGCAGATCGAAGCGCAGCACGACCCGAGCTTCGTCGCGCGCTCGGCGCTCACCTCGCTGGTCGTCGATCGATGAACCGCCGTCGCGCCAAGAGCCTCTGCCTCACCTCGCTGCTCGCGCTCTGCGCGCTCTGGGCCGTCGCGCGGGTGATCGTCAGCTCGGGCGCGATGATCGACCGCGCGAGGTTCATCCCTGCGTCGGACTCGTTCTCCGTGGTCGACCGCTCGGGGCTGGCCCTGCGCCTCGCGCGCGTCGACGGCGCAGACCGACGCTGGCTGCGCGCCAGCGAAATCCCGCCCGTCATGACGCACGCCGTGCTCGCCGCTGAAGACGCGCGCTTCTTCGCGCACGACGGGGTCGACCGTCGATCGCTCGCGCGCGCCGTGGTGGACAACGTCGTTCCGGGCCGTCGACGCTCGGGGGGATCGACGATCACGCAGCAGCTCGTCAAGCGCGTGTACGGCAGGCCCCACGGCGCCTGGTCCAAGCTGAGCGAGGCCCTGCGCGCGATGAGCCTCGAGCGCGTGATGAGCAAGGACGAGATCCTCGAGCAGTACATGAACCGCTTGCCCTACGGCGACGGCATCGAGGGCGTCGCCCGCGCGTGCGAGAGCTACTTCGGCCACTCGATCGACACGATCTCTGCCAGCGAAGCCGCGATGCTCGCGGCCATTCCGAGGGCCCCCTCCGCGCTCGACCCGCGGCGCGCACCGGCGCGGGCCAACGAGCGCCGCGCGTGGGTCCTGCGTCGCATGCTCGCGCTGCGCTCGATCGACGAGCGAACGTTCACCGCCGCGCTCGCCAGCGAGCCCGTCCTCGCCTCGGTCTCGGGCCGGCCCTGGGAGGCCCCGCGCTTCGTCGATCGCGTGCTCGTCGGCGTCCGCGCTGGCGCGATTCAGCGCGAAAATGCTGCGGTCGTTCGCACTTCGCTCGACCTGCCGACGCAGCGCCAGTCCGAGTCCATCCTGCGCGCGCAGTGGGCGCCCTTCGCCTCGCGCGGAGCGCGCAACGCCGCGGCCATCGTCGTGTCCAACGGCACCGGCGAAGTGCTCGCGTACGTGGGCGCGATCGACACCAGCGCCAACGCCGAGGGGGCCTCGTTGGACCTGCTCGACGCCGAGCGGCAGCCGGGCTCGACGCTCAAGCCCTTCGCGTACGAGCTCTTCTTCGAGCGCGGCGGGACGGCGGCCACGGTGCTCGACGACGTCAACATCGCGATGACCGGCGCGCGCGGCGAGCACTTCGAGGCGCGCGACTACGACGGCGACGAGCGCGGCCCTGTCGCTGCGCGGGACGCGCTGGCCTCGTCGCTCAACCTCGCGGCGCTCGACGTCGCGCGGCGCGTGGGACAAGAGCCCCTCGCCAACCGGCTGCGCGCCCTCGGGCTGCGGGGCGTTCGCACGGGCAACGACCACGGCGGCGCGCTGGTCCTCGGCGGCGTCGGCGTGCGCGCGATCGAGCTGGCCGAGGCCTACACGACGCTCGCGCGCTTCGGAACCCGCGCGCCGCTCTCGCTCTCACTCGTCGGCTCGAGCGCCGCCGGAGCGCGCGTGATGCACCCCGCTCACGCGCGGGTCGCGTGGGATATTCTCAGCGATTCTGCGGCGCGAAGCGACGGCTTCGGCGAGTCGCTCGAGGGGCTCTCGCCGTCGGTGCCCTTCGCGCTCAAGACCGGGACCAGCGCCAACTGGCGCGACGCGTGGTGCGCGGTGAGCACCGATCGCGTGACGGTGGTCGTGTGGATGGGCGACCCGTCGGGGCGCGCGATGGCCGAGGTGAGCGGGTTTCGTGCGGCTGCTCCTGCGGCGGTTCGCATCGCGTACGCGGCGCATCAGCGGGCTGCCCAGCTCGGGCTCACGGTGTATCCGCGGCGCGCGGCGGAGCTGCACACGGCGGACGTGTGCGCGTGGTCGGGGCTGCGCGCGGGGCCGCGGTGCGCGCAGCACCGGGTCGAGCGGTTCGTCGCGGGGACCGCTCCGAGCGCGAGCTGCGATCAACACGACGAGCACGGGGACTGGGTGGCGCCCGCGCGATTGCGCGCCTGGGCCGCGCGCGCGCACCGCACGGGGATCTCTTCGCAGCACCGCGCGCTCGACCCCACGGGAGCCCTCTCGGTCCGCGAGCCCCGTGACGGCGCTCGACTGCTGCTCGACCCGTCGCGCGCAGCAGTGCGCCTCCCGCTTCGCGTCGCGCTCGACGCCGTCGAAGTGCACGCAGACCAGTGGCTCGTCGACGGCGCTCCCATCGACGGCGACCGCTGGACCGCCGCCGAAGGAACGCACGAAATCACCGCCGTCGTTCAGGGCCGCCGCAGCCCCCCCTCGCGCGTGACCGTCGAGCTCGCGCGAAGACCGTAAGCGACCTCGCGCTGCACGACGCGAATGCGCTATCTCTTCGCGCACACAATGAAGAAAGAAAAGCGGCTGACCAAGGCCGAGAAGAAGGCGCTCAGCGGCGTGGTGCGCAAGCCCGCTGAAGAGCAGCACATCCACTGCATCGCGTGCGGTCGCCACCTCGACGCGCACGAGTTCGACGGCCCGTCGGCGACGGCGACCGTGCTGTATTGCCAGCATCGTTCGGGATTTCCGTCCTGCGTGAAGTGCGCCCCGATGTCCCAGGTCCTGCTCGACGAGCACGATCGTTCGGGCAACGCTGTCCAGCCGGCCGCTGCCTGGCACTAAACTTTTTCAGTGGGGGTGTCTGTTTCGAGCCCGTAAGAATTGCGTCGTCGACTGAGTAGTGGTCCCCTTCGAGGCGGATCGCCTCACTGTCACGACCTGTTCGAAAGGCTTTTCCGATGCTTCTTCGACCGAAGACTGGCTTGGGCCTCGCGGTGCTTCTCACTGCCTGTGGCCAGACCGTGCTTCCGATGCCGGACGCCACGACGGACGCGTCGAACCCCATGGACGCGCGCGACACGGGCTCGTTGCCCGACCGCGTCGCGACCGACGGACCGACGATCGACCGCGGCGTGTTGCCCGACGTGGCCACGATGGACAGCGCTCCCGACGCGCTGCCCGACGCCGAACCCGACGTGGTCTCGATGCCGGACAGCGCCCCCGACGCGTTGCCCGACGCGTTGCCCGATGCGTTGCCCGACGTGGCCTCGATGCCCGACAGCACCCCCGACGCGGCGCTGGACGGCGCTGTCGGGTGCGCGCTTCCGACGCAGCCCGCGCTCGCAGAGCCCACCGCGGCGATGCCCACGATCGTCATGGGCTCGTGGAGCGCGAGCAGCGCGTCGAGCACGATCAGCAGCTACGGCTGCACGAGCTTCGGCAACGGCGACAATCACATCTACCCGTTGACCATCACCGCGCGAACCACCCTGCAGTTCGTGCTGACCGCAGACACCGGCGTGCTCGCCAACCCGATGCTCGCCATCCGTCGCGCCTGCGCGAGCTCGGCCATGGAGCTCGTGTGCGACCTCGACTCGGGCCCTGGCAACGGCGCGGCCACCCGCGTCACGCTCGACCCGGGCACGTACTACGTGATCGCGGACGAGTACGCGACCAGCGCCTCGTTGGTCCGCGGCGGCGCGTACACGCTCACCGTCTCGATCCCCAACGAGGCCCCCAACGCTGCGTGCGCGGGCGCCACGCCCTGGATGGCCGGCACCGCAGCAGCGGGCAGCACCAACGGCGGCGGAACCAACGATCGCTCGTGCAACCCGACGACGACCACCGGCCCCGACGTGTTCTTTCGCTACACGCTCCCGGCCAACACGCGCTCGGTCATCACCGGCACGCCGCTCGGAATGCCCGCCTGGCGCCCCTACCTCCGCGTCCGCGACGACTGCGCCATGGCGACATGCCTCGCGGTCGGCTCTGCGCTCTCTGCGGGCAGCACGGCCACGGCGACCATCGAGAACCGCGCCAACGTGCCGCGTACGTTCATTGTCTCGATGAGCTCGTACGAGCTCGGCACAGGCGGAGCGTTTACGCTCACCGACGCGCTCACGATGCTGCCCCCCGTGCCGGACAACGCTGTGTGCGCGACGGCCACGCCGCTGCCGCTCATCGCGAACCTCACGATGCAGACCACCGTCGGAGCCATCGAGACGCGCTCGAGCTCGACGTGCGCCGCTGGCGTCGCGACGGGCGGGCCGCTGTCGTACTACACGATGACGATTCCGCCGGGCCGCACGGTGGCCGTCACCGCGACGCCCGCGCCGACCTTCGACCCGACGATCCGCATCTTCGCCGGTTGCACGCCGACCACCTGCGGCGCGTATCGCAACTCGTTTGGCGTCGGGGTGCCCGAGCAGTCTGTGTATCGCAACGCGACCGCCGCGGATCAGACGATCATCATCGCCGTCGGCAGCGCCACGGCGGGCGCGACCGGGACGTTCGACCTCAGCGCGCGGCTGTTGCCCGCGGCGTCCTCGAACACCACGTGCGCCGCAGCGCGAGCGCTCGACCCGATGACGCCCGCGCTCGCGCAGAATCAAGCGGACGCGACGGAGGTCAACGGCTCGATGTGCGAGCCCACCGCCACAGGAAACGTCCTCTACTACTCGCTGGCCATCCCCGCGGGACAGACCGCGATCGTGACGGCGACGCCGTATTCGACCAGCGCGGACGCGGTCTTGCGCGTGGTCGACTCGTGCATGTCCGCGACGTGCGTCGCCAGCGCCAACGCGAGCTTCGGCGGCGGCGCCGAGCAGGTCGTCGTGCAGAACACCACGATGGCGACGCGCAACGTGATCCTCACGCTCGGCAGCCGAACGGCCACGACGACGGGCGTGTTCGACCTCGTGACGCGCTTCATCACGGCGCCCTCCAACGCGACGTGCGGCTCTGCGACGACGCTCGCCGCGGGCGCTCCGCTCGCGATGCAAGACACTGGATCGGCGCTCGATCGGCGCTCGACCACGTGCGTCTCTGGAAGCACCGGCGGAGCGCTCTTGTACTACTCGGTGACCGTCCCCGCGGGCGCTGCGGCGCGGGTTCGCGTGACGCCGACGGGGACGTTCGACCCGACGATTCGGGTGTTTCAGACGTGCATGCCGACCTCGTGCACGTCGTACCGCAACGCCGTGTCGGCCGGCGTCCTCGAAGAGGCCGTCTGGCGCAACACGACGATGATGGACCAGACGTACATCGTGGCCGTGGGCGGCGTCGGAGCCACGGAGAGCGGCGTGTTCTCGATCGCGTACGACAATCCCCCGGACCCGTACACGATCGTTCGGACCATGACGGCGGCGTGCGAGGACATGACGGGCGCGACCGTGCTCGCGATTTCGGGCGACGACTCGTCCACAGGAGCGCCGATCGCGCTGCCCTTCACGTTTACGTACTTCGGAGACTCGGCCACGCACTGGGGCGCGAGCACAAACGGGCTCATGCAGCTCTTCTCGAGCGCCGCGGGCGCGACCACGTCGGTCTACTCGAACACGGACCTGAACACGCCGGATTCATCGATCCCCGGCGGCGTCGCTGTGTTCTGGGACGACCTGAGCGTGACTGCGCCCGCGAACGTCCGTCACCTGACGATCGGCGCGATGGGCTCGCGGCGCTTCATCCTCGAGTGGAACAACGTCACGCCCCTCGCCGTCGCCGAGACCATGCGCTTTCAAATCAAGCTGTCCGAGGGCTCGAACGTGATCGAGTTTCACTACTGCGCCAACGCGGGAACCCCTCGCACCACCGGCGACAGCGCCAGCATGGGCCTCGTCAACATCGCCGGCAGCCGCAGCATCGGGGCGGCGTTCAACAGCGCGGGCACCGCGACCGCGGGCAACGTGATCCGCTTCATTCCGCGCTGAATTCGCAGCGTTTTCTGAGCCCGACGCGCGCCTGAGGGGAGGGCGCGTGAACCTCTTGCGTCGTTTGGGCAACGAGGCATCATCGGCCGTTCGCTCTGCGCCTCGACCCTCGTCGCAACCATTGTGCGGCGCGAAGTCCGGCGCGCGAGCGGCCGTTGGTTCTTCAATATTCGCAAAGGAAGCCATGATGACGAAGATGCCCATGCGAGGCTGGCTTGCGCTCACCGCCGTGATCGGCGCGGCAGCGTGCAGCCCTCAGCCTCTTCCCACGCCCGACGCCGAAGCGGACGCCGCCGCCGAAGCGAGCAGCCGACCCGACGTCGCCGCGGATCGCGTGACCCAGCCCGACGCGAGCCGACCCGACGTCGTCTCGCTGCCGGACTCGGCGCCGGACGCCGCGCCCGACGCCGAGGCTGACGCCGCGGTCGAAGCGGGCATGGACGCCACCGTCGAAGCAGGCGCGGACGCCGGCATGGACGCCACGGTCGAAGCGGGCGCAGACGCTGCCGCTGCCGACGCGCGTCCCGACGCGGTCGCGGACAGCGGCATTGGCCCGGGCTGTGGCCTCACCGTCGACGGGACCCTCGCGATCCCCGCCGCGGGCATGACCACCACCGTCAACACCATGCTCAACGCGATGGGCACCGGCGGCATGGTCTCGACCGCGACGTGCGTGGGCACCACGGGCGGCGCAGAGCGGATCTTCCGCCTCACGATCACCGCGCGCACGGGCGTGGTCCTCAACGCCACGACGATGACGTCGGGCACGGACCTCACGATGGCGCTGCGCACCAACTGCGCGAGCACCGTCGGCGAAATCGCGTGCAACGACGACACTGTGGGCCTCAACCCTTCGCTCCGCGCGGTGCTCGACCCCGGCGAGTACTTCGTCGTCGTCGACGAGCTCGGCGACGCGGCGTCGGCCACGGGCGGCCCCGTCACGGTCACGCTCAACACGTTCTCGGCCGCGGCCAACGGAACGTGCGCGATGCCCGAGACGCTCACCGGCATGAGCCTGATGGGCAACACCAACGGCGGCGCGGTCCCCGCGGCGACGTGCAACTCGTTCAACGACGGACCGCAGCTCTTCTACTCGTACACGATCCCCGCGAACACGCGCGTGACGTTCACCGCGACGCCGACGGGCATGCCCGCGTGGTCGCCCTACGTGCGCGTCGTCGAGAACTGCATGACCGCGGCGACGTGCCTCGCGACCGGCTCTGGGTCGAGCGGCAACCCGACCACGACGGTGTTCGACAACCGCACGGCGATGGCGCGCACGGTGACCGTCTCCGTTGGCTCGACGGACACGGCCAACGGCGGGACGTTTACGCTCGGCGCGGCCAACACGCCGCTGCCGATGCCCGCGGCCAACAGCGACTGCTCGACGCCCGCGTCGCTCACGGGCATGGCCGTCATGGGTGACACGCTCGCTGGCGGAACGCCCATGACCACCTGCAGCTCGTTCAACAACGGCGCGCAGCTGTTCTACTCGCTCACGATCCCGGCCAACAGCCTCGCGACGATCACGGCGACCCCCACGGGGATGCCCGCCTGGGCGCCGTTCATCCGGGTGTTCGCGGACTGCATGAGCGCCGCGACGTGCCTCGCGACCCGCACCGGGACCGCGGGCATGCCCAACACGCTGCTCTACGAGAACCGCAACCCGATGGCGCAGACCGTCCTCGTGTCGGTCGGCTCGACCACGGCGACCAACGGCGGAGCGTTCTCGCTCACGGGGACGACCGCGCCGCTGCCGCCCGTTCCGATGAACGCCACGTGCGCTGCTGCTGAGAGCCTCACGCTCCCGGCCGCGGGCGTCGCAGGGACCACCGTCGGCGCGACCGAGCGTCGCAGCTACTTCTCGTGCGCCACGCTCGCGAGCGGCGGGCAGCTCGTTTACTACACGGCCACCGTCCCCGCGGGACGCACGCTGAGCTTCCGCGTCAACCCGGGGACGATGACGTTCAACCCCGCGATCCGCGCGTTCATCGGCTGCATGCCGACGACCTGCGCGGACGTCATGGACAACGCCGGCGCCGGCGCCGCCGAGTCCATGAACTACTGGAACTCCACCGCCACCGACCAGACCGTCGTCTTCGCCGTCGGCTCGCAGACCGATCGCAACCAGGGCTCGTTCACCGTCGACGCGCAGCTCTTGCCCGCGGCCGCGACGAACACGACCTGCGCCGCGGCCCGTACGCTCACGGACACCATGCCGCTGCTCAACCAGCTGCAGACCACGGCCACCGCCGCGAGCATGGCGACCTGCTTGCCGGGCGACACCGGCCAGGTGCTCTACTACTCCGTGACCGTGCCCGCGGCGACGCGCGCGACGGTCACCGCCCGCACGTTCTCGGACAACGCCGACCCGACCCTGCGCGTCCGCCAGGACTGCGCCACCCTGGCCTGCGTCGCCTCGTCGAGCGTCGGCTTCTTCGGCGAAGACGAAGTCCTCTCGTGGACCAACGCGACCGCCGCACCGGTGACGTACATCGTCGAGCTCGGCTCGTCCGAGCCCGCCGCGCGCGGCGTGTTCGACCTCAGCCTCCGCTTCGACGGCGCTGCGCCTGCGTACACGGTCATCCCGCTGCCGTCGGCGAGCTGCGAAGACATGTCGATGGGCGCCACCAACGTGACCTTTCCGGGCACGGACGACGAGTCGTCGGCGGTCACTGCGCTGCCGATGGGCTTCACGTTCCCGTACTTCGGCGACGCAATGAACACGGTCACGCACTACAGCGTGACCACCAACGGATTCATGCAGCTCTGGCCGAGCGCCGCGGGCTTGCCGTCGACCTCGACCGTTCCGTCGACGCTCGACTTTCCTGCGGCAGGCAACCCTGCGGGCGTGCTCGCCATCTTCTGGGACGACCTCATCGTGGCCGCCCCCTCCGTCGTTCGCACGAAGGAGGTCGGCACCGCGCCGAACCGTCGCTTCGTGATCGAGTGGAACAACGTCACGATCTTCTCGCGCGCGATGCAGGAGCAGCTGCGCTTCCAGATCAAGCTCAGCGAGACGTCGGGCACGATCGAGTACCACTACTGCTCGATGACCTCGACGGACATGGCCAGCACGCGCCACTTCGGCTCGTCGGCCACCGTGGGCCTGCAGAACATCCCCCGCACCCGCGGCCAGTCGTACATGTTCGACGGCACGGACACCGGGATGATGGGCGGCATGCCCCGCGCCGTCGGCGGCGGAACCGCTGCTTCGCCGGGCCTGATCCGCTTCATCCCGACCGGGATGTGACCCCCTGCGCGGCCCGCGCCTCGGGCTGCGCGCTCCGCTCCGCTGATCGCGACCGCCGTCACAGCGCTGATCAGCAACGCCTCACGCAGTGAAGCGAAAGAGCACCTTGCCCACGTTCTGACGGCCCGTGAGACGAGCGTGCGCTTCGGCGGCGCGCTCGATGGGGACGATGGCGTCGATCCTGGGCTTGATGAGCCCGCGCTCGTAGAGCACCAACAGCTCGCGCGCTTCTTCGGTGAGCATCTCGAGCTCGTCCCAGAGGTGCCCGACGTTGACGCCCGCGACCGCGCGATTCTTGTCCATCAGCCCCATGGGCGTGAACATCGGAACGCCCACGATCTGCGTCGCCATGTTCCACACGCTGCGCGTCTCGCCGGTGGACATGTTGGCGAAGCCGAACGCGATGAGCATCCCCGCTGGGCGCAAGAGCTCGATGCCCTTCTTCCAGTCGCGGCCGCCGAGCGGGTCGAGCACGAGGTCGACGCCCTTGTTGTCCGTCAGCCGCCGCACTTCTTCGGCGTAGTCTTTGTTGCGGTAGTCGATCGGGTGCGTGCAGCCCTCGGCGCGGATCGCGTCGTGCTTGGCCGCGCTCGCCGTCCCAAAGGTCTCGACGCCCTCGACCGTGCGACAGAGCTGCAGCGCCGCGATGCCCACGCCTCCGCCGGCCATGTGGACCAGCACGCGCATCTTCGGCCGCAGGTGCGAGATGCGAAACAGCATGTGATACGCGGTCAGATAGACGACCGGCAGCGCCGCGGCGTCTTCGTACGTCATCGCGTCGGAGATGCGCAGCGCTTGAGCGCTGGGGACGCAGACCATCTCCGCCTGCCCGTTGAAGCGCGTGAGCACCATCACGCGCTCGCCGATGCGCGCGCGGTCGACGCCTTCGCCGACGGCCTCGATGTCCCCAGAGCCCTCGTAGCCGACCACGCACGGAGGCGGAGGCGCGTCGGGGTACATGCCCTGCCTCGCCATCACGTCGCTGAAATTGAGCCCGGCGAACCGGAGCTTCACGCGCACCTGCCCCGGCCCGGGCTCTGGGGCGGCGATCTCTCGCACCTCGAGGACCTCGGGTCCTCCGTGGCGCGCAATGGTCAACGCTCGCATCGATTGTCCCTCTCGTCAGTCGTCACGCTGGCTCGGGCGCGGGCAGCGGCGCGCGCTCGGGAGCGGGCACGGGTTCTGCTTTCTCGCGGGTAAACGTCAAGTGCTCGATCAGAAACGCGAACTCTGCCCCGACGCCGGCATCTGCACGGGTGTACAGCTTCACTGCGGCGTACACGTTGAGCAGCGCGCGGTACGCGGCGTCCTCGGCGAGCAAGCGCGCATCGGACAGGGGACGAATCTTTCGCTCGAACTGCTCGCGCGCCAACGCCTCGCGCTTCGCCGCCCGCACGGCCTTCGCCGTCAGCGACTTCAGCTTTCCCGCCGTCATCCCGGGAACCCTGATCTCTCGCCGCCTACCCAACGCGCGCGTCGTCCGCTCGACCACGTCGACAAATTGGTCCTTCGGCTTGAGCAGCTTGCGACGCTCGTCCGTCGTCAACGCCACCGGCGCGCTCTTCGCAGCCCGACGCGCCTTCGGCTTCGCATCGCTCGTCGTCTTCGCTCGCGCGGCGCTCTTCGCTCGCTCTGCAACGGGCTTCTTCGCCTTGGTCACCTTGCTCGTCTTGGCCTTGGCCTTCGTCACCGCGCGCTTGGAGCTCGTCTTGCTCTTGGCTTTCATCGCTTCGATCCCTCGATCGACCACTCTGGTTCCGCAATCAACACCGTCGATTGTCGCAGTCCAAACCTGGGGTGTCAAAGGTACACCCCTCACGGAGATACCAGCGATGATCGCGCTGTATCCTTCAGATCAATCTATTCTGTAACCCGTACTGCATCGACCATGCGCACGGATGAGTCCACATTGATCGACTCGATCCATCCGCGTGGTCTCGATGTACGGCGGTGATCATCCGATCGACACGGCGGCGCTGGCATTCTGTTAACGACCGCGTCGTAGTAGCGATACACCTGTGCTCGACCTTGGACTGCGGTGCACCTGATCGAGCGCGCCATCGCACAGGTCTCGATGCCTCCTCGACGAGGGGTCTTCGACCACCCTGTGTGGGTGATCCATGGGATACCCGTAGGGGATTCGATCGGACCTCGGAGACCCTCCGAAAACCCCGAAACCGCCGCAGAACACCCCCCGCGGGGTCGTACGCAGGCACGCCTCGTGCAAGAATCCTCCCCGGATGCCCCCGAGCAGCCACAGGACGGCACTTTTGCTCGCGGCGGTCGGCGCCCTGGGCTGCAGCGGCGCGCAGCCTCGGCCAGTGCGCGCGACGGCGCTTCGGGCTGCTCCTGTCGTGGCGACCAGCGCAGCGCGGGCAGCGTCTTGGCAGCTCACTGCGGTCGGACTGCTGCGCGAGGACGCACGAGCGCGCTTCGTGGATGGAGGCGACGGCGTCCCCCGGTGGCTGTTCGGGCCGCTGCGCGTGGTGCTCGATGGCGAGCAACCCGTGGTCGTCGGCGAGGCGACGCGCGCGCCCATCGTCGCCGCCGCCCGTCTCGACGAAGCGAGCGGCTGGCTGTTCGTGACCGAGGACGGCGCAGCGTGGACCGCGAGGGCGTTCGACGCAGCCCTGCGCCGCGCGCCCTCGGAGGCCGCCGGGCGGGTGCGCGCGCTGAGCGACCGGTCGTTTGGCGCGATCGCCGTCGAGACCGCGGATCACAGCGTGTTCTTCGCCAGCGCCGCGGGGCTCGTTCGCGCGCCGGACACGCTCGCCGAGCCCGTGATCGCCGCGGCGTTCTCCGACGCCGACCGCGCGTGGATCATCGAGCAGCCCGGCCGCGTGCTCGAAGCGCGCGACCGAGGGCGATCGATCACCGCGCGGCCGTTCGCCGACGGAGAAGCAGCGCTCGAGCTCTTCGTCACCCCCGGCGAAGTGCTGGTGCGCACCGGCCGCGGCTGGCGCGCGCTCGACCCGCAGCTGCAACGATGGGTCGCCCGCGCGACGCCCATCACCGCGACCCCGAGCCTGGGCGCGACGGACATCGCAAACGCCCTCGCGGTCTCGGCGGCGCTCGAGCCGACCCGCGGGCGCGCCCTCGCCCTGAGCCTCGGCGCCGTCGCGCTCAGCGATCGGTCGCTCGCGTTGATCGACCGAGGATCGGGTGGCGAGCTCGTCTTCGTGAAGCCCGACGGCAGCACGCGCCGCGTCGAAGCTCCGTGCGAGCAAGGGACGCTGCACCCGTTTGGCGAGCGGCTCGTCGTCGAGTGCGGCGACGAGTCCACGCAGATGGCCCGCTACTACCTCGGCGACGAGCGAGGCTTTCGCGCGATCAACGACAGTCCAGCGCCCGCGGACAGCGTTCACATCGCCCCGGACGGAACGGGGATCGTCATCGAACGCTCCTGCCGCGCAGGCCGCGAGCGCGATGACGGCAATGACGGTAGTGACGCGACCCGCTCCGCCGTCGCGTGCGTGTTCGACCACGGACACTCTGCGCGCTCGATGCTGATCGACCCGGACACCCGCGTGCGCGCTGTGCGCGCCGGGCGCGTCTTGCTCGAGCCGAACAGCAGCACCCGCGCCGAGCCCGAGTTTCGCGTAGCCAACCTGCGCTCGCTGCACGAGTCGATCGCGGTCGAGGGCGACTGGGCCTGGCGCGACCCCACCCTCGCTGCGGACGGCGCCGTCGTCGCGACGGTCCCTCTCGGACGAGGGTTCGCCCTCGCGCGATGGACCGCCGGAGCGCCCGCCGAGCGCTACGCCCTTCCGCCTCGCGCGACGCAGGCGTTCGCCGTGGACGCGACGCGCGCCATCGCCCTCGCGCGCGACCCGGCCGCCGCGTGGATCAGCGAAGACCGCGGACGCACCTGGACCGCGCTCGCGCTCGGCGTCGACGGAGCCACCTCCGTCAGCGCGACCTCCGCTGGCCGCTACACGCGATCGACCGCCTCTCTGCTCGGCCGCGCTGCAGCCGACATCAACGGAGCGTGCTCGGCCTACGCCTGCGCCCTCGACGACGGACTGGTCCTGGCGAGCGCCGATTGGCTCCGCGCCGAGCCGATCGCCGCCGCCCTGCGCGCGCCCGACGCGAGCGACGCTCGAGCGCTCGCCGAGCGCCGCGGGCCCGTCGAACAAGTGTGGTTCTGCGGCAACGTCGAGCCCCGCGCGCACTCGATCAACGGCCTCGTTCGCACACCGACCAGCGCCCCCAGCGACCCGTGGGGCGGCGCGCCCGGCGCGCGCGGGTGGCTCGCCGTCGACGAGCGCGGCGCGAGCGTGCGCGTCCGGTGGATCAGCGTCGAGCTCGGGCGCCCCGCGCAGAGAGCGAGCGCGTTTTCTCCCATCGCAGCGATCGCCGCGAGCAGCCCTCGCATCGCCAGCCCCTCTCCCGTCGATTGGCACCTGCGCCTCGCGACGGACACCTACGCCGTGCTCGAGCGATGCACGGCCGCGGACGAGTGCGACGTTCTGTTTGCGCCCGCCGGCGGCGCGCCGCGGGTGATCGCCGCGCCCGACGAGCTGCTCGCGACCTCGCAGTGGCGCGCGAAGGTCCAGCTCGTCGAGCCCACGATCGACCGAGGATTCGCCCTGTGGATCGCGCGCGAAGAGTCCTCGCGCAACGGCGCGCTCTTGTGGACCGACCGCGGCGGCGCCGACGTCGTGCTCGCCTTCGATCGCGCAGGACGCCTGCTCGCGCAGCGCAGCTTCGCGTGGGCCGAAGACCAATGCTCGATGCGCGCGCTCGCGTTCGACGGAGACTCCCTCGGCGTCGCGTGCGCCCGCGACGATCGCCCCACGCAGCTGCGCTTCTTCGCGCTCTCGGGGGCGCCCGAGCGCCGCATCGACGCTGCGTTCGACCGCGGTGACCTCGTCGGCTGCGAAGAGCGCGCGGACATGCGCGCGTGGATGGTGACCGGCGCCCCTGGCTGGGCTCCGCTCGTGTACGCGCGGGGCCGGCCCCTCGCGTTCGAGTTCGGCGTACGCGCGCGGTGGTCCCTCCGCGACGCGGGACCGTGCTTGACCGAGCTGCGCGTCGACGCCCGCGCGCCCAACCCCGGCGCCACGCTGCAGCGCGCGCTCGACGCCTCGGTGCGCGTCGCCTCGAGCCGCGCCGACGCAGGCAGCTTGCACGCGGACTTCATCGGGCCGAGCGCGATCCAGCGCGCGTCGTGCACGCAGCGCTGAGCGATGGGTGGTACGCTCCGTCGCGCAGTGAGCGCAGCACCGCGAGCGTGGTTGGTGGTCGTGTTCGCGACCCTCTCGGCGTGCGCCGCGCGGCCGTCGTCCAACCGCGAGCGAACCGCCGCCGCGCTGAGCCCGTTTCGATCGCTGAGCCGCGACGGAGGCCTCGTCTCGAGCCCCCGCGACGCGAGCGCGAGCCCCAGAATCACCGCGATTTCTCCGTCGAGAGCCGCCTCGGGACCGTGGCGAGCGTACCTGTTCGAGCCCCTGCGCGGCCCCGCGGCGCGCTACGGCGTCGAAGCCGACGGGACATATTATGTCATCATCGGCGGAGTGCGCGCCCGCGTGCGGCCAGGCACCGTCTCGTGGTCGCCCGACATCGCGCTGGGCGGCTTCGCGACGGCCGCGAGGGCGAGGCAGGGCTGGCTCTTCGTGGGCAGCGACGGAGCGCTCTACCGCGCGCCGTATTTCACAGCGCCCCTCGAGCGCATCGGCGCCACCAACGCGCGGCGCATCGCGCACGGGTACATCAGCGCGGGCCGCGTGGCCGTGGGCGACTCGGACGGACAGCTCTGGATCGGCGGCGACGACGGGCTGCGGCGCTGGGAGATCCCAGAGGGAACGCAGCTGCTCGACGCAGGGTTCAGCGACGATCAGTTCGGCGTGGCCGTGGTCTCGCCGGGGCGCTTGTATCGCACGATCAACGGCGGAGCGCGCTGGGACCTCGTCGACCTCGGCGGACGCGGCGCGTTCGAGATCCTCCCCGAGAGCGACGGCTTCGTCGTGCGCGCGCCAGACGGCCCCATGCGCATCGAAGCCAACGGAGCCCCCACGCCGTTCTCGGGCATCGCGCTCGGCACCGACGTCACGGTCACCGACCAGAACACGATCCGCACGGCCGCCATCAGCGAAGGCCCCGGCTCGCGCGCGGCGCAGCTCACGCAGGGCGCCATCGTCCTGCAGCCCGACCGCGTGTACTTCGCGACGGGCTACCGCGGGCCCACCGACCGATTCGGCGCGCACGTGCGCCCGACGAGCTACACGGCCGATGAGCTGTGGCTCGCCAGCGCAGGGCAGCCACCGGTGCGGATCGATCCGCCCGCGGCGCAGTGCAGGTACTTTCCGTGGAGGGAGCGCATCGCCGCGTTTTGTCGGGACACGAGCGGCGGCTACCGACCCATGCTGCTCGCTGGCGACGGCCTCGCGCAGTGGGCGACGATCACGCCGCCCGCGAGCATCTCGCTCTATGGGCAATTCGCCTCGTCGAACGACGGTCGCTCGCTGTGGACCTTCACCGCGTGCGACCACGGCGGGCGCACGACCGGGCAGACCTGGTGCCGCTACGACGGAGCGCGCTGGAGCAACGTCGAGGTCGAGCGCCGCGCGGCGTTCGTCGCGAGCTGGGGCGACACGGTCGCGTACCGCGTCGCGCAGGGCGTGTTCGAAGCGAGCGTCCCCGGTCCGCTGCGCGTGCAGTCCACCGGCGTGGGCGCAGAGCAAGCGAGGCCGCCGCGCAGAAGCGACCCGCGCGCGCGCATCGAGACCGGCGCGTTCACCGAGGACGGGACGTTCTATGCCCGCGCGACCATCGAAGACACCGTCGTGCTCGCGGTCGGCGCGATCGAGCAAGAGCTGGCGATCCGCGCGCTGCCCGAGGGCGCCAAGGACGTCGCGATGGCGAGCAGCACGCGAGGGCTCGCCGTGGGCGATCGACTCGACCGCGTGTGGACCACGGAGGACAGCGGCCGCACGTGGCGCCCCCTGTCGTTGCCGTTGCGCGGCGACGCGCGCGGGATCGCCATCGCGCCAGAGGTGGGCGACAGCGAGCTGCGCGTGCGCTGCGCTGCGTTTGGCTGCTCGGTCGCGGATCGACTCGCGTGGACGAGCGAGGCTCTCGTGGGAGAGCCGCCGCCGATCGTGCACAGCGCGCCCAACGTGACGCCCGTCGAGTCGCCGACAGAAGCGGCCGTTCGGCCTCGCCCGACGGCGCGCGAGATCGAGTTCGGGACCACGCGCTGCGCTGCCGATGCTCCTTCGGGCACCGAGGGATACTTCTTCAACGTCGGCGCGTGGACGCGCGCGCAGAGCGGCACCTGGGAGTGGGGCGGACACGACGCGCGCGGCGCATTTCGCGGCCGAGCACGCGGCGCGATGCCCGCGCTCGACGCTCCCCCCAACTGGAACGCCACGGTCTTCGCATACAGCCCCCGCTTCGCCTCGCGCTCGCTCGCGCTCATCGAGCGCTGCGGCTACCTCACGAGCTACGGCGGGGGCGCGCGCCCGAAGCAATGCGACATCGTCGCGCTGGCGCCCAATCAACCGCCGCGGACGTGGTTCGGCCTGCGCACGCTCAGCGCGATCGCCAACCCCAACTCGACCCCGCGCATCGCCGAGCTCGTGGCGCTCGCGGACGGGACGTTCGCCGTGCGCGTCGCGAGCGGTCCGCTCGACGGCCCGAACATCACGAGCGGCCTCGGCGCGAGCGAACCCCGCGTCGACCTCGTCGCCCGCATCAACGCCGAAGGAGCCGTGCTCGAGCAGAAGGGCTTCGCGTGGGCCCGCGGCGAGACCCGGATGCGCGCGCTCGCGTTCGACGGGACGCGCGTCGGGCTGATCGTGTTGCGGGCCTCGAGCCGCGAGCTGCGCTTCTACAGCAGCGCCGCGGACAACGGCCGAGCGCTCGCCCCCGCGCCGCTCCGCGTTCAACCGTGCGGAGGCGACCCCGACCCTCGCGCGCCCTTCTTCGTGACGTCGGCCAACGACCACAACGCCGCCGTGCGCGCGGGCGCGGCCCTCTCTGGGCAGAGCTTGTTTCGCGGCGAAGATTCAGTGCAAACCACGGTCGAGCTCGGCGCGAGCGGCGTGTGCATCCGCCGCGTCACCGTCGGCAACGGGACGCACTCTTCACACTCCGCGACCTACGTCGCCTCGCAGCTCGGCGGCGCGCTCGTGCTCGAGGCCGTCAACGGCACGTTTCGCGCGACCGCGACGCTCCCGACGCGACGCAGCCCCATCGACTGCGTCCCCGACGTGATCAACCGGTGAAGCCCCTGCAGCGACCGATCCTGCTCGCGCTCGCCGCGCTCTCGCCGCTCGCCGCGCTGGCGCTGGCCGCCCCGCTCGTGCGCATTTCACTAGTATTTTCACTGGCGATTTCGTTTTCGTGCACGATCGCGACGGTGGCCATCGGCGCGCACGCGGCGCAGCACGCGCGCCTCGGAGAGCGCGTCGCTCGCTCGATCGTCAGCGTGCTCGCGGGGATCGTCACCGGCGCCGTCGCCTTCTATTTCGCGCGCGGGGCAGGCGCGGGATCGCTGCGCGACGTCGCCTCGGGCCTCGGCGCGACCGCGGCCATCTTGCTCGTCGCGACCGCGGTCGGCGGCCTCGTCGGCTGGCGCGTCCCGCTGCCCGGACACCTGCTGCCCGTCGCGCTGGTCTCGTCCGCCGTAGACCTCTGGAGCGTCTTCGCGCCCGAAGGCCCGACGCGCGCCATCGCCGAAGCGCCAGACCCCGCCGTGCTGCGCGTGCTCGCGGTGAGCGCCGCCGTCGCGCCCTCGCGCGCGATGGAGCCCATGCTCGGCTTCGCCGACGTGATCTTCGCCTCGCTGTACCTCTCGGCCGCGCGAAGGCACGGGTTGTCGCTGGCCCGCACGACCGCGGCCATCATCGCGGGCTTGTTGCTGGCGGGCTTCGTCGCGGTGCTCTTGCGACGGCCGCTGCCTGCGCTGCCCTTTCTCGGGCTGTGCGTGGTGCTCTTCGTGCGCGGCAGCCGCGCCGTGCCTCGCGAAGACCGTGCGGCGGTGTGGGTCGCTGCGGGCCTGCTCGTGGCGGCGTGCGGGCGGCTCGCGTACCTCCGGCTGGGCCGTTGACCAACGCACGACCCCGTGCGAACACGCCGCGCGATGACCTTCGCGATCGACGCAGTGGGCAAGGACACCGAGCCCTTCTCGTTCTCGTACACATGGAAGGACGCCGCCCTCTACGCGCTCGGCGTCGGAGCCAAGGCCAGCGAGCTCGACTACCTGTACGAAGGTCGCGGCCCGAGGGTGCTCCCGTCGTTCGCGGTGATCCCCGCGTTCGAGCCCGTGATGCGCGCGATCGAGCGGATCAACGGCCCGATGGACAAGGTCGTGCACGGGACGCAGCGCGTGAAGATCCACCGCCCGTTCGCCCCGAAGGCGACGCTGCGCACCACCGCCGTCGTGCAAGGCCTCTACGACCTCAAGCGCATGACGCAGACCACGGTGAAGACCACCACGCGCGACGCCGAGACGGACGAGCTGCTCTGCGAGACCTCGTGGGGGATCTTGTTCTTGGGCATCGGCGGCACATCGAGCGGCGAGCGCGTGCAGGACGAGAAGCCGAGCCCCCCGTCGCGGCCCGCGGACTTCACGGTCGAAGAGCAGACGTTGCCCGAGCAAGCGCTGCTCTACCGCCTCTCGGGGGATGTCAATCCGCTCCACGCGGACCCAGAGTTTCCGCTCGTGGCGCGCTTCGAGAACAAGCCCATCCTGCACGGCCTCGCGACGTTCGGGTACATGACCCGCGCGATCGTGCAGGGCGCGTTGAAGGGCGATTCATCGAAGGTGACCGCGCTGCAAGGCCGCTTCAGCAAGCCCGTCTGGCCAGGAGAAACGCTGGTCACCGAGGGCTGGATCGAAGGCTCGCGCGTCTTCGCTCGCACGAGCGTCAAAGAGCGCAACGAGGTCGTCCTGTCGCACTGCGCCGCGGACCTCGCGTGACACAACACACACCGCACTGACCGACCGAGTGAAGGAGAACCGCACCATGTCCCGTCCCGAGATCGTGATCCTCGCCGCCCGCCGCACGGCGTTCGGCACCATGAGCGGCGCGCTCGAAGCCATCAGCGCCACGGACCTCGCCGTGCACGCCGCCAAGGCCGCCATCGCGGACGCCGGCGTCGACCCGAAGAGCGACTTCGGCCACGTGATCGTCGGCAACGTCCAGCAGACCTCCGCCGACGCGATCTACTGCGCTCGCCACGTGGGGCTCAAGAGCGGGCTGCCCATCGAAGTGCCCGCGCTCACCGTCAACCGCCTGTGCGGCTCGGGCTTTCAAGCGGTCATCAACGGCGCCGAGCAGCTCATCTTGGGCGAGGCCGAGTGCGTGCTCGTCGGCGGCACCGAGAACATGTCCCAGGCCCCCCACGTCCTTCGCGGCAGCCGCAAGGGCTACGCCTTCGGAAAGGCCCCCAAGCTCGAAGACTCGCTCTGGGAGGCGCTCACGGATTCGTTCTGCCAGACCCCCATGGCCATGACCGCCGAGAACCTCGGCAGCAAGTACGGGATCACCCGCGCCGACTGCGACGAGCTCGCGCTCACCTCGCAGAAGCGCTGGGCCGCCGCCAACGAAGCCGGGCACTTCAAGGCCGAGATCGCCGCGATCGAGCTGCAGAGCAAGAAGGGCACGGTCAAGTTCGAGGTCGACGAGCACGCGCGGCCGCAGAGCACGATCGAGTCGCTCGCAAAACTGGGGCCTGTTTTCAAGAAGGACGGGCTGGTCACGGCCGGCAACGCCTCGGGCATCTGCGACGGCGCCGCGATGCTCGTCCTCGCCACCGCGGATTTCGCCGCGCGAAAGGGCCTCAAGCCCCTCGCGCGCCTCGTGCAGTGGGGCGTCGCTGGCGTCGACCCCAACATCATGGGAATCGGCCCCGCCCCTGCCATCCGCGCCGCCCTCTCGCGCGCCAAGCTCGAGCTGTCAGCGATGGACCTCGTCGAGGTCAACGAGGCGTTCGCCGCGCAGTTTCTCGCGGTCGAAAAGGAGCTCGGCCTCGACCGAAGCAAGACCAACGTCAACGGCGGAGCGATCGCCCTCGGCCACCCGCTCGGCGCCTCGGGCGCGCGCATCACCACGCACCTCGTCCACGAGCTGCGCCGCCGCGGCGCGCGCTACGGCGTCGGCTCCGCGTGCATCGGCGGCGGCCAGGGCCTCGCGGTCATCGTCGAAGCGCTCTGATCGCTCGCGCTTCGGGGCAGCGCGTTGACATGGGGGTCGACATGGGGGTCGACATGTAGGCCCGCATCGGCCGCAGAAATGCCAAGGTCGTTGCTTGTTCAGGGTATCCACCGCGCGTAAACTAAGCGGTGAGACCGTCGTGTGCGTCGCACGCGATCGCTCGTTGAACTCTTGAGGCAAGATGGTAGCCGACAGCGCGCAAACACCGACTGCGACCGGCCCGAGCACCGGCGAATACGACACGCTGCAAGAGCTCGCCTCCGGCGGAATGGGCTCGGTCTTCCTCGCGCGCACCGTGCGCGGCCCGCACGTAGGCAAGCTGGTCGCGCTCAAGCGCATGCACCCGCACCTCGAGCGCAACCCGCAGTTCGCCGCGGGCTTCTTCGACGAAGCGTGGATCACCGCGGGCCTGCGCCACCCCAACATCGTCGACACGTTCGACTGGGGCACGGACCGGCAGGGCCGCTACATCGCGCTCGAGTTCGTCGCCGGCGACTCGGTCCTCAATCTGCTCAAGGCCGTGCGAAGCCGCGGCGAGCAGATGCCGATCGACGTCGTGCTCTACATCATCGGCAAGACCGCCGAGGGCCTGCACGCAGCGCACGAGCTTCGCAACGAGCGCGGAGAGCTTCGCCACCTCGTCCACCGCGACGTGACCCCGTCGAACGTCCTCGTCGGCCGCGACGGCAACGTGAAGCTCATCGATTTCGGCGTCGCCAAAGCCCGCGAGCGACTGCAAAACAACACCGCGACGAGCACCCTCAAGGGCAAGTTCGGGTACATGTCCCCCGAGCAAGCGCGAGGCGTGAAGAACCTCGATCGCCGCTCGGACCTGTGGTCGCTCGGCGTCGTGCTCTGGGAGTGTCTCGCTGGACGACGGCTCTTCAAGAGCGACAGCGAGCTCGAGATCCTGCGCATGGTCACCGAGGACACGCCTGCCTCCGTGCGCACTGTGCGCCCCGACGTGCCCGAAGCCGTCGACTCGCTGCTCGCGGGCGTGTTCGCGAAGAACCGCGACGACCGACTCGGCTCGTGCGCAGAGTTCGCGGATTACCTCTGGGCGGTGTTTCGCGAAGAGGGATTCACCACGGATCAAGCGAAGGTCGCTGAGTACTTTCGCAAGTCGCTCCCCGACCGATGCGCGGCGCTCGACCGCCTCGTCGCTGGAGAAGACTGGCACCTCGAGCCCACCTCCGCCGGCCCTGGCAGCGGCAGCTTCAGCGGAACCGACGCGCACTCGGGCATCGCGCCGATGCAGAGCCGCCCCGTCCCGATGGGCGCCACCGGCGGCTTCTCTGCGGCCTCGTCGTCGCAGGTCATCTACCCCTCTCCGTCGGCCACGCAGTCCATCGCCGCGCAGCCCGCGCCCGCCAAGAGCAAGAGCCACGCGATCACCATCGGCGCCGTCGTCGTCGCGCTCGTCTCCCTCGGCAGCGCTGGAGCGCTCGCGTTGAGGATGCGCTCGTCCGACCGCACCCCCGCGACCACCGCGCAGCCGCCAGCACCGGTCGCGAACAACGCGCCAACCACGCCGCGCTCGGAGCCAACGGCAGCGAACGCGGTCACCGCCCCTGCAACGCAGCCCGCGCAGGGCACGCAGGCAACGGCCGCTGAAGCCGCTGGCGCGAACAACGCTGCAGGCGCACGCAACGCGCGCAGCGCACGCACCACGCCCGTGCGCTCGACGACCGCGCGCACCGCGCCAGGGACCGTTGCCGGCGCGACAGAGCCGGGACCGACCGTCGCGGCGCGGCCCACTGCAGAGACGCGACCGACCGCAGAGACAAGGCCCACTGCAGAGACGCGACCAACCGCAGAGACGAGGCCCGCTGCAGAGACAAGGCCCGCTGCAGAGACGCGACCCAGCACGAACACGACGCCCACCAACAGCGGCGGGACCATGTCGACGGTGCGCGGCTGGTGAGGAGCTTGCTCGCGCGACGCTGACACGCAGCAGTTGGGGTGGCGATGACCTCTGAGAAGCCTCGTTCGTTTCCTGTGCTCGCCGCTGGGACGCTGGTCGATCAGCGCTTCGAAGTCGAGAAAGAGATCGGCCGCGGCGGCATGGGCGTGCTGTACCGCGCCATCGACGTGCACTTGCAACGCCCCTGCGCGCTCAAGCTGTTGCGCGGGAGGTACTCGCGCGACCGCGAGCGACTTCGCCGCGAAGCCGCCGCGCTCGCCGCGGTCCGCAACGAGCACGTCGTCGACGTCTACACCTTCGGCGTGCACGAAGAACTCCCGTATTTCGCCATGGAGTTCGTGCTCGGAAAGAACCTCGCGGCGATCATTCGCGAGCACGCGGCGCACGCGAGCGTGTTCGTTCCGCTGCGGCGCGCGGTGCAAATCCTCTGCGATTTGTGCGACGCCCTGAGCGCGATCCACAAGGTCGGCGTCGTGCACCGCGACGTGAAGCCCGACAACGTCATCGTCGAAGACCACACCGGACGCTCGGTGCTCGTGGACTTCGGCACCGCCGCGCTCGGCGACGACGGCGACGAGATCGTCGGAACGCCCGGCTTCTTCGCGCCCGAAACGCTCTACACCCCGCGCTCGACCCCCGCCGCAGACCTCTACTCCTTCGGCTGCCTCGCCTTTCAGCTGCTCACCAACAAGCCTCCGTACGCGGGACGCGAGTTCGAAGAGCTCTTGCGCCAGCACGCCAAGGCGCCCATCCCACGCTTGTCCGCCCTGCGCCCAGAGCTCGCGCCGTTCGACGAGCTCTTTCTCGAGCTGCTCGCGAAGGACCCCGCGGATCGCTTGTCCAACGCCGCCATCGTGCGCAACGCCCTCGAAGACCGGCTGTCGATCGCGCTCGCAGCGTCGCCCGTCGAGCCGAGCGCACCCGAGCCGAGCGCACCCGAGGACAGCTCCGCGCGCCGCGCGATGGGCTCGCTGCGCGTGCTCGTGGTCGACGACGACCCGCTCTTCGCCCGCATCGCCACGCGCTGCGCGCTCGTCGCGTTCTCCGACGTCCCCGTGGCCATCTCGAAGGCCACCACCGCCAAGGACGCCATCGCGAACATCGAGCAAAAACGCCCGGACATCGTCGTGCTCGACTACCATTTGCCCGACGGAAACGGCCTCGACGTGCTCTCTCGCCTCCGCGCCGAGCGCGGCGGCGCCAACACCGACGTGATCGTCGCGAGCAATTTTCTCACGTCCGCCCCGCGCTGGCGCTTCGACGTGCTCGGCGTCCGCGAGTTCGTCGAGAAGCCCATCGATTTCACCGCGCTCGTGGCGGTGCTGCAGAAGATCGCCTCCCGCCGCGGCTGGCTCTCGCCGCAGGCGACCACGCGATGAGCGAGCCTTCGCATCGAGCGACGGACTCGCTGACGAGCTCGCTCACAGCGGAGCGCGACGCGGTCGCATCGGTCGAGACGTTCTCGAGCCTCGGCAAGGCTGTGATCGCAGGGTGGGCCGGCTTCACGGTCATCGACGCTTCGTTTGGACGGCGCCCCGTCACGGTCACCGTCGAGCTCGCCGTCGTGCTGGCGTCCGTGGCGGCGGTGCTGCTCGCGCAGAGACGAGCCCTCTCGGTGCAGGCCGCGACGCGGTGGATCGCCGCGAGCACGATGGCGGGGCTCGTGCTCGGTTCGTGGTTCTCGGGCGCGCAGCAGGCGATCGGCTGGTGGTTTCTGGCGACCGTTCCGCTCTTTGTCGCGCACTTGTCGTCGTCGCGCGAGTCGCTCACGTGGAGCGCGCTCTCGGTGCTCGCCACCATCGCGGCCGTCACCAATCCGCTCGGCGCCCGCCCCGAGTTCATCCCCTCGCTGCTCGACAAAATCCTCGGCGGAACCATCCTCGTCACCGTCTGCGCCTCGCTCGCCTGGCTCGCTCGCCGCCGTATGGACCGCGCCCTCGCCGAGCTCGACCGCGTCAGCCGCGCGCGCAGCGACCTGCTCGCCTCCATCAGCCACGAGATCCGCACGCCCCTTCACGGCATCCTCGGGCTCGCCACGGTGCTCGACGAAGCAGACCTGTCCGCCGAGCAACGCGAGCTCGTCCGCGCCCTGAAGAACAGCGGCCGCGCGCTCAACCGCATCGTCGACGACGTGCTCGACATGGCCCGCGTCGACGCAGGCATGGTCTCGATCACCGCCAAGCCCACGGACCTGTTCGCCGTCATCGAAGACGTCATCGACCTGTTCGCCGCCGACGCATCGAGCAAAGGCGTCGCGCTCGTCACCGTCGCCGAAGGAATCGAGCACTTCTTGGTCGAAGCCGACGAGGACCGGTTTCGACAGGTCCTCTCCAACCTCGTGCGCAACGCGCTCAAGTTCACCGAGTCGGGCTCGGTCGTCGTGCGCGCATCCGGCTCGCGCGACGCGCAGCGCTCGACCATCGTCGTGCGCGTCGAAGACACCGGGCCAGGGCTCACCGACGCGCAAATCGACCGATTGTTCGAGCGCTTCTCGCAGCCCAACCCCGAGCTCGCTCGCGCTCACGGCGGCGCTGGCCTCGGCCTCGCCCTCGCCCGCGACCTCGTCGCCCGCATGGGCGGAACGCTCTCCGCCGAGCGCGCTCGCCCCCTCGGCGCCTGCTTCATCGTCGAGCTCGGCCTCGCCGCCACCAACCGCGCCTCGCTCGCCCCCGAGTGCACGGCGCGCGTCCTCATCGTCGAGCCCGAGCCCCTCTTCGCAGAAGCCGTCGAGTCCATCGCGCGCGACGCCGGTCCGCACATCACCGTCGCTCGCTCGCTCGACCGCGCCCTCGAGCAGTGCGCCGAACACACCTTCGACGCCGTCATCGTCGGACAGTCTCCCGCGATCCATGACGTGCGCGATCGACTCGCGAAGCTCCAGCCCAAATCCACGCGATTCGTCGCGGCGACCTCCGTCAACGCCGGCGCACTCTCGCGCGCAGCGCACGCGTTCGACCGCGTCGTAGTGCGCCCCCTTCGACGCTCGCGCGTGTGCGAGGCCACCAGCGAGCTCGCCACGCAGGCCACCCCGACCCCAGGCTCTTCTCGCGCCCGCAGCGCCCGCGCCCTCGTCGTCGACGATGACTCCACCAACCGCAGGCTCCTCGCCCGGCTGCTCGACGCGCGCGGTTGGCAGTGCGTCGCCACCGAGAAGGGCTCGGACGCCATCGACGCCATCGACGCGCATCCCTTCGACGTCGTCCTGTGCGACCTGCACATGGCCAACATGAACGGCATCGAGCTGCTCCGCGCCGCCCGCGCCCGCGGCCACCAAACGCCGTTCGTCGTCGTCACCGCGTCGGTCCTCGACGAAGACCGCCGACGCTGCGAACAAGCAGGATTTCAACACTTTTTGCGAAAGCCCTTCGAGCCGCGAGACCTCGACGACATCCTCGTCGCCGTCGTCGGAGCTGAGCCCTCCCGCGCGCCAACCCCCGCCGCCCACAGCAACGAATCCCACGCCAACCCAGAGGCCCAAACGCTCCTGTCCGAAGAGAAGTTCGCGGCGCTCGCGGACTTTCTCGGCCCAGAGCTCGACGTCGCCGTGAGCGAGTTCGTCGCCGAAGCCGCTCGCTACGTCGAGACGCTCTGCGATGACCGCCGCGACGCTGAAGACCGCAAGCGCGCAGTGCACAACCTCGGATCCAGCGCCCTCGCCATGGGCTTGATGGCCGTCGGCGACGCATCCCGCGCGCTCGAAGCCCGCTGGAGCGCCACCGCCACCGCCTCCCAACTCGACGAGGCCAGGCGCATCCGTGACCTGTTCGAGCGATCGCGAGCCGTGCTCGACGCGACCCGCGCACATCGCACCTCGTCGGCCTGAGCGCACACACACCCGACCGCCGTCGCGAAATCTCCGCCCCGGGATTTCCTGCGCCCGCATCGAAGCAGCTTTGGTATCGTGAACGAGGAGGTATCGCTCCGACGATGCAGAAGTGGACTTCGATTGCGATCGCGATGGCCGTCTTCGCGGGTGCTTCTACCAGCCAGGCGCAGAGCACCAACGGCAGCTCTTCGATCTTTGCCCCGTCGCTCGCCAGCACGGCAGCCGCGCTCGCAGAGCGACCCGGCGCCGCGCCGCAACGGTTGATCGCTGACGTCCGCGACACCCCGTCGCGCGCCGCGCGCCCGCGCCGCAACAGCGCAGTGCTCGCGCAGAGCGGCGACGCGCAGACCCGCGCCCGCGCGCGCTTCGACGACGGTCGACGCTACGCCTCGCAGCTCGAGTGGGCGCAGGCAGCGCAGGCGTTCGAAGAGAGCTATCAGCTCTTTCCGCGGCCCAACACGCTGTTCAACCTCGGCCTCGCCCACCGCGCGCTCGGCCAGTACCTCAAGGCCATCGACGAGCTCGAGCGCTTTCTTCAAGAAGGCACGCCCACGCCCGAAGAGCGCACCGAGGTCTCCGACGCGCTCGACCTCATGCGCGGACGACTCGCGCACCTCACCGTCGCGCCCAGCATCGAGAACTCTCGCATCGCGATCGACGGCCGCCCGGCAGAGCCCAACACCGACGTCGTCCTCGACCCCGGCAACCACACCGTCGAGGTCACCGCCCAAGGCCACGTTCGCAACGCGCAGACCATCACCCTGCGCCAGAGCGAGTCCCGTCGGCTCGACGTCCGCATGGAGCGCGGCGGCGGCATCTCGACCGGCGCCGTCATCGGCATCGTCAGCGGCGTCGTCGTCGCCGGCGTCGTCGCGGGCATCTTGATCTGGCAGCTGTCGGGCGAAGAGAAGCCGTACTGCGGCACGCTCAACTACTGCATCATGCCGCAGTGAACGCGATGCACTTGCGCAACGCTCGATCCCTCGCGCTCACCGCCGCGCTCGCCGCGCTCTCCCTCGCTGGCGCGAGCTGCAAGCGCCCTCGCACCGAGGTCGTCCTCGACATCGACACCAACATCCCGATGAGCGCCCTGCCGGACTTCAAAGTGCAGTGCGCGTACAACTGGGACGGTGAGGACGAGCGCGACGTGCCCGGCTGCAGCGCCGAGTACACCCGCGGCCCCGGAGGGATGGTGAGCGCCCGCGTCTGCTTGCCCGGCTCGATCTCGTTTCTCATCGACCCGGCGCGGGACACGCAGCAGTTCACCATCGCCGTCAGCGGCGCGAACAACCGCTACCGCAACATCATGCAGGTCACGCCCGTGGCCGAGCAGTTTCGACTGCTGCGCGTGCGCATCCACAGCGCTTGCCTCGCGGTCTCGGCGGACACCGACACGCACCCGTGCCCTCCCCTCTCGGGCGCTTCGTGCAGCCTCTCGGAGTCGTGCATCTTTCGCGACATGACCTGCGGCAACCAGGGCACGTGTGTCTCGCGCACGGTCCCCGAGGGAAACCTCGAGGCCATTCCGCGCACCGGGCCGCCGGACGCGTCGCTCACCGAGAGCGTCAACGGACAGTGCCCGCTCTCGTCCTTTGGCGGAGAAGACTCGGGTGTGCCTGCCGACTCTGGCAGCGCGCCGGACGCGAGCTCGTCGCCCGACGCCAGCATCAACGGTTGAGCTGCACGACGCGCGCTGCGAAGCCGAACGCCTTCGGCTATCCTCCCGCGCATGTCGCAGCCCCTCGCGCCGGACAGTGACGAGCTCATCTACGACTGGAACCAGGTCGGTCGTCGCTATCCCCCCTTCGGCAAGGTCGAGTTCTTCGACGAGACGCTCCGTGATGGCATCCAAAACCCATCCGTTCGCGATCCGTCCATCGAAGACAAGCTCAAGATCCTGCACTTGATGAACGACCTCGGCATCCACGCCGCGGACATCGGCCTGCCAGGCTCGAACAAGCGCGCGTTCGACGACGTCTTGCGCATGTGTCGCGAGGTCGTCGAGCAGAAGCTCAACGTGAAGATCGCCTGCGCCGGTCGCACCGTCGCCGCGGACATCCTTCCCATGGTCGAGATCTCGCAGAAGGCCGGGATCCCCGTGGAGGTCTACACGTTCATCGGCAGCTCTCCCATCCGCGTCCTCGCCGAAGACTGGAACCTCGAGCTCTTGCTCAAGCGCTCGGCCGAGGCCATCGACGCCGGCGTCAAGAACGGCCTCGAGGTCTGCTACGTCACCGAGGACACCATCCGCTCGCGTCCTGAAGTGCTCGCACCACTATTCAAGAACGCCATCGACCACGGCGCCAAGCGCCTGTGCCTCTGCGACACCGTCGGCCACGCCACGCCCGACGGCGTGCGCAACCTCATCAATTTTACGCGCTCGATCGTGCAGGGCATGGGCGCGCACGACGTCAAGATCGACTGGCACGGCCACAACGACCGCGGCCTGGGGTTGGTCAACGCGCTCTTCGCCGTCGAGTACGGCGCCGATCGCGTCCACGGCACCGGCCTCGGCATCGGCGAGCGCGTGGGAAACACCGCGATGGAGCTCTTGCTCTTGAACCTCAAGCTCGCCGGCGCCCTCGAAGAGCAAGACCTCTCGAAGCTGCTCGAGTACTGCCAGACCGTCGCGCGCGCGACGGACTTTCCCATCGCGATCAACTACCCCTTGGTCGGCGCGGACGCGTTTCGCACGAGCACCGGCGTGCACGCCGCGGCCATCATCAAAGCCCAGAACAAGGGCGATCAGTGGCTCGCCGACCGCATCTACTCTGGCGTCCCCGCGGGCATGTTCGGCCGCAAACAAGAGATCGAAATCGGCCCGATGTCCGGCGCGTCCAACGTGAGCTTCTGGCTCCGCTCGCGCGGCATCGAGCCCGCCGAAGAACTCGTCAAGAAGATCATCGCCAACGCCAAGAACAGCGACCACGTCCTGCGCGAAGACGAAGTGCTCGCCATCGTCCGGGGTTGATCTACGGGGTTGATCTACCGGGGTTGATCTACCGGGGTTGATTTACGGGGATTGCGACGAGGCTCCCTGCGGAGCCTCCGCGGGGCGCAGCCCAGAGACGTACGTCATCAGCACGTACGCGAGCACGAGCAGCACCAGCGTCACCGCGGCGATCGCCTCGATGGGACGCGTGCCCACCACGCGCGTCGCGCGGTTCTTGTAGAACTTGCCCCCCGAGCGCTTGTGCAGCGTCGCCTGCAAATCCGGCAAGAGATCCACGCTCTCGTCCTCGGGCAGCACGAGCGACGCGTCCTCTTCGACGGGCTTGCTCGCGGCGACCGCCGCGACCTTCGCGCTCGTGTCCGCGCCCTTCACCGCGCTCGCGACCTCGGGGACCACCGACGCGCGCGGCTGCGCTCCGCCGTCGGGCGAGCCGTGCGAGCCGTGCGCCGCCAAGAACGCGAGGCCCCCCATCACTTTCTTGAACGCTTCGAACTCGGCCGAGAGCGTCGGGTCCGCCTCGATGCGCTCGCGCACCACCTTGGCCTCGTCCGGCGAGAGCTCACCGTCGTGAAACGCGCTGAAGCGCTCGCGAACGTCGTCGTCCGAGAGAGTCACGGCGAGATCTTCCATCCTACGCCCTTCTCGATGGCCTCCTTCAGCGCGGCGCGTGCGCGATGGAGCCTGCTCTTCACCGTCCCGTCCGGGAGACCTGTGATGGTGACGATCTCTTCGTAGGCCAGCCCCTCGAGGTCCCTCAGCACGATCAGCTCGCGGTGCTCTTCGTCGAGCGAGGCCAGCGCCTTGCGCACAGCCTGTTCGAGCTCGCTTCCCTGCGCGGCTTCGTCGGGACGCGCGGGTCGTCCCCCCAGCACGCCGCCGTCGCTCACCGCGCCCTCGCGCGCGTCGTCGATCACGTCGTGCTTTCGCGCGCTGCGACGATCGAGCATCTTGATGCGGTTCTTGCAGTGATTGACCGCCACTCGGTACAGCCAGGTCGAGAGCTTCGAGTCTCCCCGAAACGAGTCGATGTTCTTGAACACCGCGAGAAACACGTCCTGCGCGACGTCCTTCGCCTCTTCGCGGTTGTTCAGCATGCGCGCGAGCAGCGCGTACACCCGCTGCTGGTACACCAGCACGAACTGGCTGAACGCCGCTTCGTCCCGCTTCTTCAAGCGCTCGACGAGCTTCGCTTCTTCTTCGGCGGAGAGCGTCGTCACCCAATCCTCGTCGGGGACCGCATCGTTGTCGTCGAGCTCGGCCACATTCGGTGTCAGACAGCGCGCAGTGTACCGGGTTTCACCACCAGGGACGGTGTTCAATAGTTCACGAACTTTGTCCCCCAACCCGCCTCACCGCCCCAGCCACCGGGTGTGACTGCAGATCATGCGGGGCAGCGAGCGAAGGACCCAATGAAGCGCGGTGTTCTCCACGGCGGGTTGACAAACCCGCCGTGCAGAACCCCCCGTTTCATTGGGTCCTTCGCTCGTCATCCCCCCCAACCCGCCTCACCGCCCCGCTTACTGC
>JAAFIF010000004.1:111877-196588 GCA_013298625.1 Myxococcales bacterium
CCCGCCGCTAACGACGCTCGAAGCCTCGCGTCGAAAGGTGCGCGAAGCGCGCGACCACACCCAGCGGACGGAGCGACAAGGGGTGCGATGCTCGCGTGCCAGACGCGGAGCGCCAATCTGCTCGCTGCGTGACGTGAGCGCGAGTCGCGTCTTCACTGGTTCGTACGCTGACGCGCACTCGACGCTGAGCGTGGTCGCGCGCTTCGCGCACCTTTCGACGCGAGGCTTCGAGCGTCGTTAGCGGCGGGTTTGTCAACCCGCCGTGCAGAACCCCCCGTTTCATTGGGTCCTTCGCTCGTCATCCCCCCCAACCCGCCTCACCGCCCCGCTTACTGCGCGCTCGCCGCGCTCTGCGCCGCTTGCGCCTGCGCGGCCTGCGCCTGCTGCGCCGCGGCTTGATAGAAGTACCGCACCGAGAGCAGCAGCGTGCTCTGCATGTCCGGAACCACCGCTTGGCGCCACCCGAGCTCGATCCCGAAGTTCGGGTCCACGTAGCCCGCGCCCAGCGTAAACGCCTGCGATCCGCCGCGCGTGTCGTCGAACAAATATCCCCCGCGCGCCGTGAACCGGTTGGCGATGAACACCTCGAGCCCGCCCGAGTACACGCCGCGGATCGCGTTGGTCGATCGAAAATCGATCAGCACGTCGGCCACGAAGCTCAGCTCGCGGATCGGAGACAACATCGCCCCCGTCCCGAGCTGGATCGGCGCCGTCGTGGTGTTCACGTTGTTCAGGTTGTACCCGGTGACGGACAGCGAAAACTCGCGCAGCGGGTGCAGGTGCAGCCCCGCGTCGAACGTGAACCCGCTGAACGCGTTGCGATCGAGCCCCTGGGACTGCGGCGCCGACGGCCCCGCGGACACGTTGAGGTACCGAACGCGCGCCCCGAGCCCCACCATCTGCCCGAGGTTGAGCCCCACCACCAACCGCGCGTCGTGCGTCGTGCGCGCGTCGGCCCCGTCGGGGATCGCCCCAAACGTGTACGAGAACCCGCCCGACAACAGGCTGCGCGTGCTGTCCATCACGCCCGAGCCCACTGCGAAGCGCCCGATCGTCGGGTCGTACATCGTCAGCGCGTCCACGTGATACGTGCGGATCGCCGTCGCGCCCGCGGGGTTCGCGAACAGCGCCGTGGTGCTCGAGCCGCCCGCCTCAGCCCTGCCGCCCATCGAGAGCGCCCGCGGCGTGGTGATGCCCTCGTCCAGCCGTCGAACGACCGAGCCCGAGCCGCCCGTCATCTGCGCCTGCGCGCTCGACGAGGACAAAACACACAGCGACGCAGCGGCCAGGGCAACGGCGACGCGGGTTCGGGGCAACGAGAGAGAGGGCGACATGGTGGGTGTGTGCTCCGTGAAGTATCGGCCCGGCGGCGTTTCGTCCACTTCTCTGCCGAGCCCAGTGGAGCACCTGGGGAAAAGCTGTCGATAACTCGCGTTGTCCACAGGGTGGGTGCGATCCATAGAGCGCGCTGTCGAAGCGGTTGATTCCCTGCTGAATCGCTGATCGACGAGCGCGTCGCTCGAGAAAGGCACGCGAACTTACTCATGGTCGAACTCGAACCCTCCGCCCTGTGGACAACCGTCCTCGACGCTCTCGCTTCGACGGGCCGGTACAACCCGCGGACGATCGACACCTTTCTGCGGCCCCTCGCGCCGTTGGATGTCTCGGGCGACGACGCCACCGCCACGCTCTTGCTCGAAGCGCCCAACGAGTTCGCCCGCGACTGGGCCGCCCGCAATTTCGCTCGCGCCGTCGAAGAGCAGCTCACCCACGCCACGGGCATCCCGTGGCAGCTTCATTTCACCGTGCGCCCCGCGGCCGCAGCGCCCGCAGCGCCCACCCCTTCGCAGCCGCTCTCGCGCCCGTCGGTGCCCTCGATGCCCGCGGTGTCGTCCGCCGCGCGACCGAGCACGCCACCGCCGCCGCCCGCCAATCCGCCGCCGCGCACTGCTCCCCGCGCGCAGCCCGCTCCCGCCGCGCCCCGCAACGCGCAGACCAGCGCGCCCAAGGCCGCAGCCCCGAAGCCCCAAGCCGCGCCACCGCCACCCATGGGCGCGATCAGCTCGGGGCTGCGCCCGAATTTTACCTTCGAGAACTTCGTCGTCGGCCCGTCGAACCAGCTCGCGCACGCCGCGGCGCTCGGCATGGGAGAGGCCACTGGACGGCGCTTCAACCCGCTCTTTCTCTGCGGCCCGTCCGGCCTCGGAAAGACCCACCTCGCCAACGCCATCGGCCACCGACTGCTGCTGCAGAACACCGGCGCGCGCGTCGTGTACGTGTCCGCCGAGCACTTCACCAACGAGTTCATCAACGCCGTGCAGACCCGGTCGATGGACGACTTTCGCGCGCGCTACCGCAACCACTGCGACGCGCTGCTCATCGATGACGTGCAGTTTCTCGCGGGAAAAGAGCAGACGCTCGACGAGTTCTTCCACACGTTCAACGCGCTGTTTCAGAAGGACAAGCCCGTCGTGCTCACCAGCGACGTGATGCCGCAAGACCTCAAGGGAATGCCCGATCGGCTCGTCTCGCGGTTCTCGTCGGGGATGGTCGCCGAGGTCTATCCCCCAGAGCTCGAGACCCGCGTCGCGATCCTCCGCAAGAAGGCCGCGCTCGAAGGCGTCGCGCTCGACGACGAAGCCGCGTTTCTGCTGGCCGGCTCGGTCACCGCGAACATGCGCGAGCTCGAGGGCGCGCTCATGAAGCTCGCGATCCAAGCGAGCCTGTCCAAGATGACCGTCGTCGACGCGGCCACGGTGCGCGCCGCGCTGCGCATCCCCGCCCGACAACAAGTCACCACGGTCGAGGACATCCAGAAGGCCGCGGCGCAGTACTTCCGAGTGACAGTCGCGCAGCTCTGTGGAAAAGAGCGGCACGCTGAGATCGCGCGCGCCCGACAGGTCGCCATGTTCGTCTGCCGCGACAAGCTGGGGACGAGCTTTCCCCAGATCGGCTCGAAGTTCGGCGGAAAGGACCACACCACGGTCCTCGCCGCGGTCAACAAGGTCAAGAAGCTGCTCGAAGACAACGACCCCATCCGCGGCGACATCGACGCCGTGCTCGCCAAGCTCGGCTGAGCGCCCGCTCGGGGTTGACCGAATCACCGTTTGCCCTGTGGAAAAAGCCTGTGGAGCGCTGTTGATTCACCCGGTGAACAACCCGGGGGCGCATGATGCCTCCCCCAGCCGAAGCGGTTACCCACAGATCCTGTCCCCAGCGCTGTCCACACCGGTTCGTCTGTCGTTTCAACGGGTTAGAGGCTAAATCACAGTTCCCACAGCCCCTACTATCTCTACCCTAGATTTAAATTTATCTCTCTTCAGAGAAAGAGAAGAGAGGCGTAGAGCAAGCGCTCACAAAGGGAGTCCGTCGATGGAGTTCGTCGTCAGCAAGCGAGAGTTCATGAAGGCGCTCGGCCGAGTTCAGAGCGTCGCGGACAAGAAGAGCGCCATGCCGGTGCTCACCAACGTGCTGATCGCCAGCGATGGCTCAGGAGCGCTTCGCCTCGCGGCGACGGACCTCCTCATCGCCATCGCGAGTTCGTGCCCTGCTGAGGTCCGTAAGGGCGGCAGCGTGGCACTCCCAGCCCGGTCTCTCTTCGACATGGTGAAGAACCTCCCCGAGGGTGAGGTCAGCGTCTCGATCGCCCCCAACTACTCGGCTCGGGTCCTCGGCGGTCGACGCAAGTTCGACCTGGTCGGGATGCCCGGAGAAGACTTTCCCACCCTGCCCAGCGCCGGGAAGACAGAACTCCGACAGATCCCCGCCGAGGCCCTCATCGACCTCATTCACTTCACCAGCTTCTCGATGAGCCAGGACGACACCCGTCCTCACCTCGCGGGCGCCCTCTTCGAAGCAGACGGCGCCACGCTGCGCATGGTCACCACCGACGGCCACCGGCTCTCCAAAGCCGAGAAGCAAATCGAAGAGCAAAACGAGAACAAGCTCTCGATCCTCATCCCCCAGAAGGGGATCATGGAGCTTCGTCGCCTCCTCGATGAGATCCGCGCCGAGAAGAAAGCCGAAGGCATGGGCACCGTCGGCCTCGGTCGCTCGGGCTCGAACCTCTTCGTCCAGCGCGAAGGCACGGTCATCGCCGTCAAGCTCGTCGACGCGACCTTTCCCCCGTACTCGCAGGTCATCCCGAGCTCGTCCGAGCGCAAGGCCCGCGTCGCCCGCGCTGAGCTCCTCGACGCCCTGCGCGCCGTCAGCGTCGTCGCCAGCGACCGCACCTCCGGGGTCAAGCTCCAGTTCAGCAAGAGCCGCCTGATCATCTCCAGCGAGAACCCCGACCTCGGCGCCGGTCAGGACGAGATGGCCATCGAGCTCGACGGAACCGACCTCACCGTCGGCTTCAACAGCAAGTACCTGATGGACGTGCTCAGCAATCTTCCGTCCGAAGACGTCAGCATCGAGCTCTCGGGCGAGCTCGACCCCGGCGTGATCCGCATGCCCGAGGTCAACGACTTCGTCGGCGTCATCATGCCGATGCGCATCTGAGCGCCTCCGCGGGCAACAGAGTGCGCGGCCCCGACCGGGCGTTGAGTGAGCGAGCGAAGAGTGCGCGGCCGCGACCGGGCGGCGTGTGAGCGATGCAACGGAGTGCGCGGCCCCCACCCGCGCTGCCGCGCGCCCCGCCCCCGCGCAGAGCGCAAGGGCGGCGGCTCTGCATGGTGAATCGTCGGGAATTGATCTGGCAGAGTTGGTCGTAAAGGCCCTTGCTCTGCAAGGGCTCCCGGCCTGCTCGATCGAACAAACTTGATCGAACACAATCGCTGCTCGTGGCACGACAGCAGACGCCACAGGCGACGAGATCGCTCTCGTATCGACGAAGCTTCGTTCGTTGCTCGCTGCCATGCCCTTGCAGAGCAAGGGCTTTTTCGATCAACTCTGCCAGAGCATTTCCTCACGATTCACCGTGCAGAGCCGCCGCCCTTGCGCTCTGCGCGGGGGCGGGGCGCGCGGCAGCGCGGGTGGGGGCCGCGCACTCGCTCGCTCAACCCTCTCGATCCGCAATCACACCGGTCACAGCGCCGACTCGACCTCGCTCTTCACCTCTTCGCCGTACTCGCCGGCCGCCTTGCACGCAGCCCACACGGCCTTCTTCGTCGACGGATAGCGCTCGATCAGCCTGCTCAGCACGTCCACCGCCGTAAACGAGCTCTCTTTGATCTCTGGGCTAGGCGCTTCGACGAACCACCACGTCAGCACCGAGAGCGCCTCTTCGCCCAACAGGTCCAGCGCCAACCACGCTGCCGCCTTCGGAAGATCCCCGAGCGCCCGCTCTCCCTCCGCGAAGCGCTGCTTCTTCATCCACTCGACGCTCACCTCTCGCTTCGCCCAGCGATCGGCGTCCTCGGCGCGCACCGCCAGCCGCTCTGCGCTCTTGTCTGCTTCGAAGAAGGCCACCAACAACGCCTTCGCCGCAGCGTCGTCGAACAGCCTCGGCCACTGGCCCTTCTTCTTCTTCGACTGCTCGAAGAACTCACCCATCGCCGACTCGAGCGCCATCATCCCCAGGCGCACGTTCGCTCCGTAGCGATCGACCGCCGCGAACGCCCTGCGCACGTCGTCGAGCGAGCACGGCGAGGGCGGTCCTGGGCTCGTGTACGAGTTGATCGTGAGCGCGTCGGGCGCGTCGGGCGCCGCGAAGCGCGCGTGCACCAGGTCGCCGAACGCGAAGAACGTCGAGACCGTCCCGCGGCCCATGTCGAACTCGGGCGACCACGTCGCGCTCTTCTTCTTGCGACGATCGACGGCGAGGTTGGCGACCGTGAGCGCTCCTCCCTCTTCGGCGAGCCAGCGGTCGGTGCGCGCGTGCTTGCTTCGCGCGAGGTCGCGCATCGCCCGCTCGGTCGCCGGCAGCTTGCGGTCGAAGACGGCCTTCGAGCGCAGGTCGTACACGCGCTCGGCGTTCGGCAGCGCGAAGAGCAGCCGCGCGTCGCCGTAGCCCATCACCGCGCCGCTGCCGCGGGTCGCTTCGGGGATCTCGAAGCGCTCGGGCGCGGCGAGCTTCTCCCACTCCGCGCAGAGGACAGTCCCTTCGTCGGGCTGCCAGCACCAGCGCGTCCCCGAGAACGTCGGCGCGCTGATGGACTTCACGGTCTCGACGGCGCTGACCTTTCGTTCGGTGACCGCGCAGAGCTTCGCTTCGCTCTTCGATCGGTCGAACGCGCACACGAAGACCGTCTCTCCGTGGACGACCAGCGTCGGCGGCGCGCGCAGGGCTCCGACCGAGAGCGCTCCGTGTGGGACGAGCGTCTTGGCGCCGCGGAGCTTCGCGATGAAGACCTTCTTCTGCTCGCTGATGTAGTGAGCGAGCAGCCCGCTCTCTCCGATGGCGAACGCGTACTTCGCGCGCCCTTCGCCGACGGGGGCGTCTCCGAGGACGACGGCGCCGAGCTTGGGCATCTCGTCGGGCCACTCGAGGATGTTGGTCGAGTCCTTCTCCGTGCCGTTCACGCTCAGCGATGCGGCGTCGAAGCTGATCGCGCGCTCGTCGTCGTGCACGAGCGCGGCGCGGCCGTAGTCCCCAGCTTTCCAGCGGAGGTTGCGCAGCTCGTCGGCCGTTCGGTGCACCTTGCGATTGGTCTTGGTCACGCTGACCACGAGCCGGTTTCCCCCGATCGACAGCCAGTCTCCCGCGAGGTCTACGTCGGTCTTCACGCTCTTGGGAAAGCTGATCTTCGTCAGCCCGAACCCGTCGTGAACGAACAAGTGCGCCCCGTCTTTGCTGAACCCGTGCATGGCCCCAACGGTCGCACCGCGGAAGCGCGCGCGTCTACCGAGCCCTTCGGTCGGCATCTTCGCAGCGATCTCGTCGCGCGCCGAAGCCTTCGGTCCGCCGCTCGCCGGTCGTGGATCGCGCGCCGAGGCCTTCGGTCGGCATCTTCGCTGCGATCTCGCCGCGCGCCGAAGCCTTCGGCCCGCGCCTCGCAGGCTCCTGATCGCCGTCCGAAGCCTTCGGTCGCCGAGTTTCCTGCGCGTTTGCAGCTATTTTGCGGCGCTCTCGCCGGCGCTCGTACGGTTCGTTCGCTCGTGTCGGGGTCGACCGCTACATTCGCTGTGCCCCGCGCGCGCTCCTTTCATCACCGCAGGTGACTACTTCTATGGCGACACTCAAGGTCTCGAACTCTCCTGGCGCGCTCGTCGAAGCAGGCGAAGCCGTGCTCTCGGCTGCGAGCTCGATCGACACCAAACCCGTGAAGGCGAAGCTCAAGGCCTTCGCCGACGCGCACAAGCTCTTCAAGTCGCTGCAGGGCGCGGTCGCCGCTGCAGAGAACGCTCTCGCCAGCCACCGTTCCACCGTCGCCGAAGCCGACGTCGACCAGGATGACGCTGTGTTCGACCTCGCCAACAAGCTCGTCGCCGACGGCTTCGAGCGCGCCCGCCCCTTCAAGGGCCTGAGCACGCACTCTCCCTCGAAGCTCGCCGAGCTCGGCTACACCAAAGAAGCCAAAGAAGCGACCGCCCTCGCCAAGAAGGTCATCGCCTCGAAGAAGTGCGGAAAGCCCTCGAAGGACGCCGCCAAGCGCTTGCTCAAAGCCTCCGCCGCCGTGGTCAAAGCGCTCGAGCCCCTCAGCAAGTGGGACGCGGTCTACCGCGCCGCGCTCACCCGCCGCGACGCCGTCGCGCAGCAGTGGGCCACCACCCTCGCGTCGCTGCGCCGCGCCTCGATCGCCGCAGCGGACGACGGTCACAAGCACATCTACCGCGCGCTGTTCGAGAGCACCGCCACGCCAGTGAAGAAGAAGGGCGCGAAAAAGGGTAAGCCAACGGCGTGACCCTCCGCGTCAGCAAGCTCGTCGTCCGCGGCTTTCGCAACCTCGCCGCCGTCGCCGTCGAGCCCGACCCTCGCTCGAACCTCTTCGTCGGCGCAAACGGCCAGGGAAAGACCTCTCTCCTCGAGGCCGTCGACTTCGTCGCCACCCTGCGCTCGTTTCGCGGCGCGACCCGCTCGCAGCTCATCGGCCACGGCGTCGCCCAGGCCGCAGCGCGCATGGTGGTGGAGGGCGGCGAGAGCGAGCACGAGTTTCGCGTCACGCTCGACCGCAAGACCCGCGAGGTCTCGCTCGACGGAAAGCGCCCCGAGCGCGCCGTGCATTACTACGGCGCCGCCGCGTGCGTGGTCTTTCACCCGCAAGACCTCGACCTCGTGCGCGGCGCGCCAGACCTTCGCCGACGCTTGCTCGACCGCATCCTCGTGCGCGTCGTCGACGGCTACGGCGAAGCCCTGCGCTCCTACGCGCGCGCCCTCAAGTCCCGCAACGCCGTCCTGCGCTCTGCGACGCCCGACCCGCGCGCCATCGCCGCGTACGATCCCATGCTGGCCCGCTACGGAAGCGCCATCATCCGCGCCCGACTCGCGCTCACCGACGAGCTGCTCCCCGCGGCGCGCGCCGCGGCCGACGACATCGCGCTCTCGGGCAGCGAGGTCTCGATCGCCTACCGAACGAAGTCCCCCACCGACGCAGAGGCCTACCGCGAAGCCCTCGCCCGCGCGATCGACGCAGACCGCGCGCGCATGTCCACCACGCTCGGACCGCACGCCGACGACGTGGTGATCAAATGGAGCGGCCGCGTCGCCCGCGACGTCGCCAGCCAGGGCCAGACCCGCGCGATCGCCCTCGCCCTGCGCCTCGCTGAGCTCGAAGTGCTGCGCGCCCGCTCGGGCCGCACCCCGTGGCTCTTGCTCGACGACGTCTCCAGCGAGCTCGATCGCGAGCGCACCGAACGCCTCTTCGCCCGCATCGCCTCGCTCGAAGCCCAGCTCTGGGTCACCACCACCGACCCTGCCATCGCTGCCCTGCTCCCGAGCGCCACCCGCTTTACCGTGCACGCAGGCAACGTCACGCGCGGGTAATTCACTGCGCTGAGCGACGACCCTGGAGAACGCGCTGACATCGCAATGAGTGCGGGATTCTCGCAATCAATGCGATGCCGCCGCGGTGTTGCTGCGGTCGAATGATCGATACGCTGTGCGCTGGCGTCGCGGCGCAGAGCCGCGCGCCAAGAGGAGGCTTCAATCTTGAGAACCCGATGGTTGTTCTTGCTGTCGCTGCTCGCGGTCTTCGCGATCAGTCACAGCGCGTGGGCGCAGTGTCCACCGAGCGCGCCGACCTTCGTGCTGCCGGGCGCCGGCGGATACTCGGTCGACGAGGGATCGACGATCAACGTCTCGGTCAGCGGCAGCGGCCCGGTGTTCGAGTGGGACACCGACTGCGACGGCGTCACTGCTTCGCGCGGTGATCTGCTGGGCGCGAGCACGTTCGTGTACACCGCGAAGAACCGCGACGGAGACAGCGCGCAGCGGCTGTGCGTGCGCGGCTTCAACCCGACGTGCGCAGCGGGGCAGCAGTTCGGCGCCGTCGCCCGCGTCGACGTGCGCGTGCGCAACGTCGCGCCGACGATCACCACGAACCTCCTCGCCGTCGCGAGCGTGGGCAACGCGTACGGCTTTCAGCTCGCGGCGACGGACCCCGCGAATCCTCCTGTCGCGGCGTCGACGCTCGACGCGTTTACGTGGAGCGCGACGGGCCTCCCGATGGGGCTCGCGATCAACGCGATGACGGGCTTGATCTCGGGGACGCCCGCGATGGGCACCGCGGGCTCGCACTCGGTCACGGTCACCGTGATCGACGGCGACGGCGGAACGGTCTCGCGCATGTACACGCTGGTCGTCGCCGCCACGGGGACGAACCAGCCCTGCCCCACGCCGGTGATCGCCGGCGCAGGCGGCGTGGTCCTGACCGTGGACGAAGGCGCGACCACCACCCTGATGGCTCGCATCGTGGACTCGATGTGCGCGTGCCGCGTCGCGTGGGACGTCGGCTGCGACAACAGCGTCGACCTGGTCGACGGCTCGATCACGGTGTCCGCGGTCGGCCTCGACGGCCCTGGCGGAATCCGCGTGTGCGCCCTCGCGATCCCGGTCGCTCCGATGGGCATGCAGCTCGTGTGCGCTCGCACCGCCAACGTCCCTGCGCCGCTCACCGTCGCGAACGTCGCGCCGACGATCACCACGGCGATGCTGCCCAACGGCGCTGTGGGCAGCGCGTACGTCGCGCAGGTGCTCGCGAGCGACCCGGCCAATCCGCCGAACGCCTCGGGCATTCAAGACCCCTTCGTGTGGAGCTCGACCGCGCTTCCGCCGGGCCTCGCGCTCGACGCCAACACCGGCGTGATCTCCGGAACGCCCACGATGGCCGGGACGTTCATGGTGCGCTTCACCGTGATCGACGGTGACGGAGGATCGACCACGGTCACGCTCACCATCGTGATCAGCGCGGTCGCGCCGGGCACGTGCCCCGCGCCCTCGTTGGTGCTCGGCCCTGGCACGGGGCCGGCCGTCGACGAAGGCGGCTCGGTGGTGTTCAACGCCACGCTCGGGCTCGTCCCCTGCGGCTGCACGATCGAGTGGGACGTCGGCTGCGACGGATCGCGCGAGGGCGCGGGCAACTCGTTCACGTTGAGCGGCGTCGACCGTGACGGACCGGACACGGTGCGCTTGTGTTTGCGCGGCGTCCCGGGCGCGCTCGCGATGTGCGGTACGGCGTCGACGAGCGTGCCCAACGCGGTCACCGTGCGCAACGTCGCGCCCACGATCACCACCGGCTCGCTGCCCGCGGGGACGCTCGGCAGCGCGTACACGGCCACGGTCACCGCGACGGACCCCGCCAATCCTCCCGTCGCCTCGATGACCCGCGACGCGCTCGCGTGGACCGCCACGGGCCTGCCGCCCGGCCTCGCGATCAACGCCATGACCGGCGTGATCTCTGGAACGCCCACGACCGCCGGCGGCGCCATGGCCCGCTGCTACGACGTCACCGTCACCGCCAACGACGGCGACGGCGGCGTCACCAACCGCATGCTCCAGCTCTGCCTGATGAACACCGCGGTGATGGCCTGCCCGGTCGCGCGCCCCAACGCCGACGGCCCCTTCTCCGTCAACGAAGGCTCGAGCGCGACGCTCTCGGTCCTCTTCGGCAGCGCAGGCGCTTGTGGCTGCACGATCGAGTGGGACTTCGACTGCAACGCCACCGTCGACGGCACCGGAACCTCCATCACCTTCGACGCCCGCGGCCTCGACGGCCCCTCGTCGCGCAACGTGTGCTGGGTCGCGCGCCCCTCGGCGATGGGCCCGTGCAACAGCGCCTCGGCGTCGAGCAACAACAACCTCCGCGTGCTCAACGTTGCGCCCACGATCACCACGGGCTCGCTGCCCGACGCGACGCCTGGCGCGCCGTACAGCACCGTGATCGCCGCCAGTGATCCCGCGAATCCTCCCGTCGCGATGAGCGTTCAGGACCCCTTCAGCTGGTCGCTGATGGGCGCGCCTGCGTGGCTCTCGATCGACGCGTCGACCGGCACCCTCACCGGAACGCCCCCCGCCTCTGCCGCGGGCATGTCCTTCACGTTCACCGTGATCGTCGAGGACGGCGACGGCGGCCGCACGACGCGCATGTTCACCCTGCGCGTGGGCGCCGTCGTCGTGATGGACGCAGGCGTCGACGGATCGATCGGGTCCGACGCGAGCTTGCCCGACAGCGCCGTGACCCCCGACAGCGCGGTGATGCCCGACAGCGCGGTGATCGACGATGTCGCAGCGATGCCCGACGGCAGCGCTGGTGACGACGGCTCGATCAGCAACGACGGCGCTGCGAACATCGATGGCTCGATCAGCAACGACGGCGCTGTCAGCAACGACGCCAGCGCGCGCGTGGACGCGTCGCTCACGGACATCGTCCGCCCGTCTCCGAGCGGCGGCGTGAGCGGCGACGGGACGTGCGCTTGCCGCGCCGCAGGTCACGGAAGCTCGCGCACCAACGCGCCCGCGCTGGTCGCGCTCGCGTCGCTCGCCGCCGCGCTGATCGCTCGCCGCTCGCGCCGTCGCTGAGCGCTTCTCTGGGGGGCTCGCTCGCGTCGCTGGGCGCGCGATGAACGAATTGCGCCGCTCGCGCAACGCGCTCGCGAGCCGGTGTTTTCAGCGGTCTTCTCCGCGTCGTCGCGTCGAGATATCCTGCAGTTTTGCGCGCTGATTCATCGCGCGCGCCCGCTGGTCTTTTGCTCGTTCTGCGGCACACTTGCGGCGCTATGAAGAGTGATCGAACTCGTCTTTTGTTCGCGTTCTCGGCCATCGCGTTCGTCGCGGCCGCTGGAGAAGCGCAGGCTCAATGTCCGCCGGTCGCGCCGACCGGAGTCAACGCTGTGATCGCGCCGTCGCTCACCGTCAACGAGGGCGCGGCGATCTCCGTCAGCGCCGCGGGCGGTGGTCCCACGTTCGAGTGGGACACCGACTGTGATGGCGTGACGGCGTCGCGCGGCGACGGCTTGTTCGGCACGACGTTCGTCGCGAGCGCGGTCGATCGCGACGGGACGCTGGGCGCGTCGTTTCCGCTCTGCGTGCGCAGCGTCAACCCGACGTGCCCCGCGGCGATGCGCACGAGCGCGCCGTTTCGCGCGACGATCACCGTCGCCAACGCGGACCCGACGATCACCACCAACGCGCTTCCCAACGGCGCCGTCGGCCGCGCGTACAGCTTTCGCGTGCAGGCCACGGACCCCGCCAACCCGCCGCGCGCGAGCATGGCGCGCGACGTCCTCACGTGGAGCGCCACCAACCTCCCCGCAGGCTTGAGCATCGACAGCGCCACCGGCGAAATCAGCGGAATGCCCACGGCCGCGGGCAACTTCGTCGTGCGCCTGCGCGTCGCCGACGGCGACGGAGGCATCGCGATCGCCGACGTCTCGATGGACGTCGCGATGACCGCGTCCGCCATGATGTGCCCGGTCCCCGTCCTCACCACCAGCGGGACGATCGCTGTCGACGAGGGCGGCATCGCGGCGCTCGGCGCGCGCGTCAACATCAACCCCTGTCGCTGCAGCGTGGGCTGGGACGTCGGCTGCGACGGCACGACCGAGACCTTCGGCTCGTCGTTCACGCTCAGCGCAGCGGGTCGCGACGGACCTGCGACCGAGCGATTGTGCATTCGCTCGTTCGCCATCGGAGTGACCGCGTCGAACCAGTGCGTGGGCTCGTCGACCGAGCTCACCATCGGCGGCGCCGCGGGCATCGCGGTCAACAACGTCGCGCCCTCGATCCTCACGTCGAGCGTGCCCAACGGCATCGTCGGCAGCACCTACGCGATCGCCGTGGTCGCCTCGGATCCCGCGAATCCACCGATCGCCTCGGGCATTCAAGACGCGTTCACGTGGAGCGCGACGGGCCTGCCCGCGGGCCTCTCGATCGACCCCGCGACGGGAGTGATCTTCGGCACGCCCACGGCTGCGGGCTCGTTCATGAGCACGGTCACGGTGCGCGACGACAACGGCGGGACGATCTCTCGCCCGATTCCGATCATCATCGACGCTGCGGCCGCGATGGGCACGTGCCCGACGGCCACCGTGGTGAGCCCTGGCCCTGCGGGCATCGTCGTGGCCGAGGGCGGAGCCAACACCGTCAACTCGTCGATCGGCGGCGACGCGTGCGGCTGCACGGTCGAGTGGGACTTGAACTGCGACAGCACCGTGGACGGCGCTGGATCGAGCTTCAACATCTCTGGCGTCAACCGCGATGGAGCGTCGACGTTTACGCTGTGTCACCGCACGATTCCGAGCATGGGCGGGATGTGCACGACAGCGTCGGCGCGCTCGACCAACACGGTCAACGTGAGCAACGTCGCGCCGACGGTCACGACCGTCTCGCTTCCGGTGGGCACGCTCGACGTCGCGTACACCGCGATGTTGACCGCGTCGGACCCGGCGAATCCGCCGCTCGCCTCGATGGAGCGCGACCCGATCTCTTGGGGCGCCATCGGCCTCCCTCCGGGCCTCGTCCTCAACGCGAGCACCGGCGCGATCACCGGAACGCCCGACAGCATGGCCGGCGCCACCGAGCGCTGCTACCCGGTGACCGTCACCGCGAGTGACGGTGACGGCGGCTCGACGAACCGAACGCTCGACCTGTGCTTGCTCTCCACCGCTGCCATGGTGTGCCCGACCGCTACGACGGCGGGGCCCTTCATGGCAACCGAGGGCGCGACGGCATCGCTCGCGGTCACCTTTGGCGCCGGCGGCGCGTGCGGCTGCGAGGTCGCGTGGGACTTCAACTGCGACGGGATCGTGGACTCGACGGGGACGAGCACGATGTTCAACACCGCGGGCTTCGACGGCCCGTCGACGCGCGCTGTGTGCTGGGTCTCGCGGCCGACCGTGGGAGGCATGTGCAACGCGGCGTCCGTGCGCAGCACCAACGCGCTCAACGTGAGCAACGCCGCGCCGACGATCACCACGGCGAGCATCCCTGGAGCGATGGCCGGCGTGGCGTACTCGACGACGATCGCCGCGACGGACCCGGCGAATCCTCCGGTCGCGAGCAGCGTTCAGGACCCGCTGGTGTGGTCGTTGATGGGCGCGCCCGCGTGGCTCTCGATCGACGCGATGTCCGGCGCGATCACGGGAACGCCCCCGGCCGGCTCTGGCGGCATGTCGTTTCCGTTCACGGTGTCCGTGACCGACGGTGACATGGGGACGACCACGGCGATGTTGACGCTCTCGGTGATGGCCGAGGGCATGGACGCGGGCCCCGAGCCCACCGTCGAAGCAGGCGTGGACGACGCCGAAGCGGGCGCGGTGATGGACGACGCCGAGGCCTCTGTGGGCCCGGACGTTCTCGACACGGGCGTCCGTGACACTGGCATCCGCGACACGGGCATCCGCGACACGGGCATCCGCGACACGGGTGTTCGCCTGGACGCCTCGGCGGACACGGGCGTCGCCACGGACGCCTCGGCCGACGGCGGAATGGTCAGCGGCGACGGCTCGTGCGCGTGCACCGTCCCCGGCGGACCGAGCCGCTCGAGCAACGGAACCAGCGCGCTGATCGCCCTCGCGGCGGTCGCCACGGTGGTGGCCTCGCGCCGCCGCGCCCGTCGCTGACGAATCTACCGCGGTTTTGCTGCGGGATTCTGCGACAGAAAACGTCACCGAAAGGTTGCTTGGAGGGGGGGCTGGATGCTAGATATTTCCTGCGAAATTGCAGGAGAATCCGGCTCGTCGCGACCGGTGCCCAGCGCAGAGTGCGCGCGAGGCACTCCGCGAGACGAAGCGCGACCTGCCTTGCTGAACGGTGACCAACGCGATGAGCGAGAACGACTACGACGAGAACTCGATCAGCACCCTCGAGGGCATGGATCGAATTCGCAAGCGTCCTGGCATGTACATCGGCAACGTGAACGACGGTTCAGCGTTGCACCACTTGATCTGGGAGGTCGTGGACAACTCCGTCGACGAGCACCTCGCTGGCTTCTGCAAGACCATCACGGTGAAGCTCCACGGAGACGGCTCGTGCTCGGTCGAAGACGACGGCCGCGGCATCCCCGTGGGCATCAAAGCGGACAAGGGCTACAGCGCCGCGACGCTGGTCATGACCGAGATCCACGCCGGCGGTAAGTTCAACAACAACACGTACGCGACCAGCGCGGGCACCAACGGCGTGGGCGTCACCGCGGTCAACGCCGTGAGCGAGTACCTCGAGCTCGACATCTGGCGCGAGGGCGGGCACTTCCACCAGGATTTCAAGCGCGGCGAGTGGGACGTGCCCTTGAAGCGCGTGTCCGACAGCGACCGCCGCGGGACGCGCGTGCGGTTCAAGCCCGACCACGAGATCTTCTCGCAGGTCACCGAGTTCTCGCGGGACCTCGTCGAGAAGCGCCTGCGTCAGATGGCGTTCTTGAACTCTGGCTTGCGCATCGTGTTTCACGACGAGCGCGCGTCGGACGGGCCGCAAGAGTTCTACTTCGACGACGGGATCCTCGCGTACCTGCGCTACCTCAACGAGGGCAAGTCGACCCTGCACGCGCCCGTGTATTTCTCGGGCGAAGTCGAGACCACCGTCGGCGAGAAGACCGCGAAGATCATCGTCGAGTGCGCCCTGCAGTGGACGGACTCGTACCACGAGGTCTTCGCGGCCCACACCAACAACACCCACCAGACCAACGGCGGGACGCACGTGACGGGGCTGCGCGCCTCGCTCACGCGCACGATCAACAAGTACGGCCAGAGCCACACGTTGTTGAAGGACAACAAGAACCAGGCGCTCTCGGGCGACGACGTGCGCGAGGGGCTCACGATGGTGCTCTCGCTGCGGCACCCGAACCCGTCGTACCGAGATCAGACCAAGACCGAGCTCGTGGTGCAGGACGCCAAGACCGCGGTGGACACCATCGTGTCCGACAAGCTCGCGCAGTTTCTCGAAGAGAGCCCCAAGGTCGCGAAGGTCATCGTCGAGCGCGGCGTGCTCGCGGCGCAAGCGCGCGCGGCCGCGGCCAGGGCGCGCGAGCTCGTCACGCGCAAGGGCGTGCTCGACATCAGCTCGCTCCCCGGAAAGCTCGCCGACTGCCAAGAGCGCGACCCCACCAAGTGCGAGCTCTTCATCGTCGAGGGTGACTCCGCAGGCGGCTCCGCCAAGCAGGGCCGCGACCGCAAGACCCAAGCGATCCTCCCGTTGCGCGGCAAGATCCTCAACGTCGAGCGCGTTCGCCGCGAGAAGGTCCTGCAGAACCAAGAGGTGGGCACGCTGATCACCGCGCTCGGCGCGGGCATCGCGGACACGTTCGACTCGGAGAAGGTCCGCTACCACAAGATCGTGGTGATGACCGACGCCGACGTGGACGGCAGTCACATCCGCACGCTGCTCTTGACCTTCTTCGCCCGGCAGATGCCCGAGCTCTTGGAGAAGGGCTACCTGTACATCGCCCAGCCTCCCCTGTTCGGCGTCAAGCGCGGCAAGAAGATCACGTACGTCAAGGACGAGCAGGGCCTCGCGCAGCACTTGATCGACGCGGGAACCGAGGGCGTCACGCTCGTGACCGGCGCTGGCCCCATCGACGCCGCGAAGCTCCGCGCGCTCGCGCTCGATCTGCACCGCGCGCAGGGCCTGCTCGCGCACCACGCGTCCCGCGCAGACCCGCGCGTGCTCGGCGCCATGATGCGCGCCGGCGTCCGACTCGAGCGCGACGACTTCAACGACGAGGCGAAGCTGCGCGCCGTCGCAGAGATCACCGAGAAGCAAGTGGGCGCAGAGACGCCGGACCTGCTGCCCATCAAGCTGATGATCGACGAGGACCCAGGCGTCGGGCGCAAGCGCATGATCTTGCGCGCGCGCAACGGCTCGGGCTCGCGCACGATCGTCGACGCGGACCTGTTTGCCTCCAACGAAGTGCGCGAGCTCGAGGCGATCTACGCGCGGGCCCGCGAGCTCGGCGAGGTTCCGTGGAAGCTCGTCGACGACAAGTCTCGCGAGACGCCCATCGCGCAGGTGGACGCGCTCTACCGCGCGATCGACGAGCGAGGCCGCAAAGGCGCGGACATTCAGCGCTACAAGGGTCTCGGCGAGATGAGCGCAGACCAGCTCTGGGAGACCACCATGAGCCCGTACAACCGCGTCTTGCTGAAAGTGCGGGTCCAGGACGTCGGCGACATGGACAAGGCCCTGACGTTGCTCATGGGAGACGAGGTCGAGCCGCGCCGACAGTTCATCGAGAAGAACGCGCTCAACGTTCGAAACCTCGATATCTGACGGCGAAAACCCCCTCTCGCTGCTTGACAGAACGCTGGTCTGCGGGCACAACCGCCGGCCCGTCGCCCTGTGGCGGCGTTGTTATTTCACGGACCGAATTCACTCGGGCGCAACACACCATGCAGAAGCCGAAGTTCAAGACCACCGAGAAGGCCGCCTGGGTCTTCATCAACACCCGCCTCAACCCGATCGCGCGCCAGTCGATGGAGCGCCGCACCGCGATGCGCAACGGCTACCTGACGACCGCGTCGCGCTTGCTCGGCATCGCCGAAGGTGAGCTGCCCCTGCCCTTCAAGGACGAGTCGATGTCGAAGTTCGTCGCGCGCGTCCGCAGCGCCGTGGCGCAGGGCAACGGCTGAGCGGCGATCGCTCGGTCGAACTGCTTGGCGTTGTCCACAGTTTGACCGGGCTCCGAGTCGGCGCGTACAGTCCGCGCTGGAGCACGAGTCGGCCCTGATGTTTCGCTGCACGTTCTGGGGTGTCCGAGGGAGCATTCCTTCGCCGGGATCACTCACCGCGGGCGTGGGCGGCAATACGAGCTGCGTCGAAGTCCGCGTGGGCGACGTAGTCGTGATCTTCGACGGGGGAACGGGGCTCCGTTTGCTCGGTGACAAGCTCCTGAAAGAGCTGCCCGTCACCGCGCACTTGTTCTTCTCGCACGTGCACTGGGATCACATCCAAGGGTTTCCCTTCTTTGTCCCAGCGTTTCTGCGAGGAAACACGTTCTTCCTCTACGGCGCTCGGTCGGTCACCGCCACGCTCGAAGAGACGCTCGCCGGGCAGATGAACTACCCGAACTTCCCCGTTCGCCTCAGCGAGATGGGCAGCAAAATGCACTTCCGCGACCTGCACGAGCGCGAAGAAGTCCTGCTCGGCGCCGAAGGCTCGGTCAAAGTGTTCGGCGTACCCGGCAACCACCCCAACGGCGTCTTCGCCTACCGCATCGAGCACAACGGCCGCTCGCTCGTGTACGCCACGGACACCGAACACTACGCGGTCCCCGACCCCAACATCCTCTCGATCGCCCGCGGCGCCGACGTCTTCATCTACGACTCGCAGTACACCCCCGAGGAGTACTCCGGTGAGGGCGGCCGCATGCCCAAGGTCGGCTGGGGGCACTCGACCATGATCGAAGGCGCAAACCTCGCCCGGCTCGCCGGCGTGAAGCGCTACGTGCTCTTTCACCACGACCCCAACCAGAGCGACGACGACGTCGCTGACAAAGAGCGCCGCGCCCGCGAGGTGTTTCCCAACTCCGTCGCCGCTCGCGAAGGCCTCGTCATCGACCTCGACGCGCTCTGAGCGCCTGACGGACGTCGCGTCGGGGGATTGTGAGACTCGTTCCCGCAAGGATTGCTGTGGGTTCGGCCTCGTCCGAACACGTTACCGGGGTGCAGGAGCTGCGTGTGCGGCGTCGTGGACCCCCGTGCGGCACATTGGCTGCGCAATCTGCACTCGATTGTGCACGCGCTGCATGATCACCGCGTGTTGACGCGCCGATGGCACACCGCGTGAACGCACGGCGTGCGCGGAGGTTTCAATGGCGGTGTTCGGTTCTGCAACGGCTCTCGAAGCGTACAGGTCGTCTCTCGCGGGGATCAAACCGCTGGCTGCCGACGAAGAGCGTGAGCTCGCGCGGCGATGGAAGGCCGGTGATCACAAGGCAGGCGATCGCCTCGTCGCCGCCAGCCTCCCCTTCGTCATCACCATCGCAAACGAGTACCGACGCTGGGGCGTCCCCCTCGAAGACCTCATCCAACAGGGAAATCTCGGGCTCTTGAAGGGCGCCCTCCGCTACGAGCCCGACCGCGCGTGCCGGCTCGTCACCTACGCAGTCTACTGGATCCGCGCCGAAATCCGCGACTACGTCGTCCGCGGCTACCGCGTCGTCCGCATCGGTGGCTCGAAGTCCGAGCGCCGCGCGCTGCGCGCCTACCGAAAGAGCCGCGAGAGCGACCCCGCAAAGCTCGCGGCCCTCTCGGGCATGACCACTGAGAAAGCTGCGCGTCTCTTGCCGCTGCTCGAGCGCAGAGACAGCTCGCTCGACGCCGCCGCGCCCGACGAGAGCGCAGCGATCGACCGCCTCGCCGACGATGGCCCCTCGCCCGAAGAGCTCGCCACACACGAGCTCGACAACGCGAGCGCCCGCGCCCGCATCAACGACGCGCTCGGATCGCTCAGCCAGCGCGAGCGCTGGATCCTCGAGCGCCGCGTCCTCGCCGAGAGCGAGACCACCCTCGAGTCCCTCGGTCAGTCGCTGGGAATCTCGAAAGAACGCGTCCGTCAGATCGAAGCCCGCGCCCTGCAGAAACTGCGTGGCGTCCTCACCGACCTCGCTGCCTGAGCGCTCAGCGCCGCACGATCCACAGCGGGTTGGTAAACGCAAACGGCTTCGCTTCGAGCCGCGGAAGCACGTCCCCGAGCGAGCGATCCCCACGCGCGATCGCCACGATCGCATGACGATCCCGCACCGCCTCGATCGGCACCTCGGCGTCCACTCGCTCGACCTCGGTCGACGGCGGAACCGCCACGGTCGCGACGAGCTCGGTGTCTCGATACAGCTCGACGATGTCCACGTCGACCCACGGCGCCGCGCGCACGATCACGCGCACCGTCGCGCGACTGCTCCCGCGGGCCAGGCGCACGGTGTCGCCAGGGCCGGCGGCGCCCGAGGTGACGAAGAGCATCGGGCCGCTCGTCCCGAACGCGTGCCCTGCGCGCAGCGATCGCAGCACCACGTCGGTCGGCGCAGAGACGTCCCCCGCGCAGGGCGTGAGCACGTACGTGCGCGGGTAGCCCGCGGCTTCGTACGCGATCTGGTGCGAGTCGCTGTTGGCCGTCCCCACGTAGCGCGCCCCCGTCGAGAGCAACGCGAGCCAGTCGCGCATCACCCGGTCTACCTCCGCGGGGACGCCCAGGTAGAACCCGTTGAACACCTCGATCGCCGTGTAGCTGTGGTCGTAGCGCGGCGACGTACTTGAATTCGTGTGCGTGTCGACCAGCGAGCGCGTGAAGTACCCGATGTTGGGCTCCATGCGCGGGTGGTTGACCTGGATGATCGCGTCGCGCGTGTTGGCGCGCGCTTGCCGAAAGATCTCCGTCGGGCTCGCGAGAAAATTCGGCGGCCCCCCGTGCTCTCTTCTCGGGTCCGCCCGATACGGAAACACGTTGAAGTGCCCGATCGGAAACTCAGCCCGGTCCGTCGTCACCTCGACCGCGCTCACCCACGCGAGCCCCGCGCCCCGCCCGCTGCGCGCGGCCTCGGGCAGCGCACGCACGCCCTCGCTGTAGTCACCGACCACGTTGTGCTCGGTCGGCGTCGCGAACTCGACCCCCACCGACGCCAGCGAAGCCACGCGATCCACGATGGACACGCGCGAGTCGAACGAGCGCTCGGCGTGCACGTGCAGGTCGCACGAGGTCCAGTCGTCCATGGCCAACACGCGCTCGATCGCCGCCGTGATGACCGTCTCGCGCTCGGCCGTGACCTCGATGCGCGCAGTAAAAATGCTCCACTCGAGCCCGTGGTCGAAGGTCACGCGGTACACGCCGGCCGCCAGCTCCATCACGCCTTGGCCCGTCGCTGCGATGCGCGACTGCAGCGCGCCATCGGCCCGGTGCCGCGGTCCGAGGTCGGGGTCCGGCGTGCCCTCCACGCCTCGCACCGCGACGTGCGCCGCGATCGGTCGAAGCGTCGCGCGGTCGCGAACCTCGAAGCGCAGCGTCCCCTTCGGCCTCGCCGGCGGCGCCGCGACGATCACTGTTTGTGCGTCTTGCGCTGCATCCGAGCGAGCGTCACCGCGGCCCGCGTCCGCTGCGCGCGCGCTCGCGTCGGTCGCGCTCTGCGCGTTGCTCGCCGCGGGGTCGACGACGTGCGCGCGTTGCCCTGCGCACGCAGCGAGACCCAACGCAGCAACGAACAACACCCTCGAAGTCACAGACCGTACGCACAGGGTGTAGTCCAATGTCGCGCGCGACGCGAGCATCGAGCGGGCGCGTCGCCTCAACGCGTGGTGCGCACGTCGAGCCGGACCCAGTGAGGCGCGTCCTGATGCAGCCGCGAGCCATCGACGCGACGGACCCCGAAATAGAGCCCATTTTGCAGCACTTCTGCGCTGCTGGCCGGGACCGTCACGCTCGTGCGAGACACCTCTCCGACCCGCAGGTGCGCTGGGCTGAGCAGCCCGTCGTACGGAAGAAACGAGCGGATTCGCTCGGGGTCGTCGCGGTCCCCGCTGCGGTGCATCGGGCCCCAGCCGAGCTCGAGCCCCATGTCGTGCGGCCAACGCTCGCGGGTGACGAGCCACAGCGTGACCGTCGAAGCGCGCGCGTCTCGCGGCTCGACTCGCCACGACGCGACAGCGACAGAGCGATCGACGTCGACGTGACGCGGCTGATTCCACTGGTCGGACGAGAACGCGACGTAGCGCCCCTCGGCGTACGCCCGCGGAGAGAGCCCTCGTCGCAGCAGCAGGTGCGAGCCTTCGGCGCGAAAGAGCCCGTACTTTCCCTGGGCGAGCGCGTTGCGAACGGGGATCTCTTCGCGCGTGCGCCACAGCGTTTGCGTCCCGTCGAAGCGCTGGCGGTGCGCGATCGAGACGATGACGTCGTCCGCTTCACGCGTCCACGCGTCGAACCGCTGCAACAGAGGCCGCTGCGCCAGGTGCGCGAGCGCGTAGTCTGGAGCCACCACGAAGGCCTCCGGTCGAACCTCGCGCACGATGCGCTCGAGGTCCGTGGCCCTCGCGTCTCGCTCGTAGTCGCTCGCGCGAAAGAGCCGCGAGATCGGCGTCGCGCCCGCCCTCCTCTGCGCGAGCAGCCCAGCGCCGAGCACGATCGCCGCGCAGAGCGCTAACATCTTGCGGCCTGTGGGCCGGTCGATCGGCGCGCCGAGCGCGTGCTTCGCATCCACGAGCCGAGCTGCCCCGTGGATCGCTGAGGCGAACACAAACGGCACCGCGAGCAGCGCGTAGTGCGAGCGCACCTGCGTCGCCGTCGGCCACTGCGACAAGAAGTTGATCGCGATCGGGACGAGCGCAGGCAACAACCACCGCGGCGCGAGCAACGACAGAAACGCGACCGGCGCCAGCAGCCTCGGCGCGTACAGCCACTTCGCAGGCGTCGCCACGGCGCTCAGCGTCGCGATGGGGTGCGCGAGCACGGCGCGGACGATGGCCGACGGGGTCGTTCCGATCGAGCCAAAATGCAGCGCAAACGACCCTCGTCGCGGCAGGTACTTCGGCGCGACGCCGAACTGGTAGCCCACGAAGTACACCGTCGCCATCGCGGCGATCGCGAGCCCCCATCGTCGCGGCGCCGCGCGCTTGTCGACGGCGAGCGCCAGCCCGCACAGCGCGCTGACGAGCGCCGCGTCCTCGCGGCACATCGCGGCAACAAAGAGCGCAATCGCTCCCTTGCGCCACTCTTCGCGGTCCCACGCGTCGAGCGCGTACGCGAGCGGCAGCAGCGCGAGCGAGCTCGGGTGAAATTCGTACGTCGCAGCCGTGAGCACCGTGGGGTAGAGCAAGTACGAAATCGCCGCGAAATCACCGGCGATCGGCGTTCGTAGCCGCCGCGCTGCCATGCGCGCGAGCGGCACCGCCGCGCCGGCCAGCGCCGTCGCTTGCACCACCAACATCAGCGGAACCAGCGGGATCGCCCGCCCGATCCACGCCATCGGATACAGCACCCACGACGCGTGCAGCCCGTACACGTGCGAGTTGGTCAGCGGGTGGTACAGGTCTCCGCGGCCCATCCCCCAGAGCATTCGCGTGTAAAAAGCCAGGTCGAACGTCTCGTTGTGAAACGTCCGAAACCTCGCCAGCGCGAGCAGCGCGCACCCGAGCGCCACCACGCCCACCGCGTTGGTCACCCGCGCCCACGCAAACGCCTCGTCCGCTCGCTTGTCGTCCTCGTGGCGCACGCTGCGCTCGGTCTATCCCCGCCCAACGCCCGCGCGCAAGCCTCGACTCGCCCGGCGCCCCGTGCGCAAACTCGCGCCGACGTGTCTTTCTCCCAACGCTCGGGCCTCTACGCCATCGTCGACGCCGACGCCCTCGGCGCGCACGATCCGCTCGCGTTCGCCGACGCGCTGCTCTCGGCCGCGCCGCTGTTCGCGCTGCAGCTGCGCGCAAAGCACTGGACCGCGCGGCAGACGCTCTCCGTCGCTCGCTCGCTCGCCCAGCGCTGCGCGAAGGCCGCAGTGCCCTTCGTGGTCAACGATCGACCCGACCTCGCCGTGCTCTCCGACGCGCATGTGTTGCACGTCGGGCAAGAGGACCTCTCGCTCGACGACGTTCGCTCGATCGCGCGCGGCGTGATGGTGGGCGTCTCGACGCACGACCTTCGACAGCTCGACGAGGCGCTCGCGCACAAGCCCGACTACGTAGCGTTCGGCCCCGTGTTCGACACGCGCTCGAAGCACGCCCCCGACCCCACGGTGGGCCTCGCGCTGCTTGCTCGAGCCGCAGAGCGCGCGCGCGCCGCGGGCGTCCCCCTCGTCGCGATCGGCGGGATCACCGCTGACAACGCCGCTTCGATCCGCGCCGCCGGCGCCACCGCAGGAGCGCTCATCGGCGCGCTGTCCTCGCACGCAAACGACCCATCGACGCTCGTCTCCGTCGCGCGCTCGTTGCACGACGCGCTCTCTCGCTGAAGCGCGCTACACTCCGCGGCTGACCCTGGCATGGACCCTTTTATCTTCGGTGTGATCGTTCTCGTCGGCGCTCCTGCGGCTGCGGCCACCGCTCGCTGGATCCGCGGTCGTCGCGAGCCGGACGCGCCGCGCCCGAAGCTCCCTGCGCAGACCGTCACGGCCTCGCGCGACGGCGTGCGCGTCGGCGACGTGCTCACGCACATGGGCGACAGCTTCTGGCTCTCGGGCGAGCTGCTGCTCAAGCGCGAAGGAAGCGTGGCGTTGCGGCTCTTCGTCGCGCCCGAAAAGGGCGTCGATCGTTGGCTCGCGCTCACCCGCGACGGTCAATCCGTGTGGGTGCTCGAGGTGAGCCGCCCGCTCGAAGCGATGGGCTTCCCTGGGGTCGAAGTGCCGCTCGGCGGTCGAACGCTGCGCCGGACTGAGCACGGCAGCGTCGCGATCGAGCCCTCGGGCGAAGGGACGCTCGGCTGGGAGGGCCTCGGTCGATTCGCGGTGTTTCGCTCGCACGACAAGGTCGCGCTCTTTCTCGAGGGCGCCAATCGCACGCGCGTGCTCGCGCTCGAAGGCCGAGAGATCCCCCGTCAGCTCGTGCAGAAGCTCGGCTGAGACAGCGCTCGATCAGGCGAGGGCGCGACGGCCGCTCTTGGCCTCGGTGAACAGCTTGATCGCGCTCTCGATGGCGTTCTCGAGGCTCTCGAGCATGATGTTGTGCAGCGTCGAGGTCGGGCCGCGAAGCGACTCGTAGTACCGCTGCCGCTCGGTCGAGTGCACGATCGACGGCGGATACCCGGCGCGCAGCAGGACCAGGTTCATCGCGAGGCGCGCGTGCTTTCCGCTGTGCTTCGGAAAGGGGTAGATCTGCATGAGCTTGAAGTGCAGCTTCGACGCGAGGCGAAGCGCGGGGAGCTTCTTGGTCTCGGGCTCGAGCAGCCACTCGCCGAGCTTCTTCATCTCGCCCGCGATCTTGTCCGCCGCTGGAATATCGTGAAAATACAGCCGGTGCACGGGCGTATCGCGACGGTAGGGCGTCGGGTCCGCCGCGGCCGCGGCCGCCTTGGCCTCTTTGACTTCTTTCGCCGTCGGCTTGGTTTCGAGCAGCACGGGCGTCGGCGCCGGCTTCGGCTCGAGCAAGATCGTCGGCAGCGGGGGGGGCGGCGGAACGCTCACCGTCGCGATCGCCGCGGGCGGCGGGGTCGGCTCGGGCGTCAGCACGTCCCGCAGCTTGAGCAAGAGCTCGAGCGTAATCGGCTGCTTCTTGCCCTTCGAAGCTTGCTCGCGAACCCAGTCGATCGCGGCTTTGTGCGCGCGGATCTCGTCGTAGGTGGGGATCAACGACACGTCGCTGACCACGTCGTTGTCGATGGCGCTCTTGAGCTCGTGAAAGGTGAGGACCATCCCTTCGAGCGCACAGTCGTGATAGATCCACGACATGTCGAGCCGCTCCTGAAACTCAGCGAGCGTTTGCTCTTCCATCGTGGCGAGCATCTCTTGAAGCTGCTCGAGCTTCGCGTCGATCGTGCTCCGGTCTGCCATGAATCTCCCTTCGCACCGTATTGAAGTGGCACTCGATTCGTCAATATCGCGTCACTGACGCTGTGCTACCCTCGCTCAGTGCGCCCGCGAGTAACGCTGCTTTTCCTGGCATTTTCCCTGGCTCACTGCGCGGTCGGTGAGAATGGACCTTCGGACGGGGGCCGCTCGGATGGCGGCTCCGAAGGGGGCCGAAGGGACAGCGGCCCGGTCGGCCCGTGCATGATGGGCGCTCCGGACGAGCCTGACCCAGACAATTTCGACGCAAATTGCGACGGGATCGACGGCGACCGCTCGAAGGCCCTCTTCGTCGCGGACGACGGCATCGACTCGCAGCCCGGAACCGCCGAGCAGCCCATGCGCACCATCAGCGCCGCCCTCATGCGCGCGATGTCCATGGGAAAAACGCAGATCCTGGTCTCGCGCGGGATGTACACGGAGGCCAACACGGTCTCGCTCGTCGCCGGCGTCGGGATTTTCGGCGGCTACGATCGCCGGGCCATGTGGACGCGCGGCGCGGGGCAGTCGATCCTCGTCGGAGCCAGGGTCGCGCTCGAGGGCCGCGTCCTTCGAAATCCAACGCGGATCGGGCGCATCGAAGTGCGCAGCGCCGACGCGATGATGCCCGGACAAGCGTCGATCGCCCTGCGCGCGATCGATGCGCCGTCCATCGAAGTGTTCGACGGCGCGATCTTGAGCGCGGGCCGCGGCGCTCCCGGCGCCAACGGAACTGCTGGAGAAAACGGCGGTGACGGCGCGCCAGGCGGCGCCGGCGGCGCCGGAGCCAACGACAACGAGAACGCTCCTGGCAACGGCGGCGCTCCTGGCATCAACGCGGCGTGCCCCATGGCCAACGGCGGCGAGGGCGGCGGCGGCGGTCGCGCCCCACGATTCACTGGAATCTCTGGGGGAAACAGCACCGCGGGCAGCCAGGGCGGCATCGGCGGAATGACCGGCGGCTGCACACCCATGCCCGGCAACGCAGGGACGAGCGCAGCCACCGATGGTGCTGTGGGTGTGGCTGGAATGGGCGGCGCGTCCATCGGCGTGCTCGACGCGATGACCGGCGAATACACCGCGGCGACGGGCACCGCTGGGCGTGACGGCGTGCCGGGCGCGGGCGGCGGCGGTGGTGGCGGAAGCTCTGGGCAGACCAGCACGTTGTGCATCGACGGCTCTGGCAACGGCGGCGGCGGTGGCGGCGCGGGCGGCTGCGGCGGCACCGGCGGTCGCGGCGGCAGCGGCGGCGGAGCGTCCATCGGGGTGCTCGCGATTCGCAGCGCGCTCACGCTGCGCGGGATCACCATCGCCACGGGCGGCGGCGGCGCGGGCGGCGCAGCAGGCAACGGCGGCAATGGCGGCGCAGCGGGCACCGGTGGAACACCCGGCACCGCCAGCGCGACGGAGATCGGCAACGGCGGACGCGGCGGCGATGGTCGTCGCGGCGGCGCCGGTGGTCCGGGCGGCGGCGGCGGCGGCGGCCCGAGCCTCGGCGTCTGGGTCGACGGGATGGGTCGCCCCACGATCGAAGGCGTCAACTATCGCCTCGGCATGCCCGGCGTCGGTGGAACGAGCGCCGCAGCAGGCCCATCCGAAGGTCGTCGCGGCGAGTCCACGAACGTCTACCCGATGTGAGGTAGAGTCCCCCGAAGCCGACGCGCGTCACAGGGACGTCGCGTCGCGGGAGCGCGGCCTCGTCTGCGCTGCTTTGTTTCGTGGAGTGTCGATTCGGTGCGAGATCCCAAGGCCGCTCTCCCACTCAAGGGTGTCTCGACGCCGAAGTCCGGCGCCGCGACGGATCCTGCTGTGGTGAACTCGGCGCCCGCGGTAGAAATCCCTGAGCCTCCTGTCGCCGGCCCGCTCGATGTGCGCGCGGTGTTCGACGGACATTTTGAATTCGTGTGGCGCTCGCTTCGACGCCTCGGCGTTCGAGAGTCCGACGTCGACGATGCGCTTCAGGAGGTCTTCGTGGTCGTCCACCGCAAGCGCGATGAGTTCGAGGGACGCTCGCGCTTGACCACCTGGCTGTACGGCATCTGCTTTCGCGTCGCGAGCGACTACCACCGCCGCGCGCACGTGCGTCGCGAGCAGCCGACGGGCGAGCCCATCGAAGAGCACACCCACGCGGACCCTCACGCGTCCGACCCCGAGCTTCGCGTGCACGGAGCGCAAGCGCGCGCCCTGCTCGACGAGGCCCTCGAAGGCATGGACGTCGAGAAGCGAGCCGTGTTCGTCCTGTACGAGATCGACGAGCTGCCGGTCGAAGAGATCGCCCTGCGCGTGGGCGTTCCTGTCGGCACGGTGTACTCACGCTTGAAGGCGGCGCGGCTCGCCTTCGAGAAGTCTGTCACGCGCGTGCGCGCTCGGCTCTCGCACACCCCGAGGAGGGCGCCATGAGCGACGACGCGCCTCCGCGCATCAGCAGCCCCGCGAGCCACAGCAGCGTGCTCGCGCGCGAGATGATCTCGTCGGCCAAGAGCGACGCGCCCAACGAGGGCGCCAAGGCCGCGGCGCGCGCGAAGTTCGAGCAATTTCTCGCGGCAGAAGCGCACCCCAAGCCGCCCGCGACGGACATGCCGCTCTTCGGTTCGAGCACCGTCGACGTGCTCGAGAGCGCCGCGCGCAGCCCGGTGCCGTCCGTGGCCAATACGCACACGAAATCAAGTTCGACCGGCGCGCCTCCGTCGTCGAACGACGCGTTCTTCGCGAGCGCCGCCGCTGCGCCGAAGCCTGCGGTCCCGCACGAGCATCACACGGGCGAGCGCAACGAGAACTCCGCGCTTTTCTCGCTCGCGCAGCTGTCGGGCGAGCCCGAGGGACACAGCGCCAAGAGCCCGGCGAGCAAGCCGAAGTCCGACGTCGGCGTGATCGACATCAAGTCGATGACCAACGCGAAGAGCGCCGTCGACGAGATCCTCACGGTGAGCGCAGGCAGCGGGCTGGGCTCGCCGCTCGCCGCGCCGATGCTCGCGCCTGTCCCTGCGCCCAACGCCGCGGTCGCGTCGGAGCCCGCGAGGTCTGGCGGCACCAACAAGACGGTCGTCGCCAGCGTGCTCGGGTCGATGTTCATCTTGGTCGGTGGCGGGCTGGCCGCGATGTACATCCTCAAGTCGGGACAGCCGCAGACGCAGGTCGGCACCGAAGGCAGCGGCCCGAACACCGCCAACGCGCCGAACAACGGCAACGGCAACAACAGCAACAACGGGCAGAACAACAACCCGGGCAACAGCGGGAGCGCAGCGAACGCTGGGCCGAACAACGCCGGGACACCGAGCACCAACGGAGCTGCGACCGCGCCTGGACCCGCGGGCACGACGCAGCCAGCGGGCACGGCTCCGGCGGGCAACGAGCCGAGCAACCGCGCCGAGCGCACTCCCCGCGCGACGCGCTCGAGCACGCCGTCGGGCTCGTCGAACAACAGCGCGCCGAGCTCTCCTTCGACCAGCCCGACGCCCTCGAACAACAGCCCGAGCACCGCGCCCGCGGGCGGCTCGTGCGCCGCTCGTTGCCGTGGCGACATCGCCTGCTTGCTCTCTTGCGGAACGCAGACGCGCCCCGCGAGCAACGGCGCTCCCTCCACCGCTTCGTCGGCTCCTTCGAACGCGCCTGCGACGCCTGGTCGCAACGACGTGATCGCGGCGATGCGCGGCGTGCAATCCAACGTGCGTCAGTGCGCTGCGAGCACCGGCCAGAGCGGAACCGCGAGCATCAACGTCGTCTTCGCGTCATCGGGTCGCGTGACGACAGCCAACGTCGCGCCGCCGTTCGCGGGGACACCGACGGGCTCGTGCATGGCGCGCGCGGTGCGAGCGGCGGTCGTCCCGCCCTTTTCGCAGCCGACGTTCAGCGTCAACTACCCGTTCACGCTGTGAAGTCTCGCTCCTCGGCGCTCCCCTGAAATTCGTAGGGAACTTTTCGTCGCCCTCGTGCGTCTGTGAAAGCACCGCGCACGTCGCGCGTTCTTCGTCACACGACCGCCGCTGTCTTCGATCGACGCGTCGTGACGGGTGCCAATATGCTCGAACCTCGCTCGACCTCCGCGTCGACAGCGCGCCGTCGCGCCGTGGACCCTGCAGCTCTCTTCGCGCTCTTCGCGCTGCCGTGCGCGGTCGCCGCGTTCGCTGCGTGGATCCCGTCGCGCGCCGATGGTCCTCGCGAGAGCGATCGATGGTCTCCCGTGATCGAGCGCGAATCACCGGCGATCGTCCCTACGATTCACGCGCCGCGTCCTCTCGCCGCTCGCGCGCAGCCCGCGCCCGTCACGCCCCGCGCGATCGAGGTCGCGGCGCCGAGCGCAGCTCCGTCTGCGGCGCGTTCGACGGCGGTCCCCTCGCCCACGAGCATGCCCTCGCCGTCCCTCGAAGGCACGCTCGTGTCCGAAGAGGCTTGGACCTGGGACGAAGCTGCGTTTCGCGAGTGGTGGGAGCGTCGCCGCGCCTGGTACCAGGCCTATTGGGCCCGTCAGCGCTGGGCGCGTATCGCGCCGGCGATGGCTCGCATGCACGCGCTTCGCGCGGGCTTGCTCGACGCGCTGCAGTCTTCGGGAGCCTTCGATCCGTCGTCGTTCGAGCGCATGACCGACTGCGGCCCGTTCGCGTGCGGAGCGAGCTCGACCTATGTGCCTCCCGTGACGCCACCCAGCCGCGGCGCTTCGAGCGGCCCGACGGTCGCCCGTCGCACGGGCGCGCGTTGGGTGCTCTCGAACGCGCACGCTTCGCTGGTGATCCACGCGGATCAATCCTGTCGGGTGGACTATTCGCTGACGTCTCGCGCTCCTGCGACCATGGTCTTCGACACCCCTCGCAGCGATGACAGCCCCGTGGCTTCGTGCACTGTGCGCGAGCGTGCGTTTGCTGGCGGCGCCGCGCTCGAGCTCTCGTGGGTGAGCGACCGCTGGACGCAGCAGGTGGTCGTCGCGCTCGCCGATGACGCCTCGCTCGCAGAGGCCACCATCGCTCGCACGACCGTCGACGCCAACGACGTTCGCACCATCGAGCTCAGCAACCTCTCGCCCTCCCCCCGCCAATGGAACATCGGCGGCCGCGACCTCTCCCTCGACCCCGGCTCGATGCTCCGCGTGCGCACCGCGGGTGAGCCCGACGAATCCCCGTCGACCTGAGCCCCGCTCAGTCCAGCGTGTACCCGCCGTCGATCACCAGCGTGTGGCCCGTCACGTACGCAGCCGCGTCGGACGCGAGGTACAGCGCCGCCGGAGCGATCTCTTCGGGCTCTGCGTATCGTCCCAACGGGGTGCGATCGAGCACGCGCTTCACCAGGTCTTCGTTCTCGACGATCGCCGAAGCGAAGCGCGTCTTGACCAGCCCCGGCGCGATCGCGTTGACTCGAATGCCCGACGCGCCCAGCTCGGCCGCGAGCGTCTTGGTCATCGAGATCACCGCAGCTTTGGTCATCCCGTACACGCCCTGGGTCATCGCCGCGCCCAGGCCCTGAATGCTCGCGACGTTGACCACCGAGCCGCGCGCGTTGCGCCCGACCGCGTGCTCGACGAACGCCCGCGTCGCTTCGAAGTATCCTCGCGCGTTGACCTCGAAGGTCTTGTCCCACGCCCCGCCGTCGACGCTCACCATCGGCCCGAAGTGCGGGTTGGTGGCGGCGTTGTTGACCAGGACGTCGACGGCGCCGAAGTGATCGGCCGCGCGCTTGATGAGCGCGTGCAGGTCCTCGGGCTTGCCTGCGTGCGCGGCGATGGCGATCGCGCGACCGCCGTCACGGTTGATTTTGTGTGCGACCTGCTCGCACGCCTCGAGCTTTCGCGACGCGAGCACGACCGCGGCGCCGTGCGCGCTGAAGCACTCAGCGATCGCCTCGCCGATGCCGCGCGACGCGCCGGTGATGACCGCGACCTTGCCTTCGAGATGGATGGCGGGCTTCATGGCTGCTGCAGTGCTCCCCTTCGCTCACGCGCCGACGTAGCGACCGACGAGCCGCGAGAGGCGCGGGATCGCCGCTTCGACGTGCTGCTTTCCTTTGGGGCGCAGGGACTCGTAGGCCTTCTTGATGGTGGCGTTCTTCGCGCGGGCGGCGCGGGCGTCGGTCACGCCGAGCAGCGCGTCGGACACCTCTCCGGCGCGAGCGCTGAAGTACGCCTCGACGCTCTGCGTGCTGCTCTGCTGGGCCGTGTAAAACGGCTCCATCTTCTCGACGAACGCGTCGATGAGCGCGTCGACGCTCTCGCGGATGATCCCGGGCTTCACCGCTTTGACCATCCCGAAGGCGGCTTTGACGGCCATCCCCGAGAGACCCGACTTCGCGGCGACCTCTTCGTCGATGAGCTTCTCGCAGTCCGTGAGCAACTGCGGGCGTTTCTCAGCGGTCAGCAACTGGTCTTTGAGCGTCTTGGCCACGATCGATTCCTCCAGCGCTCACGCGCACACGCGCGGAGCCAACGAGTGCGGTCTACCACTGCATCGCCCCCGCGTGCGCGCGATGAAGTGCCCCGCCCGCCCGGTGACGAACTGCGACCCCCCAAATGGCGACGAGGCACCGAAGTTTCCTTCGATGCCTCGTCTTCCGTCGTGGTTCCTTTTGTGGAGCTGATGGGGATCGAACCCACGGCCTCCAGAGTGCGATTCTGGCGCTCTCCCAGCTGAGCTACAGCCCCGACGGGAGGCGGACACTGCGCCCAATCGACGGCACAGTCAAGCAATGCTTTTGAACTTCGCGCTGATTTCTCGATTCTCAGGTAAATAGCAGCTCGAAGTGATGCTCTCTCGTCGCGCCGCCCTCGTCCTCATTGCCAGCGCAGGGTGGCACTGCAAGCGGGGGACATATTCTGTCACAGATGGTTCGGTGCCGCTTCGGGCGGGCTGGCAGCTCGTTCGATGGGACGAGCTTCGAAGCGCGCGGCGGGCGTTGGCGATCATCGCGACGATCGATCGACGGCAAGCCCACGTGTGGACGCGCGAGCGAGCGCCGGAGGTCGCGCTGCCGGCTCGGTCGCTCGCGCACGTGGTGGCGTTGGTGGCCGCAGCGCGCGCCGAGCTTGTTCGAGCGGACGACACGTTTCGGTGCGATGGGTCGCGCTGCGAGAGGCCCCATGGGCTGATTCGTCCCGCGGACGCGGTGGCCGTTGGATGCAGGGGCTACTTCGACGCGCTGGCTCCGCGGCTGGGGACGTCGATGTTGGCTGCTGCGTTTGCGGCGCTGCAGGTGGCGAGCCCTGCGGTGTCCGAGGACCCCGAAGCGCGCGCGCGGCTCGCTTCGCACGGCGACGGTTGGTCGCTCTCGCTCGACGACGCCCTCGCCCTGGCCCTCGCCCTTCGCGAGCACCCGGGACCCGAGCCCACGCTGTGGAACGAAGCGCTTGTTCCCCGTTTCGGCGAGCCTGGTCCGCTGCGGGGCGTCGTGGCGATGGACGATCGCGAGGCGTGGTTCGTCGGGTACTCGGTCGGAGCCTCCGAGCGCCTGGTGGTGACGCACGTCTCGGAGTGCGACGGTCGCGCGGGGACCGTGGTCCTCGCCGCTGCGCGCGCGGCGCTGGACGGGACTGTTCAGCCCGTTCGTCCAGCGATCAATCCGCCAGCGCAACGACGACTTCGTCGCTGATTTCACCGGGTGATTCGCGTGCTAGTGTCCGCTGCCTTTTGGCGCGACAAGCCGCGCAGGAGTACCACCCACATGGCGACGGATTTCTACGACATCAACGACCTGCTGACCGACGACGAGCGACTCGTTCGCGACAACGTTCGCTCGCTGGTGAGCAACAAGGTTCTCCCGACGATCTCGAAGCACTTCGAGGACGGCACGTTTCCGATGGAGCTCATCGCCGAGTTCGGCAAGGCGGGCGTCCTCGGAGCCAACCTCCCCGAGGAGTACGGCTGTGCCGGAATGAACGACATCGCCTACGGTCTGGCGATGCAGGAGCTCGAGCGCGGCGACTCGGGCATCCGTTCGTTTTGCAGCGTGCAGGGCGCCCTCTGCATGTACCCGATCTATGCGTACGGAAGCGAAGAGCAGCGCCGCAAGTACCTCCCCGGAATGGCCACCGGCGAGATCATCGGTTGCTTCGGCCTGACCGAGCCCGACTTCGGATCGAACCCGGGCGGCATGCTCACCCGCGCCGAGCGCACCTCCAAGGGCTTCAAGATCACCGGAACGAAGCGTTGGATCACCAACGGCAACCTCGCTCACATCGCGATCATCTGGGCCAAGCTCGACGGCCGGATTCGCGGGTTCATCGTCCCGACCAATGCTCCTGGGTTCACGGCGCAGAAGATCGAGCGAAAGTTCTCGCTTCGCGCGTCGGTCACCAGCGAGCTGATCCTCGAAGACGTCGAGGTCGGTGAGGACGCTCTGCTTCCCAATGTCGAAGGGCTCAAGGGTCCCCTCGGCTGCCTGACGCAGGCTCGCTACGGCATCGCGTGGGGAGTGGTCGGCGCCGCTGAAGCGTGCTTCGAGTGCGCGGTCGACTACGCCAAGGACCGCGTTCAGTTCTCGCGACCGATCGCTGGGTACCAGCTGGTGCAAGCGAAGTTCGCGCACATCCTGACGGAGATCACCAAGGCGCAGCTCGTGGTCTACCGGCTGGGGCAGCTGAAGCAGGCGAAGAAGATGACGCCTGCTCAGGTGTCGCTGGCCAAGCGCAACAACGTGGCGATGGCGCTCGAGACCGCGCGCACCTGCCGCGACGTGCTGGGCGGCAACGGAATCACCTACGAGTATCCGATCGGCCGTCACATGCTCAACCTCGAGACCGTGTTCACCTACGAGGGAACGCACGACATTCACTCGTTGGTGCTGGGTCACGCGGTCACGGGCATTCCTGCGTACGACAGCCCGATGCCGTCGATGGACAAGTAGCCGCTCAGCTGCGGCGATCGAGCAAGCGTTGGACGCGCTCGACGAGTCCAGTCGCTTCGACTGCCGCTGCAAGCTGATCGTCCGTGGGGGACTCGAACGGGGGAACGGGGCCGAGCACAGCGTGCTCTCCGAGCCAGTGTCGAAGCTGTTCGACCGATTGGCTGCCGTCGTTGGCTTCGGCGACGGATCGCTGATTCACGACGACAGCCAGCACGTTGACCTCGCGGCGGACGAGCGCTTCGTAGGTCGCGAGGGTGTGGTGGATCGTTCCGAGTCCGTCGCGGGTGACGAGGATGAAATCTCGTACGTGAGCGATCTCGAGGCATGCGTCGACAAACAACCGTGTCTCGGAGATCGGAACCAGCGCTCCGCCCGCCCCTTCGATGAGCACCGCGTCCACGTCGACCGATGCGTTTGCGAGCGTGTGCGCTAGCAGCTCGTCGGTGATCGTTCGTCCTTCGGCGCGAGCAGCGACCACGGGTGCCGCTGGGAGGCGAAACTGGATGGGTCCGATCAGAGCAGACTCGTGCTCGCGCCGTGCGGCCCGTGCCAGTGCGATGGCGTCCTCACCTGCTGCGGTCTCGGTTCGGTGTGGATCACAGCCGGTCTCGAGCCACTTGAGCGGTCGCACCCGATGCTCTCGATTCACGAGCGCGCGCAGTAGTCCTCGCGAGACCGTGGTCTTGCCGATGCCGGTGTCTGTCCCGGTCACAGCGATTCTGGTGGGCGTCACAGGCATTGCTCGATCGCCTCGGCCAGCGCGTGAATCTCTTCTTCCGTGTGCATCACAGACACCGTGATCCGCAGCCGAGATGTTCCACGTGGAACAGTTGGAGGCCGAATCGCGGAGACGAAGAAGCCGCGATCGAGCAGCCGTCGGCTCGCGGCAACCGCCAGCCGTTCGTCGCCGATCACGATGGGCACGATCGGCGAGGCGGAATCGCCGGGGATCGTGCGCCGCTGCTGCGACAGAAGCGAGCGAAGCAACGTGCTGCGCGCACGAAGCACCGACACCAGCGAGGGCTGTGAATCCAGCACCCGAATCGCCTCGCGCGCCATCGCGGCGTTGGGCGCGCTCGCTCCGGTGCTGAACACGAACGAGCGCGCGCGATTCCACAGCCAGAGACGAAGTGCCTGACTGCCCGCCGCGAACGCGCCCGCACCACCGAGAGACTTGCCGAGCGTTCCGATCAGCACATCCGGACGAATGTCCGACGCAAACGCCAAGCCGCGACCAGACTCGCCGTACACTCCAATGCCGTGGGCCTCGTCGACGTATAGACCGAGTCGCTCGTGGTGTGCCAGGGCCCGAAGCGCGACCAGCGGCGCGAGGTCGCCATCCATCGAGAACACCGATTCGGTCACGATCCATCCACGCCGAAACGGTCGAGCGGCGGCGATCATGGCTTCGAGCGCTGCTGCGTCGCAGTGCGGATACACCACGGTTCGCGCGCGCGAGAGACGACAGCCGTCGACCAGGCTCGCGTGGTTGAGCGCGTCGCTGAACAACACGTCCTCGGACTCCACGAGCGAAGGGACGATGCCGACGTTCGCCGCGAAGCCGCTTGTGAAGAGCAGCGCAGCCTCCAGTCCAACGAAGTTCGCGAATTCAGCTTCGACCTCGGTGAACAGCGACAGGTCGCCGCTCACCAGCCGTGACGCGCCACTGCCCGCTGCCTCGCGTTCGAGTGCCTCGATGCCGGCGCGACGCACACGAGCGTCCGACCGGAGGCCGAGGTAGTCGTTGCTGCAGAACACCGTGACGGGCCGGCCGTCGAGCGTCGCGTGGACGTTGTCGCGATACAAGAGCGTTCGTGGCAGGCGCAGCCGACCGAGGTCCTCTTGCGCCGCGAGATCGGATTCGAACCATTCGCGTGTCATGTCGTGTGCGATTCAGCCGGTGGCGTGACACGTCGGGCATGCGATTCCAAGACACATGTTCCACGTGGAACATTTCGATTCACCGCACCGTGACGACACTGCGCTACACCACAAACACAATGGTGCACACACGCGCGGCCACGGTGCTGACGATCGCGGCGCTGATGGCCTGCGAGCAACAAGCGACAACCGCGACGCCACGCTCGCAGGCGGATGCCTCGCGGCAATCAACATCGCCAACGTCACCGCCCGACGCCCGACCGTCCGCTGTCGTCGACGCATGCTCCCAGGAAGCATCGCGCACCCACGGCGGAGATCTGCTGGATCTCGGGTTCGAAGACGGTTTGATGGACCAGAGCGAGGCTCAGCGATGCCTGGCATCTCTATCGAACGCCGAGCCACGGTCGCGTCGCGAGGCACGACTCTTCTTGCTCGCTCGACGACTGCCCACCAACAACATGGCCGCGTTGTGGGACGCTGTTCGGCCTGCTGAGCGATCGTTGGTGCTCCGCGCCATCGCGGGTCGACCAAGAGCGGGCGGTGCCGTGTCCCCACCCGCAACGTGGGAGCGCGCTGCGAGCGAAGACCTGCTGAGCGCGACCATCGTGAATCGGTTTCGACTCGCGCAGACGCCAGCACAAGACGATGCAACACGAGCGACTGTGGGTCTCGGCGCAGCAGATCTCGAGCGCCAGCTCGCCGCTGCGCGTTGGCTGAGAATGGGGTCCTGGACGCCGACGCTCGATGACCTCTCGACGGTGACAGCACACGCGACACCAGCGCTCGTCCGCAGCCTCGCCGAAGGAACAGTCGCGGCGAGCATCCCGTGGGGAGAGTGGATGACGTTCGTGGCGCGGCGCGCTCGCCTGGCACCGAGGCTGTGGGGCAATGCGTGGAGGGCGCTGCGCGATGGCATTCCCGAAAGCGCGATCACAGCGACCAACGCCACGGCGTGGACGGCGATGGTCGACGCGCTTCCGAGAGTGCGAGGTCTCAGCGGGGATGCGCTGGCGTGGTTCGAATGCGAGGACGCGTTTGCGATCGACCGATGGACCGGGCGCACCGAACGCACAGGACGCTGCGCGTCGGGCAGCGAAGGCTGGATCGCCTTGACCATGCGCGCTCGCGTGCTCGGCAAGATGCGAGGCGGGGACGCAGCACGAGCGCGCGAACTGACGAACATTCGACGCGAGGCTCAGGGCAGGGCGCAGGTCCTGTGTGAAGTCGCCACGTCGGCATGCTCTCTGGCGCGCGCGCAAGCGCTGCCTCTGCTGGTGACGCTGGCGCGAGAGCGCGACGCAGGGCTGCTCGCAGCGCTGATCGAGGGACTGGTGGATCATCCCGAACTGGCGCGGGCGATGGACGCGACCGTGAGGGACGCGTTGATTCGTGCGCCGTTCGAAGCTCCCGAAGGTCCGACGCTCGAGGCGAGGGTCCAGGCGATCAAGCTGGCCAGGCTGCTGCATAGAGAAGAGCTAGTCGCGGCGGCGAGACAGTCACCAGTGCGGGTGCTCCGTCGGACGATCGATGGTGATGCTGGCGTGATCCCCGGACCGCCAGGGCAGATGGACGACGGGGGAGCGACACGAGTGAGATTCGTGACGGACGCTGGGAGCTTTGTGATCGAGCTCGACGCCCTCAGCGCGGCGAGAGCGGTGGCCAACGTGCGGGCTGTGGTGCGCGAGCGACGGTACGACGGGCTGCGATGGCACAGAGTGGTTTCGGGCTTCGTCACGCAGGGCGGAGATCCCAGGGGAGACGGCTATGGGGGAACCGATGTTCCTGTCCCCACGGAGCTGGCGCTGCGGCCATTTGATCGCGGAGCGGTCGGGGTACCGCTCGCGGGTTTGGACACCGGAGGAATGCAGCTCTTCATCGTGACGGCCGATGCCCCCTCACTCGACGCGCGGTTTCCCTGGGTGGGGCGCGTCGTGCAGGGGATGGAGGTCGTCGATGGCGTGCTGCCGGGTGACCGGATCGTCCGAGCTGAGTTCGTCGACGCTAGTGATTGAATGAGTGAATCTTTGATTGTTGCACAAAGATAAAACTCACTTCGAACTTCGACTATAGAGCGACGCCTGCGCGCACGTCACCTTTGTAGCTCTTCTCGATGGTCTCGATCGCGGCGGTGAGCTCGGGGCTGTCGCTCTCGGGAAGCACCATCTCGAGGTGGACGATGAGGTCCGTGGCGGGGCGAGTCTTGCCGGCGGGGATTCCTTTGCCGCGAACGCGCAGCCGAGCGCCGGACTTCGCCCGCGAAGGGACGGTCACCATCACATCGCCTTCGGGCGTGGGGACGCGAACCTTCGCGCCGTTGAAGGCTTCGCCCAGCGTGACGGGAACGCGCACGTGCAGCTCGCCGTTTTCTTCGATCCAGAAGCGCTCGTGCGGCCGCACCTTCAAGTTGAGCAGCAGGTCTCCAGCAGGACCGTTGCCTGCGGACGGCATTCCTTTGCCCGCGACCCGGATGCGCACGCCGTCGCGGGCCCCAGGCGGAATTCGCACGGTCATCTCCGACCCGTTGACGTTGATCGGGACCTCGGCGCCGCGTACGGCTTGTGCGAAATCAATGGCGAGCTCGCCCTCGAGGTCGCGTCCGCGCATCGCCACGCCAGGCGTGCCCCGAAAGCCCGAGAACGGCCCTGCCGCGCCGCCGACGCCCGAGAAGATCCGGTCGAAGATCGAGCCGAAATCAACGGGCTGGTTGGGGTCGGTGTTGCCAAAGAGATCCTCGAGCCGCGGGCCGCTGCCGTTGCCTTGCTGCCAGCGCATGTACTGCCGAGCTCGGTCAGCGTCGAATCCCTCTCGGAGTCCGATCTCTCCGAACTCGTCGTAGATCGCTCGCTTCTTCGGGTCGCTGAGGACTTCGTACGCCTGGCTGACGCGCTTGAACTTGTCCTCAGCTGCTTTGTTATCCGGGTTGCGGTCCGGGTGATATTTCATCGCGAGCGCGCGAAACGCTTTCTTGATCTCGTCCGCGTTCGCCCCGCGCGCGACGCCCAACTCTGCGTAGAAATCCGACGAGGCCACCATGACCCACGCAGCGTAAGCGCACACACCGGTGGCGTCGATGGGGATCGTGGCGCCGTTCACCCCCTGCCTGCGACCGCTTGCCGCGCGGGCGCTTGCGCCCGTCAACGAGCGAGTGTACCGCCAAAGTCGTTGTGAGCGAGACACTGATCGAAGCGAAGAATCTTCCTCGGCACGTGGCCATCATCATGGACGGCAACGGTCGTTGGGCCGAGCAGCGCGCGCTCGCTCGGACCGAAGGCCACCGTCGCGGCAGCGATGCTGTTCGACGGGTCGTTCGCGCGGCGCGGCGGCTGGGGGTCGAGGCCCTCACGCTGTTCGCGTTCTCCGAGCAGAACTGGGCGCGGCCGCGGATCGAAGTGCAGCTCTTGATGAGCTTGCTGCGTGAGTTTCTCGTGAGCGAGCGCGGAGAGATCCTCGACAACGGGATCCGCCTGCGCGCGATCGGCGACCTCGCGCGACTGCCGCCCGAGGTGCGCATGGTGCTCGACCCGCTCGCCAACGACTCCGCAGAGAACGGCGACATGACTCTCACCCTCGCGCTGTCCTACGGCGGCCGCGAAGAGATCGCCGACGCCGCGAGAGACCTCGCGCGCGCCGTGGCCGCAGGGCAGCTCGACCCCGAGGCGATCACGCCCGAGCTGCTGCAGTCGCGCATCGCGTCGGTCGCCGTGGGCGAGCCCGACCTCTTGATCCGCACCGGCGGCGAGCTGCGCATCTCGAACTTCTTGCTCTGGGGCGCGGCGTACTCCGAGCTGCACTTCACCAAGAAGCTCTGGCCTGATTTCGAGGCAGAGGATCTCTACCAGGCGATCGGCGCGTATCAGTCGCGCGAGCGTCGCTTCGGGCTGACCGGCGCGCAGGTGAAGGTGCTTCGCTCAGCGCAGAACGACAACGAGTCGTCGATGGCGCCGCGCGCGGTGCAGGGGCTGGTGCAGGGCGTTCGATGAGCAACCTGCGATCACGGTTGCTCACCGCGGTCGTCGCGGCGCCGCTGTTGCTCGGGTTGTTGTACGGGCTTCCGTGGTTCGCGTGGGGCGCCTTCGTTGCGCTCGCGTTGGGCGTGGCGTCGTTCGAGTACTTCGCGATGACGCACCCCGAGGACGGGCTCGCGAAGTGGGTGGGGACCGCGGCGACGCTGGGGCTCTACGCGCTGTGCGCGGTGACGGACTTCGGCGCGCGCGGCGGCGTCGGGTGGGTGTTGTTGGCGCTGACGTCGGTTGTGCCAGCGGCGCTGCTGTACACGCTGTTTCGACCGCTCGAGCAGAAGACCGCGATGCTCAGGATGGCGGCGCTCTCGCTGGCGCCGCTGTACTTGGGCGTGGGCTTTGCGTCGAACACCCTGCTCGCGCGCGTGCACGACGAGATGAGCACGCGCCGCGTGGGCGCTGGGTTCGTGGTGTTCTCGCTGATGGTCGCGTGGCTGAGCGACACGGGCGGGTACTTCGCGGGCAAGGGCATCGGCGGCCCGAAGCTGTACGCGTCGATCTCTCCCAACAAGACGTGGGCCGGCGCGATCGGCGGGCTCGGTGGCAGCGTGGTGGGCGCGCTGCTCGCGCACTTCTGGTACTTGCCCGAGCTTCCGTTGGGCAAAGGGATCATCGCTGCGCTGCTCGCGGGAGCGCTGGGGCAGCTCGGTGACCTGTGCGAGTCGCTGATGAAGCGCTCGGTGGGCGTGAAGGACTCTGGGGGAATCCTGCCGGGACACGGCGGGATTTTGGATCGGGTCGACGCGTTGTTGTTCGTGTCGGGAGTGCTCTACGCGATGCAGCGCGCGGGGTGGCTCATTCCGTAGAGCGGGGCTTGCGCCGAAGGGCGTTCGGCGAAGCGCGCGCGGGGGCGAACAAGCGAAAGAGCGCGGAATTTACCGGGTCTTTTACGCACCGTGTCGCGTTGATTGACGCGCCAACGCGCTTGAAAGAGCGCGCGCACTGGGGATAGATCGCGCGGACTCAGCGAATGGCGAAGCACAAGCGCGCGCCGCGTCGAGCGCAGGAAGGGCGAGCGGAGAGCATGTCGAACAAGTACGAGTTCTTCCAGGTCATCCAGGGCTATCTGAAGGGTGCTGCGAAGGCGATCGGTCTCGATCCCACGGTCGAGCACCTGTTGTCGCAGCCGAAGAACGAGCTGATCGTGAACTTCCCGGTCCGTATGGACAGCGGCGAAGTGCGGCTCTTCAAGGGCTACCGCATTCAGCACAACAACATCCTCGGGGCGTACAAGGGCGGCATCCGCTACCACGAGTCGGTCACGCTCGATGACGTCAAGGCGCTCGCGGCCATGATGACGTGGAAGTGCTCGCTCATGAAGCTGCCGTTCGGCGGCGGCAAGGGCGGCATCAAGGTCAACCCGCGCGAGCACTCGTCGGCGGAGCTTCAGCGCATCACGCGACGCTTCACGCACGCGCTCGGCGGCAACATCGGACCCGAGTACGACATCCCCGCGCCGGACGTGGGCACCAACAGCCAGACGATGTCCTGGATGATGGACACGTACATGAACACGGTCGGCCACGTGAACAAGCAGGCCAGCCGCGGCGTGGTGACGGGCAAGCCCGTCGCTTCGGGCGGGACGCTCGGCCGCGAGAAGGCCACGGGGCAGGGCGTGGTTCACTGCATCACCGAGTGGGCGAAGGACAATCGCTTCAACCTCGAGGGCTGCACGTACACGGTTCAGGGCTTCGGCAACGTGGGCTCGAACGCCGCGATGATCTTGTCGAAGTTTGGAGCGAGCCTGATCGCGGTCGGCGATCACACGGGCTACCTGTACAACCCCGAGGGCTTCAACGAGCACAAGCTCACGGAGTGGGTGCGCGAGCACAAGGGCGTCGCGGGTTACCCCTCGGGCAAGGCGATCACGCGCGAAGAGTTCTTCGCGGTGAAGAACGACATTTTCATTCCGGCCGCGCTCGAGGCGCAGATCGGCGAGGCCGAGGCGAAGGTCATGCAGACGCGCTGCGTGGTCGAAGGCGCCAACGGTCCGTGCACGCCCGAGGGCGAGAAGCTCTTGCTCGACAAGGGCGTGGTGATCATCCCGGACATCCTCGCGAACGCCGGCGGCGTGACGGTCTCGTACTACGAGTGGGTGCAGAACAAGCGCTCGGAGTCGTGGGACCTCGAAGAGGTCGACGCGCGCTTGGACAAGCAGATGAAGGCTGTCTACCAAGAGGTGCAGCACCTCGCGCGGCAGAAGGACGTGGACATGCGCACGGCGGCGTACGCGCTGTCGCTCAAGCGCATCGAGACCGTCTACCACGAGCGAGACATCTTTCCGTAATCGTCGCTGCGGGGGACAGCGTCGATTCGGTCAGTGAATTCGCAGGGGGAAGTGATTCAGTCGTCAGGCCATCGGTGCACGATGCGGCCGGCGACGCACGCGTGCGTGTTGCAGCGCACGACCGTTGACGCAGGGCGAATGCGGATGCGGCGCGACGAGCGTTGGAGCGCTGGCGGCGCGGGCAGCGCGATGGTGGCGGGAGCAGGGTGACCGGTCGGGAGGATGGGGTTCCACGAGGCGCCGCCGTCGCGTGTGATCGAGAGCTCGTTTGCGTGAGCGCCCACGGCGAGCCCTTGTCGCGCGTCGGCGAAGGCGATGTCGACCGCGTGGATGTGCAACGGCCGCGCGGTGCAGGGAAAGCCCACAGAAGCGACGCACGCAAACGACTCGATCACGCCGTCGCGCGCGGTGCGGTGCGACAGGACGACGATGTCGCCGTTCGGAGAGAACGTCGCTGCGTCGACCTCGAGCGTGGGGTCGGTCTGCTCGACCGCGACGCGGCGCGAAGTGTTGACGCTGAAGTGCGCGAGCGTGGCGCGCAGGTCGCCGGGCTCGCTGAGCAGGGCGCTCTCGCTGCGAAGGGCGAGGAGCGATGCGCGGTTGGGCGCGCTCCATTCGCGCCACTGGGGCTGGTCGCGACGTAGCCAGCAGAAGGTGCTCCCGTCGTCGGGCTCGCTGGGGGTGCAGCGGCCGTCGAACGCGACGCTCTCGCCCGACGGGTCCGAGAGGGCTCTGGACGAGACGGGCTCGGGGAGCGGGACGACTTGATTGCGGTCGATCCACCACGCGTGGGCGTCGCCCTCGGTGGCGCCGGCGCACAGGCGAAGGACGGCGTTGCCCGCGGGCGCGAGCGAGCACTGTTGCGCAGGAGCGCTGTGCGGGGTCTGCGAGCGGAGGCTGCCGTCGCGGGTGATCGACGCGAACGCCGGTGAGCCGTCGGCAGAGAGCAGGACGAACGTGCCGTCGTCGAGCAGGGCGGTGCCGGGGCGGGTGATGGACGTGAGGGTGTCGGTTCCGCGAGGGTCGTCGGCGGAGGGCGTGATCCAAGTGTCTTGAGACACGATGGCACGCGGTCGATCCGGGGTTTGAGCGGCGTTTCGCACGCGGGGTTGCGTGCACGCTGCGAGCGAAGCGCTCGCGGTGAGCGCCGCGAGCAGCGCGAGTGAAGACCAAGAGGGAGGCACGCGTGGCGAACGAACGGGCAGGGTGCGCGTGTTCCGAAGGGGGGCATTGTGATATGGCGACGGGGCCATGATCGGATTCGACCTCACAGAAGAGCAGCAGGAACTCATCAAGACCGCGCGGGACTTTACCCGCGCGAAGATCATTCCGGTGGCCGGAGAGCTCGACGAGAGCGGAACGTTTCCGAAAGAGATCTTCAAGCAGGCCTGGGAGCTCGGGCTCACCAACTGCGAGATCCCCGAGGCCAACGGCGGCCTCGGCCTCTCTTGCGTCGACCACTGCCTGCTCCTCGAAGAGATCTCGTACGGCTGCCTCGGCGTGAACACCACGTTCGCCGCCAACATGCTCGGCGCCATGCCGCTCATCATCGCTGGCACCGACGAGCAGAAGGCGAAGTACCTCGGCATGCTCACCAGCGAGCCCGCGCACGCAGCGTACGCGTGCAGCGAGCCCGACGCTGGCTCCGACGTGGCCAACCTCAGCACGAAGTACGAGCAGCACGGCGACGAGTACGTGATCTCTGGCCAGAAGCGCTGGATCACCAACGCCGGCGTCGCCCGTTGGTTCACCGTGCTCGCGACCAAGGACAAGTCCCTCAAGCACAAGGGCATCACGTGCTTCGTCGTCGACGCGGACGCCCCCGGCGTTCAGATCGGCAAAAAAGAGCACAAGATGGGGCAGCGCTGCTCGAACACGTGCGACATCCACTTCGAAGAAGTGCGCGTGCCCAAGAGCGCCATCGTCGGCGGCGAGGGCAACGGCTTCAAGGTCGCGATGAAGACCTTCGACCGCTCGCGCCCGTGGATCGCCGCGGGCGCCGCGGGCGTCATGCGCAGGGCCCTCGACGAGAGCAAGCAGTACGCGCTCGAGCGAAAGACCTTCGGCGTTCCGATCGCGCAGCACCAGGGCGTGCAGTTCATGCTCGCGGACATGGCCGTGAAGTACGAGGCCACCAAGCTCTTGCTCTTGAAGGCCGCGTTTCAAGTGGACCAGGGCAAGCTCGACAGCGTGATCTCTGCGTACGCCAAGGTGTTCGGCGCGGACTCTGCGATGCAGGTCACGACCGACGCCGTGCAGATCTTCGGCGGCTACGGCTACACCAAGGAGTACCCGGTCGAGAAGCTCATGCGCGACGCCAAGCTCCTGCAGATCTACGAAGGCACCAGCCAGATCCAGCGCATCGTGATCGCGCGCAACATGCTCGGCCGCTGAGACGCGCCCATGAATTCAAGAACCACGTTCGTTGCTGCAGGAGCGCTGTTCGCAGGGGCGATGGCGTGGTCTCTCGGGGCGCTCGCCGATCGCCCTGCCCCCGTCGTGACCGCGCGCGACGCGGGCCGCGCGACGGACGCCTCGGTCGAAGCCGGCGTCGCAGAGTGCCCCGATGATCTCGCGCCCGTCGATCGCGCGGGGCACTGCTGCCTCGTCGGTCAACGCTGGCTCAACGGGCGTTGCGAGGGAGCGCCGACCGCGTGCGCTCCGGGCCGCGTGGTGGGCCGCGAGGACGGCGGCGTGACGTGCGCGCCGCGCGCGTGTGATGCGCCGATGCAGCGCGCGAGCGACGGAGTTCACTGCTGCTTCGCGGGGCAGACGTACAACGCGCGCGAGGGGCGCTGCACGGGCGCGACGGCGTGCCCGGCGGGCACCGAGCGCGTGGGCCGAGGCGAGTGCGTTCCGCGCGTGGGAGTGAGCGTGGCGAGGGCGACGGGGCCTGCGCGCGCGGGCATGGTGTGGGTCGCCGGCGGCGTGTTCGAGATGGGCGCCCGCGGCAGCGGACGCGTCGTGCGGGTCGCGCCGTTTTGGATCGATCGCACAGAGGTCACCGCGAGCGACTTCAACCGCTGCGTGAGCGCGGGGATGTGCGAGGCGGTGAGCGATCCGTTCGGCGTGATGCGCGCGGCGGGCTCGCCCGTGGTGAACGTGACGCACGCGCAGGCGAGGGCTTTTTGCTCGTGGCGCGGCGGGCGCTTGCCGACCGAAGCCGAGTGGGAGTTCTCTGCGCGCGGCAGCGACGGGCGCTTGTATCCCTGGGGCGATCGCGCTCCGGACTGCGCGCGCGCGCGGCTGCAGGGCTGCGGCGCCGGCGCTGTGGCGGTCGGCGGACGCCCAGAGGGCGCGTCTCCGTTCGCGGTGCTGGACCTCAGCGGCAACGTCGCCGAGTGGGTGATGGATCGCGCGGGCGCGGCGTCGAGCGCGGGCTTCGAGGTCGACCCGCAGGGGCCGCGCGAGGGCGAGCGGCGCGTGGCGCGGGGCGGCTCGTTTGTGGACGGTGCGAGCGCGCTGCGGGCGATGGCGCGACGGGACTACGCGCCGACCGAAGCGCGCGGAGACCTCGGGTTTCGCTGCGCGCGCGGCGAGTGAACGAGCGCGGGGCTCAAGGCTCGTTGTCCGTCTCGACGGTCCACGCGACGCGGGCGTTGGACGGTCGCGAGTAGATCAGCGACGCGGACACGCGCAGCTCCTCGGCCAGGGGAAACCCAGCGCGATCGATCTCGTTGAGGTTACGCTCGCACAGCTGCGACCACTCGTTGAACCACCGAGCGCGCGTCGCGCGCGTGAGGCACGCCTGGTAGCCGGTCTTGGCGCGCTCGACGAGGGGCTGCGTCTGCTCGTCGAGCTGCAGCCGCCACTGGTCGCGCAAGAGCTCGTATTGCGGGCCGGGGCGGTTCCAGTCCGGAGGAAACGGCGACTCGCGCACGACGGACGCGAAGCGGATGTACATGTCAGCGAGGCGCGCGGCGGCGGCGATTTGCCAGTGAGCGATCCCGCTGCGCATGACGGTCTCGAACATGGGCTCGGCCTCGTTGCGAAGCCGCGTGAGCTGCGCCTGCACGTACGGCCGCAGGGTGTTGTTGGTCCACGCGTCGAAGCCCTCGCGCGTGTGCACGTTGCGCATCGCGGGGACGCGCGTGCGCATGAAGCGTTGGTAGACGAGCTCGGCGAGCCCGAAGCGCGCCTCTGCGACGGCGTCCTGTGATTTCTCTAGCGCTTCGTCGATCGCGGCCTGCCCTTCGCTGGCGAGCTGCTCGCGCACGCGCGCCTCGCCGGGCGCCGTTGCGCTCTCTCCCCACGCTAGCGTCGCTGCGCGGAGGTATCGCTGCGCGTTGGCTTCGTCGCCGAGCGCGGTGAACGCGCGGCCCAGCGCGACGTGCCCTTGCAGCTGCTGATCGAGCGTCCCTTCGCGCGCGTAGCGATCGACCCACGCGGTGTAGTGCCGGACGACCTCGCTCCACGCGGCGCGCGACCGAGCGCGGCGCTCGTCGACGGTCAGCGAACGATCATCGCCGACGCGTCGCGCTCGGTCTTGATAGAGCTGCCCGATCGAGAAGAGCACGCTCGCGGCCTGGCGACGAAAGCGCGCTTCGCGGCCGAGGTTGCGGGCGAAGGCGCTGGCGTCGGCGAGGGCCTTGTCGTCCTCGCCGAGCGCGACGCGAAAGAGCGTGGCCTGGCGCAGCGCCGAAGCGGCCTGTTCGATCGCGTGATCGTCTGCGCTCTGCGCGGCGACTCGATTATTGAACACGTAATCAGCGTAGCGCTCGTAGCTGTCCGCGGCGCGGCCGAAGACCTGGATCGCGTGGTAGTTGCCGCCGAGGCGATAGAGCGCGCGCTGCGCCCACGGAGAGCCGCTGGGGAGGTACAGCTCGACGAGCCGCTCGCGCACGCGCATGGCGGCGCTGAGCTCGCGGGCCGCGTCGTACATGAGGGCTGCGTTGAAGAGCATCTCGTCCGCGCGAAGGTCGCTGCGATCGCGGCACTCGGCGCGCTCGCGCAGCAGTCGAATGGTGGCGACGGCGGACTCGTGAAAGCGCCCGGCGCGCCCGAGGGCTTCGGCCTTCTGGCGACCGAGCTGGCAGCCGAGCAGGTCGACGCGTTGGCAGAAGGTCTCGTGCTGCGCGCGTTGGGATGCATCGCAGAAGCGTTGGCGAAGGGCGGGGAGCGCTTGCTCCATGTGATCGAAGCAGGCGGGGCGTTCGTGGTCGGGGGCGCGACCGAGGGCGGCGAGGCTGTCGAGCAAGAGATCCGCGGCGATCTCGCGGAGGTTCTCGGGGTCTTGCGCGTCGCGAGCGGGGTCGCCGGCCTCTGGGGTCGCGACGACGCGAAAGAGCGTAGCGGCCTGCTCGAAGTGGTTGGCCGAGTACGCGAGGTACGCGCGGCGGTACTGAATCGTGAGCAGCGTGGCGCGGGGATCGTCGGGGTCGCTCGACGCGGGCGACGCAGAGGCGCGCAGCGCGCTCGAGGCGACGCAGGTGTACCGCGTGAACGCAGAGAACATCGCGCGCTCGGTGCTGGTGAACTCGCGCGACGCGAGGGCAGGAGCGACGCTGTCGGCGCGCGCGCGGCTCGTGCGCGGCAGCGTCTGCGCGAACAGGTCGTTGTAGCAGAGGACGGATTTGTACGCGGCGTCCTCGGTGAGCGAGCCTGCGGGGTCGAGCTCGACGACGCGGTCGAAGGCGGGGCCGCACGCGGCGAAGTCGCTCTGCGCCCGCAGGATTTCGGCGCGAAAATACGCGACGCGATAGCGCGTGGGCCAGTCGCGTCGGTCGTACTCGGGGAAGCTGACCTGGTCGAGGTCGCTGAAGCGCTCGAGCAGGGTGTCGTAGAGCGCGGCGACGCGCGAGAGGGTGCGGGGGTCGCGCGTTCCGCGGGTGCGAGAGGCGCCGTCCGAGGATGGGCCGAGCGCTTCGAGGTGCCAGTGCGACGCGGTGTCGTAGAGCACGCGCGCGGCGTGGTCGCGGCAAGCTTGTACGGTCTCGGTCGATCGACGCGCGGCGGGCCCGCGAAAGTGCTCGTAGACGTCGACGAGCCGCGTGAGCTCTCGCTGGATGTCCTCGCGTCGGTTCTGCGCGACGAACGCCCGCGCGACGCGCGCTTGCCAGCCGCACGCTCGGTCGCTGCTCGGTCGCTGCGCCATCAGCTCGTGAAAGACCGCGACGGCGTTGGGCCACTGCCCGTTGTCCGCGTAGAGATCGCCGAGCTTCTCGAGCATTTCGACGGCGCTCTCGTCGCCGTCTGCGTAGCGGCGAAACGTGTCGAACGCCTGGCTGCTCGAGAGCGGCCGGGACACGCCGTAGAGCGCGCCGTACACCGTCACGAGCTCTGCGCGCGCGGTGCGAAGCAGCGCGGCGGACGAGCGTTGCGAGGGCTGCTGCGCGCGAGCGAGCTCGATGGTCTCGAAGAAGCGCCGCAGCGATCCCTCGTAGTTGCGCCGGTTGAACTCGGTCCACGCGAGCTTGTAGAGCGCGTATCCGCGCAGCGGGTGGTCGGGCTGCGTGGCGCTGAGGACGCGCTCGTAGAAGGGCGCGGCTGCGTCCATCGCTCCGCTGTCGAAGAAGTGCTCTGCGAAGGCGAGGTACGCGTTGGGCACATAGGCGCTCTGCGGGCAGCGCTGCAGCAGCTGTTGGTACGCCTGCCGCGAGCGGTCGAAGTGACGAAGCTCTTGCAGCGCGAACGCGAGGCTGAACAGCGCGTAGTCGAGCCGCGCGTGGCCGCTGTGCTGCGCGGCGAACTGCTCGAGGACCGCGACGAGCTGCTGGCGCTGCGACTGGGCTTCTTGAATTCGTGTGCTCTGCTCGCGGCTCAGCTGCGCGGCGCGGGCGAGGTCCCCCTGCTGCCGGAGTCGAAAGATGGGCTCGTCCATCGCGCGAGCCTCGGCGTTGTGCGTCGAGGCGAGCTCTTGCAGCGTCTCTGCGAGGCGCAGGGTGGTGGGGGCGTGCTGCGGGCTCGCGATCGGGGTCGAGCGCCAGAGCTGTGCCAGCAGGCGCAGCTCGTCGCGCAGCAGGGCGAGCGAGCGACCGCGCAGGCTCGCGTGCGGATCGGGCGCGAGCATCGTCGGCTGCGGCGACGACGTTGGCGCGGACGAACGTGTGCGCTGCGCCGCGGGCTGCGCCGCGGGCTGCGCGGTGAGCGCCATCGTCGAGCGCGGGCAAGCGAGGGCGTCGCGGGCGCTCTCGGCGGTGATGCACTGCTCGGCGGGCGGGGGCAGCGGCGCGGGGCGCGCTGCGGAGCGCGGCTGCGCGATCGCGGGGGACGAGAGCGAAGACAGCGCGGCGACGAGCGCGAGGGACGCGGACATGGGCCGTTTCATGGGCGCTTCGACCTTTCTGCGGACAACAGAGACCCCAACAGGCGTGCACGGAGAGAATCCGTACAGACAGAATGAAAACATCTGTCTCGAACAGAATTCTCACGCGCAATAATCCGCCGTAAATGAAATTGTGTACAAATAGCGTAATTGCTTGACAACACAGGGCTTCTTCAATCGGGCGCGGCGTGTGCGCCCGTGAAGCGCGGTTGTCCGTGGGTGTGCGCGGCGGATCAGGTCGAGAGCAGCCAGCGATCGAGCCAGGTGAGCATCTCGCCGAACCAGTGAACGGCGTTGGCGCGCTGCAGGACCCAGTGGTTTTCGCCTGGGTAGACGACGAGGCGCGAGGGGACGCCGCGGGCCTTGAGGGCGCCGTACCACTCGAGGCCCTGGGCGTACGGGACGCGGTAGTCCGTGGCGCCGTGGATCACGAGCGTGGGGGTGGTGACCGCGCCGACCGCGCGCATCGGGTCGAAGCGGAGGAAGCGCGCCTGCGCCTCGGGTCCGTCCCACGGCCACGCGCCCATCTCGATGTCCCACTCGAGCATGAAGTCCGAGGCCATCATCGAGAGGACGTCGGTGACCGGAGCGTGCGTGATCGCGCAGCGAAAACGCTGGGTCTGCGTGGTGAGCCACGCGGTGAGGTACCCGCCGTACGAGGCGCCTGCGACGGCGACGTGCTGCGTGTCGGCGAGGCCTTCGGCGACGAGGGCGTCGGTGACGGCGAGGATGTCTCGCGCGGGCTTTCCGCCCCAGTCGCCGAGGATGCTCTTGGCGAAGCGCTCGCCGAACGAGCTCGAGCCGTGAAAGTTGACCATCGCGACGGCGTGGCCGCGGGCGGCGAAGACCTGCGCGTTCCACCGCCAGGACCAGGCGTCGCCGAAGATGCCGAAGGGGCCGCCGTGGATCAAATGCACCAGCGTTTTGTCACGCGATTCAGCGCGCGTGCTCGGGTGCGGGTGCAGCACGAACACCTGCACTGGCTCGTCGTCGGCGCCCATCATCGTGCGCTCTTCGACCCGCGCGAGCGCCAGCGACTCGACCAGCTCGTCGTTGAAGTGCGAGCGCGCCGCGAGCGGTCCGCCCGCGAGCGGCATGGTGTGCACTTCGGGCGGACGCGTGAGCGACTCGTGCGTGCACCAGAGGGTCCCGTCGCGCGACGCGCGCACGCCGCGGACGCTGCCCCCGTCGGTCTCGAGCACGACGATGGTGTCGTCTGCGATCGAGAGGGTCCACGGGCGCGTGCGGCCGCGGATCGTCGCGCTGCCAACGAGCGTGCGCGCGTCGGCGAAGGACCACTCGTCCACGTCGTACTCGAACGACGCAGCCAGGGTGCGCTCGGAGCCGTCCACCCGCGAGCGCAGCCGCAGCTCGAGGTGCGAGCAGTGGACGTGGTCGCGGCGAGCTCCGTAGACGATGGCGCTTCCGTCCGGCGCGTAGCAGGGGCGAACGTCGTCGCCGACGTGATCGGGCGTGAGGCACTCGATCACGCCGCTGCTCAGCGAGAGGCGATAGATCGCCGAGCGGACGCGCTGGTGCTGCGGCTGGTGCACGTACGCGGCGAACACGAGCTCGCTGCCGTCCGGCGCGATGTCGTAGTTGGCGCCCTCGCCCATCAAATCAAACCACGCGGTGAGGTTCGGGGTGCAGTCGCGCACGGTCCCGTCGGCGAGCGAGACCTCGAAGATGTGCGGGACCTCTCCGTCGCTCAGCCAGCGGTCCCAGAAGCGAAACACTCGGTCCTCGGTGACGTGCGCGTCGACCTTGGATTTCGACCGCTCTTCGCGCAGCGCGCGCGTGCCTTCGAGCGTCGGCGCCGCGGCGTACACGTTGGCGACGACGCACATCCTCCGGCCGTCTTCGAAGAACCTCGGCTCGCTCACGCCGAGCGGAAAATCCCCGAGCACCCGGGGCTCTCCCCCGTGCTCGAGGGACATCACGTGCAGCTGCGCCGCGCGGTCGCTCGGCGCGCCGAGCGGGCGACGGACGAACGCGAGGGTCTTTGCGTCCGACGAGAGCGCGGCGTCGGTGCTCGACGCGTCGCGGGCCGTCAGCGCGTGCGGCGCGTGACCCCGGGCGATACGGTAGAGAACCGTGGAATTTTGCTGAGTGTTTGCGTCGGTGCGCCGCACGGAGGCGACCGAGAATGAGCCGTCTCGCGCGACGACGGGCGGGGATACGCGCGCGAGGCTCCAGAGGGCCTCGGCGTTGAGCAGCGTGGGCATCGGGCGCGGATCGTAGCAACGATGCCCGTGCTGTATCGCGGTCCCCTCCCGCTCAGCCGTCGTTCACCGTGTTGGTTTACTCAGCGGCTTCGACAGAGGGCTTGACCTCGTCGAGCGCGAGCGACTTCTCGAGCATCACGGCGACGTCCATCTGCTCGACGGTGCGTCCCTCTTTCTCGAGGTCTTCTTCGTACGACTTGATGCCGTCCGAGAGCATGGTCTGGCAGAAGGGGCAGCCCGTCGCGATCTTGGTCGCGCCGGTGTCGAGCAGCTGCAGCGTGCGGCGCTTGTTCACGCGGTCGTTGTTCTGCTCTTCCATCCACATTTGCGCGCCGCCAGCGCCGCAGCAGAGGCCCTTCTCTTTGTTCCACTCGGCCTCGACGAGGGTGACGCCGGGGATGCGCGAGAGGATCTGGCGAGGGCTGTCGTAGACGTTGTTGTAGCGGCCCAGGTAGCACGAGTCGTGGTAGGCGACCTTGGCCTTCACGGCGCGCTTCGGCGCGATCTTTCCCTCGGCGAGCAGGCCGAGGATGAAGTCCGTGTGGTGGACGACTTCGTACTTGCCGCCGAGGTCCGGGTACTCGTTGAGCAGGGTGTTGAAGCAGTGCGGGCAGGTCGTGACGATCTTCTTCGGGTTGTACCCGTTGAGCGTCGCGACGTTTTGCTCGGCGAGCATCATGTACAAGAACTCGTTGCCCGCGCGGCGCGCCGGGTCACCCGTGCAGGTCTCTTCGTCGCCGAGGATGGCGAACTTCACCCCGCCGGCCTTCATGATCTTGGCCGTCGCGCGCGAGATCTTCTTGGCGTTGTCGTCGTAGCTGCCCGCGCAGCCGACCCAGAAGAGCACGTCGGCGTTGGGCTCGTCGCGCATGAGCGGAATCTCGAGGTCGTCGGCCCAGGTGCCGCGGTCCATCTTGGTGATGTTCCACGGGTTGCCGTTGGTCTCGAGGGCGCTGAACGTCTTCTGCAGCTCGTGCGGAAACTCGCCCTTCACGAGCACCAGGTTGCGGCGCATGTCGACGATCTTGTCGACGTACGTGATCAGCACCGGGCACTGCTCTTCGCACGCGCGGCACGTCGTACAACCCCAGAGAATATCCTGGTCGATCACGTCCGGGACGAGGTCCACGTGCTTGATGTCCGCGTGCTTCTTCGCCGCGGGCTTCGCCTCTGCGTCGCCCTCTGCGTCCGCCGGCTTCGGCGGAAACTCAGCGATCCCTGCGCGCGGTCCGCCCTCGCGGGCGATCACTTCGTCCTGCCGCGCGTACGCGTGATTGCGCAGCTCGAGCAAGAAGTGCTTGGGCGACAACAGCTTGCCCGTCCTGTGCGCGGGGCAGTTGTCCGAGCAGCGACCGCACTCGGTGCACGTGTAGAAATCCAGCACGCTCTTCCACGAGAAGTGCTCGAGCTGCGCGACGCCGACGGGCGCGTCGGTGGGGTTGCTCAGCTCGGCCGCCGCGCCCACGATCTCCATGAGCTTCTCGCTGTTTTCGGCCATCGGCTTGAGGCGGCCGGGCGCGTCCATGCTGCGAAAGAGCACGTTGAAGAGCGCCGTGATGACGTGAAAGTGCTTTCCGTACGGCAGGTAGTTGAGAAAGCCGAACACCAGCGCGACGTGCGTCCACCAGCCGAACATCCCGAGCGCCGTGAGCGCGCCCTCGCCGGTCAAACCCAGGCCGAGCAGCATCTTCGCGACGATGAACCCGAGGGGCGAGGCCTCGTGCACCGCCGCCGTGATCGTGCGCGCCGCGAGGTCGCCTTCAGCCGCGGGCATCGCGAGCGCGGCCTTCGCCACGAGCGTCCCGTCGTACAGCATGTCGGTGAGCATCATCGTGGCGATCACCGAGAGGACCACCGTCGCGTGCCAGCCGTAGGCGAGGCGCTTCTGCTTGTCGATCAAGCGCGCCTTGATGAAATACAGCACGCCGAAGAGCACCATCCCGACGACGGCGTCCTTCATGAGCGCGTAGCCGACGCCGAGGAGCTTCCACGGCATCGGGCCGTTGGGGTCGAGCAGCCAGAGGTTGAAGTGCGGGTCGAACGCGCGGCCCACGAGGATGATCGTGCGCAGCAAGAGCACGGCGAACCCCGTGAAGATCCCGTAGTGCGCGATGCCGGCGCCCGCGTACTTGGGCATCTTCATCTGCGAGCGCAGCGCCCAGATCAGCAGGTGACCGCCGCCGCCGCCGAGCAGCAACAACGCAGCGACGCGCAGCACGGGCGTCACGATCGGGTCGACCGGCGCGACGAACGCCGCGAGGCCGAGCACCAGCGCCGTGGCCGGCAGGGCGAAGATCCCTGCCACCAGGATGGTGCCTGCGAGGTCGGGCTTCGTCCCGTTGGGGGGCGCCGCCATGCGGTCGAACAAGCGGTCGAAGCGGTTTTCGGGCGCGCCGGCGAGCAGGAGCGTCAACCGCTTGCGAGCGGTAAACGCGAACCCGCCGAGCGCGGCGAGCACCAGCAGTGTCATCGCGATGGGCATCGAATGAATCCTCGTTCAGTAGAGGGGATGAGCGGCCCGAGACGTCGCAGGCGCGCGCACTTCGCGTGGCGATATAGGGGTTTTCGACGCACCCCGTCAATCGTGCTGCGGGTGGCAAGAGCTGCGTCTGCAATGCAAACTGGGCCGCTGGATGCCCGACTTCGATCGACGCACGCCCCTCAACGAGGTGCTCTGGACCGTCCCCGAGGTGTTCTTCGAAGACGAGTGCGCGGCCATGATCGCGCAGTTCGAAGCGACCGGCTTCGAGGAGGCCTTGATCACCACGCCGCGCGGGATGGTGATGAACAAAGGCGTCCGAAATAACGACCGGATCATTCTGGACGACCCTGCGCGGGCCGAAGCGCTGTGGCAGCGCGTGCAGCCTCACGTCCCTGCGTCGATCCGAGAGTGGCGAGCGTACGGGCTCAACGAGCGGTTTCGGGTCTATCGGTACAAGCCTGGCCAGCGGTTCAAGCCGCATTTCGACGGGCATTTTGCGCGTGTCGCCGGTCGAGACGAGAGCGCGCTCACGCTGATCGTGTACCTCAACGACGACTTCGTCGGCGGAGAGACCGCGTTTCTCGACTACGAGGTCACGGTGAAGCCGAAGACGGGCACGGGGCTGTTCTTCTTTCACCCGGTTTTGCACGAGGGAAGAGAAGTGACGAGCGGAGTGAAGTACGCGCTGCGTACGGACGTCATGTACCGCCGTTCAGCGGCGCCTTGATCGACGCCTCGCCATGGGGGGGGGCGCTCGAAGATCGTCAACAGGGCTGCGGCGTCTCTCCGCGCTCGATCGCAGCGATCGCGCGCCAGAAGCTGTGGTCGTGCTCGGGGATCGGGGGGATGAGCGTGGGTTCGCGATACGGAGTCATCATGGCGCGCCTCACGGGATCGACGTTCGCATCTCTTGCGGCGCTTGCAGCGTGAGGTGCGCGACCTCGCCGGGGTTGCGCGCGCCGTCAGCGAGACCGCGGCGCTCGCCCGAGGCGTAGTCTCCGTTGGTTCGGTACATGTCCCAGTTGATCGGGCGACGTCCTGCGGCGGCGAGGTGTCCGTCGAGCACGCCGTGGTTGAGGGCGAGGTTGGCGTTGGTGATCGCGGTCGCGCGATTGGCGTCGTACGTCGTCGCGTTTTGTTGAAAGGTGCGTCGCTCGTCGCCGTCCTCGAGCTGCGCCACCATCGTGTGAACCATGCTCGACACGCCCGCGACTCCTGCGCCCGCGATCGCGGCGCCGCCGACAGATCCGCTGGCGTGCCCCGTCGAGGCGGCTGTCGCGATGTGCGCTGTGGTGCCGAGGCCGAGGCCGACCGCGCCGCCGACCGTAGGATGCTGAGCGAAATGCACTGCGTGAGGGCCCTCGCTGATCACGATGCCAACAGCCTCGACTGCGGGTCGATGCAAGCCGTGAGCGAGGGGCCCAGCCGCGACGCCGACGAGCGCTGTGCCTGTGTTGATGGCTCCGTCGCGAAAGGCCCGGTCGTGCTGTCGGTTGACGAGGTCTTGAAAACCGCTGCCGCTGCGGGGCGCCGGAATCTCGAGCTTCGGTCCTGGTCGCGTGGCGTCGGCCTGTCGCAGCAGCGCGTTGGCGTTGCTGCGGATCTCGGCGTGGCGCGCGGCGACCGCGGCCTGGCCGGGCGTCTGCGTGGTCCGTGGCGTCTGTACGATTTCGTCTCGCACGGTTCCGTGCGCTTCGCCCGAGCGCGCGCCCTGCGCTCCCCGCGTGTGCGCTGTGCCGCCGGTGCTTCGCGTGGCGCGCAGCGTGACGCCCTCGTCTTCAGTGAACTCGTTGCCCGATTGAATGCGCTGCTGTCCCGAGATGGGTCTCACCATGACAAACGACCTCCTGCGGCGACGCGGGCCCTTCGACCGTTGGAGGGGTGCTGCGCGTCACGCGGGGGGCTCTATCCAGGGGCGCGATCGGACGTTGCGCGGCGACCCAGATTTTTCTTCGCGCCGCTCAGCGCACGGTGAGCTCGATCGCGTTCGACGCAGCGCGACCCACGAAGAGCTCAGGGGGAGCGGCGACGTTGGAGGTCCCCATGCCCTGCGCCTGGGCGAAGCTGCACATGCGGTAGACTGCCCACAGTCGATAGCGGCCAGCGACGGGGATGACGCTGTCGGCGAGGTGGCTTGCCCATTGAGCGACGGGCGCGGCGCTCGCGGCGCGCGCGGGGATCGCGACGAGGTCTTGCGCTTGGAGTTGGTTGACCATCCCGCAGCGGCCGCCGACGAAGGAGCTGCGGTAGACGACGCCGGTCGAGAGGTCTTCGGCGTACAGGTCGACGAAGGGCTCGCGCGCGTGCTCGAACGAGCCGTCGTTGCTGCGGATGACCGTCGCTGCGCTCGCGGCGGTGTTGCGAAACGAGAGCTGCAAGCGCAGCGGCTCGTTGCGGCGTCGCGTCGCGGGGCCCGTGAGCTCTAGCTGGACCGCGCCGCTGGAGGTCGCGGGCGGCAGCGGGGCGCGTTGGGCGCGAAGAAACACGGTGGCGGTCGGGTAGGCGAAGTCTCGCTGCGCTCCTTGGGTGACGACGCGCGGCTGCAATCCGAGGGCGGTCGAGCGGTCGACCTCGGGCTCGTCGCTCGCACACAGATTCAAGCCGCGCGGGCCTGCTGTGTTCGGCGCGCTCGGCGCGGCGGCGTCTGGGCCCGCACCTTGCGCGGCGAACGCTGGCGCAGCGGGCTCGGGCGAGAGCTGCGGAGCGGGTCTGCGACACGCCGAGAGCTGCGCGGACAAGAGCACGAGAGCGGGGATCCATCGCATCACCAGGGGGGGGACCTCCGCAGGACAACACACGAACAGCGGTGATCCTTGGGACGCTCGCGGGTCAGCGAAGCGCTGCGAGCGCCGCGAAGGTGCGCTCGAGCGTCTCGGCGTCGAGCGGCACGAGCCCCGCGTCTCGGACGGTGGACTCGACGGCGAGCGCTGCGTCGCGGGCGTTGCTGCTGGCGCGGATCTTCACGGTTCGCCCTAAGACGAGGCTCATTCCGGTGATGACGCTGCGGACGGCGGCGCCGACGAAGCCGGGGATCTCGATGACCGCGGAGATGGCTGCGACGCGCGGAGTGAGCTTGTGGCCGAGCGCGCGGAGCTGCTCTCGCGTGGGCTCGTCCGGGGGCGATGCGCCCTCGCCGACGCGAAGGTAGTAGGCAAACTTGCTGTTGCCGGGCGAGTGGCGCCGGACAAACGCCTCGAGCTGCGCGGCGATCTCGGGCGTCGGGCGCCCGCACACCGAGCCGATGAAGTGGCCGCCGACGGTGGCGACAGCGATGGCAGGGGCGATCAGTCGACGGTCATCGGTCATCGGCTTCGAGGCCCTGAGTGTACACCGGCGCGGCGGCGCGCTGAGCGCTGGGTCAATCTGCGATTTGAGCCTCGAAATACGCTTCCATCGGGGCGAGGTAGTACCGCGTCCAGCCGTCGCGAAACGCTGATCCCATCCCCTCGGGCAGCTCGGTGTGCACGAACGTGACGAGCGTCCCGCCCTTGGCGGGCGCGAGGCGGATCTCGAGCCGCGAGTCCTGCGAACCATCGGGAAAGTCCGCCGCGCGCCACGCTTGCACGATGCGCGTCGGGCGATCGAACGCGAGGTGCGTCCCTTGGATGTAGCCGTCCCACGCGGTGAACTTCGCTCCGACCTCGGCGACGCTGGTGGCCTCGCTGCCCGTCATCGCGCTGTGCGTCGCGCCGTCGAGAAACGCGTCGAACACCGCTTCGACCGAGCCTGCGACGACGCCCGAGACCTCCAACGAGTCACCCTTGGACATGAGCACGACCTCCGTTGCGAGCGACGATACCGCACGATCGATCGGAGCCGGTCGGTTCAGCGCTGTTCTTGGTACGCTCGACGATCGATGCGATCGCGACTGCAACGATATCTAGCGTCGCTGCCGCGCGGGCTCGCGAGCTTCGAAGGGCATCGCGCGAAGGGCTCGTTGGCGCGCGAGTCGCTGGCGCTGCGGCCGTTGAAGAACGTCGCCGCGCTGCCGCGAGAGCTCGCAGCGCATGTCGAGGCGTTGCCGTTGGCGTCGAGCTGGATCGCCGAGACGCACTACGTGGCGCTGTCGTTGGCGATCGCGGACGAGCACGGGCTCGACCGAGAGGGCTTTCGGCAGTTCTGGCGCGAGGTGATGCACAAGCTGACGGACGGGACGTACTCGGTCTTGCTCGGGATGGTGCACCCCGAGACCCTCTTGCGCGGGACCGCCGCGCGTTGGTCGCATTTTCACGAGGGGACGCGCGTGCGTTCGCAGCTCGAAGACGGGCGCTTCACGGTGCTCGTCGAGGCGCCGACAGGGCTCTTCGATGAGCTGATCTACGACGGCTACGAGGGCGTGTTGCAAGGGCTCATCGATCGGTCGCGCAAGCCGCAGGGGCGCGCCGAGCTGGGGGCGATCGAGCGCGAGGCTGGCATGACACGGGTGCGGTATCACCTCGGCGGATGGTGACCTTGGCCAACGCGGCTCCGCGCTCGGTGTGGGCGACGACGGCGCTCTTCGCGCTCGGCGCGGCGGCGGTGGTCGGCACGCGTCCAGGGGGTAGGAGCGCTGTGCGGGCGCTGTTGTTTCCGTCGCGGGCGAGCGTGTCTGCGCAGCGCGCCGCGGGGCCGCTGCGCGCGAGCGCGTCCGCGCAGAGCGTCGCGGAGCCGACGGCGACGCCAGCGCCGTTGCCGCAGCGATGGAGCGCGCGCGCGCCGACGGACCGCGCGGTGTTCGCGATCGAAGAGCGCGGCGCGGCGCGGGGGGACGCTGGAGACGCGAGCGAGCCGGCGTTGTTGCGGTCGTTCTTCGAGCGGCTCGCGTCGCTCGAGCGGGCCGAGCGCGCGATCGTCCGCGTGGCGCACATCGGCGACTCGATCGTAGCGGACGACAAGATCACCCGACGGCTGCGGCAGCGGCTGCAGCAAGAGTTCGGCGACGCGGGGCTCGGCTGGCTGTACGCGCAGCGGCCGACGCGCTGGTATCACCCGCGGGGCGTGCGCTACGAAGCGAGCGGGTTCGCGCTGACGTCCGTGGTCGACGCGCGCTCGGAGGACGCGCGGTACGGTGCTGGCGCAGCGGCGTTCGACGCGCGAACGAGCGGGGCGATCGCGACGGTGACGGTCCCGTCCGCGACGAGGGCGTCGGTGTACGCGCTGGCCGATCGAGCCGTGAGCGTGCGGTTCGACGGCGGGCCGTGGAGCGCGCTGGTCGACGGCGTGGCTTCGGCGCAGCTCACCGCGGGCGCACACACAATCAACATGCGTGCTGAATCACAGGGATCGAGGCTATTGGGCTTGTCCGTCGAGAGCGGCGCTCGCGGCGTCATCGTGGACAACCTCGGGCTGGTAGGCTCCTCTGCGCGCTCGCTCTCGCACCAAGACCCCGCCCACTGGGAACAATCCCTTCGTTCGCTCTCGTTGGACCTCGCGGTGATCTCTCTCGGCACCAACGACAGCAGCCACGGCCCGATCTGGCCCGCGCAGCGCCCGCAGCTCGAAGAGGACCACGCGCGGCTGTACGCGCTCGCGAAGCGTGTGGCGGGCGCGTGTCTGGTGCTGCTTCCGCCGGACAGCGCCGAAGAGCGCGGCGGCCCGCTCGGGACGCGGGTCGCGTTGCCGGTGATCCTCGAGGCGCAGCGGCGCGCTGCCGAGCGCGCAGGCTGCGCCGTGTGGGACACGTGGCGATGGATGGGCGGGCGCAACGCGATCGTGCGTTGGCGCTCGCTCGGGTTGGCGGACGGGGACTACACGCACTTGACCGACGCGGGCGCGGCGCGCATCGCAGACGCAGTGGCAGACGCGCTGCTCTCTGCGCGGGACGCCTTCGTCGCGCGCGCCGAGGCTGCGGGTGACGGCGGATCGAACGCGAGGGATCGATGAGCGCGAAAATCACCATGGTGGCCTTGAGCGTGGCGCTCGCGGGCTGCGCGGCGCGGCAGAGCGGCGGGGCGGGGCTCGAGGTCGGGCGCGCGGCGCCGTTCGGGCACGACCGAGAGCCCGTGCGCTTCTCGCGGCCGGACGCAGCCGCACACGCATCATCCACGGACGTGGTGATGCTCGGCGACGACGCTGCGGCGAGCGACGAGCGCGCAGCGGCCACCGCAGAGCCGTACGCGCCCGAGCTGCGCGACCCGACGCGCGACGAGGCGACGGGCGAAGGGGCGAGCGGAGACGACCCTGCGGCGGGCGCGGTGGTGAACTTCGAGGACTCGACGCGGGCGATGGACGCTGTGTACGCGACGATCGCGGCGGTGGGGCGGCGCGCGCAGGGACAGCGGTTCACCGTGGTGCAGCTCGGGGATTCGCACACCGAGAGCGACGAGTTTTCTGGGCGATTGCGCAGGCGGATCGCGCAGCAGTGGGGCAGCGGCGGCAGGGGCTTCGTCTCGGTCGCCGGCGGGCAGCGCGACGTGCGGCGCACGGTGAGCGGGCCGTGGGTGATCGAGCGGGCGCCGCTGCGAGAGGCGACGGGGGCGTACGGGATGGGGCTCGCGCGCGCGACGGGGCGATCGCCGCGCGCGGTGCTGACGGTCGAGCCGTGCGCCCAGTGCGCGACGGCGAGCGTCTCGCGGTTCGAGCTGTTGTTTCGCAGGCAAGACGGCGGCGGCTCGCTCGAGTATCGGGTCGATCAGCAGCCGTGGCAGCGGGTGAGCACGCAGAGCGTCGCGGGGCAGAGCGCGGCGCAGAGCGTGCGCGTGAGCGTCGCGGACGGCGCGCACTCGTTCTCGGCGCGGCCCGCAGGAGACGGGCCCGTCGAGGTGTACGGCGTGGCGCTCGACCGAGAGAGCGGCGCGTCGCTCGAGAGCGCAGGGACGATCGGCGCGCAGGCGTCGCACTTGGAGGCCGCGGACTGGACGGTGCTCGGGCCGCAGCTCACGGCGAGGGCGCCGACGATGGTCGTGCTCTGGTACGGGACCAACGAGAGCGCGTCGAGTCGCTTGGATCCGGCGCGGTTCGAGCGCGCGCTCGGGGCGTTGGTGACGAGGGTGAGAGCGGCGGTTCCGACGGCGGTGGTGCTGCTGTTGGGGCCGCCGGACCTCGCGCTGCGAACGGCGGACGGGACGCGCGCGCAGCCCGCGCAATTGCCTCGCATGGTGGACGCCGCGCGACGAGCGGCGCGCTCGAGCGGCGCGGTCTTCTACGACCTGCTCGCCGCGATGGGCGGCGGCGGGACGATCCAGCGCTGGGTCGAACAAACCCCGCCCCTCGCGTGGCGCGACCACACGCACTACACGCCCGCGGGCTACAACGTCTTGGCCGACACGCTCTTCGACGCGCTCGTGCGCGGGCACGAGGCCTGGACGCGGCGCAGCGCGCGCACAACGACGGGGCGGAGCGCGCGGTGAGCTTCGCGAGCGCGGGGTTCGTCCCGTTTCTAGTGGCGGTGTTCTTTCTGTACGCGTCGATCGAGCAGCAGCGATCGACCTCGGTGATTCAGCGCTGGAGCTCGCTCGTCGCGAGCGCGCTGCTCACGTGGGCGCTCGCGGACGCGCTGTGGCTGCTGGTGATCCCCGGCGCGCGCTTGCTCGACCCGATGGGCCTCGCGCTCGCGCCGTGGTCGCAGCACACGTTTTCAACGTACGCGCCGCTGATGGGCCCGCTCGCCTTCGCGCTCGGGTGGGCGTCGGCGCGACGGTGGGGAGCGATTTCGCAGGGGCAACGCGCGCGCGCGTGGGCCGCTGCCGGGGCGCTCGCCGCGCTGGGTGGAGCGGTGGTGTGGGCCGCTCGGGCCCATCGTCTCCCGTCGCTCTCCGCGGCGTTGAGCCCCTTCGGTCACCCGCTGTGGCTCTGCGGCTGGGGCGCGGTGCGGGGGCTCGCGGCGCGGGACGAAGACCCCGCAGCGCTGCGATTGGCCAGGCAAATCGCGCTCTTTCTAGTGAGCGCGGGGATGTACCACTCGTGGGCGGTCACCACGCGCGGGGCCTATCAGTACCTGCTCGCGCTGATCCTCGGGACCGTGGTGCTCGACTACTTTCTGGCCCTCTGGATCGGCGATCGAACCTCGCGTTCGCCCGCAGCGCGCCCGCCGTTCGCGCTGCTGATCGCCTCGCTGGTGGCCAACCTCGGGATCCTCGCGGTCTTCAAGTACTGGGACTTCTTCGGGCGATCCGCGCAGTGGGCGGCGACCCACGCCGGGCTCTCTTGGACCTTCGTGCCCGCGGCGCTGCTGTTGCCCGCGGGGATCTCGTTTCACACGTTTCAGTCGCTCTCGTACACGGTGGACGTGTACCGCGCGAAGCTGCGCGCGACGCCGTCGCTGATCGAGTTCGCGACGTTTGTGCTGTTCTTTCCGCAGCTGGTGGCGGGGCCGATCGTGCGGGCCGAGGAGTTTCTGCGGCAGATCGCGGACCCGCCGCCCATTCGCGAGGCGCACGCCGCAGAAGGGATGCTGCGCGTCCTGCGCGGGCTCGCGAAGAAGCTCGCGCTCGCCGACCCGCTCTCGGTCTACCTCGTCGACCGCGTGTTCGAGCGGCCCGGCGCGTTCTCGTCGCTCGAGAACCTCTTGGCCGTCTATGGCTACGCGTTTCAGATCTACTTGGACTTCAGCGCGTACAGCGACATCGCGATCGGCTCGGCGGCGCTGCTCGGCTTCACGCTCCCTGAGAACTTTCGGACGCCCTACCGCTCGTCGGACCTCGCGGCGTTCTGGCGGCGTTGGCACATCACCCTCTCGAGCTGGCTGCGGGACTACCTGTACATCCCCTTGGGCGGCTCGCGGGGCAGCGACGCGCGCACGTACCGAAACCTCTTCATCACCATGCTGCTCGGAGGCCTGTGGCACGGCGCCAACTGGACCTTCATCGCCTGGGGAGCGCTGCACGGCGGCGGCCTCGCCATCACGCGCGCGATGCAGCGCGCGAGGGAGCGCTCGGGGCTCAGCCTCTCGCGCCTCGCCTCGGCGACGGGCGCGCTCGCGCTCGGAGGAGCGCTGATTCACACGGTGATCTCTGGGACCGTTCGCGCGATGGCCGCGCGCGCTGGCGTCGACCCCGCGTGGCCAAACCTCCTGTTCGGGTGGCTCTACCTCGCGCCCGCGTGGGCCGCGCTCACGGTGTGGGCGGAGGCGCGCGCCGAGCGAGGCTCGCTCGTGGCCAAGGCGCTCGGGGCGCTGTTGACCTTTCACTACGTGTGCTTCGCGTGGGTGTTCTTCAGGGCCGAGAGCTTCGAGCGCGCGCGCGAGGTGCTCGCGGCCATCGCAGAGCGGACCCTCGATCACCCCAACGTCCCGCGGTGGTTCGTCGCGGCGCTGCTCGCGGCGGCGCTCTCTCACGTCGTGCCCGACCGCGCGTGGACGCTCGCCCGAGACCGCTTCGTGCGCGCGCACTACGCAGCGAAGGCGGCGCTGCTGGTGGCGGCGTTCGTGGCGCTGCGCTCGATCACGCTGCCCGCGTCGGTTCCGTTCATCTATTTTCAGTTCTGAGCGGCGCGACCGCCAGAGGCGCGCCTCGCAGAGTTGCCGTACAGTTCGCCCTCGCGATGGTGAAGAGCAAGAAGGGGACGCGCGTGGAGAAGTCCGCTGCCGTGGTGGTTCGAGCGAAGGGCGCCGTGGCCGCGAGCGACGACGACGCGCTGGTGGCCGAGGCGATGCGGCGCGCTCGCGAGGTGTACAGCGCGGGCGAAGCGCTGGTGCACGGGTACGGCGAGTGGCTGTTCGCCAACGTGTTCGCAGGGGACACCAAGAGCGTCCTCGACGCCGACGCCGCGCCGCCCGAGGCGTGGGGCGCGATCGTCGAGGCGTGCGGTTCGGCGAGGCTCCCGCTGAGCCGCGCGACGCTGTCCAACTCGCTGCGCGTAGCGGCGTGGGACAAGCGCCTCGCCGACGGCGCGTGGAGCGGGCTGTCGTACAGCAACAAAGTGGCGCTCTTGCCGCTCGATGATCCGAAGGCCATGCGGGCTGCGGCGAGGCACGTGCTCGCGGCGTCGCTGACGGTGCGCGCGACCAACGAGTACGTGGCGAACCTGCGCGCGCCGGGCGAGAAGGCGACGAGGCTCACGCCGCAGCTCGCGCAGCGCAGGGTCACGCGCGTGGCGACGCCGTTCGAGGACGACGCGACGGTCTCGAAGCTCGCGACGCAGCTCGCGAAGCTCGATCGCGAGGACAAAGCCGCGGTCAAAGAGCGCGTCGAGCACACGATCAAGCAGCTCGAGCGGCTGCTGGCGGCGGTGAGCCGCGGGTGACTCGTTCAGACGTCTGAACGAGACAAAGTGAGTCGATTCAACGAGTTGCGGGCGCCTCGCCCCACTGAACGGTGAGCACTCCAGGGCTGCCGGCGCTGTCGTAGTAGCGGCGCCAGCGAAAGCGAAGCGTGCGTCCTTCGCTGGTGCGGATCAGGTACGTGCGGTCCTTGGGCGAGAGCGTGTGGTTCTCGCTGTTGTAGTCGAACCACCCGTCGCCTTGCGCGCTGAGGGCGTAGTCGGGATCGGTGTTGGCGTCGTCGCCGTCGGGCTGATCCGAGAGCCACTGCAGCCCTTCGCGCGGGCGCGCGTCGTCGAAGGCGACGTTGTCGAGGATGGCGACGGTGACGCCCGCTGAGCCGCTCGAGCCGCCGTTGGTCATCGCTTTGAATCGGTTGAACGCGACGTCCCAGCCCTCCATGCGCTCGTCGGCCATGGCGAGTCGATCGAGGTCGACGTAGATCCAAGCGCGGTTGTCTTGCGCGTCGACGACGGACTCGAGGTGATCGCCGGTCGCGCGGGTCTGCACTCTTCCGGCGACGGTCGCGCTGGCTTCGACAGCGGCATCGGTGTTGGCGTTGGCGTTGGCGTCGGCGTCGGCGTCGCGCGGCGCAGCGTTGGTGGGTCGAAGGTCTGGCGCGCACGCAGAGAGGGCGAGCGCAGTGAGCACGAGCGTAGAGCGTAGAGTCATTGGCGGCACCGAGGGCTTTCTTCTATGGGGTTGCGTAGCGAAGGGCGGCCCCGCCGTAGAACGTGCGGGGTTGAACGGGCAGGTAGCGGGCGTCGCCGGCGTCGGTGAGGTTGTCGGCGCCGGCGAAGAGCTGGAGCCATCGGCGAAAGGTCCACGCGACCCTGGCGTCGATGGAGGCGTACGCGGGCATCTCGATGGCGCCGGTGGCTGGGTAGAACGGGCGCGGTCCGACGATGGCCGCGCGCGTCGAGGCCTCGACGCCGGTCTCGATGTGCCGCGCGGTGAGCGCGAGCGTGGCGCGGTGCAGGGCGCGGCCTTCGAGCGGGCGCGCGAGCGTTTGATCCTCGGTGGCGGTGAGCGTGTAGCTAGCGTCGACGGTGAGCCACGAGGTGGCGCGGACGCGGGCCGAGGACTCGACGCCCATGGTCCACGCGCGGGCGATGTTCTGATAGCTGAAGAGCTGCGCGTCGCCCGAGCGCGCCGCGTCGCTGACGGCGCTGATGAGGTCCTCGAGGTCGTTGCGAAACAGGTTGCACGAGAGCGTCACGCGGCTGTGCGGGCGCAGCTCGAGGCCGAGGTCGACCGAGCGAGAGCGCTCGGGGCGAAGGGCGGGGTTTCCTGCGACGACGTAGCCTGCGCTGCTGTTCTCGAAGAGCAGGTTGAGCTCTTGAAAGCTGGGCGCGCGAAAGCCCCAGCCGTAGCTGAGCCTGAGCGACAGCGCGCGGTGCGGGTCGAAGCGCGCTTGCAGCTTGGGGGTGGGGGCGAGGCCGAACTGCGAGTCGACGTCGAGGCGCGCTCCGGGGATCAGCGACAGCCTGGGTGCGCGAAGCAGCGTGAGCTCGTCTTGGTAGTAGATCGCCAGGCGAGCGCGCTGCGCGGTCTGGCCCATGAGCCGATCGGACTGCTGCCACTCGAACATCCCGTCGAGGCCGACGGAGATGGCGCGGTCGGGGCTGATGGCGAGGTCGAGCTGCGCGTCCGCTTGCGCGACGATGTTGCGGTTGTCCTGCGATTGATCGAGCGCGTCGCCGCCGCGCTGATCGCGCAAGAACTGATCGCGGTAATAGCTCAGCCACAGCGAAGCGCGCACGCGCGAGCGGCGCTGCGGACCCCACCGGTAGCTCATCGAGAGCGGAACGCTGATCGTCTCGGTGCGGTTGAACCGGTCGAGCACCGCGCCGCCCGCGCCGCTGTCGATCGCGCGCTGGTCGCGAAAGAAGTACTCGACGCCGGTGGCGACGAGCCACGCTGGGTCTGGCCTCCACTCGGCGCGCGCCGCGGCGCTGAGAGCGTCGAACGCGGCGCCCGTGGTGGCGAGGTCCGAGGGGTCGAGGTCGAACGCGTTGCGGCGGTGATAACCGGCGACGGCGGTGACGGCGACCGGTCCGCGGGTGGTGGCGCCGCGCGCGCTCGCGTCGACAGAGTCGAAGGATCCGTAGCGGCCGCGCAGCTCGGCCTCCCACGCTCTGCGCGTACGTCGAGGGATGATGTTGACGACGGCGCCGAGCGCGTCGGAGCCGTAGAGCGCAGAGCTCGGGCCGCGGACGATCTCGACGCGCTCGATGTCTTCGGTGAGAAACCGGGTGAGGTCGACCGCGCCGTTGACGCGGCCGGCGACGCGTTGGCCGTCGACGAGGACGAGCGCGTACTGAGGGTCGAGGCCCTGCACGCGCAGGCTCGCGCCGAAGGCGGACGAGCGTTGAACGTCGAGCGAGCCGTGCTCTTCGAGGACGCCGGCGAGGTTCTCTGCGCCGCTCGCTTCGATCTCGGCGCGCGAGATGACCTCGGTTTGCACTGTGCTTTCACCGGGGTTGCGCTCGGTGCGGGTCGCGGTGACGACGACGCCTTCGGGCTCCGAGCGCTGCGCGTGCGCGTTGGTGCTCGCGATGGCGATGGCGATGGCGATGCGCGCCCTCATCGAAAGCGCCTCGCGACGAGGGCGGAGTACAGCGCCGCGAGCAAGAGCAGCGCGCGCGCGGCGTTCGACGTGCGGGCCGGGGTGGCGTCGCAGCCTGCGGGGGGCGCGGGCTGTTGTGGTGGGGCGCTTCCTGCGTCGGCTCCAGCATCGGGCGCAAAGGTGGGGGGCTCGCACTCGCGCCGACCGTGGTCTTGCGCGCAGAGCGTGAGGATGGCGCTCGGGCCCTCGGCGTTGCCGTTGACGGCCACGAGCAGCAGGCGCTCGGCGTTGTGTGCGTCGAGGGTCAGCGACGCGAGCGGCCGTTGCGTGACCGAGTCGATGCGGCCGCCGCGGATGGGGGCGACGAGCAGCGCGGTGTTGGCGGTGTTGGACGCGGGGTCGACGGCGACGACGAGCGAGGTCAGCGCGGGGGGAGCGTCGATGGCGAACACTCGAAACGAGCTGCGAAAGAGCCGCAGGACGCTGGTGTGTCGTCCGAGGGCGAGGGCGGTGCGGGCGACGGGGCGGAGCTGCGCTCCTTGGGCGGGACCGCGCGCGGGGTCGCTGAGCGTCGCGGTGAAGAGGCACCAGCTCGCGAAGTGGTTGAACTCGTCGACGAACGAGCGGTCGCGCGCGCGCAGGACGTCGCGGTAGTCGACGAGCCACGAGGGGGCGTCGGCGCGGTCGCGGCGGGCGAGCAGCGCCTCGACGATCGAGTCTCCGTGCCGCTGACCCTGGTGCAAAAACCACAGCGAAACGCCGTACGAAAACGAGTCTGCTGGTCCCGAGGGCTCGACGTCGAGCGAGCGATCCGTGGCCGAGAGGTAGGGAGCCGAGAGGCGTTCGAGGTCGTCGAGCGAGGGGTCGAAGCGCTCGGTGGCCCACACGGCGGTGCCCTCGGCGAGCGTGGCGGAGTCGGCGCTGCGGTACGCGGCTTGGGTCGAGTGAAACAGCTCGTGCGACGCGACGGTGCGCACGGCTACGGCGAGCGACGGGTAGCTGTAGCCGTTGAAGTCGTTGTCTTGCAGCATGTGGCCGCGGCAGCGCCAGGGGGCTGCGGGGTCGCACGCGTCGCTGCGAAACGCGCCGTCGCCGCGGCCGTTGAAGTCCACGAGGTAGACGTCGAAGCGGCCGTCGCCGCCGTTGTCTGCGAGCGTCGCGTCCGAGAGCGGCGAGCGAAAGCGCATCGCGCTCGCTTCGAAGGCGAGGACGCGCTGGTACGTCTCGCTCACGAGCGCGACATAGTCGGGCCAACCGTCGCCGTCGGCGTCCGTCGCGGGCACGGCGTTGCGTCCGTCGCGCGTGAAGTGAACGACCACCGTCGCGCCCTCGGGCGCGTACCGCTCGACGCGCTCTGCGGGGTCGAAGGACGGCGGCAGCGCTCCGGCGTCGGGGGTGGGGCGCACCTCGGCGACAGCGCGCTCGGTCGCGGGCGCGCATCGAGGGAGGGCGAGCGCGAGCGCGCATCGAGGGAGGGCGAGCGCGAGCGCGGCGGCGATGGCCCAGCGCTTCATCGCAGAAAGCTCCAGCGAAGGCGCAGGACCGCGGCGTTGTTGGGGGTCGAGACCATGCCGGTCTCGTCGCACTCGCGCTGCTTGTCGGGGTCGTAGTAGCTCTCGACCGTGAGCTTGACCGCGCGTCCGTCGCGCAAGCGCGCGACGAAGATCGCGTGGGTCATTTGCAGGCACCCCGCGTAGGTCCAGTAGGGGGCGAGGATCGTCGCGGGGCCGTTGATCCCCGAGCGGTCGTCGACGAACTGGCAGGTCCCGTCGAAGTAGCGCTCTTCGCCGAGCGCGAGGTCTGCGACGGCGGTGACCGAAGCCCAGTCGGCGCTCGATGCGCGCGCCCCGAGGACGCACGAGGGGCCCGAGACGCCGCTGTTCAAGCGGATGACGAAGCGTCGCAGCGCGATGTCCCACTCGGTCGAGCGGAGGGCGTCTTCGTCGGTGAGCTCGAGCTTGCGAAGCCCGTCGCTGGTGAACCGCGCGTACACATAGCTCTGCGTCACCGCTGCGCCGCCGGCGCGTGCGTCGATGATCGAGCGAAACTCCCCGCCCGCGAGGGGCTCGTTGGTGATGGCGCTGGCGTTGACCACGGTGAGGTAGCGCAGGCGCATCGCGGACTCGTCCGCGCAGGGGACAGCGCGGGCTGCGCACACGGGCGCGTCCGGCGCGTCGGTGGCTGGGTTGGGCGCGTCCGTCACGGCGGCGTCGTCGAGCGTTGGCGCGCGATCGGGCATCGATGCGCTCGCGTCGACGTTTGCGTTGGCGTTGGCATCGACGGCGCTGCTGCGCGCGTCCGCGTCGAGCGCGTCCGGCGCTGCTGGTGAAGGCGCGCAGGCGGCGCAGAGCAGCGTGAGCGCGAGGGCGGTCCGCGAAGACGAAGGGGATGGTGCGAGGTTCATCAGAAGGGCTCCGTGTGAGGGGTGTTGCGCGAGGTGGCGCGTTGACGGAGATACCTAATAGTGATACTGACTCTCAAAATCTAGATGAATCAATCATCAGTGTTTTCGCTGACATCCCCAGGTGTCTCGCGCCGCAGACTGCTGTCGTTTGGCGCCCTCGCGTTGCTCGGCTGCCGTCGCGTCGCGGCCTCGAGCGCAGAGCGAATCGTGAGCGCCGGCGCGGCGGTGACCGAGACCCTCTTCGCGCTCGGCGCGGGCTCGCGCGTGGTGGGCGTGGACAGCTCGAGCGCGCAGCGCAGCGAGGGGGCGCGGATCACCGAGGTGGGCTACGTGCGGCAGCTCTCGGCCGAAGGCGTGCTCTCGCTCTCGCCCACGCTGTTGCTCGCGAGCCACGAGGCGGGGCCGCCGGCGACCCTCGCGCGCCTGCGCGAGAGCGGCGTGACCGTGGTCGTCCTGCCCGAAGCGCGCACGAGGCCGTCGGCGATCGAGCGGGTGCGCTTGATCGGGGCGGCGACCGCGCGGGTGCCCGAGGCGACGCAGCTGATCGCGCGGATGAACCGAGCGCTCGACGCAGCTCACCCAGTGCGCGGCGCGCGGCGCCGGGTGCTCTTCGTGTACGCGCGCGGCGCGGGGACGCTCAACGTCGCGGGAACGCAAACCGCGGCGGACGCGATGCTCTCGCTCGCGGGCGCGGCGAACGCGGTGACCGACTACGAGGGCTATCGACCGCTGACGGCCGAGGCCCTGGTGCGAGCGCAGCCGGACGTGCTGCTCTTCACCGAGCGAGGGCTGCAGTCGGTGGGCGGCGTCGAGGGCGCCGCGCGATTGCCGGGCGTCGCCCTGTGCAACGCGGGGCGAACGCGGGCGGTGATCGCCATGGACGACGCGTTGCTCTTGAGCTTCGGGCCGCGGATCGGCGAGGCCGTCGACGGGCTGGCGCGGCTGATCGAGCGCAGCCCGACGAGCGTCACGTGAGCGCCGAGCGAGCGTATCTGTCGCGGCGGTCGACCTGGTCGATGCTGCTGCTCACGCTGGTCGCTTCGGCGATGGTGGCAACGGCGCTGGGCGCGTACGTGATCGATGCTGGGCGGCTCGGTCGCGCGCTGGCCGCGGGGCTCGGGGCGCCGGTGAGCGCGCGGGCGGCGGACGTGTCGGTGCTGTGGACGCTGCGCGTTCCGAGGGTGGCGTTGGGGGCGATGGTGGGCTCGGCGCTGGCGATGGCAGGCGCGCTGCTGCAGGGCGCGCTGCGCAATCCGCTGGCGGATCCTGGGATCATCGGCGCGTCGAGCGGTGCTGCGCTCGCGGCGGCCGCGGTGATGGTGCTGCTGCCCGCGGCGGCGGGCGCGGGCGGCGGATCGCTGCTGGTGGTCGCGGCGTTCGGCGGCGCGGTGCTCGCGGTGCTCGCCGTGCTCGCGCTCAGCCGCGGAGCGAAGAGCTCGTCCGCCCTCGTGCTCGCAGGGGTCGCGGTCAACGCGCTGTGCGGCGCTCTCACGGGGCTGTTGACGGTGCTCGCGGACGACGGGCAGCTGCGCGCGCTGTCGTTCTGGACGCTCGGAAGCCTCGGCAACGCAGGGTCGGTCTCGCTGTGGCTCGTGGCCGCGGCGCTCGCGCCGGTGTGGCTGCTCGCTGTGCGAACGAGCGACGCGCTCGACGCCCTGTCGTTGGGAGAGTTCTCGGCGATGACGCTGGGCGTGGACGCGGCGCGCACGCGACGATCGGTGATCGCGCTCGCTGCGTTGGCCGTGGGCGTGTCCGTGAGCACCTGCGGCGTCCTGTCGTTCGTGGGCCTGGTCGCGCCGCACCTCGTGCGAATGATCGCAGGACCGACGCATCGAACGTTGCTCCCCGCTTCGGCGCTGTGCGGCGCTGCGCTGGTGGTGCTCTCGGACGCCGCGGCGAGGACCGTGGCGCAGCCGGTCGAGCTTCCGCTCGGGGTGATCACGGCGCTCGTGGGCGCGCCGATGTTTCTGTGGCTGCTGTGGCGCGGGCGAGGTGAGCCATGATCGCGCTCGAACAGGTGACCGTCGCGCGCGGCGGACGCGTCGCGCTCGGGCCGATCGACCTGCGCGTGCGTCGCGGGCGCATCACCGCGATCATCGGCCCCAGCGGCGCAGGAAAGAGCACGCTCATCGCCGCCCTCGCCGGCGCCCCCATCACGAGCGGCGCGGTCCTGTGCGACGGCGTCGCGCTCGCGTCGCGCGCTCCGCGCGAGTGGGCTCGGACGCGGGCCGTACTCGCGCAGAGCGCAGAGCGTCCCTTCGCCTTCGCGCTCTCGGACTTCGTCGCGCTCGGTCGCCTGCCGCACGGCGATCGCGAGCACCCTCGGGCGCGCGAGATCGTCGAGCGCTCGATGCGCTGGGCCGGGCTCGATCCCGGGCGCTTCGCGCAGCGCACGGTCGACACGCTCTCGGGCGGAGAGCTGCAGCGCGCTCAGCTCGCGCGGGTGCGCGCGCAGCTGCACGGAGAGGGCCCGCGGTGGCTCTTGCTCGACGAGCCGACGACGCACTTGGACTTGCCGCTGCAGCACGCGTTGCTCGAGCGCTGCGCGTCGCTGCGAGACGAGGGCGTCGGCGTGGTGCTGGTCCTGCACGAGCTGTCGCTGGCCCTGCAGTGGGCGGACGAGCTGCTGTTGCTGCGCGGCGGGCGGGCGCTGGCGCAGCGCGCGGCGAGCGAGGTCACGAGCGAGGACCTCACGGAGTGCTTCGGGGCTCGGCTCGCGGTCGTGCGCGACGCGGCGAGCGGGCTGTCGATGGTGACCGTCGCGCGTGGTGCGTCGACGGCGGCGGCGAACCCGCAGAGACAACAAGGAGAGACCCATGACGACAGAAGCGATGATCACCGGTGAATCTGCGCTGCGCGAGCGGCGCGCGGCGCTGCAGGCCGAGCGCCCTGGGACGCGCGCGCGGGACGCGGCGGAGCTGTTGGGCGTGAGCGAAGAGGCGTTGGTGGCGCTCGACTGCGGACACGGCGTGCGGAGATTGCGTCCCGAGCTGTTCGCGCTGTTCGCGGCGATGCGCCAGTGGGACAGCGCGACGGCGCTGACGCGCAACCGCGCGGTGGTCTCGGAGGTGACCGGTCGCTACGGCGCGGTCGAAGGCGACGGGCACGTGTGCCAGATCGTCGGCGATCCGATCGATCTGCGGCTGTTCTTTCAGCACTGGAAGCACGCGTATGCAGTGCAGACGAGCGCGCGCGGACGGGAGCTGCGCTCGCTGCAGTTCTTCGACGCGCGCGGCGAGGCTGTGCACAAGGTGTACGCCAAGGGAGCAGAGGACGCGCGGCGCTTCGACGCGCTGGTGAGCGAGTTTGCGAGCGACGATCAGGGGACGCACGTCGAGCGCGCGCCGCGGGCACGCGGGCCGGCGAGCGAGGGGGTCGTCGATCGCGCGGCGTTTCTGGCGGAGTGGAAGAAGATGGAGAACACCCACGACTTCTTCGGGCTGCTGCGGCGCTTCGGGGTGAGTCGACAGCGGGCCCTGGCGCTGGCGGAGGGAGAGCACGCGCAGCGGCTCGAGGCGTCGGCGCTGGCGGTGATGCTCGAGCGGGCGAAGAGCGAAGCTGTTCCGCTCATGGTGTTCGTGCCGAACGCGGGCTGCGTGCAGATTCGCTCGGGGTTGATCGAGCGCGTCGCGCCCATGGAAGAGTGGCTCAACGTCCTGGACCCTACCTTCAACCTGCACGTGGATCGGTCGCGCGCGGGGCAGCTCTGGCGCGTCGAGAAGCCGACGCTCTCGGGCACGATCACCAGCGTCGAGCTCTTCGACGACCAGGGCGAGAACGTCCTGATGGTGTTCGGGCTGCGCAAGGGCGTCGATCGAGAGCGAGCCGACTGGAGGGCGCTGGCGCTGAGCTTGTGAGCAAACGAAGGGCTGCTCGTTCAGACGTCTGAACGAGTGAACTGTAGTTATTTCAGCTGTTTACGGACTCGAGAGCGCCCGGTTGGCGCGCGCGCGCCTCGGCGCTCGCTCGGCGCACCGCCTGCTCGCGTCGCGCAAATCACGCAGGGCGCCGCGAGCGAGCGCGCCGGGTTTGTGCGGTGATCGCCAGCACACGAGCGTGTGGCGCACGCGTTGCTGTGAGCCGTGGGGTGAACAAGCCACACGTACTGGTTCCCTATGATTTCAGCGCGGCGGCGGACCTGGCGCTCGCGTGGGCGCGCGACTATGTGCGCGCGGCGGGCGGGACGATTCACGTCGTGCACGTGGTTCCGACCTCGGCGCCGTCGCTGGTGTCGATGCCTTCGGGCGGCGGCGCGACGCCTGGCGAGCTCGAGCGGATCAGCGCAGACCTCGCGCAACGCATCAACGAGCGCCACGTCAACGCGACGACCGAGCTCTTGCTCTCTCCGTCTCCGAGCACGGCGATCGGCAAGTCCGCGGACGAGCACAAGGCCACCCTCATCGTGATGGGGACGGAGGGACGCAGCGGCATCGCTCGCCTCGCCCTCGGCAGCGTCGCGGACTACCTCGTGCGCAACGCGAAGTGCCCCGTCGTCACGATGCGCGCGCCGAAGTCCGACGACGACGAGGGCTGAGCCACAGCGTCGCGCGGGTTTCGGTACAATCCGGTACGCTCACGTCGTGGCGATGAGCGAGAGACCTTCGTTGCGAAGCGCGCGCGGCCGTTGGGTGTGGGCCGCGCTGCTGTTGACCGCGTGCGGCCCGCGCCCCGCGGCGCCGGACGTCGTCGAGGACGCTCGCGTCGGCGGCGATCACGAAGGGCCAGGGCCGGACGTCGTGGCGGACGTGTCGCAGGACGCGGCGGTGCCCGACGACGCGGCGCGGGACGTGGCCAACGACAGCGGGGCAGCGCCCCTGATCGACGCGAGCGCAGACAGCGCTGCGGACGCTGCTGCGGACAGCGCTGCGCCGGACGCAGGGCGGACGCTGCGCGTGCTCTTCGTGGGCAACAGCTATACGTACGTCAACGATTTGCCCGCGATGCTCGCGACGCTGGCGGCGCGGTCGCGGCCGGCGGTGACGCTGGCGGTCGAGTCGGTGACCGTGGGCGGGGCCACGTTGCAGTCGCACTGGGAGTCGACTGGGGCGCAGGCGCGCTTGCGCGAGGCGCGCTGGGACGCGGTGGTGTTGCAGGGGCAGAGCGTCGAGCCGCTGTGGCAGCCGACGGTGTTCGGCGCGTACGCAGATCGCTTCGGCGCGCTGGCGACGATCGCGGGGGCGAGGGCGCTGTGGTTCGCGACGTGGGCGCGGCGCGCGGGGGACGGGATCTACGCCGAGCCCTTCTCTGGGGGGACGACGGACGCGATGACCGCGCGCTTGGAGAGCGGCTACGCGATGGCGCAGACCCGCAACGGCGGAGCGCTCGTGCGCGTGGGCGAAGCGTGGCGCAGGGCGCTGGCGGCGAGGCCTGCGTTGGCGCTGCACAGCGACGACGGCTCGCACCCGAGCGTGGCGGGGACGTACCTGGCGGCGTGTGTCTTCTATGGGGCGCTGGTTGGCGGAGAGCTCAGCGCGGACAGCGATTTTGCAGCGGGAGTGAGCGCTGCGGACGCCGCCGCGCTGCGCGGGGTCGCCGAATCGGTGACGCGGGGGATGTGAAGGGTCACTGGGCGGGGACGATGTTCCACTCGCCCATCATGCCGCCCTCGCCGTGTTCGGCGATGTGGCAGTGGTACATCCAGCGGCCGGGGTTTTCGAAGCGCGTGAGGATGGTGACGCTCTCGCGTCCGCGCACGAGGACGGTGTCCTTGAGCCCTGGCTCGTCGGTGACGGCGACGCCTCCGCGCTCGACGATCTGAAAGAACTGCCCGTGAAGATGAAACGGGTGCTCGGGGCTCACGTTGGCGCTGATGGTGAAGCGCATGGGCTGACCCTGGGTGAAGGTCTCGTCCGAGGGGTGCGCGCCGCCGTCTTCGGGCGGGCCGTCGTGCGAGGCGCCGACGCGGCCGTTGATGCTGAACTGCACGCCCGACGCCGTGGCGCGGCCCGAGAGGGCGAGGGCGTAGTCTTGCGCTCCTGCGGGGGCGGTGTCGGGCAGCGAAATCGCAGGCGGAGTGTACTCGATGCGCTCGCTGACCTGGCCCTCGTGCGCGTAGCTCGCGAGCGTGAAGAGCTGGTCTTGAACGGTGCCCGTGCTGGTGAACACCGGGACGTTGTTGATGAGCGTGATCGAGGGGACGCCGCCGTCCGTTCCGCCGTCGGAGTCTGCGGGCGCGTCGGCGCGCACGGCGAGGTCGTAGCGTTGTCCCGGGGCGACCTCGAGCTCGTTGAACTCGTAGGGCGTGGGGATCAAGCCGCCGTCGGTCCCGATGACGACCGCGCTTCCGCCGCGGACGCGGATGTACATCGTGCGGGCGTTGGCTGCGTTGACGATGCGCCAGCGCTCGAGCGCGTTGCGAGCGATCGTCCCTGCGAGGGGGCGCGAGCTGCCGTTGACGAGCAGGACGTTGCCGGTGCGACCGCGGCCGACGTCGGGCCCGGTCGTGAGAAACGTGTCGATCTGCCCCTCTGCGTTGAGCTTGACGTCGTCGAGGACGAAGATGCGCTCGCGGTCGAAGCGCGGCGGCGTTCGCTCGTGCACGACGATGGCGCCGTAGAGGCCGCGCTCGATCTGCTGAATCGTCTCGCTGTGCGCGTGGTACCAGAACGTCCCTGGGTCGGGGACGACGAACTCGTAGCGAAACGACGCTCCGGGCGCGAACGGGTGCAGCAGCCGCGGCGAGCCGTCCATCAAGTCCGAGATCCTGAGCCCGTGCCAGTGAATGATGTGCGGGACCGACAGCGCGTTGCGCACGTGCACGATCACGCGATCGCCCTCGCGCACGTGCAAGAGCGGCCCGGGGACGAGCCCTTCGTACGACCACACGCGGGTCTGAACGCCCGGTCTAAACTCCGCTTCTGCGCTGCGCGCCTCGAGGTCCACCTCGACCACGCGGGGATCGGGGTTGTGATCGACGAGCTCGGTGAGCCCTTCGACCGCGGGCAGCGGCGCGAGGCTCTCTTGGCGATCGGCGACCACGTCGCTCGCGTCCGTCGGGGACGCGTCCGTCGGCGGGGCGGGCGTCGAGCACCCGAGCAGCGGCAAGAGCAAGACACACGAATTCAAGCGCAAGTTCATGGCGGTCACTTCTTTGGGGACGATACGCCAGCGGAGGATCGCGACAGGTCCCATGGCGCAAGTGCCCTACTTTGATAACAAGACTCAATATTATTTTGTTGACGCAGCCAAAATCACTGGGTAGTTCATCTTCAATCTTGATACTCGTTATCAAGAAATACCCTGACGACCCTCCACTCCCACGAGGACTCTCGCCATGTCTCGATACACAGGTCCGCGCTTGCGCGTGGCGCGCGCGCTCGGCTGCGATCTGCCGGGGCTCACGACGAACACGATCGAGCGCAGCCCGCTGCGACCGGGGCAGCACGGCTTGCAGAAGCACAAGCTGTCCGAGTACGGCCTGCGGCTGCGAGAGAAGCAGAAGCTTCGGTTCAACTACGGGCTCGGCGAGAAGCAGCTGCGCAACCTGATGCTGCTCGCGAGAAAGAGCGCTGGAGCGCCGGGCGAGAAGCTCGTCGAGCTGCTCGAGCGTAGGCTGGACAACGTGGTGTTTCGCGCTGGGTTCGCGGCGACGATCCCCGCTGCGCGGCAGATGGTGACGCACGGGCATGTGCGGCTCAACGGTCGGCGGGTGACGTTTGCGTCGGTGCGGCTGATGCCGGGCGACGTGGTGACGCTCGCGGACAAGACCCGCGACAACGCGCAGGTGAAGGCCGCGCTCGCCGCGTGCGCGCATCGGCCCGAGTGGCTGGCGTTCGACGAGCAGCGCGCGAGCGCGACGGTGCAGGGGTTGCCGACGAGCGAGTCGCTGATGCTCGACGTGGACCTGCGCATGGTCGTCGAGTTCTACGCGAACCGACTGTGAGCCGCGCGATGAACACTTCGATCTCGCTGCAGTTCGCCATGCCGATCGCGATCCGCGGAGGCTGCGCGGTGCTTCGTCTCGAGCCGCACCTGCCGCGGCCGCACGACCCGGACGACCGGGTGTTGGTCGCGACGATCGGGCCGTGGGAGCTGCGCGACTTCGCGGAGGGCAGCAGCTTCGCGAGGTTCTTTGCGAAGCACGGGATCGCGCATCGGCAGCTGTATGCGCGCGCTGTGGGGCTCTCGATCTTGACGCCGTCGCCGTTGACCGAGGGCGAGTTCGACCTGCGCTCGATCGACGGCGAGCGGTGGGCGACGCGCAGCGAGCGGGCGTTGCGCGAGCACGTGAGCGAGCGGTACGGAGCGGCGCTTCCCGACGGCGTGGCGCTGCGGGCGCTGGCGCGGTGGCTGCCGCGATGATGCGCGAGCGCTGCGCGCGGTCGACCCGTCGCCGAGCGGCTCGCCCCGTGCGATACGCCTGCACTCGAAGCGAAACCATGAGAACAGCTCGCCGCATCGTCGTTGGGATCCTCGCGGTCTGTTCGTTGGCCACGGGGTGCGGGCCCGAGCTGCGCGTGGTGGGCGACGATCGAACGGACCTGCCGGTGCCGATGCTGACCGAGGCGCAGCGCGCGCAGTTCGACCGCGGAGACGAGCTGTTCGAGCGGCCGTTTCGCGCGAGCGAGGGGCTCGGGCCTGTGTACATCCGGGCCTCGTGCGCGAGCTGTCACGCGGACGACGGTCGAGGGCCGGGCTCGGTCGAGCGGCTCGCGGCGGTCGACGCCAACGGCGATCCGTTGATGGACCAGGGGGCGGTGCTTCCGTTCGGCTCCGTGGTTCGCAGCGAGTACGTCGCCCCTGCGACGCGCGGCGTGAGCGCGCCCGATGATCCGAGGGTGCTGCGCTCGCTGCGCGTCGGGCCGGCGGTCTTCGGTCGCGGCTGGATCGAAGCGGTGCTCGAGAGCGAGGTCGAGCGCGTCGCGAGCGAGCAGCGCGCGGCGGGGGGCGCGGTGCGCGGGCGCGTCCCGCGGCTGATGGACGGGAGGCTCGGGCGCTTCGGCGTGAAGGCCCGCGTCGCGACGCTGCGCGAGTTCGCGGCGGACGCGTTTCGCGGGGACATGGGGCTGACGTCGTCGCTGTTCGCCGTGGAGGTCGCCAACCCCGACGGGCTGACGGACGACGCGCGAGCGGGCGTGGACCTCGCGGACGAGCAGGTCGACGCCGTGGGCTTCTACGTCGCCGCGATCGCGATGCCCTCGCGCGCTGCCGTGGATCCCGCGGGGCGCGCGGCGTTCGAGCGCGCGCAGTGCAGCCAGTGCCACGTCCCGTCCATGGCCACGCGCGCGGACTATCCCCTCGCGGCCATCGCTGGACAGCGCGCAGAGCTCTACTCGGACCTGCTGCTGCACGACATGGGCAAGGCGCTCTCGGACGGGATCGCCGAAGGGGCGGCGGGGCCGCGCGACTGGCGCACGGCGCCGCTGATCGGGATGCGCTTCTCGCGCACGTTTCTGCACGACGGCCGCGCGAGCACGCTCGACGCGGCGATCCGCGCGCACGCCGGAGAGGGCTCGGAGGCCGACGGCTCGGCGCGCGCGTACGAGGCGCTCGGCGCGCAAGAGCGAGCGCGACTGCTCGCGTTTGTGCAGGCGCTTTGAATACACGTGACAGTTTTCGAAACACGAAGTGAAGACCAGCCATGAAGACACGACTGAAGACCGCGCTCGCTACGATCTCTCTCTTCGCGCTCGCCGCCTGCGCGAGCCCGCAGCAGATGGCGACGCAGAGCACGAAGGACACGATCGCGACCGAGCTCGCGACGCTGACCGCTGCGGCGAGGGCGCTGCAGGCGGCGGCTCCTGCGCCGGACGCCGACGGGTGGAGCCACGCTTCGGACGCGGCGGCGATCGCGCGGATGCAGGCCGAGTGGAGGCGCATGCGCGTGGCGTACGAGCGTGTGGAGGGGGCGATCGCGGTGCTGTTTCCCGAGACGGACGTGGCGATCGACGAGCGGTACGACGGGTTCGTGTCCGAGCGCGCGGACAGCGATTTGTTCGACGGTCAGGGCGTGACGGGGATGCACGCGATCGAGCGGATCCTCTGGTCCAACGCGATCCCTGCGCGCGTGCAGACGTTCGAGATGGGGCTGCCCAACATGCCGCAGGCGGCGAGGACGCCGAGCACGATGGCCGAGGCCGCTGCGTTTCGTGACGGGCTCGTCGCGAGGCTCGTGCGCGACTGCGAAGAGATGGAGCGGCAGTTTCGTCCGCTGGCGCTCGACAACGCGACGGCGTTTCGCGGGGTGATCGGCTCGCTCGAAGAGCAGGTCGAGAAGGTCGACAAGGCCGCGACGAGCGAAGAAGAGTCGCGCTATGCGCAGCACACGCTGGCGGACATGCGGGCGAACCTCGAGGGGGGACAGCGCACGTTCGATGCGTTTAGACCTTGGCTCGAGAGCACGAGCGAGCGGGCGCTGAGCACACAAATTCAAGCGCGGTTCGCCGCGATTTCGGCGGCGTACGCGGCGCTTCCGGGCGAGGCGATCCCGGCGGTGCCCGAGGGGTACAACCCCGAGGCGCCGAGCGCCGAGCACCTCGCGACGGCGTACGGGCAGCTTCGCGCGCTGCTCAAGGCCGAGGCCGATCCGATGCGCGCCGAGTCGTTGGTCTCGCTGATGAACCGCGCGGCGATGGCCATGCAGATCCCCGAGCTGCGGCGATGAAGTACGCTCGCGCCGCGCTCTCGTTGATGGCGCTCGTCGCGCTGGTCCGCTGCGGCGAGCCCGAGAGCGATCACTACGTGGCTTTCGAGCGGGATTTTAGCGATTTTCGAAGCTGGCCCAGGGTCGCGGTCGGCAGCGCTCCGCTCGTCGGGCACAGCGAGGGGCAGCGGTACGTGTACCGTCGGCCCACGCCAGCGATGCAGGGCGACGGCGGCGCGGGCGATGGGGGGCTCGCGTTTGCGACGGGGACAGTCTTGGTGAAGGCCGTCGAGAGCGGCGCGGCGGACACGTGGCGGGTGTTCGCGATGGTGAAGCGCGGCGGCGAGTACAACCGTGACGGCGCGCGGGGCTGGGAGTTCTTCGAGCTGAAGATCGACGCAGCGGGAAGGGTCTCGATCTTGGCCCGTGGCGTGCGGCCGGGGGTCGCGTACGACGCGGTCAACGAGGTCGAGCTCACGTGCAACGACTGTCATCGCGCGGCGGCGGGGACGGACTCGGTGCTGAGCGGCGCGGCGCTTCCGTAGGCGATTCAGAAGGAGCCGACGAGGGAGAGCGAAGGCTCTCCGCGGGGGCCGAAGGCGAGCGAGGGCGTCCACTGGGGTGTCGTGCGACGGCGAGAGCTGAGCGATTCGTCGTCGACGGGGGTGGCGCTGAGCTCGTAGGCGATGGCCATTCCGGCGAGGGGCATGAGGCCGCTGAGGACGATGCCGACGATGCCGATCGGGATGTTGCCCGAGGCCGCGGTGACCGCGCTGAGCAGGCCGCCGACGAGCGCGCCGCCCCAGAATCCGCCGAAGGTGATCCAGTACGAGCCGCGCGCGTTGAAGTGGTTGGCCGCGAGCACGTACGCGCCGGGCATGAAGAACGTCGTGCCGACGCCGAGCGTAAACCCGAGCGCGTACGTGAAAAACGACGGTGGAATGCAGAGCGAACAGCTCGCCGTCGGGATGAGAAACGCTCCCGCCGACACGAGCGCTCCGGCGATGCCTGCGCCGAGGCTCGCGCCGATCGCCGCGGTGACGCGCACGCCGCGCCGCGCGTCGAACGCCTCGCGCGACGGGGGCGTCGCGAAGACCACACTCCGCGGCGGTTCGCGGTCGATCACCGGCGCGACGGCGGGCGCGACGGGGACGACGATGGGCTGCAGTTCAACGGAGGGCTGCGGAGCGATCACCGCGCTGGCGTCGGCGTCGACCGTTGCGTCGGCGCCTGGCGCGCTCGCGTCCTGCGCGAGGACCGAGCGCGAAGCGAGGGTGATGGTGAGCGCGCTGCACGCGAGGAGGTGTCTGGAGGGGGGCTTCACGGTGTGACTCTGGCGCTGCGCGAACGGAGCGAAGGCGGTGCTTCTGCGCAGGAGACCACAGCGCGGATCGCGAAGGCAACGGCGCGCCAGAGCCAGAGACGTCCGCCGCGCGACAGCGCTCACGAGCGCGCGGGACCGCGCTACCGTCGCGAGCCAATCATGAGCGAAGGAATCGAACTGACGACGCTGCCCAGGGACGTGTTGCCGACGGTGAGCGAGCGGGTGGCGCGCTTGCGCGAGGCGTTGCCGCAGATCCGCGCGGTGCTCTCGGGAGAGCGCGACGCGGTGGCGCTCGAAGCGACGCTGGCGTGTCTGCTGTGGGAGACGCTGCCGTGGTGCAACTGGGTGGGCTTCTACCGGCGGGTCGAAGAGCGGACGCTGAAGGTGGGGCCGTACCACGGGACGATGGGGTGCCTGACGATTTCGTTCGACCGGGGCGTGTGCGGAGCGGCGGCGCGGACTGGAGAAATCCAGCGCGTTCCGGACGTGCACGCGTTTGCGGGGCACATCGCGTGTGACGATCGGTCGCGGAGCGAGCTGGTGATTCCGGTGGTGGACAGCGAGGGGAGGGTGCGGGCGGTGCTCGACCTCGACAGCACGCTGGTGGACGCTTTTGCCGAAGAAGAAGCGATGATTCTCGACGCGCTCTTGCGAGAGACCTTCACAGACCGCGACGAGGTTCGCTGGTAGAACCCCCTACGCTGTGGTTGTCCGGTGCTTGCGCAGCGAGCGCACACCGGGTATCCGCGCCCACTGAACTCCATGGCTGAGACCAAGACCACCACCAAGGCGACGCCGTCGAAGGCTCCTTCTGCCAAGCCGTCCTCGCTCGCGAAGCCGACCCCGATGGACCTGGCGGACGCCGCTGCAGCGGCTCCTGCGGGGCTGCAGAAGCGCAATTTGTACATCCTCGGCGGCGCCCTGGTGCTGCTGTGGATCACGGCGTTCGCGTCGGGCAGCAAGATCGTGGTGGGCATCGCCGTGGTGCTCACGCTGGCGGTCGGGGGGCTGCTGTTGTGGGTGTGGCGCTGGGTTCAGAAGCAGCGCAACGTGCTCGAGATCATCAAGGAGGGGGCGAGCAGCAAAGAGGGCCGCGCGGCGGCGATCGCGAAGCTCGACGCGCAGGACGCGAAGGGCACGGACGTGGTCTCGCAGCTGGCGAAGGCGCAGCTCGTGGCGCAGGACGACCCGGACGGCGCGCTGGAGATCCTCGAGCGGATCGACATCGCGAAGGCGCCTGCGCCCATTCAGGACGAGGTTCGCGCGATGCGCGCGCAGCTGTACCTCGTGAAGGATCGCCCGCGGGACGCGCGGGAGCTGGCCGATCAGATCACCATCGCCAACGCGAGCGAGGCGCAGCAGCGCGGGATGCTCGCGGCGGTGGTCGCAGAGACGTGGGCCCGCACAGGAAAGGTCAAAGAGGCCGTGGACCTGCTCGCGACGATCGACCCGGACAACGGGGACTTCGAGAAGGTGCGCGTTCCGCTGTTGATGGCGCGGGTGTTTACGGCGTTTGCTGATGGCAAGAAGGACAAGGCCAAGAAGGACATGCGGGCGTTGATGGACGAGAACATCAACTACCTGGGCCGGTTCGCGAACCCGAAGGCGAAGATCCACCCCGAGCTGCAGAAGCTCGCGCGCGAGGTGTTGCAGACGAACCCCGAGGTCCAGAAGATGGCCAAGAAGCAGAACCGCGCGCAGCGAAGGATGCGGTAAGCGCTGCGATTGGTCTGATGGCTTGAATTGTGGGGTGTGGGTGAGCGCGGGGGTTCACTCGTCGCGGACGGCGAGGCGGACGCGGCCGTCCGAGCGGATGACGGGCTCGGCGCGGGCGCGCTCGGGGCGCTTGTCCGGCTCTTGCGCGGGGCGGATGGCGGGGTCGCGCTCGTTCCACGCGCGGGCGACGTCGCGGTCGAGCAGGTGTGTGGGGCGGACGTTGCGCAGGGCGTTGAGCATGCTGGATCGGACGTGGGGGTTGTCCTTCTCCATCTGCGCGATCATGGCGCTCATGGCCTCGCGCTTGAGGCCCTCTTGCGACCCGCAGAGGTTGCACGGAAGGATGGGAAACTCTCTGAGCAGAGCGAACAGCGCGATCTCGCTCTCGGCGCACTCGATGAGGGGACGGATCACGGTGAAGCGACCGTCGTCGGTGCGGTAGCCGGCGGGCATGGCTTGCATCTTTCCGCCGTAGAAGAGGTTGAGCATGAAGGTTTCGAGGGCGTCGTCGCGGTGGTGGCCGAGGGCGATCTTGTTGCAGCCGAGGCGCTCGGCGGCGGTGTAGAGGATTCCGCGGCGGAGGCGCGAGCAGAGCGAGCAATAGGTGCTGCCGGGCGCGAGCGTGGACGTGACGACCGAGTAGGTGTCTTCGCGGAGGATTTCGTAGCGGACGCCGCGCTCATCGAGCCAACGGACGAGGGGCGCGCCGTCGTAGCCGGGCTGGGCTTGATCCAAGTGAACGGCGACGAGCTCGATCGCGAAGGGCAGCTGCGGCCGCAGCTCGGTGAGCAGGTCGAGCAGGGTGTAGCTGTCTTTTCCGCCGGAGATGGCGACCATGATGCGGTCGTTGGGCGCGAGCAGCGCGTAGTCTTCGCACGTCGCGCGGAGCTGTCGGGACAAGCGCTTTTCGAGGCGTCGCAGTTCGCTCATGGGATGGGTGAGCTGGGCGAGGTACAGCGCGCTGGGCGGTTGGGCAAGGGGCGGAGGAGAGAGAGCTTGCAGCGGTGGCGATTCGTGGTAGTAGATGAAATTGACTGCAGGCCAAAGGGTTGGCTTGCATGGTGAGGGCAGCGTTTCTTCGGCGGGTTGGGGCAGTGAAGTTCGCGTTACGTGTGCGTCGCGTAACAACTCCGTCGAGCAAATGGGGACCTCTTTGCGAAACCTGGAGAAAACACAGATGAAACAGTATCGGAATAAA
>JAAFIF010000069.1:0-38168 GCA_013298625.1 Myxococcales bacterium
GGCTCGGCTTGGGAGCGGGCACGAGATCACGCAGCACTTCCCACTGCTCGTCCGTCACATCGGTTGGGTACGAAGCTCGGCTCATCAACGCCTACTATGCCGTGTTTTTCCACTCCAACAAGCTCTAAGGAGGGGCGGTCGGCACCGGTCACTCGCGCAACGTCGCCCTCTGCACGACGCGCGGTGCCCCGGGCAACGTTGCCTACGTTGCCGCGCGCGGTCGCGCTCGGTCCATCGCGTCGTTCGCCCCACCGCTACACACGCTGAGCGTGGTCGCGCGCTTCGCGCACCTTCCGACGCGAGGCTTCGAGCGTCGCTTGCGGCGGGTTTCATACCCGCCGTGGCGCGAAGAGGGTGTGCACCGGGCTCTTCTTCACCCGTCGCCTGCGGCGGGTTTCATACCCGCCGCGGAGCGAAGAGGGGCTTCATCGGGTTCTCGTTCCTCCGCCGCCCGTCGCCCGCCGCCGTGGCGCCCATCGCCCATTCGCCGCGACAACCTGCCCGCTCGACGTCGGCCCTCTGCGCTCGCACACTGGCTCGTACGCGCGATGCAACCCAGCTATGGACCCCTCGACGCCTCTTCGCCCTGCTCTCGTCCCCATCGAGAGCAGCGCGCTTGGCGGTTGTGTTGGAGCGGGCTACCGGATTCGAACCGGCGACAGCGAGCTTGGGAAGCTCGTACTCTACCAGCTGAGTTAAGCCCGCAGCAGGAGCGATCGAGTGAATAGCCGCGGTCCGAAGGTTCGTCAAGCCGAAGCTCGAGGAACGCACGCACCCATCGCCCACGAGCCACCCGCCACGAGCAGCGCGCTCGCCGTCGCCGCGGCCGATCCCGCGAGCGCCATCGCGCAGACCGGACTCGATCCGCACGGCGGACGAGCGCAGTTCGCGCTGCTCGCGGGCATCGGGCTCTCGATGTTTCTCGGCTTCGGCGCCCTCGCCCTCCGCGGCGCCTCCAACCACCCGCAGGGAAACCTCTTTCTCTCAGCCCTCTCGGCGCTCGGCCTGAGCATCGCCTGGTTCTACGGCGGCTCGCTTCGCTCGAAGCCCCGCGGAACCACCCTCGTCTCCGCCCCGCACGTCCCCGCCAAGGCCGTCCTTCCGACACGCGCGCTCGACGTGCAGCCGACCATGCGCAGAGGACTGTGGTTCGTCCTCGCGTTCTTCTCGACCGCGACCGCCATGTTCGCGCACCTGACCTTCTGGGTCGCCGCGCGCTCGCCCAACGCTCACACCGTCGGCGCGTACGTCGGGGCGCTGTTCATCGCGTTCTTCGCGGTGCTCACTGGCGCGGGCGCCATCGCCATCGGCCGCGAGCTGCGCGCGAAGCCCCGCTACGGCGCCGCCGATCGCGTCGAGCGCTGGTGCCGCGTCCACGACGTGCGCGCCGTGCAAGGCTCTGCGCTCGACCCCGCGTCACGAGTGTTCGTCATCGACCCTCCCCGCGGCGGACGCCCGATCGAAATCAACGTCGCCGGCTACGAAGCGTCGCCGTGGATCGTCGCCAACCACGCGCTCGCCGTGTTCGCTCCGAGCGCGCCCGACGACGTCGAGCTCGTGCGCGAAGACGGAAGCCCCTTCGCGCTCACCACCGCCGAACGCGAAGCCATCAACGCCGCCCTCGAAGAGCCGCGCAACTACCGCGGGTAGCTCAGCGGACGATCGCCCCGCGATCGAGCAGCAAATACGCGACGCGCACCGCGTCGTCGCTCGATGATGGAGCCTCTTCGGGCTCGAGCAACAACCCGTGCGTCCCGCCCTCGACCAGCATCACCTGGCCCTCGGGCCGGTCGACCAGCACCGCCCGCGCGCCCTCGCGCCGCGTCGCATCGGCGTCGAGCGCAGCCCACACCCGCCACACGCCCGCGCGCCCATCTTCGCTGGTGTATCGCACGGCTTCGATCGGCCGCGCAGCCTCGCCCGCAGAGATGAACCGCAGGACCAGGCCGTCCTGCGCGCACGCGCAGGGCTCGACGAACACATCCACGACGCTCGGAGTAGTCACGTCCACACCAACCAAGGGACAGACATAGCAGAGCGCGCAGCGCAACACTACCGCTCGCGAGGCAACGGTCGTAAGGTCACCGGCGAAGGTTCGAACGTGGCTGAGCCTCCTAAGAAAAAAGGCGACCCAAAGGGCGATGTCGCCGTGCAAGAACGCCCGCAGACCGAGCGGGCGCGTCGGTACGCGGTGATCTTTCACAACGATGACTACACGACGCGAGAGTTCGTCGTGCACGTGCTCATGGAGTACTTCGACAAGACCGAGACCGAGGCCACGCACGTGATGCTCACGGTGCACTACAAGGGCAGAGGGATGGCCGGCGTGTTCACCAAGGACATGGCCGAGACCAAGGTCGACCAGGTTCACCGCGCCGCCGAAGCCAGCGGATACCCGCTGCGGCTCACGGTCGAGCCCGCGGATTGACGGTCGAGCGACACTACACAAGAAGAGAGCGACGATGCGTTTGTCACCGGAAGTCGAGATCGCGCTGAACCTGGCCGCCAGCGAGGCCGGCCGAAGGCAACACGAGTTCGTGCTCGTCGAGCATCTGCTCTACGCGCTGCTCTTCGACGACGACAGCAAGAAGATCATCCGCCACTCGGGCGGCAACATCGCGAAGATCAAAGAGCGCATCGAGAAGTTTCTCGACGGCGAGGTGCCCGCGAAGAAAGAGCTCGTGCAGCCCTCGGCGTCGCTGGGGTTTCGCAGGGTCGTTCAGCGCGCGCTCAGCCACGCGCAGTCCGCAGAGACCGACGAGGTCACCTGCGGCAACCTGCTCATCGCGATGTTCGCCGAGCAAGACTCGGTCGCGCTCGAAGCGATGACCGCCGCTGAGCTCACGCGGCTCAACGTGCTCAAGTTCGTCACGCACAACGTCTCGATGGTCGGCGACCCCGACGATGACGCCAAGGGCGCCGGCGGAGCGAAGAAGAGCAAGCGCGAGCACGCCGGCGACGACGGCGACGAAGCGGGAGAAGACAGCAAAGATCCCCTCGAGGCGTTTACGCAGAACCTCAACGAAGAGGTGAAGCAGGGGCGCATCGACCCGATCATCGGCCGCGCCAAAGAGATCGAGCGCTGCGTGCAGATCCTCGCGCGCCGCACGAAGAACAACCCCGTGCTCATCGGCGACCCCGGCGTCGGCAAGACCGCGATCGCCGAGGGGCTCGCGTACAAGATCGTTCACGGTCAGGTACCCAAGGCCCTCGCCGAGGCGACGGTGTACTCGCTCGACATGGGCGCGCTGCTGGCCGGGACGCGCTTTCGCGGCGATTTCGAGCAGCGCATGAAGAACGTGATCAAGGCCCTCGAAGCGAAGAAGGACTCGATTCTCTTCATCGACGAGATCCACACGATCCTCGGCGCAGGACAGGTCTCGGGCGGGACCATGGACGCGAGCAACATGCTCAAGCCCTCGCTCGCCTCGGGCCGCATCCGCTGCATGGGATCCACCACGTTCGCCGAGTTTCGACAGCACTTCGAGAAGGACCGCGCCCTCACGCGGCGGTTTCAGAAGGTCGACGTCAACGAGCCCGCCCGCGACGAGTGCGTCGAGATCCTGCGCGGACTCAAGAAGCAGTACGAGGACTACCACCACGTCGCGTACGACGACGCCGCGCTCGACGCCGCGGTGGACCTGTCCATTCGCTATCTGCAAGACCGCAAGCTGCCCGACAAAGCCATCGATCTCATCGACGAGGCCGGAGCGAAGAAGAAGCTCGCCCACGGCGACGGCGCGAAGGTCGTCGTCGAGGACATCGAGGCGGTGGTGGCGTCGATGGCGCAGATTCCTCCGCGGCAGGTGTCGATCGACGACAAGACCGCCCTGCGCAACCTGGACACGGACCTGTCCAACGCGGTCTTCGGCCAAGAAGACGCGGTCAAGATCGTCGCCAATGCGATCAAGCTCTCGCGCGCAGGGCTTCGCACGGCGGACAAGCCCATCGGCAGCTTCTTGTTCACCGGCCCCACCGGCGTCGGAAAGACCGAGCTCGCCAAGCAGCTCGCCAAGACCCTGGGCATCTCGTTCGTGCGCTTCGACATGAGCGAGTACATGGAGGCGCACACGGTCTCGCGCTTGATCGGCGCGCCGCCGGGCTACGTCGGCTTCGATCGCGGCGGCTTGCTCACGGACGCGGTCACCAAGACCCCGCACGCCGTGGTGCTGCTCGACGAGATCGAGAAGGCGCACCCGGACATCTTCAACGTCCTGCTCCAGGTGATGGACCACGGGACGCTCACGGACAACAACGGCAAGAGCGCTGATTTTCGCCACGTGATTCTCATCATGACCAGCAACGTGGGCGTGAGAGACATGGCCAAGCGCGCGCTCGGCTTCGGAGAGAACCTGCAGAACCCCGACGTCGATCGGGAGTTCAAGCGCTTGTTCTCGCCGGAGTTTCGCAACCGACTCGACGCGCGCGTGCAGTTCAAGCCGCTCGATCGAAGGATCATGGGCTCGATCGTGCGAAAGTTTCTGCGCGAGACCGAGCTCTTGCTCGCGGACAAGAACATCACGCTCACCGCCACCGACGCGGCGATCGAGTGGCTCGGCCGCGAGGGCTACGACGAGGCCTTCGGCGCGCGTCCGCTCGCCCGCGTGGTGCAGCTCCACGTGCGCCAGCCCGCGAGCGAAGAGATCCTCTTCGGCGAGCTCTCGCACGGCGGCGGGACGATCGAGCTCGACCTGCGCGACGACAAGCTCGTGCTCAACTGCACCCGCGCAAAGCCTGCAGAGCCGCAGAGCGAGCCCGCGAAGAGCGACGCGGACAAGAAGCTGAACTGAGCGTTTTCGCTCGTTTCGCCCACGGCGTTCGAGTCGTGCAAGTGATGCGCACCTCGCGCAGCAGCTGCTCGCGCGATGGTAGAGTGCACGCATGCGCTGGCTACGACCCGTGTACGTGTTCACGAGCATCGCGACGGTCCTGGTGCTCTGGTTCGGAGTGAGAATGGGGTTCGGTTCGGACCCGCTCGTGTGGCGAGTGAGCTGCCTGCTCGGGGCGTGGGCTCCCCTGCTCGGCGCGGTGATCCTCGCGTACGTGCGCGCCGTGGGAGACCGCGAGCACACCGTCGGCGTCGCGTGGCTCGTGCGCGCGATCGGGATGCACTGCGTGCTGCTCTGGATGATCGGCGTCGGGGACTACCTCGCGGGCCTCGGAGCCGGGCGACGGTGGGTCGCGGACGTGGCGGCGCCGCTGGTGCTGCTGGGGTTCGCGCCGGTGTTTCTCGGGTGCTTCGCGGCGGTCGAGTGGGTGCGGTCTGTGGCGAAGCGCGTTCCGCGCAGCGTCGAGCGGCCCGCGCTGCCGATCGAGCGATCGAGCGAAGCGGCGTTTCGCGGCGTGCGCGTGGTGCGCGAGACGGTCACCACCGACGAGCGCGCGACGTGGTCGTACGTCCTCGGCTTCGCGGGAATCACCGGAAATCTCCTCGCCCCCCAGCACGCCGTCGCGATCACCGTCGCGTGCGCGGTCGCGAGCGCCGTCATGGCCACCCGCAACGCGCGCGGCTTCGTCCCCTCGCTCTTGCTGCTGAGCACGGCCACCGTGGTCGCCCTGTGCATGCGCGTGTCCGACGGACAGGTCTCGCTCTGGCCCGCGCTCTCGATCGCCCCGTGGATCGCGATGGCCGCCATCGCCGCGCTCGTGCTGCCGCTCGACCTCACGCTGCGCCTCCGCGAAGCGCCCGCGCGACGGTAACGTCCGGGAAGACTGTGCGGGGGATCTGCCAACTGCGAGTGCGCGGCCCCCACCCGCGCTTCCGCGCGCTCGCTTGCTCGTTCGAAGCGCGGGTGGGGGCCGCGCGCTCGCTTGCTCGTTCGAAGCGTGGGTGGGGGCCGCGCGCTCGCCCGCTCGCAATCTCGTTCACTTCGGCTCGATCGCCGACGGGGGCTTCGGGGGGCTCTTCGGCGCGGCAGGCACCAGCGTGTTCGTCACGTTGGTCGGCCACGGAACCTCCAGCGACGCCAGCGCCTCGGGCCCGTACATCGCCGCGTCCATGCGCATCGCGTGGCGCACCATCACCGCGAGCAACAGCGCTCCCGCGCCGAGCACCATCATCGACTGCGCCTCCCAGTGCGGGCCGCGGTAGAAGATCGCCCAGTCGTACAGGCCGTGAATCGCGACTGCGCTCGCGAGCCCCGCGGCGAGCACGGCGGGCTGGCTCTCGCGACGAACGAACTGAGAGCGCCCCACGAAGTAGCCCATCGCGCCGGTCGAGACCGCGTGCACGGGCACCGCGGTGAGCGAACGAACGAGCGCCGTCGTCGGGTCGCTCCAGGCGAACGCGGCGTTCTCGATCAGGCCGAAGCCGAGCGAAGCAGCGACGCAGTACACAACCCCGTCCATCACGTCGAGCACGCCCGATTGACGGCGCGAGTACCCGAGCACCACCGCGAGCTTGAGCGACTCTTCGACGAGCGCCGCGACGACGAACGCGTCGAGAAATCGCCCGCCGATCAGCCTGGCGTCGCCGAGCAACTCCCTCGCCGCGTACTCGATGAGCACCGCGGGGACGCACGCGAGCGCGCCGAGCCCCAGCGTCGCGTACGTCACCACGCGGGGCGTTGGACGGGATGCATCCAGCCGGCGAACCCCCGTCAGGATCACCAGCACTGCGGCCACGCTCACGGCGAGTCCGAGCAGCACTTTCATCGCAAGCTCTTGCGCAGAGCGTAGCCCGCGCGCTCACCACGCGCGAATCCGTGACCGACGCTCAACGAACGACCCGCTCGTAGTGCTCGCTCTTTCGCACGAGCCGCCACGAGCCCGCGTCGCGAAAGAACTCCGCGGGCCGCGGACGAAGGTTGTACGTCGAAGCCATCGCGTAGCCGTACGCCCCAGCAACACCGATCACCAACAGCTCGCCCTCGTCGGGGACGGGGATCATGCGCTCTTCAGCGAGCACGTCGCCGGACTCGCAGATGGGGCCGACGACGAAGCAGCGCTCGACGGGGGAGGTGCGCGCGTGGGTGTTCCACACGGGGTGATAGCTGCCGTACATCGCGGGGCGGATGAGCGCGTGCATCCCCGCGTCGGTCCCGACCCAGACGCGGTCACGCGCGCGCTTGATCGTGCTTACGCGCGCGACGAGCACGCCGCACTCGGCGACGAGATAGCGCCCCGGCTCGACCCACAGCGCCGGCCTTCGCGCCGGATCGGGCCACACCCGCGCGCGCTCGCGCTCGAGCGCGAGACCCCACGGACGCAGGTCCACCGTGCGCTCGTCCTCGTGATAGCCCACGCCAAAACCCCCGCCGACGTCGACGAACGCGAGCGGCCCCACGTCGCGCTCGACCCTCGCGGCCACGTCGAAGAGCCCCCTCGCCGCGCGCAGCCACACGTCGCGGTGCGCGTCCGTGAGCAGCCCGCTGCCGATGTGCTGATGCACGCCCACCAGCCGCAGCCCGCGACGACGAACGATCGAGAGCGCCTCGTCGAGCGCGTCCAGCGTCAGTCCGAATTTGCTCTCGTCCCCAGCGGTCACCACGTGCGGGTGGTGCCCTGCGCCCTCTTCGAGGTCGACGCGGATCGAGACCGCCCCGCCTTGCGCCAGCGCGCCGTAGCGATCGATCGCCGAGAGCGCGTCGAGGTTGGCCACCACGCCCATCGACGCGACCGCGCGCAGCTCGCTGTCCGAAGGAAAGCTCCCCGTGTACAGCACTTGCTCCCGCGCGTAGCCGCGCTCGAGCGCGTAGCGCACCTCCCACGGGCTCACCGCGTCGATGCCGAAGCGCTCTGCGTGAATGGTGTCGAGCAGCGCGGGGCTCGCGTTGGCCTTCATCGCATAGCGAACTTCGGCCTGCGAAAACGCAGCACGAACGTCATTGCACCGCGCGCGCAAAACGTCCGCGTCGTACGCGTAGAAGGGCGTCGAGTGCTCGCGCGCGAGCCCCTCCCACTCTTCAACCGAGACCGACCTCGCCCACTCGCGCATGGGTCAGGCCCTCTCGTCGAAGATCGCGTGGTGCAGCGCGCGCACGGCGGCGTCGGCATCAGCATCGGCCACCACGAGGCTCATGTTCGCGCGACCAGAGCCCGCAGAAATGAGCTCGATGTTGACCCGCGCCCGCGCGAGCGCGCTGAACACTCGGCCTGCGATCCCGAGAGCGTCGCCGATGCCGAGGCCCACGATGGCGACGAGCGAGCGGCCCGCGACGACTTGCACATCACCGATGCGACGCAGCTCGTTGAGCGCAGGCGTAAGCAGATCGTCGCGGTCAACCGTAAGCGTGACCGAGACCTCGCTGGTGGCGACCATGTCCACGGCGATGCGGTGCCGCGCGAAGACCTCGAAGAGCTTCGCGAGAAACCCGTGCGCGAGGAGCATTCGACTCGAGACCACTTGCACCATGGTGATGCTCTTCTTCGAGGCGATCGCGCGCGCGGGGTGCTCGAGGTCGGGGGGAGCGCCGGCTTCGAGGATGACCGTTCCTTCGCCTTCGGGGTTGAAGGTGTTGAGGACGCGGACGGGGATGTTTTCGCGCACCGCGGGGTGGATCGTCTTGGGGTGCAGCACCTTCGCGCCGAAGTACGCGAGCTCAGCGGCCTCGGTGAACGAGAGCACAGGGATCGTTCGCGCCGCGCGAACCACCCGCGGATCCGCGGTCATCACGCCGTCGACGTCGGTCCAGATCTCGATCTCGTCCGCGCGCATCGCGGCGCCGAAGAGCGCAGCGCTGTAGTCGCTTCCGCCGCGGCCGAGGGTGGTCACGCGCCCGTCTTCGGTCTTGCCGATGAAGCCCGTGACCACCGCGACCGAGTCCTTCGCGTGCGCAACACCGTCAACCCCGAGGGCGTCTCGAACGCGCGCCGCGCTGTCGCTCAACGGCTCGGCCGCGCCGAACTGCGCGTCGGTGATCATCCCCACGTCGAACGCGTCGAACGCCGTGGCCGTCACGCCTCGCGCAGAGAGCACCGCCGCGAAGGTTCGCACGGAGAATCGCTCGCCAAACGACGCCACGAGGTCTGCGTGCTCGAGCGAGAGCGAGCCCGTCTTCGCGACCGTGGCCAGCGCCTCGCGCAGGGCGAGCACCTCGCGCTCGACGAGCGAGTGCGGCAGCGAGAACGCGTCGAGCAACGAGCGCACGCGCCCCACGACGGGCTCTGCGTCGACGACTCCTGCGGCCGCTGCGTTGGCGGCCTTGAGCAGCATGTCGGTGACCTTCGAAGCCGCGGAGACGACCACGACGACGGGCCCCTTCGCGCGCTTGCCCGCCACGATGTCGCACGCGGCGACGATGCGGGTGGGATCACCGACGGACGTTCCCCCGAACTTGACGACGCGCACTTCGATTGACCTCTTGGGCAGAGGCACTATCACGACCGCGAGCGCGCAAGAAATTCGGGGCGCAAATGCAGGAGACCCGCTGACCGAAGCGCGATCGCGCTCAGTCAACGGGCCTCTGCGTGGCAGGAGCTGCGCTTCAGCTCACTGCGCGGCGCCGCCGCTCGTGCCGCCCGATCCGCCCTCGCGGCAGACCGGATCCACGATGCGGAAGTCCACGCGGCGGTTCTGCGAACGCGCGTCACGCTGCGCGCGGCCGCGGAGGCCCGTGATGGGGCGCAGCGGACGGGTCTCGCCGAAGCCATGCGACTCCATGCGAGCGCCTTCGACCTGGTGCTCGCTCAGCCAGCGAACGACGCTCGCGGCGCGGCGGTTCGAGAGGTCCAGGTTGCGGTCATCGGGACCGACGTCGTCCGTGTGTCCTTCGACCGAGACGCGACGGATGTCGGGCGTGGCGCGGAGCGCGTCGCCGACGGCCTGAAGCACCGGGAACGAGCGCGGAAGGATCGTGTCGCGGTTGGTCGCGAAGAACACCGGCGAGTTGATCTGGATGTTGCAGCCGTTGATGCGCACGAGGCCGGGGCAACCGTTGCGGTTGGGGTCCGGGTGCGGGGCGCCGGGTTGATCCGGGCAGTGATCCTGCGGATCGACGATGGTGTCACCGTCGCGGTCGGGCAGCGGGCAGCCCGCGCGAGCCGGATCGGGGTGCGCGCCCGCGGGCACGTCGCGGCACTGGTCCGCGGCGTTGAGCACGCCGTCGCTGTCCGCGTCGCCGTCGGGGCAGCCGCGGCGGGCGGGATCGGGGTGATCGCCCTGGGGCTCGTTGACGCACTGGTCGTCGTTGTCGAACACGCCGTCGCGGTCGGTGTCGTTGAGGGGGCAGCCCGCGCGCGCGGGATCGGGGTGATCGCCGGCAGGGACGTCGACGCACTGGTCCGCGGGGTCGAGGACGCGGTCGCCATCGCGGTCGCCGAGGGGACATCCGCGACGGTTGGGGTCGGGGTTGTTGCCCTGCGGAACGTCCACGCACTGGTCATCCGGGTCGAGCACGCCGTCGCCGTCGGTGTCGGTCGGACCCGCGACGGTCGGACGACGAACAGGCGCGTACGCGACCTGAAAGAGTCCGCGCAGCGTCGGGGTGCCCGCGCCCTGCGTGAGGCCCGGGCCGGCGCCGGCGCCGATGAGAATGGTGTCCGCGATGAGGTAGTGGACGCCGCCGATGACCTCGGCGTTGGTCCACGGGTACTGGAAGAAGTTGGACACGCCAGAGGCCATCCAGCCTTCGGCGCCGATCGTCAGGCGATCGTTGAGCAGCACGAAGCCCAAGCCCGCGGTGGCGAAGATCTCGTGCGAGGACGAGTTGGCGACGCCAGCGCGAAACGACGTCTCGATGTCGCGGAAGTGAAAGCCCGCGCTGAGCGAGTAGCGCAGGATCGACGCGCGGCCGGCGAACGTCAGGTCGAACTTGCCGCGAAAGCGGTTATCCGACACGTTGGTGAACGTCGACGCGTTGTTGTCGGTGATCCCGAACAAGCCGCTGTTGAACAAGAAGTTCGCGCCGAAGTGCAACGACGCGGCGTCGCGATCGGCGTGGCCGAAGATGCGGACGCGGCCGCCGAGGCGCATGTCGCCGAGGGCGATCCCGTTGAACGCGCCGATGCTGTTGGTGGTCGAGGCGGTGCCCGACTGCAGCCACGCGACAGGGACGTTCAAGTGGATGTTGATGCGGTCGATGAAGCCGATGCCGATCTGAAAGTGCGTGAGCAGCATGTGCTCGATGAGCACGTTGCTGACCGAGCCGCCGGCGGACGGACGCGACACCAGGGGGCGATACGCGTAGTCCGCGACCACTCCGCCGCGGATGCCGAAGGAGCCGTCGCCCGGCGAGTACCACGGGTGCTGCGCGGCGAAGAACGTCTCGCCCGCGGGAGCAGCCTCGAAGCGGTTGAACGCATACGGAGCGGCGGTCTGCGCGCTCGCGCTCGCGGCTCCGGTGGTGACGGCGGCCGCTGCGAGCAGCCCGATCGCCATGCGGCGCAGCGAAGAAGGATTGGAGTTCGACACGATAAAAGGCCTCCTGAAAGTTCGGCTCAGATCACAGAGATCACCCGGGGCGTGCAACGCGCGGCTCTTTACACAAAGCCTCCCAGGTTGCCGTCCACGGGGTATCACGATTTCCGCGCCAAGCGCTACGTTCCGACGCGACGAGTTTCGTGAGAGAATGGTGAGTTTACCGCGCAATGCCTGCGCGATCCGCAGCGTCGATGAGCATCGATCGAAGGGATTCTACCGATGGCCTCGCCTCGGGCTTCTTGACCATCGCCGCGAGCGCAACGGCCTCGAGCTCCTCGGGAACCGCGCGTTCTCCCCGCTCTTCCATGGGCGGCGGCTCGAGAAACACCTGCTGCGCGAGCACGTCCGTAGCGCCATCGCCGCCGAACGGGAGCGCTCCGCACAGCAGCTCGTACAGCACCACGCCGCTCGAATACACGTCGCTCGCCGCGGTCACGGGCTTGGCCCGGCACTGCTCAGGGGACATGTAGAGAGGGGTCCCGTGCACCGTGTTCGGCTCGGTCAACCGCTGCCCGCCCGGCTGATCGTTGGCGAACGCGAGGCCGAAATCAAAGAGCTTGATCCGCACTTTGCCGTCCGGATCCGCGAGCACCATCACGTTGTCGGGCTTGATGTCCCGGTGCACCACGCCCTCGCGATGCGCCACCGCGAGGATAGTCAACAGCTCGACCATCACCGCCACCACGCGGCCGAACGCGAGCATCCCCTCGCGCATCTCTTCGCGCAGGGTGTGCCCGACGAGCAGCTCCATCACCAGGTACGGCGTCCCCTCGTCCTCGCCATAGTCGAGCACACTGACGAGCCCAGGGTGCCGCAGCTGCGCGAGCAGCCTCGCTTCGCGCTTGAAGCGCGCCCTGTACTCCGGGAGCTGCGCCCACGGCCCGTGCAGAAACTTCACCGCGATCGGACCGCCCAGGATCTCGTGCGTCCCGCGGTAGAGCACGCCCATCGCGCCGCGCCCCAGCACCGAATCGAGCCGATATCGATCCGCGAGCACGCGACCCAAGCGCGCGTCGTCCTTCACCGTGTGCTTCCCAGCCATCGCTGCACCGTCACGGTACCGTGCAATCCGCCCGTTGACAGCAAAAGATCAGCGGCGAATCGCATCAGAGTTTGTGCGTCCGCAAGTCCCGCGCGATCACGAGCGCGGCGAGCACGGCGGCGACGAGCAGCAGCGAGCCCTGCGCGTACCGTCGCAAGATCAACGACCCGACGCCGAACAGCGAGCCGTACACGAGCACGCACCCGGCGGCCCAGTCGCGAAGACGCACGGGCATCGGGGCGTCCGGGAGCCCTTCGCTCGGGGGCAGCTGCGCGCGCACGCGCTCGGCCACCGCGCGCCAGCCGGGGCCCGAAGGACGCACGCGCAAGAAGAACCGATCGAGCGTCTCGTCGCGCTCGGGCTGCGTGGCGAACGTCACGCTCACCCACGTCACCGTCGTGATCGCGAGCGTGCCCAGCATCAGCAGCGCGAACTGCCGCGGGTCGTCGGAGTCCAGCGAAAACACCCGCTGCAGCGCGATCGACGAGACGAAGCTCGCGAGCATCGCGGACACCTCGCTGAACGCGTTGATGCGCCACCAGTACCAGCGCAGGATCAGCACCGGGCCCGTGCCAGCGCCGAGCGCGAGCAAGAGCTTCCATGCGCCCGAAATCGAGTCGAGGTAGAGGCTCACGACGCCGGAGATCACCATGGTCGCGATCGTGGCCCAGCGGGAGGCGCGCACGTAGTGAGCCTCGTCGCGCTCGGTGGCGACGAAGCGCTTGTAGAGATCGCCGACTAGATAACTGGCACCCCAATTCAAGTGCGTTGCCACCGTGGACATGTACGCCGCGAGAAAGCCGGCCATCATGAGCCCTCGAAGGGAGGGCGGGAGGTGGTCGATCATCACGCGGACGTAGGCGCCTTCGGGGTCGTCGATGCGCGGGTAGAGCACGTACGCGGCGAGCGCGGTGAGCACCCACGGCCACGAGCGCACGGTGTAGTGGGCGACGTTGAACCAGAGCGTCGCGTAGACGCCCTCGCGCTCGTTTTTCGCAGAGAAGATCCGCTGCGCGACGTAGCCGCCGCCGCCGGGCTCGGCGCCGGGATACCACGCGGCCCACCACTGCACGGCGATGTACACGGTGAAGGCGATCACCGGCATCCACGCGGCGCCCACCGGCGGCAGCACCGTCAGCCTCTCGGCCGGAACGCGCGCGATGATCGTCCCCATCCCGCCCGCCGCGCGCACGGCGACGACCGCCAGAATGATGGTCATCCCGAGCTTCACGACGAACTGCAGCAGGTCCGTCACCAAGACTCCCCAGAGCCCCGAGACGCTGACGTACAGCCCAGTGAGCAACAAGCACAGCGCTACGGTCACCGCCCGATCCGCCCCGGGCGCAGCGAGCGCGTCGATCCCCGTGAGCCTGTGCAGCCACTGCGTGAGCCCGTGCATGCCCACGGTCATCCCGACGATCTTCGCCATCGCCAGGTTGACCCACCCAATGATGATGCAGTTGACCGGCAGCGCGAGGTACGCCGCGCGAAACGCACGCAGCCCCGCGGCGGGGCGGCCGCCGTAGCGCAGCTCGATCAGCTCGACGTCGGTCATCACGCCAGCGCGACGCCAGAGCGAAGCGAAGAAGAAGACGGTGAGCATTCCGCTGGCGACGGCGTTCCACCAGAGCCAGTTGCCGGCGATGCCGTGCTTGATAACCAGGCCCGAGACCGCGAGGGGCGTGTCTGCGCCGAAGGTGGTCGCGACCATCGACGTGCCAGCGAGCCACCACGGGACGTTGCGACCCGAGAGAAAAAACTCGCTGACGCTCTGCCCCGCGCGGCGCGTGTACCGCAGCCCGATCGCGACGTTGAGCGCGAAGAAGCCCACGATCACGACCCAGTCGAGCGCAGTCAGCCGCATGCTGCCCGAGGGGGTACCAGAGCCCCGCGCGAGACCGAGAATTTCTCGCGGACGGCTCCCGCACGAGTCGCGCAGAAACCCCTTGGGTTGCAGCGCCGTCGCGAGGCATTCACAGAGACTTTCTCCTGTGATTTTTCGTATATTCTCGTTCACACCCCGCGCACACAACGCGGGTTCTCAACGCCGCCGTCGAGCGCACCCCGCGCACACGAAATCACTGCCCGCCGCGCGATCACCGCTGTTGGAACAGACCGTGCTCGGGCCGTTCGCCCATGAAGAACCTCCGTCACGCCCTCGTCGCCCTCGCGGCCCTCGGATGTGCCGCCCTCGCGCCCGCGCTCGCTTCGGCGCAGAGCGACGGGCTCGAAGGCGGCCACGGATGGTCCCGCGCGCACATGTTCGGGATGGGCTCGCGCCTCACGGGTCGAATCGGGACGTACATGCTCGGCGGCGTGGGCGGCCATGTTCGACTGCGCCCCTTGCGTTGGATCGCCGTCGAAGCCTTCACCGACCACGTGTTCGGCTCCGTCGACAGCACCCTTCGTCACGACCACGAAGGCGGCGTCTCCCTTCAGTTTCCCTTCCTGGGAAATCGCTGGTGGAACGTCTACCCCCTCGTCGGCGCCTGCGCCTCGCTCGTCGTCCTCGAGCCCCCGCGCCAGGGCGGCGCGTTCGTGACCGACATCCATTTCGGCTTCCGCGGCGGCGCCGGCAGCGAGATCTACCTCAACGACCACTGGGCCCTTCGCGCGCAGGTCGAAGGCATCGGCTACATCGGTCACAACCTCCGCGCGTACAACTGGACCGCGCAGCTCTCGCCCGAGGTCAGCCTCAGCGGCGTCGCGCAAGCCTCGCTCTCGGTCAACCTCTACCTCTGAGCGCCCGCAGTGCGCGCCCATCGCCCATCGCTCCGCTGGCTGCCCCTCGCGATCGCGCTCGCTCGTTGCGCGCCGAGCGCCCCGGTCGAAGACGCCGCCACCAGCGCGAACCAGTGCGCGAGCTGCCATCCCGACCACGTCCGTGATCACAGCCGCTCTCGTCACGCGCGCGCCGCGATGGGCGAGCTGTACACCACCCTTCGCGACCGCAGCGATCCCCGCACCAGGACCTTCTGCGACAGCTGCCACCGCCCCCAGGTGGGCACCTCCGAAGGACTCTCGTGCGAGAGCTGCCACAGCGCGGTCGGCAACAGCGCCCCGGTCAACGCGCTGCTGCGCTGGGACCGCTCGGCGCCGCTCGCGAGCGCCCGCGCCGACTCCGTGATGACCAGCGGTCACCGCACAAGATTCCACGGATTTCTCTCATCGAGCGAGCTGTGCGGAACGTGCCACGAGGTCCAAGGCCCCGGCGCGTTTCGCGAGACGCCCTTCACCGAGTGGCAGCGCTCGCCCGCGGCGCAGACGCAAACGACCTGCGTTCACTGCCACGGCAGCCCCTCGCCCGGACGCCCCGCCGAGCGCCCATTGCTCGCGGCAGCGACGGACCCCGCGACGCCCACACCATTGCGCGCGAGGACCGATCATCACTTCATCGGCCCCGACGAAGACGACCCCGCCGTCGCCGCGCGGCTGCTCGCAGCGAGCGCAGCGCTCACCATCGCGCGCGAGGGATCGAACGCGGTCGTCACCGTCACGAGCATGGTCGCAGGACACTCGCTCCCCACCGGCGTGCGCGCGGTGCGCGAGCTGTGGCTCGAGCTCTCAGTGCTCGACGCGAACGGACAGCGACGGGTGCTCTCGGGAGCGCTCGCAGACGATCAGAGCTTCGTCGCGAACGAGCCCGTCGCGAGAGAGGACTTTCACGACGAGCTCTCTGCAGGACTGCCAACAGAAGCGAGCATCGTGCGCGTTCGCGCGCTCGAACCGGGCGCATCGCGCACCGTGCGCTTCGCGGTCGAAGCCGGGACGACCGTCGTTCGCGCGCGGCTTCTGTATCGCGCGCAGTCTGCGTCGCTGCGTCGCGCGCTCGGGCTCTCGCCGCCCGCCGCGCCGATGGAGATCGCTGGGGCAGAGCTGCGCTGGTGAGACGCGCGCTACGCAGTCGCCTCGCGCCGTTCGCACCCGCAGCGAACAAGCGCGACGGCACGGTTCGTCGTAGTGTCCCGCGCGATCGTGCTCGACAAGATTCAAGACAAGAACATCCGACTCATCTACGCCGCGATCTTTTTGCTCGGCGTGGCGTACGGAGTTCCCATCGCGCTCTCTTCGCTGCTGCTGTCACAGCGGGGGTACACCAAGGCAGACATCGGCACGTTGGCCGCTTTTTTCGCAGGCGGAATCGTCGCGCTCTCGCTCCCCATGGGGTCGATCATCAAGCGCTTCTCCGCCCGGCGCACGCTGATCGTCTCGCTCATCGGCTACGCGATGACGGTGGGCTCGTTTCCCTTCGTGCGCTCGTACCCGCAGTTCGCCGCGGTGCGCGTGATCGACGGGATGTGCTCGGTCGGCATCTGGGTCGCGTGCGAGACCATCTTGCTCTCGCGCGCGGACAAGCGACACAAGGCCTTCGTCGTGAGCCTGTACGCGATCGCGATGGGCCTCGGCTACGTCGTCGGCCCGATCATGGCCCACTTGATCGCGCACTTCGTCCCCATGGAGTACGCCTTCGTCGCGGCGGGAATCGTCGCGCTGCTCTCGGCCGCGATGGTGCTCGCGAAGCTCGACGGCGACGTCGCCGACACGCACCACGCGCACGTGGTCGAGCCGAGCGCTTCGGAGACGCCCGCGGACGGGGCTGCGTATCGGGATGTTCACTATGTTCCGGTCCCGGCGAAGTCAGCGCTCGAGCTGCTCGCGAAGATCCGCACGTCGTGTTTCGCGACGCTGGCGTACGGGTACTTTCAGGCCAGCGTGGTGCTCTTTCTGCCGCTGTACCTCATCGAAGCGAAGGGCATCGCAGCGACGCGCACGATCCTGATCCCTGCGTTCTTCGCAGCCGGGATGCTCGCGTTGTCCAACTTCACCGCGCGCTTCGGCGACCGCTACGGCCACCTGCTGCTCATGCGCCTGCTCGGCGCCGCGGGCACAGTGATGGTCCTCGGCTTCGTGTGGATCGACTCGTTCTTCGCGATGAGCGCGGCCGTCTTCGTCGCGGGCTCGACGCTCGCGTCGATCTCTCCCGTGAGCCTCGCGCTGCAGGGCGCAGTGGTGGCCCCGCCGGACTACTCCCGCGCCAACGCGATCTACAACGCGTTCTACGCGTCGGGGATGCTCCTCGGGCCGATCATCTCGGGGGCGATCTTCACGCGCTCGGGCGGCGCGCCGATGCTGCTGCACCTCGCGGTGTTGTGGGCGGCGTTCGTCGTGTTCGCGACGATGTTTCGCAGGGACGACCCGGTCTATCGCGCGCAGAAGTCGCGCGCGGTCGCGCCGTCGGCGGCGTAGCAGGGACAGCGCGGCGAGCGGGGAGGGAGGCGGGGCGCGCGGTCGAGCGGGCAGAGAAGAGCGCGTTCACCGCCGTGTCCGTCGGTCACGCGCGCGTGAAGCAGTCAGTGACTCGAGACGCTCGCGCGCGCTCGTTGGCCGAGACCTGGTGACCGTGAGCCCGCTGAACACCCGGTTACGAATCGAGTTGATTGGACTCGCTGCGTTTCTCGACTGCGCGTGCGGCGACTCCCTTCGCAGATTTCGGAACTGGCCTGAGTTCGTCCTCCGTCCTCGCAGAGCCTCGGCCGTCGGCAAATCACGCGTAGTCCCGAGGCGCGATGGCTTCGCCACTGCGATGCGCTTCGGTCCTTGGCGCTCGCTCCGTCGTTCACGAAACGCAGCCATCATCCTCCCCACCACGACAGTTACGCGCTGCGCTCGTGCCCACGTGATGCGCAACAGCGACGCCCGCTGGACGCACGGCGGTTCCGCGTCGGCCCACACGATGCGCGGTAGAAAAGCCCGGTGGACGCACGGCCAGAGGACAAGCCTCCGGCCTTTGCGCGACGCAGCGTCGCGTCGCGGCCAGAGCGTTCGCCTGGCCTAACCGGTGACGCATTGTCGACCGCCATGACCGGCGTCGAGGCGAGAGCGGCGATGCTGCCACGAATGGACCACCAGCCCAACGCGGATCGATCGACGAGCCTTGCGAGCGCGATGGCGCGTCCAACCGGGCGCCACCCGTAGGCCGGGCGGACGCCTCGGCCGCGACGCGACGCTGCGTCGCGCAAAGGCCGGAGGCTTGTCCTCTGGCCGTGCGTCCACCGGGCTTTTCTACCGCGCATCGTGTGGGCCGACGCGGAACCGCCGTGCGTCCTCCGGGCCTTACTGTTGCGCATCACGTGGGCGTGCGCCGCCCCTCCTGCGTCGAAAACTTCTTCGACCGTTTCGAATCAGTCGGGGCGGTCGGCACCGGTTACTCGGGCAACGTCGCTCGATTCGCCGCGTGCGGTCGACCTCCGCCCAACGCGTCGTTCGCCCCTCCGCTGCGCACGCTGAGCGTGGTCGCGCGCTTCGCGCACCTTCCGACGCGAGGCTTCGAGCGTCGCTTGCGGCGGGTTTGCCAACCCGCCGTGGAGAAGACCGCTTCTTCACTGGGTCGTACGCTCGTCGCTCGTCGCTCGTCGACCGTGGCCCGTTGCCAACCCGCCGTGGCGCGAAGAGGGTCTTCACCAGGCTCTTGTTCTTCCGTCGCTCGCGCCGCGTTCACCCCGCCGTGGACACCAGCGCGCTTGCAGTGAGCTCTTCTTCAATCCCGCGCGCGGATCACGTCGAGCTCGCGCTGGTAGCGCTGCAGCAGCATGCGATGCAGCCCCTGCAGGCCCACCACCGTGGTCAGCGTGACCTCGAAGCGGCCGTTTGCGCGCACCGGAGCGCCGGTCTTGCGCACGTGCTTCTCTGCGCGACCGAGCACGTCTTCGAACTCTTCGAGGCGCGAGACCAAGACGTCCCCGGCGCTCGTGCGCGAGATGCCCCAGAACGCGCACGCATCATCGAAGGTGATCATCCCGCCGCGCGCGAACTTCTGGCTCGCGACGCTGGTCGCGATGCGCGAGAGCATCGCCGCTTGATCGAACGGAACCGGCTCGCTCGCGACAGGCGCGGCCGTCGTCGCAGGGCGACCCGAGGGCAGCGAGCTCGCGGCGAGGCGCTCTTTCGCGTGGGCGTCCTTCTTCTCGACGGCCCGCGCAACGGCGGGCGCGACGCGCTCAGCGGGCTCTGCGACCGCGCGAAGGACCGCTTCTTTCGCGGCGCTCGCGGCGGGAGCGACCGCGCGCTCGACCGGCTCTTTCGCGGCGACCACCGGCGCGACGGGCTTGGTCGCCGACTGCGCTCCGAAGGGAACGCCCGGCGTCCATCCGAGGGACTTCGCCATCTTTCGCCCCGCGTTGGTGAGGCGATAGGTCTTGGTGTTGGTCTGCTCGAGCCACCCTCGGCCACAGAGGCCCAAGGACCCCATGAGCTTGGCGAGGACTCGGTTCGAGTCGGGGTGCTCTTCGCGGTACCCGCTCAAGCCAAAGCTCTCGGGAAAGGACCGCCACGCCCGGACGATCACGTCCTCGGCCGTGAACACCTGCTGGTCGCCATCGAGCATGGCAGCGGCAATCAAAACCTTCTTCAGGGTGGTCAGCTCGTCGTTCATCGCTTCAATCGCCATCGTGCGGCGAGAGCGCGATCAACGTGAAGAAAGCCGCGAGCTTTCTGCTTTTGTAAACTCAGCCTGAAGGCGCCGCGCTCGGGTCCGAGCCCTTCTTGCGGCCGCGCTTCTTCGCGGTCGGCGCGGGCTCGACGGGCTCGATCACGGTGGCGTTCGCTGCGGGCTCCGTGGGCTTCTTGGCCTTCGCGCGCTTCTTGGGCGCCGATTCTCTCGCGGCGGCGAGCGACCTTCCTGCGGGCACGACCGCGACGCGCTCGCACTGCGCGAGGATCTCTTTCACGGGGATGACGTCTTTGAAGAACACCGTCGCCCCTGCCATCGCGTCGAGCGTGTCTTCGCTGGCGCGCAGCCGTTGCGAGACGGCCATGACGAGGTTCTTCGGGCCGTGCTCGGCGAGCAGCGCGCCGCGCGCTTCGAGGTACCCGCGGCGCCAGAAGCCGACGATCTCCAAGAGCGCCTCGCGGCCGTCGTCGTGGACGATGACGAAGTCCGGGACGAGCACGCCGCGGCCGTCCATGTCGATGATCTCGGGGCGCTTGTCGAGGCGCCAGCCCTTCGCGACGGCAGCGAATCGCTTGACGAAGTGCGCTTCTTCGTCGGTGACGTACACGCCCTTGTCCGCGTAGTGTGTGCGCAGCCCCGAGCCGGACTCGAGCGAGAAGGCCAGGCGCTTTCGGTCTTTGCCCCAGAGCAGCTCGGCCCGCAGCGACCAGCCGTCGCACAAGAGCAGCGCCGGGAGAAACTCGGCCATTTGAAGGCCGTACTTCGCGCCCAGCTGAAACAAGCTCGCCGGCCCGTCGAGGGTGATCGTGTAGCCCATCGAGCCGGTGCCCTTCACGGAGTAGAGCAGCCGAAAGAACTTGATGAAGCGAAAGAGCTGGCGGTAGCGCTGCGGATCGCCGGGGGCGAGCTGGATCTCGAGCGAGACCGCGCGAAAGAGCACGGCTTGGGCGAGCGCGAGGTTGTACCGATGCAAGAGCGCGCCGGGCGCGATCGGCGTGAATTTTTGCAGCAGTTGCTCGCGCACGAGGTCGGCGTAGAGGGCGCGCTCGACGCGCTCGAGAGAGAGGCCGAGCTCTTGGCCGATCGCCTCGAGGACGGCGGCGCGCGTGGTGGGATGCAGGGGATTTCCTGCTTCGCGAGAGACGGGATGATGCGAGACCGCGCGCTCGAAGACACGCTGGCGAAGCTCGATCGGGTCGACGGGAGAGTCTGTCCCGAAGTCGCTGCGGTCTTCGAGGAGCTTGGCGAGCCCCCGGTGCAGCAGGTAGTCGGTGTCCTCGCCGATGAGCTCGGACAGGTCGTCGTCGAGCGCGCCGCGAGGCCTGTCGACGTGAGAAGAGAAGAGCGCGATCAGCGTCTCGGCCAGGTCGACGAGGACTTTGTCGCCAGCGTCGATGTACGAGGGACGCACCTCTCCCTTCACCACGCGGGCGCGCACCAGGTCGGTCGTGAGCATAGAGCGGCGCGGAAGCTACCGCACAATTCGACGGCGCGCGCAGCAGGGCCCACGCGGGCGCGCACGCAGCGGCTGCGCTTGACACCGTGCCGTGCGGCCCCCTACACCAGCGCCGCTCGAACACTGAACCGCCATTCATTCTGTGGCCGTTCGGCTAACACCCCAATCCCCCTTTGCACGGGAGCGTTCGCAGTGAAGATTCTTGTTCCGCTCAAGCGCACGGCCGACCCGGACAACGCGAACAAAATCAAGATCGCCCCTGGCGGCGCCAAGGTCGTGACCGACGGCCTCGAGCCCAAGCCCAACCCCTTCGACGACTACGCCGTCGAAGCCTCGCTCCGCCTCACGGAGAACGGCACCAACCCCAAGGTCCGCCTCGCGGGTGACTCCGTGGTGGTCTGCTCGTTCGGCGTGAAAGAGTCCGCCCAGACGATGCGACAGGCGCTCGCCATGGGCGCGGACTCTGCGTTGCTCTTCGAGACCAACGACGACGCGCTCGACGGCGACCTCGTCGCCCGCGCCCTCGCCAAGGTCGTCGACGCGCAGAAGCCCGACCTCGTCGTGCTCGGAAAGCAAGCGGTCGACGGCGACTCGAACCAGGTCGGACAGATCCTGGCCGAGCGCCTCGGGTGGCCGAGCGCCACCTTCGCGATGAGCATCGAGCTGTCGCAAGACAAGAAGTCCGTGATCGTCGGCCGCGAGGTCGACGGCGGCGTGGTGAAGCTCAGGCTCTCGCTGCCCGCGGTGGTCACCGTCGACACGCGCATCGTCGCGCCCAAGTCGATCACCAACCACGTCACGCCGGCGACGCACACGTACCAAGAAGGTCCGCGGTACGCGCCGCTGCCGATGATCATGGCGGCGAAGAAGAAGCCCCTGACCGAAGCGCCGTTCGCGTCGCTCGGCGTCGACGGGCTGAAGAGCTCGTACACGAAGTTCGAAGCGCCGCCGGCACGCAAGGCGGGCATCAAGGTCAAGGACGTTCCCGAGCTCGTCCAGCGCTTGCGCGCTGAGGCGAAGGCTCTCTGAGAAGAAAGAGGAGCAGCAATCATGGCGAAGATCCTCGTTGTTGCCGAGCTCGGCAACGGAACGCTCAAGAAGACCACCCTCTCTGCGATCACCTTCGCGCGCACCGCCGCGCAGGGGACCAGCGGATCGTTCGACATCCTCGCGCTCGGCGCGGGCGCCGAGTCCGTGGCCGCGCAGCTCGCGGGCTTCGGCGCTGGCAGCGTCCTCGTCGGCGACGACGCGTACCTGGCCAACTACGTCGGCGAGCGCTACTCGCCCACGGTCGCCGCGGTCGCCAAGAGCGGCGGCTACGACGTCGTGGTGATCACCGCGAGCGCGTTCGGCAAAGACCTCGCCCCGCGCGTCGCTGCCCGCTTGGACGCAGGGTTCGCGAGCGACATCTCCCGCGTCGAGACCGAAGGCGCGAAGCTCTCGTACAAGCGCCCCATGTACGCAGGAAACGCCATCGCGACGATGGTCGTCACCACGGCCGTCCAGGTCGTGACCGTGCGCCAGGCCGAGTTCGAAGCCGCTGCCCCCAGCGGCGGATCGAGCGCGGTCTCGAAGGTCGCGATCGAGAAGCAAGCCTCGGCGGACCGCGTCGAGTTCATCGCGTTCGAAGAGAGCGTGAAGAGCGCGCGCCCCGAGCTCACCGAAGCCAGCGCAGTGGTCTCTGGCGGCCGCGCGCTGAAGAGCGCCGAAGGCTTCAAGACCGTGCTCGAGCCCCTCGTCGACGCGTTTGGCGCGGCGATGGGCGCCTCGCGCGCGGCGTGCGACGCTGGCTACGTCCCCAATGACCTTCAAGTGGGGCAGACCGGCAAGGTCGTCGCGCCGAAGCTCTACATCGCCGTGGGAATCTCTGGAGCGATCCAGCACCTCGCGGGGATGAAGAACAGCAAGGTCATCGTGGCGATCAACAAGGACGCCGAAGCGCCGATCTTTCAGGTCGCCGACTACGGGCTCGTCGCGGACCTGTTCAAGGTCGTCCCCGAGCTGACCGACGCCGTGAAGAAGGCCAAGGCCGAGGGCTGAGCCCTCTTCGCGCTCGCGGCGGGGGCGAGCGCGCGAGCGTTGTTTCTACGCTTGTGCGCGTGGGGTGCGTGGTAGCTTTCGCGCGATGACCGTGCGGCGGCGGGCTGTGCCCTCGATTGCGTTCATCGTCGCGTGCGGAGCGACGGTCGCTGGTGCGACTGCGTCTGCTCAGGATTTTGCGGGCAATTACCGCATCACCAGCGACGTGACGACCGCCGAGGTCCCCGAATGGGGCTCGGACTGCGGGCAGCGTCCCGAGAACCACCGCGGCAACACGGGCCGACAGGTGCGCGTCTCTGCGGACGGGACCAACCTGGTGATCGAGGATCGTCCGCGGATGCGCACGGACGGCTGCTGGAGCCAGAATCCTCGCGCGCGTCGGGTGTCGAGCTCGGGCAGCAACGGTCGATGGACCACGCAGTGCACGACGCCTGCAGAGGACTATCAGCACGAGGACGGGACCTACACGACCACGGCCGAGCCGACGCGGCTCACGCTGCGCGATCGCACCGTGTATCGCTGGACGCTGCAGGGCAGCTCGTGTCGGGCCAACATCAGTCGCACGATGGTGTACGAGCGCATCGACGCGCCAACACCGACGCCAGTGGACTCTGGGGTGGCGCCGACGCCCACGCCGCCGCGAGACTCGGGGGTGCGGCCTGCGCGCTGCGCGCTTCCGGGGCCTGCGGCGCGGATCGCGATCATCGCGGGTCGAAGGAGCACGACGCCGGGCTCTCGCGTGTGTTTTCGCGCGCAGGTGGTCGACGCCGACGGCTGCCCGGCGATCAACGCCACGAGTTCGGTCATCACGTGGAACATCACCCGTCGCAACGGCGGCGATCCCCCTTCGGGCGAAGGCGGCTGCGTGACCGTGGCGAACAACGTCACGGCGGGGACAGAGTTCACCGTGGTGGCGAGCGCGACCGCGGGCTTCGAAGAGCGCGTGACGCTGCGCGTGGTGACGCCCGAAGAGTCCAACTCTCTCGTCGCGCAGCTCATCGAGGACGAAGACGCGGGGACGAGCGGCGAAGACGCTGCGGCGGCGCCGAGGATCGACGAGGGTTTTGGTGCGGTTTCGCAGGCTCCGACAGCGGCGCCAACGGCGAGCCACTCGGGGCGCAACGCGCTCGTCGCGGGGCTGACGGCGGTGGCCGTGCTGCTCGCGGGGGCCGCGTTCTTCTTGCTGAGAAAGAAGAAGCCCGCGCCCGAGAGCACGGTGATCACCGTGAGCGAGCCGCCATCGGAGCCGAAGGGGACGGCGGCGCAAGGGGCATCGGCGACGGACTCGGACGGCGCGCGCGGCTCGCTCGTGCCCGGGGCGCCGAGGGTGCGCAAGGACGAGGTTCCGATTCCGATGGGGCAGATGCCGATCGGCGGACTGCCGCCGGTCGCCGCAGGAGCGAAGAAGACCGCGCCGGCCAACCTCGCGCAGACGATGATCGGCGCGATGCCCAACGGGACGGACAACGTGCTCGAGAACGCGCCGCCCACGCGACAGTCAGCGTCTTCGATGCCCGCGGTCACGCCGGCGATCGCCGCTGCGAGCGCTGCGCCCGAGGCCGCGGCGAAGCCCAAGCGATGCCCGATTTGCAACCAGCGGTTCGCGTTGGAAAACGCGTTTTGCCCCGAGCACGGCGCGGCGCTCGTGCTCGCGGACGCGCCGAAGCCAGGGTCCGTGATCGTGGATCCCATCGCGGTGGTCGCGCCGACGCCGGCCGCCGCTCCAGCAGCGGCAGCGCCGCCTGCACAGCAGGCGCAAGGGTCGCACCGAAAGGACCCGTTGGCGCGTACGCACATCGCGGGCAGCGCTGCAACGACAACCGAGAATCTTCGCTGCCCGGTGTGCGGACGCACCTACGGGCCGGGAAATGTGTTCTGTGGGGACGATGGATCGAGGCTCGACGGCGCGTGAAAGTACGAGCAAGGCCCCCTAGCCCCCCGAAACCGACCACGGATCGTCGCAACTGTTACGCAGTGCTTGACCGTGTGAAGCGCACTTTTCTATTTTCATTGCGAACGAACGCGCCCCTCACCCACTCACTCAGCACATCGGGTCGCACGTTGAACGTTGTTTCGAGAGAGGCTCGAAGCAGCGGCGACGCAGCGACCCCCGCGATGCGGCGCTATCGAGCGCAGCGAGCAACGCGGCAGTCAGAACGCACGCCGAGGACGACGGAAAGCCAGCCATGAAGATCGCATGCCAGAGCTGCGGAGCGAAGTACTCGATCGCGGACGACAAGGTCCAAGGCAAGAAGGTCTTCAAGATCAAGTGCAAGAAATGCAGCTCGGACATCATCGTCCGAGGTGACCAGGCTTCGCCCGGTGACTCACCGAGCGCCGATGTGAGCGCGGGGCTCGCCGCGGTCGGAGCCGATCAGTTTCCCGAAGACGAGGCCACGCGCGTCGTCGGCGGAAGCGGCGACAACGACCCGATCTGGCACGCCGCGATCGACGACAACAACACCGGCCCCTTCTCGCTCGCGCAGCTCAAGCAGTTCGCCGCGTCGGGACAGGTCAACGGCGAGACGTCAGTGTGGAAGGACGGCTTCGCGGACTGGAAGCCCGTGAAGGACGTCCCCGAGCTCGCCGTGCAGCTGTTGAGCGCAGGCGGAGTCGCGGCGCCGGCGTCGGTTCCTGCTGCAGCGGGGGGCGACGCGCTGTTTGGCGGCGGAGCTCCGAGCGCGGCTTCCTCGGGCGGCGGACTGTTCGCGGCCGAGAGCAAGCCTGCGGCGAAGGCTGCTGCGCGCACGGCCAAGGCGGGCGCGAGCAACGACCTGTTCGGCGGCGGAGCCAAGTCGTCGATGTTCGGTGACGAGGCCGTCGAGACCAGCGCCGCGTCGTCGAGCGCTGCGCCGAGCGCTGCGTCGTCGAGCGCTGCGAGCGCCGCGTCCAGCGCGTCTTCGGCAGCGGCGAGCCCCAAGCTCGACGCCGCCTCGATGACCGGACAGCGCAACGAAAACTCCGTGCTCTTCTCGCTCGCGACGTTGCAGCAGGTGGCCGGTTCGGCGCCTGCGAAGACCGAGACGAAGAAGGACGCAGACGCGAGCGGCCTCATCGACATCAAGTCGATGGCGGGCACGATGGGCCCTGGCGGCCCTGGCAGCAACAAGAGCGCCGTGGACGAGATCCTCTCCGTGGGCGGCGGCGGCGGACTCGCTTCGCCGTTGGCCGCGCCGGTGCTCGCGCCGATGCCCGCGGCGGCCGTTCCGGCGGCAGAGCCCGCGAAGTCCAAGGGAAGCAACACCACGGTGATCGCGAGCGTCCTCGGCGCTGCGGTGATCCTCGTGGGCGGCGGACTCGGCGCGGTGTACCTGCTGAAGTCGGGACAGCCGCAGACGCAGGTCGGCACCGAAGGCAGCGGTCCGAACACCGCCAACGCGCCGAACAACGGCAACAACGGCAACGGCAATAACGGCAACGGCAACGGCAACAACGGGCAGAACAACAACCCGGGCAACAGCGGGAGCGCAGCGAACGCTGGGCCGAACAACGCCGGGACGCCGAGCACGAACGGAGCTGCAACCGCGCCTGGACCAGCGGGTACGACGCAGCCAGCGGGCACGGCTCCGGCTGGCAACGAGCCGAGCAACCGCGCCGAGCGCACTCCCCGCGCGACGCGCTCGAGCACGCCGTCGGGCTCGTCGAACAACAGCGCGCCGAGCTCTCCTTCGACCAGCCCGACGCCCTCGAACAACAGCCCGAGCACCGCGCCCGCGGGCGGCTCGTGCGCCGCTCGTTGCCGTGGCGACATCGCCTGCTTGCTCTCTTGCGGAACGCAGACGCGCCCCGCGAGCAACGGCGCTCCCTCCACCGCTTCGTCGGCTCCTTCGAACGCGCCCGAGACGCCTGGCCGCAACGACGTCCTCTCGGCGATGCGCGGCGTGCAGGGCGCGGTTCGCGCGTGCGCCTCGGGTCAGCCCGGGCCGGCGACGGTCTCGATCACCTTCGCTTCGTCCGGTCGCGTTACGACGGCCAACGTGGCGCCGCCCTTCGCTGGGACGCCCGCGGGCTCGTGCATCGCGCGCGCGGTGCGCTCGGCGACGGTGCCGGCGTTCTCGCGCCCGACGTTCAACGTGAACTACCCCTTCGCGCTCTGAGCGAAGACGAGAGAGCGGGGGCCGCGCGGTGCTCACGAGGGCGACCGAAATCACGCAGCAAGCGCTCTTGCTCGTGCTCTCGCTCTCGATGCCCGCGCTGATCGCCGCGGCCGCGGTGGGGATCATCATGGGGCTCTTCTCTGCGACGACGCAGATCAACGACGGAGCCCTGTCGCACACGCCCAAGCTCGCCGCGGTCGCGCTCACGCTCGCGCTGCTCGGCGGCGCGGGAGCGACCACGTTGGTGCGCTACACCAAGGGGCTTTGGACAGCGATTCCGCAGCTCGTTCGCACGCGATGAACGAGGGTGTCTCGCTGCTCGCCGCGCTGGTCGCGGTGCTCGCGCCCCTCGCGCTCGCCACGATTCGGCTGGTGCCTGCGACGTTGATGCTGCCGCTCTTCGGCGGCCGCGCGATGCCGAACAACGCGAAGATGCCCATGCTCGCGGTGCTCGCGCTCGGCGCGGCCCCGTCGCTGCTCGATCAGCGGGCGCCCGCGGCGCTCAGCGCGGCGCTCGTGCTCGCGGCGCTGCGCGAGATCTGGCTCGGAATCCTGCTGGCCCTGGTGATTTCTACGCCGTTCTTCGCGGTCGAGCACGCCGGACGCGTCCTCGATCAAGCGCGCGGCGCGGGCTCGAGCGAGCTCGCCTCCGCCGACGGCGCGAGCCGCGGAACGCCCCTGTCCGAGCTCTTTCGCTGGACGTTTGGCGCTGCGTTCGTCGCCGCTGGCGGGCTGCGCGCGCTGCTCTCGTGCGTGGCCGAGTCCTTCGCGCGCCACCCCGTCGAGCCTGCGCCCTCGGCGATCGCGCCCATGCACGCGTCGGTCGAGCTCGCGACGCGCTGGGCCGCCGAGTCGCTGAGCGCAGGGCTCTCGCTGGCGGGCGCAGGGCTGCTCGCGCTCTTCGCAGCGGAGTCCACGATCGCCGTCGCCTCGCGCGTCGCGCCGCCGATCGCGCAGTCGAACGTCGCAGCCCCCGCGCGCGCGCTGGTCGTGCTGCTCGTGCTGGCGCTGGTGATCCACGGGATGAGCGACGCAGGGCTTGCGCTCGCGCGAAGGGCGCTCGAAGCCGCGCGCGCGCTGTGAGGGCTGTAGTACCCTCGCGCGACCGATGATTCCCAAGCCACACGTGATGTTCAGCGAAGCGCAGCTCGCAGAGCGCGTCCGCGAGCTAGGCGCCAAGATCACCGAGGACTATCGCGGCCGACACCTGGTGCTCGTCGCGATCCTCAAGGGCAGCTTCTTGTTCGCCGCCGACCTCGCGCGCGCGATCGACCTCGAAGACGTGCGCATCGATTTTCTCGGGCTGCGCTCGTACGGCTCGGGCACCGAGAGCTCGGGCATCGTGCAGATCACGCACGACCTCACGTTTCCGGTCGAAAACCAGGACGTCATGATCGTCGAGGACATCGTCGACACAGGGCTGTCCATGCAGTACCTGCTCGACAACCTCGCCACGCGACGGCCGCGCTCCGTGAAGATCTGCGCGCTCTTGCAGAAGCCCGCGCGCTCGCGGGTCAAGATCGACATCGACTATCTGGGCTTCACGATCGAGGACAAGTTCGTCGTGGGCTACGGGCTCGACTACGCCGAGAAGTTTCGCAACCTGCCGTACATCGGCGTCATCGAGTGAGCTGAAGCGATGGCGATCAACAGCAAGCGACTCGAGGCGCTCGAGAAGATGGTGGACGCAGGGCCGAAGGACGCGTTTCCGTACTACGGGCTGGCGCTCGAGTACCGCAGCGCGGGACGGGCAGAGGACGCGCTCGGCGTGTTCGCGCGCATGCGCAGCGAGTTCGCGGCGTACGTGCCGCAGTACCTGATGGCGGGGCAGATGCTCGTCGAGCTCGGGCGCAAAGACGAAGCGCGAGCCGTGTTCGAAGCGGGCATCACCGCCGCGCGCTCGGCGCGCGACGCACACGCGGCCGGCGAGCTCGAGTCCGCGCTCGCGGGGCTCTCGTGACGGTCGGCTTCGACCTCGGCGGACCAGCGCTCACCCCGCGCGACGCCGCGACGGTGATCCTCGTGCGCGACGCGGTCGACGGCGCCCCAGGCGTCGAGCTGTTCTTCGTCAAGCGCAGGGCGGATGTGCGCTTCATGGGCGGCGCGTTCGTCTTTCCGGGGGGAAAGCTCGACCCCGACGACGCCTCGGACGCCATCGTGACAGACCTCGACGACGAGGCGTGCCGCGCCCGCATCGACGAGCGCGACAACCCCCTCGCCCGCGCGCTGCACGTGGCGGCAGCGCGCGAGTGCCTCGAAGAGTCGGGGGTGCTGCTCAGCGATCGCGCGCTCTCGGCCGACGCCCTCGCGCGCGCGCGCCACGCGCTCGACGTGGACAAGCGCGGCTTCGCCGAGGTGCTCGCCGAGCACGGCGCGACGCTGGCGCTCTCGCGGCTCGCGCCCTTCGCGCGATGGGTCACTCCGCAGGGAGAAACACGGCGCTTCGACGCTCGGTTCTTCATCGCCCGCGCCGACGCGAGCACCGACGCCTCGCACGACACGCGCGAGACCGTGGCCTCGGCGTGGCTCGCGCCCAGCGAGGCGCTCGCGCGCGCCGAGCGACGAGAGATCGTGCTCGTCCCGCCGACGTTTCGCACGGTGCAGCAGCTCGCGAGCGCGCGCTCAGCGGACGAAGCCCTCGCGCTCTCGCCCTCGCCGGTGCCGCGGTTCGAGCCCGTCGTGCGCGCGCGGGAGAGCGCGTTCGAGATCTTGCTCCCCGACGACGACGAGCACCCCGAGCGCGCGAGATTCAGCGCGGACAGCGGGCGCTCATTCGTGACGCGATTCGTGTACGACGACGGCGTGTGGACCGCGGTTCGCCGCTGAGCGCGCGGCACATCGCAGTGTTACTCACATCGCTGGCAGATCAGCGGTGGAGTGTTCTCCGCGGTTTATACCGGTGTTTCGCCATTCATTCTCGCAACCGCTCTGTGCCATTCGGGCGTTATCCTGTCGCGGGATGAAAAACTCGAAGAGCGTCCGACCGTCGGCGAACCCACCGGCGCGACCCAGCACCGCGCCCGGAGCGATCCGCGAGCCTATCTATCTGGCCTCGCAGCTCGCGTCGATTTGCGACGTGGACCTGAAGACCATTCACAACTGGTGCGACCGCAACGAGGACCCCGACGCGCCTGCAGAGCTCGAGAGCTTTCGCACGCCCGGCGGACACCTGCGGTTTCGACACAGCGCCGTGGTGCGCTTTCTCTCTCGCTGGGGCTATCCGATCCCGGACGAGCTGCTCACGGACCGGCCGCACTTGATGGTGGTCGAGCCCGACACCGAGCGGCGCGCGCAGCTCATCGAAGCGCTGAGCCTGGTGCGACCGGGGCGCGAAGCGGACGAGCCCGGCAAAGACGACGGCAAGTCCGTGCACTCGGACGACGGCGAGCACTTGGGGCTATACGCCTCGGCGAAGTGGTACGTGCACCTGTGGGGCGACGCGTACGCGGCGCTCATTTCGGCGGGAGAGCGCGCGGGCGCCGGGGCGCCGATGGACTTGGCGATCACGCGGCTGCCGATGGACGGGATCGACGCGACCGCGTGGAGGGCAGCGCTCTTGTCGCGGCCCGAGACGGCGTCGCTGCGGTTCGTGCTGATCGACCCGACGAAGACGGCGCTCGATCGCAACGTGGTGGGGATGCTCGAGAGCGGGCAGTTCGACGCGCTGCGGGCGCTGCTCGACACGCAGGCGCAAGAGCTCGGCGCGACGATCGAGCCGACGCCCACGCCGGCGCGGCGCTTCGAGGGCAGCATCGCGCGCAGAGAGCGCATCAAGATCCCCCCTCGCGAGCCGATCTACGTCGCCTCCCAAGTCGCCCACATCTGGAACGTGGACCTGAAGACCGTCCACAACTGGGTCGAGAAGGGCGACATCGAAGCGTTCTCGACGCCCGGTCGACACCTGCGCTTTCGTCGCCGCTCGCTGCTGCACTTTCTTCGTCGGTACAACATGGCGATCCCGCCCGAGATCGCGCCGGTGCGACCGCGGGTCTCGATCATCGACACGCACGTCGAGCACGCGCGCAAGCTCGCGGGCACGCTCTCGACCTCGTTCGAAGTGCAGGTCATCACCGACCCGACCGCGGCGCTGGTGGACCTCGGCGCGCAGTGCGCAGGGGCCAACTTGATCGACGCGCTGATCGTGACGCTGCCCGCCGCGGGCGTCGACGCAGAGCGTTGGATCCGGGCCGTCGCGCGGCACGAGGACACTCGCTACACGAGCATCGTGGCGCTCTCGCGCGGAGAGTCCAACGACGAGGCGCACCGCTGGCAAAAGGCAGGGGCGCTGGCGACGGTGTTCGACGCGGACAGCTCGCAGATCGCCATGGTGCTCGAGCGGGCGCTCGGCGTCGCGGTCTGAGCCGCGGGACGGCACTTTCGCGCGTTGCGGGGGGCGCGCGGTGTATGCTCTCGCTCGCTGCGCGTCTGGCGCAGGGAGGAGCGAGTCGAACGTGAACGCGGTGTCAGCCATGAAGCGGAGAGCGTTGCTTGCGGCGTTGGCGTTGGGGGCGTTGGCGATCGCCGCGGCCAACGGCTGTTCGATCAAGAACACGCAGCAGCGCAACCAGCCGTGCCTGCGCGACTACGAGTGCGTGCAAGGGCTCGTGTGCTCGCCGGACACCTCGAGCGGGGACAACAGGCTGCGCTGCACGGACCCGGTCGTGGGCACCTCGCCCTTCGTCGACGGCGGGACCGTGACGGACAGCGGGACGGCTCCTGCGGACGCGGGCGCCGCGGAGTAGCCTCGCCCCTCGTGCGCGGCGAGCGATCGCTCGCTCGCACACACAATCAAGTCACGAGTTGATTCGCAGCGCGTCCCCCGCGAGCGCCGCGACGCTTCGCGCTCAGGGGGCGCAGTTGCCGTCGTACGTGCGGTCGCTGTTGGTGGCGACGCAGTAGCCCGAGGCGCTTCCGCGCGGGTGGAGCGCGGCGAGCGTGCAGGTGTTGGGGTCCGTCATGCGGACATCGGCGACGCGCCAGAGCGAGCCCGTGGAGTTCTGGCCAGAGGTGTTGAAGCCCATGATGGGGTCCGTTCCGTAGCGCATGCCGGCGACGTCGGCGCCGCCGTAGGTCGCGCGGAGCTGGCCGCCGCAGTAGATGTTGACCATCGGACGAACCGCGCCGGTGCCGCCGTAGTAGTTCACGGCGACGCGGAAGTTGTCGCCCGCGCGGGGGTTGTCGACGTTGATGTTCTCGGGGACGCCGACGGTGGCGACGTTGTCGATGTCGAGGCGCGGGTTGTTGCAGCCGCCGCCGGTGAGGGGCGAGCGGCAGTCGGTGCCGGGCGTGCGCGCGTAGCCCCAGTTGAGGTTCGCGGCGTTGGTGCAGTTGTTGTACGCGCAGTTGTCGCTGGTGTTGGTGCCGCCCGAGACCCACGGATTGGTGTTGCCGGGGCGGTGGACCCAGAAGTCGACGTCCGTCATTCCGGTGCGATCCCAGCAGAGCTCAGCGCGGAAGCCCGCGGCGCGGATCGGCAGGATGAACATGCACTCGAACGTGGTGCCGTCGGCGCGCGTGACGGTGAGGGTCACTTGGTAGTCGCCCGAGAGCGTGGGGCGGAAGACCAGGTTTTCTCCGTCCGCCGTGAGCGTGTTGCCCCCGCCAGCGTTGAGCGTGTACGTGGTCCTGGTGCTCGTCGCGAACAGGAGCTGGTCGCACGGGCCGCCGACGACGCGCCAGCGGTAGCGCATGCCGCCCGCGAAGAAGTCGCGGCCGCGGAGGGTGTAGTTGCGAAACGGTCCGCCGGTGGGGATGCGGGGGTCGCCGGGACCAGGGCACGTCCCGTCGGGGGTGCAGCAGAGGTCTTCGTCTGCGCGCCCGTCGCAGTTGTTGTCGAGGCTGTCGCAGGTCTCGGCGCGGGGCGAGATGCCGCCCATGCAGGGGCCCCACGTGCCGAACTCGCCAGAGCCTTGGCAGGTCTGCATTCCGTCGACGCAAGCGCCGAGGCCGCGGCGTCCGGGCGGGCCGAGGAAGCAGCGCTGCACGGAGCCGGGGATGCACGACGAGCCTTCGTCGGCCATGCCGTTGCAGTTGTCATCGAGGCCGTTGTTGGGCACTTCAGCGGCGAGGCAGCCGGTGGGGCGAGCGGCGCCAGCGTCCGAGGCACAGCCAGTGCGGGCGTCGGTGGCGCCGCCAGCGTCGTCATAGATTCCGCCGCCGTCGACCTCGACGAGGACGCCCGTGTCGACGGGCCCGACGCCGGTGTCTTCGACCGGCAAGACGCCGGTGTCTTCTTGGGTCATCGACCCGCCGTCCATCCCAGTGTTCGAGCCGCCGTCGCGCGGGCTGACTCCAGTATCCGTGGGCACCAACGGTCGGCCATCGTCGCTGCATCCAGCGATCGAGCCCACCGCGACCATCGCCGCGCACCATCGAAGCAATCGCATGCTCAACCTCGTAACAGAGGAAATGGGAGGAGAGAGTTGAAGACACACCGACCCGCCACCGGGCCAGCGCCCTTCGATGTGTACCATTGCCGTGAGAGTGTAGCGAGCGGTCTGCAACGGTCGCGACGATCGTCGGGCCCTTGGAGGCGGCGCGGGCGCACGGCGCGCCACCGCGGATTCGCACGTCACGCGCTCTTCGCGGAAATCGTGCGGAATTTGGTGGTTGGACGCGGCGCGGCGCCGTGGGCTATGGTCCGCGCGATTTACCCCCAAAGCCCTGATTGAGGAGATGACATGGAGCGCAGCGCGGTCCCGTTGAATGCAGTGTTGAAGATCGCTGGAAAGATCCTGGAGCGAAAGGACTTCACCAAGTCCATGGTGGCGCTCCAGGCCGAGAAGCAGTTCTTCAACGTCCTCTACCCGAACCATCACATCGGCCGCGCGAACAAGATTCGCCAGCTCTCGATGCGCATCACGGACGTGTGCAACCTGCGTTGCCACACGTGCGGCCAGTGGGGAGACAACGGCTATCTGCTCGACCGAGACCTCGGCGACATGATCCGCGGGCAGATCTCGCCCGAGCGCTACGTCGAGGTGTTTCGCGAGCTGAAGTCCAACGGACACCAGCCGGTGCTCTACTTCTGGGGCGGCGAGCCGATGCTCTACAAGGGCCTGCTCGACCTGATCGAAGAGGGCGCGAAGCTCGGCATGCCGCCGACGATCGCGACCAACGGCACCAACGTCGCGAAGTACGCCGAGCGCATGGTGGCCGCGCCGATGGCGCTCATTCAGGTGAGCGTCGACGGCTCGAACCCCGAGACGCACAACGCCGCGCGCCCTGGGCAGAAGAAGAACCTCGACAACTTCAAAGAGGTCGTCGCGGGCTGCGAGGCCATCCAAGAAGAGAAGCGCAAGCGCGGCCAGAAGCTCCCGCTGGTGGTCACGCTCACGACGATCAACCGCGAGAACTACTTCGACCTCGTGAACATCTACGAGCGCTTCAAGGGCCTCGCGGATATGCACATTTTCTATCTCTCGTGGTGGATCGACGACGAGACGGCGAAGGCGTACGGCCAGGACTTCCGCGATCGCTTCGGCGAAGAGATGAAGCTCCCGTTCGGCTGGATCGGCGACTGGAACAAGTTCGACTACAACGTCCTCAGCGAGCAGCTGAAGGAGCTGAAGAAGCGCGGCGCGCCGATGAGCGCGTCGCCGGTGTACATCATGCCGGACATCGTCGAGCCCGAAGGCCTGGTGTCGTACTACACCAAGCACAGCGAGCGCTTCGGCTACGACCAGTGCGTGAGCATCTACCAGATCTGCGAGATCGACTCGAACGGCGACGTCTCGCCGTGCCGCGACTACCACGACTACGTGGTGGACAACATCCGCGAGAAGTCCCTGCTCGAGATCTGGAACAACGCGCGCTTCCAGCGCTTTCGCCAGAGCATCTCGAAGGACGGCCTGATGCCCGTGTGCTCGCGTTGCTGCGGGCTCATGGGGTATTGAGCTAGCCTTCGAACTCATGCGTGCAGTCGCGATCGAAGGGGGCTTCGGGCTAGAGAACCTACGGGTGGTCGATCGCGGCCCGCCGCCTGCGCTGCGCGCGGGCGAAGTGCTCGTTCGCGTGGGCGCGGTCTCGCTCAACTACCGCGACCTGCTGACGGTGCGCGGGCTGTACAACCCGAAGCAGAAGCTCCCGTTGATCCCGTGCTCGGACGGCGCGGGCGTGGTGAGCGCGATCGGCGAGGGCGTGACGAAGTGGGCCGTGGGCGACCGCGTGATGCCCACGTTTGCGCAGGGGTGGCTCGCGGGAGAGCCGACGCGAGAGAAGCTCTCGACCACGCTGGGCGGCCCGCTCGACGGGATGCTCTGCGAATACAGGGCGCTGCGCGAAGAGGGGCTCGTGCGCGTCCCCGAGCACTTGAGCGTCGAGGCTGCGGCGACCTTGCCGTGCGCGGGGCTGACCGCGTGGCGCGCGCTCTTCGACCACGGCGGGCTGCTCGCAGGGCAGTGGGTGCTCGTGCAGGGCACCGGGGGCGTGAGCGTGTTCGCGCTGCAGTTAGCCAAGGCGGCGGGCGCGAAGGTGATCGCGACGACGAGCTCGCACGAGAAGGCCGAGCGCCTGCGCGCGATGGGCGTTGATTGTGTGATCAATTATCGAGAGACGCCCCAGTGGGCCAAGCCCGCGCGCGAGGCGACCGGCGGCCGCGGCGTGGACGTGATCGTCGAGGTGGGCGGGACCGGGACGCTCAGCGAGAGCCTGCGCGCGGTGAAGCCGGGCGGGCGCGTGAGCATCATCGGCGTGCTGGCCGGAGGCGTGGGCGAGGTGAGCTTGTTTCCTGTGCTGATGCAGGACGTGCGGCTGCAGGGCGTGATCGTGGGATCGCGAGAGCACTTCGAGCAGATGTGCCGCGCGATCGACGCGTGGAAGCTCGAGCCGGTGATCGACGAGCGCGTGTTCGAGATGGACGCCATCGTCGACGCGATGGCGCACATGGCCGCCGGCGCGCACTTCGGAAAAGTGGTCGTAAAGGTGGGAGCCTGACCGTGGATTTCACCCCGCGCACCGCGGCGCCGGGGCCCAAATTGCAGGGGTTTACGCCCGAGCGATTGCTGGCCTGGGTCGAGTCACAATGGCCCGAGGTCGGGCTCACGCTCGACGAGTCGCGCAGGATCGTCTCGCACTGCGTTCAGCGCGGCAGCGACGTGGGGATGGGCGTGCGCAACGTGCGCGCGACGGTGCGCGACGCGGTGTTCGACCGCGTGGGCGTGGGCAAGCTGAAGGTCGTCGAGCGCAAAGCGTCGACCGTCGATCCGTTTGTGAAATACCTCTTCGAGTGCGAAGACGGCGCGCTGATCGAAGCGGTGCGCATCCCCTTGCACAAGCCCGGTCGCTTCTCGGTGTGCGTGAGCTCTCAAGTGGGCTGCGCGCTCGGCTGTCGCTTCTGCGCGACCGGCACCATGGGGCTGCAGCGGCACCTGGCCGCGTGGGAGATCGTCGAGCAGGTGCGGCACGTCGCGCGCGAGCTGCGCGAAGAGAAGCTCGGCCGCGTGCACGGCGTGGTGTTTCAGGGCATGGGCGAGCCGATGCACAACGTCGACAACGTGCTCGACGCGCTCGACGTCCTGTCCAACCCGTGCGGGATCGCCGTCGACGCGCGGGCCGTGACGATCTGCACCGCGGGGATCGTCCCTGGGATCTTGGCGATGGCGCAGCGCAAGACCCGCGCGCGGCTCGCGATCAGCGTGACCACCGCGCGCAGCGACGTGCGTCGGTCGCTGATGCCCATCGAGAAGAAGTACCCGCTGCCAACAGTGCTCGACGCGGCGCGGCAGTTCTACGAGAGCAACGGGCGGCTGGTGATGCTGTCCTTCGCGCTGCTCGCCGGGGTCAACACCAGCGACGAGGATGCGCGCGCGCTCGCCGAGGCGCTGGGCGTCGGGACCGATCACGCGCTGCCCGTGCGCTTGTCGCTGGTCGAGCACAACGCGTTCGAAGGGACGAGCTTCACGCGCCCGAGCGACGCGGAGTTCGCGGGGTTCGTGGACGCGCTGGCGAAGCTGGGCGTCCCGGTGGTGCGGCGCTACTCGGGCGGCGGGGACATCGGCGCGGCGTGCGGGCAGCTCGTGGTCGAGCGCGAATAGCCCTGCGCGCGACGCTCATCGCGCGAGCGGACCGAGCGAAGCCCCCTGTGCGGCGGCGGTCTGCGGCGCTAAGAACGCGCCCGACGAGCGGCGAACTGTGGTACTCCCGCGGGCCCACTCGGAGGAGTTGTTGATGAGCACGAAGGTGTACGACGCGATCGTGATCGGTGGTGGTCCTGGCGGCTACGTGGCGGCCATTCGACTCGGGCAGCTCAAGCAGAAGACGCTGGTCATCGAGAAAGAGACGATGGGTGGCGTGTGCTTGAACTGGGGATGCATCCCCTCGAAGGCGCTGATCGCCGCGGCGAATTTCGTCGAGAAGGCGAAGCACGCGGACGTGATGGGCATCACCGTCACGGGCGTGAGCGTCGACGCCGCCAAGCTCATGGGCTGGAAGGACGGCATCGTGAAGAAGCTCACCGGCGGTGTGAGCTCGCTCTGCAAGGGCAACGGCGCTGAGATTCTCAAGGGCGAGGCGAAGTTCGTCAGCAAGGACACCCTCGAGGTGACCAGCGCCGACGGGACCAAGCAGCTCGTGCAGGCGACCAAGGGCATCATCGTCGCGACGGGCTCGCGGCCGGTGTCGATCCCGGGCTTCGGGTTCGACGGCAAGCAGGTGATCTCTGCGAAAGAAGCGGTGAGCTTGAACCCGCTGCCCAAGCGCATGGTCGTGATCGGCGGCGGGATCAT
>JAAFIF010000069.1:38178-54377 GCA_013298625.1 Myxococcales bacterium
GCGGCGTGTACTCGAAGCTCGGCGTCGAGGTGACCATCGTCGAGTTCATGCCCAGCGTGCTCGCGACGATGGACGCGGACCTCGTCGCGCCCGTCGTGAAGGCGATGACCAAGGGCGGCGTGAAGTTTCTCACGGGCACCAAGGCCAAGAGCGCCGTCAAGCAGCCGGACGGCTCGCTCAAGGTCACCGTCGAGACGCCCGAGGGCGTCAAAGAGATCGCCGCGGACGTGTGCCTCGTCGCCGTCGGAATGAAGCCCAACAGCGAGAACATCGGCCTCGATCAGGCCGGCGTGAGCCTCGACAAGAAGGGCCACCTGATCATCGACGAAGAGTGCCGCACCAACGTGAAGGGCGTGTACGCGATCGGCGACGTCTCGGGCGTCCCGTACCTCGCGCACAAGGCGTCGAAAGAGGGCGAAATCGCCGCTGAAGTGATCGCTGGCCACAAGGCGGCGCGCGACTGGCGCGCGATGCCGGCGGCGACGTTCACGCACCCCGAGATCGCCAACGTGGGCCTCAGCGAGAAAGAGGCGCGCGACAAGGGGCTCGACATCACGGTCGGCAAGTTTCCCTTCGCCGCGAGCGGGCGCGCGATGGCCGTCAGCGAGACCGACGGCTTCGTGAAGGTGATCGCCGAGCGCGTGGGCAAGGACAAGAAGGATCACAAGGTGATCGGCGTTCACATCGTCGGCCCCGAGGCGAGCGACCTCATCTCTGAAGCCGCGCTCGCGCTCGAAATGGACGCTTACGTCGAGGACATCGGCCTCACGATCCACCCGCACCCCACGCTCGGCGAGACCGTGATGGAAGCGGCGAAGCACGCGATCGGCGAAGCGATTCACATCATGAATCGCTGAGCTTCTGCGCGCTCGAAGCTGCGAATATCCAGCACGATCGAGCGCCGCGACGATGGCGATCTGCGAACGAGCAGAATCTGCATCCGTCGCCGCGCGAGCGTCGTACACTGACCAGCATGACTTTGGGCGGCAAGGCCGAAGCATACGGTCAGGTCACAAAGAAGCTCTCGTCGGCGGTCGTGCACTCGGTGCTCACGGGCCGCGTCGACGCGCGGATGATCGAGGCGCTCGACCGCGACGCGACGCTGCTCGGGTGGGCTCCGTCGTGGCTCATCGACGCGACGAACATCTTGGGATTTACGCCGGATTCTGTGCCTGCGGGCGTTCGCACGCTCGAGTCCGGACGCTCGAAGGGCCTGCGTCGCATCGTGATCATCACGAAGCTGCCCGCGGCGCGCATGGCCGCGCGCACCATCGGCCTCGCGGCGTCGGTTGATCTGCACGTCGCCGACGATCGCCGCGCCGCGGACGAGCTGCTCGCGACCCCCTTGCGTCGCTAGCGCGGCCGCGGTGAGCGCGGGTCAGCCCGAGCGCCGGACGTACTCGAACTCGACGGGGCGGCCCTTGATCCCGTGCTTGGGCGCAGCGATCCAGTTGGCCATCTTGCCGGGCTCGTAGATGGGGTGGGTCATCAGGCTCTTGATGAAGACCTTGTCGCTCTCGGTCGGGAGCCACTCGTGCTTGCGCGCCTCCCACTCGGCGCGGTCGATCAGCCGGCCCGAGGGGTCGAAGTGCAGGCCTGCATAGAGGCCGCCCTGACGGTTGAAGCGCGACGAAGGGAGCTTCAGCTCGAAGTCGACGCCCTTCTCTTTGATCAAGCGGTTCCACTTGTCGAGGCCGCGCTGGCTGTCTTCGATGTACTCGCCGCGGAGGACTTCGTTCATCGCGTTGCGCAGCGGAACGTGGTCGTCGACGAGCCGCCCGTCCTTCATGACGGGGATGTTCATCGTGGCCTCGAGCGCGATGTGGTCTTCGTAGCGCTCTTCTTTGGCGCGGCCCTTGAGGCCGCCGGCGAAGAAGCTCGCGGCGTTGGAGCTCACCTCGCCGCCGAACAGGTCGAGCGAGACCGAGAACCAGCGGTTGATGTACCGCTGGATCGTGTGCAGGTCGATCGCGCCCTGCGCGCGCGCGTCCTCGTTGGGGTCCTTCTTCATGAGCTCGCACGTGCGGTCGAGCACGCGCAAGATCCCCGTCTCGCCCACGAACATGTGGTGCGCTTCTTCGGTCAGCATGAAGCGCGTCGTGCGCGAGAGCGGGTCGAACGAGCTCTCGCTGAGCGCGAGCAGCTGGTACTTGCCGTCGCGATCGGTGAAGTACGTAAACATGAAGAACGAGAGCCAGTCTTCGCACGGCTCGTTGAAGGCGCCGAGGATGCGCGGCTTGTCGTCGGTGCCCGAGCGGCGCTCGAGCAGCGCGTCTGCCTCTTCGCGTCCGTCGCGGCCGAAGTACGTGTGCAGCAGGTACACCATCGCCCAGAGGTGACGACCCTCTTCGACGTTGACCTGAAACAAGTTGCGCAGGTCGTAGAGCGAGGGGCAGGTCTGGCCGAGCAAGCGCTGCTGCTCGACGGACGCCGGCTCGGTGTCGCCCTGCGTGACGATCAAGCGTCGCAGCGCGTTGCGATATTCACCGGGGATTTGCTGCCAAACGGGCTTTCCGAAATGGTCGCCGAAGCCGATGGTGCGGTCCTTGACGGGCTCGGTCAGAAAGATGCCCCAGCGGTAGTCGGGCATCTTGACGTAGTCGAAGTGCGCCCACCCGTCGGGCTCTACGCTCACCGCGGTGCGCAGGTAGATGTTGTCCTCTTGAAAGCCCTCGGGGCCCATCTCCTTCCACCAGTCGATGAACCGAGGCTGCCACTCTTCGAGCGCGCGCTGCAGGCGCTTGTCGCTCGCGAGGTCGACGTTGTTGGGGATCTTCTCGTTGTTGGCGATCGAAGTCATGACCTCTCCGTTGTCCCTGCGGCGCGCTCGCCGTCTGTGTCTGTTGCGATGCGCGAGCGCGCGGGCAGGTTGCGGCGCGCGGGCTGTTTGATAAATGGTGCGCTATTTCAAGTGCGGCGCATGTCGAACTCGGGCCGCTCGGGGCGGCCGTACATCGTGAGCGCGCCGCGCGGACCGGTCGCGTTGGGGCGCGTGAAGATCCAGTTTTGCCAGGCCGAGAGGCGGGCGAAGATCTTGGTCTCCATGGTCTCGGGGCCGGCGAAGCGGAGGGAGGCCTCCATTCCTGTCAGGGCGTCGGGCGAGAGCGAAGCGCGCTCTTCGATCGCGAGGCGGACCTCGTCGTCCCAGTCGATCGCGTCGGGCGCGACCGTGACGAGGCCGGCCTTCACCGCGGCCGAAGGGTCGAAGCGCTCGGGGCTCTCGCTGAGCTTCTGCGCCTTCTCGGGGTCGTAGAGAAAGCGGTTCTGCATGCGGCTGAGGCCGTTGCTCATGGGGAAGCTCCCGCGGTTCATCGCCGAGAGCTGCACGTACGGGGGGCTCTCGGCGTCGGGGTCGTCGCGCATGTACGTGCGGTCCGAGGCGAGCGAGAGCTCGAAGAGCGTCCCGACGAAGCACGAGCCCTCGCGCACGAAGGTGAACAAGCTGCGCGCGCCGAGGTCGAGGCGCTTGAGCACGCGGCGCTGGTAGAGCAGCACTTCGTGCACGAAGCCGTCGTCGCGGTTCTTGTCGAGCGCGGCGTCGGACGAGAGGACCATGGCCGGGTCGCCTTCGGTCTCGAGCACGATGAGCCCGACGGTCTCGTAGTTGAAGCGGAGGTTGAGCAGCGCGTCGTCGAGCTCGCGAAAGCACTCGAGCGCCCAGAGCTTGTTGCCGAGCTCGCGGATGGCGCTGGCGTTGTCGGGGGTCGCAGTCTTCGGCGCGCGCACGACGATCTTGGCGACGCGGGCGCTGGCATCGACGGTGAGCGAGACGTGCTCGTAGTCGGCGCCGTCGTCGCGGTACTTCGCGCCGAGCGGGGCGAGCGCGAGGCCCTGCCACTTGGTGTTGCGGCTCGAGCTGCCGGCGAGCTCTTTGGCGCGGCTCTCGACGACGTCTTTGAACTTCGAGCGAGGCGCGACCTTGTCGACGAGGTTGTACTGCTGCGCGCGCGGGCCGCGGATGCCTTCGGCGAGCGTGCAGAACACGTCGGCCAGGTCGCGGCGGACCTTGCGCTTGTCGACGAGGCGCGTGAGCCCTCCCGTCCCGGGCAGCACCGCGAGCAGCGGAACCTCTGGCAACGAGACGGCGCTGGACCCATCGTCGCTGAGGTAGATCTCGTCGCACGCGAGGGCGAGCTCGTAGCCGCCGCCGGCGCAGGGGCCGTTGATGGCGCAGAGAAAGCGCACGCCGCTCTCGCGCGAGACCTCTTCGATGCCGAGGCGCGTCTCGTTGGTGAACTTGCAGAAGTTGACCTTGAACGCGTGCGACGACATCCCGAGCATGTAGATGTTGGCGCCCGAGCAGAACACTCGGTCCTTGGCGCTCGAGACGACGACGCAGGTGACCTCGGGGTGCTCGAAGCGCACGCGCTGGATGGCGTCGCTGAGCTCGATGTCCACGCCGAGGTCGTACGAGTTGAGCTTGAGGGGATAGCCGGGCTTGAGCCCCTGGTCCTCTTGGACGTCCATCGCGAGGCGCGCGATGGGGCCATCGAAGCTGAGCTTCCAGTGCTTGTACTGGCTCGGGTGCGTCTCGAAACGAACTGGCGGTTGCGGGGCGTTGTTCTCGGCCATGGCTGAGTTTGCTACCAGCGCCCCACCCCGAGCGCAAGCAGTATACTGCTTGTGCAGCGCGTCGAAGATGCAGTATAGTGCATATCGTCGATGGCCACTGAACGGACCGAGCGCGACCGAGAGGGAGAGCACGAGGGGCTGCTCAGGGACCTCGGCCAATCCGTGCGGGCGCGGCGCGAGGGGCTCTCGATGACGCGCAAATCGCTGTCCGAGCGGGCCTCGGTGAGCGAGCGGTTTCTGGCCGAGCTCGAGGGGGGCCGGGGCAACGTGAGCGTGACGCGGCTGCAAGACATCGCGTTGGCGTTGGGGACGACGGCGGCGGGGCTGCTCAGCGCCGACGCGGTGAGCGACGCGGGGCTGGACGGGCCGCGGGTGATCGCGCTGCTCGGCTTGCGGGGCGCGGGCAAGAGCGCGATCGGGCAGCGGGCGGCCGAGCGGCTGGGGGTGGCGTTTGTCGAGCTCGACGCGATGATCGAGCGCGCCGCGGGGATGAGCCTCGCGGGGCTCTTCGAGCTGCACGGGGCGGCGTACTACCGTCGGGTCGAGCGGCAGGCGCTGGTGGATTTTCTCAGCGAGCGGCGGGGGGCGGTGATCGCGACGGGGGGCGGGATCGTGACGGACGAAGAGACGTTTGCGATCTTGCGAAGAGAGACGCGGACGCTGTGGCTGAAGGCGCGGCCCGAGGATCACCTCGCGCGGGTGCGCGCCCAAGGGGACCTGCGGCCGATGGCGAACCATCAAGACGCGCTCAGCGATCTGCGCAGGATCCTCGCGGCGAGAGAGCCGCTGTACGCGCGGGCGGACGTGACCGTGGACACGAGCGCGCTGGGCTTGAGCAAGAGCGTGCGCGCGGTACTCAAAGCGGCGCAGGCGGGTCGATAGCGACGCGCGAGAGCGGGTGTACGCTCGGGCGATGCTGACGGAGCTGTTCGTGATCGGGCCGCGCGCGCACGGGTCGCGCGAGGTGGTCGAGGCGCTGTACGCGCGCAGCGCGGGGCGCGTTCGAAGGGTGTTTGCGCGGGAGATCGATCCGCCAGTGGACCCGAGCGAGCGGCCGATGATGATCATCAACGACTTCGCTCCGCGGCCGAAAGAGGGGCCCGAGGTGCTCTTTCGCGGGCCGAAGCGAGAGTTCGTGGCGCACTTTTGCGGCGATGGATTTCGCGCGGCGCTGCGGGGCGAGCGGCGCGCGTGCGACGGCGCTGTGTGGGTGCTCTCGGCGGAGCGAGCGCTGGACGAGGCGCTCGTGGACGACGTGGTGAGCGCGCATTTCTGCGGGGCGAAGCGCTTCGTGGTGTTCGTCAAGGACGCGCGGGACCGAGCGCGGGCGCACGCGTGCGAGCGCTTCGCGCGGGCCGCGCTCGACCGGGCGGGGCTGCGCGGCGACGAGCGCACGGTGGTGTTCGATACGGAGCACGCTGGAGAAGACCGGTGGAAGCAGGGGATCGATCAGCTGATCGACGCGCTCGAGGCAGAGATCGAGTACGTCGTCGGGGCAGAGACAGCGACGGTGATGAAGGTCGGCTCGATGACGACGGCGCCGATGGTGCGGCTCGGGGGGATGGTTCGCTGCGGTGAACTGCGGGTGGGCGACGAGGTTGCGCTGGTGAGGACGGGGACGCGAGCGACGATCGCCAGGCTGCAGGGGACCTACGAAGCGAGCGCCGAGTCGGTTCGAGCTGGGCGCTGGGCGGACGTCGAGCTGAGCGGCGTCGACATGCGCAAGGTGCCGATGAACGAAGTGATCGCGACGCCGGGGGCGCTCTCGCTCGTGCGCTCGACGCGCGGAACGTTCTGTGATTTGAGCGACGAGCCGATGCCCGAGCGGATCAACGTGACGGGCATCGCGGGCGGCGCCGCGGCGACGGCGCGCGTGAGCGAAGCGCGAGGCGCGCGAAGACGAGCGCGGCAGATCGAGCTGGTGTTCGACGAGCCGACGCCGTGGCGCGACGGGGACGAAGCGCTGCTCAGCGAGCCGGGGGGAGAGCTCGACGACGATGCGCGGTGGCCGCGGTGGCTGGCGGCGTTCGACAGCGCTCGAAGCGAGCGCCCCGGGGACGGTGTTCAATAGTTCACGACCCCCGGATAACCCCGCGAGATCACAGAGCGCGTACTGCCGTTGCTCCGGACGAACGCGCTCGTGACGAGCTCGTTCGTGAACCGATCGAACGCCGTCCCCGAGCACCGTCCCCGCCGTCCAGCATCGTGTGCCAATCGCTCGGCGCACGGCATCTCGCGGACTTATCGGGGACTCGTGAACTATTGAACACCGTCCCCGTTGCCCCGTCGCGTTCGGTCCCGGTTCGTGAACTTTTGAACACCGTCCCTGGGCGCTGGTCGGTACACCATTGCGCGCCATGACCGAGCGCCCCAAGGACACCGCGGACTCGACCCTCTCTGTGCACGGCGGAGAACGCTGGCCCAAGCCCAACGACGCGGTCACCACGCCCATCGCTGCGACCGCAACGTACACGTTCAAAGACACCGCAGAGCTCGTGTCCTTCATGGAGGGCGAGCTCGATCGCGAAGAGTACGGCCGCTACGGAAATCCCACGGTCCGCGCGCTCGAAGCCAAGTGCGCCGCGCTCGAAGGCACCGACGCCGCCCTCGCGTTCTCCAGCGGAATGGCCGCGGTCACCACCGCCATCCTCGCGTTCGTCAAGCAGGGCTCGCACGTCGTCCTCTTTCGCGACTGCTACCGACGCACGCGGCAGTTCGTCACCGCCACGCTCGACCGCTTCGGCGTCACCCACACCCTCGTCGAGCCCGGCGACATCGACGGCCTCGCCGCAGCGATCCGCCCCGAGACGCGCTTGATCGTCTCCGAAGCGCCCACCAACCCTTACGGAAACGTCCTCGACCTCGACGCCATGGTGGCAGTCGCCAAGAAGCACCGCGGGGTCAAGACGCTCATCGACGCGACCTTCGCGACGCCCGTCAACCTTCGGCCCGCAGCGCACGGCGTCGACCTCGTCGTGCACAGCGCGACCAAGTTCTTCGGCGGTCACAACGATGTCCTCGGCGGGATCGTCGCGGGCCCCTCGCACTTGCTCTCGCTCGTCAAAGAGCAGCGCGACGTCCTCGGCGGCGTGATGGATCCGCACGGCGCGTACCTCGTCCTGCGCGGGCTGAAGACCCTCGCGCTCAGGGTGCACAAGCAAAACGCCACCGCCCTCGCCCTCGCCCGCGCGCTCGAAGCGCACAGCGCAGTGCGAAGAGTCTGGTACCCAGGGCTCGAGAGCCACCCGTCCTTCAACAGCGCATCGCGGCTCATGAAGGGCTTCGGCGGCGTGGTCACCTTCGAGCTCGCGACGGACCTCGCTGGGGCCGGACGCTTCGTGGATGCCCTGAAGATTCCCAGGATTGCGCCCTCGCTCGGCGGCGTCGAGAGCCTCGTCGAGCAGCCCGCCCTCATGAGCTTCTTCGAGCTCACCACCGAGCAGCGCGAAGCGGTCGGGATCAAAGACTCGCTCATTCGCTACGCGGTCGGCATCGAGGACAGCGACGACTTGATCGCGGACGTCCTGCGCGCGCTCGAACAGGTGTAGCCCGCGCTCAGTTGCGCTAGCCTGCGCCTCCGTCATGCTCGAGAGAACCGCGCGCGCCATCGCTTGTTGCTCGGTGTTGAGCGCGTGCACCGCGCCTCCGCCGCCTTCGTACGACACGACTCCGGTCGACGCGTCGTGGGGCGAAGCTGGGCCCCCGACAGGAGCGCTCTGGAGCGCCTCGCCCGCGCCCTCGGTCAGCGGCGCGACCGTCGCGCGTGGGTTCTTTCTGCGCAAATTCGCGACCGTGGTCTCGCCGCGCTCGATGTCCGTCGCGCCCAACGGAGACGTGTTCGTCACGTCTCCCGCGCGATCGACGCCCGGCGGCGAGGGCGGAGGCAGCGGTTCCATCGTCGTGCTCAGCGACGACAACCGCGACGGAATCGCCGAGACCCACACGTTCGCCGACGGCCTCGGCGACGTGCACGCCGTCGCCGTGCGCAACGGGTTCGTGTACTTCACCACCGAGGCCAGCGCGCAACGCACGCCGTACACCGTCGGACTGCGCAGAGAGATGCCCGGGATGCGCGAGTCCGTCTTCGCGTACCCCAACAACGCGGACTCGCGGTGGACGCACGGCATTGATGTCCGCGCAGACGGCACCGTCGTGACCACCGCCGGCGTGTGGGGCACCTCGCGCGAGTGCGGCGCGCGCCCCAATCAGGGAGAGATCTTTCGCGTCGACCGCGCAGGAGCCCCCTCGCGGATCGTTCAGGGCCTGCGCAACCCGCTCTATGTGCGCTGTCATCGCAGCGACTCGCTCTGCATCGCCGCAGAGCTCGGCGACGACCGCGGCCCGACGTGGGGAGCGCTCGAGAAGCTCATCGCCCTCGACGACTCGACGCAAGACGTCGGGTTTCCCTGCTGCGTGACGCAGAATCGAACGAGCCCGTTCAACAGCGGAGCGTTCGATTGCGCCAACGTGACCGCGGGCGTCGCGACCTTCGAGCTGCAGCTCACGCCCTTCGGGCTCGATTGGGAGCCCGGTCTGTGGCCCGCGCCCTTTCATCGCAGCTTGTTCGTCGCGCTGCACGGCAGCTACTACACCGTCCCCAAGTGGGGCGGCGCCTCGGTGGTGTTCGCGCAAACCGACGCGACGGGACGACCGACTGGCGGGTTCATGCCGTTCGTGCTCGGCTTCGGGCCCAACGGATCTCCCCTCGAACGCCCTGCGGACGTCGCGTTCACCGACGACGGGAGGCTCTTCGTCGCCGACGACCACGCCGGCGCGATCTATTGGGTCGCCCCCGACGACCTTCGCCAGCGATGATCGCTCGGCGCCCACTGGTCCGAGAGACCAACGCACACAGATTCAAGTCACCCATGCAAACAGCACCGACGTATCGACGCGCTCTCCTCGCCCTCGCGCTCTCTGCCGCCTTCGCGTTGGCCGCGTGCCAGCGCGGACCCAGCGAGCCTCCGCCCGGCGCTCGCGCAACAACATCGACCCCGACCCCGACCACGCCCGCCGCCGATCCGCACGCAGGTCACGCCGCGACGCCGCCGGCCGCGGACCCGCACGCGGGCTTGGGCCTCCCTCCCCCGTCGGGAAACAGCGGTCCTCCCCTGCAAAATCCCACGCAGAACGGCGGCGCTCCCGGACAAGCCGCGGTGCAAGGCGCCCCCGACGCGGTCACGGTCCTCGAGTGGGACGAGCCTGTCGGCTGGCGTCGCGAGCAGCCCTCGTCGCAGATGCGACGGGCGCAGTACAAGGTCACCAAGGTGGGCTCGGACCCGGCCGACGCAGAGATGACCGTGATCACCTTCGGCGGGGGAATGGGCGGGTCCAACGACGCCAACATCGCCCGTTGGCTCGGGCAACTGCAGCAGCCCGACGGAAGGCAGACCACGGAGGTGGCGCAGCGAAGGTCGCTCACCGTGGCCGGGATGAACGTGCTGATCGTCGAGGCTCCTGGGCGCATCGCGGGGGGCGGATCGATGATGCCCGGCGCGCCGTCGACGCCGTCGTTCGACCGGGGACGGCTGCTCGCGGCGATCGTCGAGACCCCCAACGGGCCGTGGTTCTTCAAGCTCACGGGCGGCGACGAGACCGTCAGCGCGGCGCGCGCGGCGTTTGAAGGAATGCTGCGGACCATCCGCGTTCACCGCTGATTCTTCGCCATCGAGCCCGACGCGTTGCACACTCAGCACATTGTGAACGCGCTTCGACTTGCTTCGCTCTCCCTCGTGATCGGCGCTCTCACCGGCTGCGGCCTCGCCCTCGAGCCGCGGCACTACAAAGAGAGCAGCGTGCGTGATGACGCCACGCTCGCGAGCGACGGAAACACCGTCACGAGCGACGGAAACACCGTCACGAGCGACGGAAACACCGTCACGAGCGACGGAAACACCGTCACGAGCGATGGCAGCGTGGTCGCCAACGACAGCAACGTCGTCGCGAGTGACAGCGGCGTGGTCGAGCCCGAAGACAGCGCGGTGGTGATGCCCGACAGTGGAGTCGCGCACGGAGACAGCGGCGTCGTGGACAACGACGGCAACTTCGTTCCGCGTGACAGCGGGGTGGGCCACATGGACTCGGCGACCGTGCGCGACAGCGGCGTGATGGACACGGGGGTTCGCGTGGACTCGGGCGTTCGGCCCGACAGCGGCAGCGGGCTGGGCGATTCTGCGCTGACGACGAACGACGCGATGACCCCGTGCGCGAGAGGGCAGCTGCTGTGCTCAGGATCGTGCGTGACCGAGGACGAGAACAACTGCGGAACGTGCGGAGTTCGCTGCAGCGGCCCCACGCGTTGCGCATTGGGCAGCTGTGTCATGTGCGGGGCGTTCGAAAACCTCTGCACCGACGGCGTCGGAAACCGATGCTGCTTGATGAGCGCTTGCCCGAGGCCGGGCATGTTCATTTGCCCCGTCTTCGAGTGATCGCGCGCGGGCGTCAGCCCTTCACGACGATCATCGGCTCGAGCTTCGCGACGCGACGAGCGATGCCTGCGCGCTCGACGACGCTCACCACGTCGGCGACGTCTTTGTACGCCTCGGGCATCTCTTCGACGACGGCGTTGACGCTCGATGCGCGCAGGGCAATGCCCTTCTCGTTGAGTGCCTTCACGACGCTCGAGCCCGTGGCGCGGTTCTTCGCTTCGGCCCGAGAGAGCACGCGGCCCGCGCCGTGGCAGGCCGAGCCGAAGGTCTCGAGCATCGAGCCCTCCATCCCGCACAGCACGTACGAATAGCGGCCCATATCCCCAGGGATGATCACCGGCTGGCCCATGGCGCGGTAGCGCTCGGGCAGCTCGACGCGCCCAGGACCAAACGCGCGCGTCGCGCCCTTGCGATGAACGAGCACGCGCTTGCGCACGCCCGGTGCGACCTCGTGCTCCTCCCACTTCGCGATGTTGTGACAGACGTCGTACACGAGCGGCGCGTTGATGAACTTGCGCCGCGTGCCGAGCGCTTCGGCGATGGCCTCGATCGCCCTGTGCGCGAGCAGCGCTCGGTTGGCGTAGGCGAAGTTGGCCGCTGCGGCCATCGCAGCGAGGTACTCGTTGGCCGCGTCGGTGCCGAGCGGCGCGCAGGCGAGCTGCCGGTCGACCACTTCGATCCCCGCTTTTTTCGCGGCGCGGATCATCGCGGGCGTGGCCTCTTCGCACACCTGGTGCCCGAGCCCTCGCGAGCCCGAGTGCACGAGCATGGTGATCGCGCCCTCGCGCAAGCCGAAGAGCTCGGCCGCTTCGCGGTCGTAGATTTCGGTGACGCGGTCGATCTCGAGAAAGTGGTTTCCCGAGCCGAGCGAGCCGATCTGGTCGTGGCCTCGCTCGCGGGCGCGACGGCCGACGTGCGCTGGGTCCGCGGACTCGAGCGCGCCGCCGTCTTCGATGTGCGCGAGGTCTTCTTCGCTGCCGATTCCGTACTCCGCGAGGGCCCGCGCGCCGCCCGCGAGGATCGCGTCGAGGTCGTCCAAGCGCACGTCGCGGCGCGTGACGCCCATGCCCGCAGGGACGTGCCGCTGCAACATGTCGGCGATGGCGCCGCGCTTCTCGGCGACGCGCTCGTACTCGACGTCGAGCGCGTGCAAGCGCACGCCGCAGTTGATGTCGAAGCCGATGCCGCCCGGCGACACGACTCCGCCGTTGTCCGGGTCGAACGCCGCGACTCCGCCGATCGGAAACCCGTATCCGCGGTGGATGTCGGGCATCGCGAGGACCTTTCCGACGATGCCGGGCAGCGAGGCGACGTTGCAGACCTGCCCCGCGCTGCCGTCGAGCAAGATGTCCTTGATGAGCGTCGAGCTGGCGTAGATCAGCCCTTCGACCTTCATCTTCTGCTGTATGGGGACGCGCCAGCGCAGCTCGTCGACCTGCTCGACACGAAATGGATCTTTCACGGTGCGTGCTCTTTCTCTTCGACGCTCAGCGATGCGCGCGAGCGTCGACGGAGCGCACCAGTGCTTCGCCCAGACGCCTCGCGCAAGGGCCGCGCGAGAACTTCAGCCTTCGTCGCTGTCGTGCCCGTCCTTGGACTTGAAGTCCAAGCACACGTTGGGGCGCACGGGCGAGAGGCAGTGACGCAGCGGGGTCAAGCACGGGTGTGGCGTCACCATGCGAAGGCACGCGCGCGGGCGCGGCGCGGCGTCCGGCGACTCGGCGGGCTGCGAGGCCACGCGCAGGCACGGGCCCGGCGTCACGCCAGAATCAGCCTGGTTTTCGACAGACGGGTTGACTGTGTGTGCGCCCGCATCGCCTTCGGGCCACACCGGCGTCAAGCACGGGTTGGGCGTGATCTCTGGCACCGTCGCGTCGAGCATCGCCGGAGCGACGGGCGAGAGGCACGCGAAGGGGTTGGGCAGGTGATCGCACGCGCTCATGGCGAGGCTGGCGAGCGCGCCGGTGACGAAGACCCGTCGTCGCGCGAGGATGGCGTCGCGATCACACGCGTCGTCGCTGTCGTCGTCGCGCTTGGGCTCGTCGGCTTCGTTCATGGCGTGCACGGAGTGTACGCGCGATCGATCGCGCGCGGTCAGCCGTGGCCGCGGTAACCGATGCGGTGGGTGTGGGGCTTTCCGTTGGTGGCGACGGTGACCTCGAGCGAGTCGCCGGTCTTGCGCGCGAAATACGGGGGATGCGCGGCGCAGGGGATGCGGTCGATGCGCTGCGCGCCTTCGGCGGTGAGCCAGTACACGTCGACGGTGGAGGTGGACTCGTGCGGGTCTGCGTCGGGCGGCGTGAAGAGCGCGTGCATCGCGAGGACGCGGCCGTCGTGAAAGACCTCGAAGCCCAGCGTACGGTACTGAATCGCTGTAAATTCGCTGACCGAAGGAAACAGCGGCCCCAGGTCCGTCAGCGTCGGCACGTGCCGGTGCAGAAACTTCACGAGCAGGTCGTACGCGCCGCCGTCGAGCTTGGGCAGGCGCTGCGCGGTCACGATCTTGGGGTACGACGCGACGTCGGCCGTCGCGAACTCGACGTGCACACGAAATCGATCGGCGAGGCGAGACTCTGAGATTTCTCGGTCGTCCAGGTGCTTGAGCAGCCACTGAAAGGGAGAGAACGGCCCGATGGGCTTCTGCTTGTCTCCGTCGCGGACGAAGCGATCGACGCGGGACTCCCACAAGGGGTTGCGTGCGCTCCACCGGCAGCCGTGCGCGCGCACCGCGCACTCGCCGATGAACATCGCGCCGTGCACGACGGCGTTGAAGAGCATGTTCGACGGGTCCTCGGGCTTGGACTGCGCCGCCCAGCGGTCGCGTCGGTCGCGGTCGAGCGCGTTGGCGAGCCGCGCGACGCCAGCGCCGTCGAAGGAGAGCTCGGTCCCGAGCAGCGCGGGGGCGTTGCGGGCGAAGAGCTCAGCGGCCTCGGACAAGTGGGCGGTGATGGTGGGGTTGTTGGCGGGGTTGGCGTCGGTGTCGACCGCGCGGTGGTAGTCCCTGCGAACTTCTTCGGGATAGTGCTCGAGAAACCAACGTTCGAACCAAGCCTGGGCGCTCTGCGACTCCATCAGGGGCGCAACCATACTCCCGGTTCGAAACAGTGGGAGCGCTCTCGAATCGCGGTTACGCTCACCCGGGCTGATCGATCGATGACCCTCCCTGCGCTCGCTGGACCGTATACAGCACGCGTCGTGCTTCGCGCCCTCAACCCCAAGGACGCGCGCGAGCTGCTGGCAATCGTGACGAGCTCGCGCTCCGAGCTCGGGCGGTTCATGACGTGGCCGAGAGAGATGATGGACCTCGAGCACGCGCGGCGGTTCATCGCGCTCGGGCGCGAGGGCTGGTTGACTGAGCGCACGGCGCGCTTCGCGATGCTCAGCAGGATGAGCGGCGAGCTGCTGGGGACGGTCGAGCTCGACAGCATTGATTTTCGCAAGTCGCAGGGAGAGCTCGGGTACTGGATTCGCACGGACCGCGCGGGGGTGGGCTTCACGACGGAGGCGGCGAAGGCCGTGCTGCACTACGCGTTCGGGACGCTCTCGCTCAACAAGGTGAGGGCGGACGTGGCGGTGGGAAACGTTCCGTCCGCGCGGGTGCTCGAGAAGCTAGGGTTCGCGCTCGAGGGGACGCTGCGCGAAGACCGGCCCATCGGCGGCGTCTTCACCGACCACTGGCGCTTCGGAATGCTCGCGCGCGAGTTCACCGCCGCCCACGCCTCGGCCGCAGCAGCCCCCGTCAACCGCGCGGTGATCGCGCGCCGCTGAGCGCCACTTGCGCTACCCTGCGCGCCCAACAGCCATGACCGACGCGCACTGCCCACACTGCGGCGCCGAGCGATCGCACGCGCTCACTTGTCCCGTGTGCGAGCTCAAATACGACGCCCACGCCGAAGAGCCCGCGGGTACGGCGACGGCGCGCGCGTGGCAATCGGGGCGGCTCGCGATCGGGCTCTCGACGGCGCTGATGGCGCTCGCGCTGTTCGTCCCCTTCGCGACCATGACGCTCAAGGCCATCGCGGGCTCGCCGCCGGTGTCGGTCACGCTGCTCGACATGGGCCTGCAATCGGGGCCGCTCGCGCGAGAGATCAAGTCGTTTACCGTGCTCGCGGTCCCGTTCAGCGCGGCGCTGCTCGCGCAGTTCTTGTTCACTCGCACGACGGGCCGCGCGATGCGGGCCTCGCGGCCGGCGATCTTCATGCTCTCGCTGCTGCCCTTGTTCGCGATGGTCACGGGCTTTCTGCGCTTGAAGAAATCCTTTCGCTACGAGGCCGCGCTGAGCGTCGCGCCGGCGCTCGTCGCGGTCGCGACGGTCTTCGGCCTCGTCGGCGCGCTGAAGTTCGGGACGGGCGTCGCCGAAGCGCGCCCCAAGCGCAGCGCGCTCGCGCAGCGATCGCACGAGGACGAAGACGACTGAGCTCGCGCGAGGGGATCTTGCGGCGCGTCGCGCGTGAGACGGACGAAGAGCTCTCGCTCGGGCGCTGGCAACAGCTCGCCGCACAACCTGCGCCGGCCCCGAGGACCATCGTCGAGACGAGGTATCTGCGAGTGTTGCAAGGCCATGGGGACGGGCCGTGCACGCGCTGCGCGCCAGGAGCGGCCGGGCAGACGGCGTGCGTCGCGTGCAACGGCACGGGACTGAACGGGGCGAACGCAAAGAGCGTACGACCCGGTGAATCACCTCTTCGCTCCACGGCGGGTATAAAACCCGCCGCAAGCGACGGGCGACGAGCGAACGACCCGCTGAATCACCTCGTCGCTCCACGGCGGGTATAAAACCCGCCGCAAGCGACGCTCGAAGCCTCGCGTCGGAAGGTGCGCGAAGCGCGCGACCACGCTCAGCGTGTGCAGCGAGCGGCGTACGACGCCGTGAACCGAGCGCCACCGCGCGCGGTGAAGGGAGCGACGTTGCCGGAGTGACCGCGCGCGGCGCAGCGCGCGACGTTGCTTGAGTTACCGGTGCCGACCGCCCCGACTGATTCGAAACGGTCGAAGAAGTTTTCGACGCAGGAGGGGCGACGTGATGCGCAACAGCGACGCCCGCTGGACGCACGGCCAGAGGACAAGCCTCTGGCCTTTGCGCGACGCAGCGTCGCGGAGCGGCCAGAGCGTTCGCCTGGCCTACGAGTGGCGCCCGGTTGGACGCGCAATCGCGCTCGCAAAGCGCGTCGATCGATCCGCGTTGGGCTGGTGGTTCAT
>JAAFIF010000127.1 GCA_013298625.1 Myxococcales bacterium
GACGACGGAGCGAGCGCCGACCGTCGTTTCACAGCGCAGTGGCGAAGCCATCGCGCCTCGGGACTGGCGTGATTTGCCGACGGCCGAGGCTCTGCGAGGACGGAGGAGGGACGAAATCAGGCCAGCCCCGAAATCTGTGAAACGGCGGGCGCCGCACGCGCAGTCGAGAAACGCAGCGAGTCAATCGACTCGATTCGTAACCGTGTATTCAGCGGGGTCACGGTCACCGGGTCCCGGGCGACGAGCGCGCGCTTCGCGCCGTGCGCGATGTGCGCGAGCGTCTTGGGTCACTGGCAGCGTCGCTCGCGCATCACCGTCGTACGCGGCGGTGAACTCGGTCTGCGCTCGCTCGCTCGAGAGCTCTTCTCCGTGCGTCCCCATGAGAAACCCAACCCACGTAATCAAGACCCGCGCTGCTCCGCCTGCTTCGTACCGTACGCGCCGCTCGCGCGCGTCTCGAGTCACTGGCAGCGTCACGCGCGCGTCACCGTCGTACGCGGTGGTGAACTCGGTCTTTTCCTCCCACTCGACCGCGCTCTTCTCCGTGCGTCCCCCAAGAGCAACCCACACCCACGTAATCAAGACTCGCGTGCCGCAGCGCCATTGGCTCGGCGCGCGTCACCGTCGTACATGGCAGCGAACTCCATCTCCTCCTCCCGCTCGAACGCGGTCTTCTCCGTGCGTCCCCGAGAGCACCCGGCGCCCACGTAATCAAGACCCGCGCTTCTATGCTCGCTTCGCGCGCTCGTCGCAACGCCGCGAAGTCCCCGCCAGGCCCCACACACGCGACGCCTGGTCGCCCTCGCGCTGCTACCGCGCGAACGCCACGCGATGCGACGCGCCACCGATGGACGCGATCACAACGCCGTCTGCTTCGATGCGCGTGTCGAACGAGAAGCTCGTTTGCGATCGCAGCACGGGGTCGCCCGCGAACACGTCATTGACGCGCAGCTCGCGCGTCGATCCTTCGCGCGCGACCACCAAGAACACCGCGTTCGCCGCTTGCTGCTCCACCGAGAGGCTCTCGCCCAAACGCACCGCCACCAGCGTGCGGCCGTCGTCGCTGACCCATCGCTTCGGTCCCTGCGCATCGAGCCGCGCGACGGGCTGACCGACGCAGCACGGGCCCGTGTACGTCTGCACTCGCCCCTCCTCGATCGTCGAAGCGCACGCCGAGAACTGCGCCGAGAACGTCATCGGCGCGCGCATGCACGCCGCGTTGGGAACGTTGGGCTGCGGCGGCGGGACAGGCCCCGCCTGCATTCGTCCCACCGTCCCTGCGATGCGCGCGCACACCGCCTGATGCTGCGGGCTCCGAGGCCGCGCGATGATCGTGATGATCGATCCGCCTCCGCCGATCGCCCTGCGCGTGACGATCTGCATCGAGCCCTGGCAGTGCTCGGATTGAAATGGGCAGGTCTCTTGCGAGCCGCCGCCCTCGGTCATCGGCGCCAGCGAGCACTGCACCTGCTCGAGCCGCTCGGCCACGTTGTGGTCCCTGCGCTGAACGAGCAGCCACCGAGCGCCGCCCGCGACGCGCACGATCGCGTCCTCGCTCTGCCACAGCCCTTCGAGCGGCGGCGGCTGCCGCGGAGCCCGCGCGGGCTCCGGCATCGGAACGGGGGTTGGCGTGGGAGTTGGCGTTACCGTCGGAGCGGGCGCGACGCCCACCGCCGCTTGCTGCGAGGGCTGCTGCGTGCGCACGGGCGCCGCGGTCGGCGAGCACGGGCCGAGCGCGACGGCGACGAGAGAGAGGGCGAGGGTGGTCTTCATGGCGATGGCCTCTGCGGCGAGTGTGTGCGCGGTGAGACTGCGGCAGTGAGAAAATCTTGGGACCAGCGGAGGTCAATTTGATAAGTGAACATTGATTCATCTGCGCCCCGCTCAGAGCCGTGGCGGGTCTGCGAAACGGCAGACCTGTGAGCTTGACTGCTCGCAGCCGAGCCGACGCCCTCGCGATGCAGGCCCATCAACGCGCTTGCCGGTCGCTCACCCGTGCAGACCGCTCCCTCCGCCCATCGCCCCCGCAACCTTCACCCCGTCACGTCGTCCCGCGCACGCCCTGATCACCCGGCGGCGGCGGCGGTGGCGGCGGAAGCTGCTGCGGTTGCCCCGGTTGCACGCCCGGTTGCACACCCGGCTGCACACCCGGCTGCACACCCGGCTGCATCCCCGGCTGCCCTGCGCCCGGCGCCACGTACGGAATCGGCTGCGTCATCGACGGCATCGCCCCGCCCGCCCCGCAGTCGCCGATCTGCGTCCCGTCCCCGCACAGCCCGAGGTTCTGCCGCAGGCTCTGGTCGTACAACTGGTACGACGTCTCGCGGTGCCGCGCGGCCGCGCCACGAAAGCCCGTGCCCACGAGGATCGTGATCGATCCGCCGAGGCTCACGCCCGCGCCCGCCCCGAGCAGCGGCCAGTTGAGTCCGAAGCTCGAGCCCGACCCGTTGCTGAAGAAGCTCGCCACCATGAGCCCCGTGCCCAGCAGCGACGCGCCCAATCCCGACCAGAGCAAAATGTCCGCCGTATTGTTCGCGCTCTGACTCTCTCTCGCAGCCGCGGCCGACGGCGAGTTCTGCCCCGCCATCGGAATCAAATCCTCCGGGTGAAACACGTTGGCGCCGTTCGCCAACACGAGCCCCGTCGCCGCTGTGTTCATGCCCGTCATGCCGTAGCGCCCGTACGACACCGTCGTCGTGTACTGCATCGAGAGCGGCCGATGCGCGTTGTACGCTTGCACGCGCACCGGATACGGCGCGCTCGTCGGCGCCTCCGGCAGCGCGACGTGCGCCATACAACCCGAGAGTGCCATCGCGCCGATGAGGGAGAAACCCGCCCGAATCTTCATTGCACAAGTGCTATCACGGCGCCCGAACGCGCGACAATCCCCACGGACTTACCGCATGCTCACCCTTCGCATCGCAGCACGCACCGACGTGGGGCCTCGGCGCGACCACAACGAAGACGACGTCTTCGTCGACGAGCGCCAGCGCGTCTGTGCCGTGATCGACGGGATGGGCGGCCAGCACACGGGCGTCATCGCCACGCAAATCGCCGTCCGTTGTCTCGCTCGCCGCGCCGCGCAACCTCGCGCGCTCGCCTCGCTCGAGCTCGAAGCGCGCGCCCTCGCGCTCGCTGTTCACGACGACGTCGCCGGCGCAAACGGCGTGCGGTACGTCGGCGCGCTCGTGTGCGCCACCCTCGCAGTGTGGTCGGACCGCGAGCTCGCCGTCGCGCACGCCGGGGACACCCTCGCGATGCTCGTTCGCGACGGGCGTTCGGAGCGCCTGACCGAGCGCCACGACCTCCGTTGGTCCGCGCGCAACATGGGCGTGTTCGATCCTTCTCCTGACGCCCTCCGACGGCGGCTTCCCAACGTCGTGACCAACACGCTCGGCATGGCGAAGCGCGAGCAAGAAGGGCGCGCGCCCCCGCGCTACACGCCGCAACCAGCCCTCGTCGACACGGTCCTCGTCGAGCTCGAGCTCGATGATCGCTACGTCCTCTGCTCCAACGGCCTGTACGACGCGCTCTCGGACGACGAGATCGCCGAGATGGTCCGCGACGCGCCCTCCGAGCAGTCCGCCTGCGACGCCCTCGTCGAACTCGCATGCGCGAGAGAGACCGAAGACAACGTGAGCGCCCTCGTCGCCACCGTCGTCCGCGCTACTTCTTCTTCTTCAGCAGCTCTTTGACCTCGGCGAGCACCTCGGTCCCCTCGAGCACCATCAGCACGATCACGTAGCCGATGATCGCGCTCAGCGCGCACGCCACCGGGTGCCCGAGCACGCCCTTCTCGACCTGCGCCTGCGCAAACGCCAGCGCGATCCCCGCGCCGCCTGCGATCACCGGGCCGCGCACCGCGCTGAACAAGCCCCGCCCGAGCACGCGCGAGGTCCACACGAACATCCCCGCGACGACCACCATCGTGACCGCGCTGTAACACCACGCGATCTTCCCCAGGTCGTTGGGAAACAACGTCACGCTCGCGAGCGCCAACGCCCACGTCGCCGCCGTCCACGCAGCGAACACGCCGATCGCCAGCCCAGCGCGGTTCTGCCCCTGCATCAGCCCGAACAGCGGCGAGGCCGCGAGCCCCGCGAGCATGTTGCCCAAGAGCCCCCAGATCACCGGGTACGCTGGCGCCCACTGCGGTGAATAAAACGTCGGCACCGCCCACGGCGCCACCACCGCCAACGCGATCAACGCCGGGACGCCCACGATCGCCGCCGCCCGCAACGCCCCGCGCAGCGCGAGGTACAGCGTCGGGTCGCGCGTATCCAACCGCGCGTACACCGGCAATTGCACCCGGGCGAGGCTGTTGACCGCCAACACCGGCAGCTGAATGTAGTTGAGCCCGAAATCAAAGAGCCCCACCGCGCCCGGCCCCATCGCTTGCCCGAGCATCGCGCGCGACACGTTGTCCTTCACGTACGCGAAGATCCCCAGCGCTTGCACCTTCGCGCCGAAGCCGAGCAGCGGCCCGATCACCGCCCACCGCAGCGCGAGCCCCGGCCAGCCCGGCGCCGCACGAAACGCGAGCGCGCACTGCACCACCGCGCCGACGATGTTCGAGACCACCAGGGCCCACACGCCGCCCCCGAGCGCCGCCGCCGTGATCGCCAACACGTGCCGCGCGAGCGAGGCGAACAGCTCCACCCGCGCGATCGCGCCGAACTGCAGCGAACGCTCGAGCTTGACGTACGGGACCATCCGCAGCGCGCTCACCAGATACAACGGCGCCATCGCGCGCAGCACCACGGCCTCGGCCGCAGTCAGGTGGTAGCGAGCCGCGAGCCACGGCGCGAGCGCGAAGAGCAGCACCGACATCACCGCGCCCACGAGCAGCGCAAACGCCGCCGCCGCGCGAAGCGCCTCGCGGGAGAGCTCTTCTTTGCGCCGCAACAGCGCCGCCGCGAGCCCGCCGTCGCCGAGCAGCGAGCCCACGCCCAGAAAGAACGAGCAGATCCCGTAGACGCCGAAGTCGCGCTTGTCGAGCAGCCGCGCGAGCAGCAAATTCGCTGACCACGCGAGCACCGACGAGACGACGCTCAGCGCGGCGAAGAGCGTCGTCTCGGTCACGATCTTCGAGAGCAGCGTCTTGCCGTCGGGCGTGCTCGTCTCGATCTTGGGCTCTTCGTCGCGCTCGCTCATGCTGCGCTGCCCGTCGCGCGCTTCGCGCTCGCGACCCACGCCAACGCCATCTCTTCGCTCGACCCGCGTCGATCGAGCCACGACGCGCACACGTTCACCAACGGAACGAGGTCCCTCGCGAACCTCCCCCGCTGGATCTCGAGGTTGACCATCTGCCCGACCGACGCCCAGAAGCCTCCCGCGGGCACCACGTCGATCGCCTCGAAGCCCTGCTCTTCGAGCACGCGCTCGACGCCGTACTTCGTGAACCGCCAGTAGTCGTACGGCACCTCGTGCGCAGGCCACACGCCGGGGACGGTCAACACGATGGTCGCCCCCGGCGCGAGCACCCGCGCGCACTCTCTCAGCGCCTCGTGCGGGGCCCGCACGTGCTCGAACACCTGCGTGGACAACAACCCGTCGAAGACCCCGTCGTCGAAGGGCAGGGCGTCCACCGTCCCCACCACGTCGGGTTGACTCAGCGGGCCTTCGCGGTCGAGCCCCGTATACGTCACGCTCGAGTGCATCCAACGTCGGTACGGCTGCATCCCGCAGCCCACGTCGAGCACGCGTCCGCGTAGCGCTCGCACGCGCGGCTCGAGCGCGCGCAACAGCGGCTCGTAGTGCAGAAACAACGGCTGTCGCCACGTCGGCTTGTGCGGAACGAACGGCGAAGGCGAGGGCGAAAACAACAGCGCCACGGGACAGTCTCTATCACTCTTGCCCGCGCCAGGCTCGCTCGTACACCCGCTCGTACCCCTGGCTCGTCTCCGCGCGAAAGTCCTCGGGCAGCGCCGCCCGCTCTCTCGCTCGAAGTGCGTCTCGCGCGCTCGGGCTCGTCACCAGCGCCTCGATGGCCTCGGCCCAGCCGCGCCCGTCCTCGGGCAACACCGCCGCGGGCTCTTTCGCAAACAGCTCTTCGTGCGCCGCGATCCGCGAGACCTTCACGCACACGCCCGCTTCGACGGCCTCCATCGGCACCAGCGGAAACCCCTCGCTTCGACTCGGGCACAGCACCACGTCCGCGCTCGGGTACATCTGCGACCCGCGCCGATCGGTCTCGATCACCACGCGCTCGCTGAGCCCCCGCTGCTCGATCCGCTCGCGCAGCGCTCGCTCTTCGGGCCCCGCGCCCACGATCACCCACTGCCACGAGGCCCGCGCGAGCCTCGCGTCCGCCAGCGCGTCGATCATCCGATCGAAGCCCTTCTGCGGCACCAATCGCCCCACGGACAAGAGCCGCACCGCCCCCTCGCGCCACGCGAACGCCGTCGCCTCGGGCTCGTTGACCCGCGGCAGGGGAGGGCAGTTCACCACCCGCTCGACCGTCGCGCGCGGCCCCACCAGCGCGCGCAGCCGCCGCACGTCGTCCTCGCTCGGGCCCACGAAGGTGACCCGTGACAGAAAACGTCCCACTCGTTCGAGCAGGGTATCGCTGCGCCAGGCGAACACTTCGTCCGGGCTCCACCAGCGGCCGGGCTCGGGCAGCAGTTGAAAACTGCACACCAAAGGTCGCCCCGCGCTCGCCACCAGCGCCGCGCCGAACCGATCGGGGTACGCCAGGTGCGCGTGCACGATCGCCGGCCGCTCTCGCTCGACCCGCGCGCGCGCCTCCATCGCCCACGCCCGCAGGGCTTCGCTGCGCGCGTGATCTCCGTCGACCGCCTCGCCGAGCGCTCCGCCGCGGTCGCGACCGCCGTCCTCCCAGAGCCCCGTCTCGAGCGCCTTCAACCGCGGCGCATCGAAGCTCGATCGCCACCCGCGCGCCTGCGCTTGTCGGTGCATCGTGCACGCGAGCCGCTCGGCGCCGCCCCATCCCACGCTGGGCAGAAGCTGCATCACCGACCGCTCGCGCTGGCTCTCTCTCGATGCGACGCACGCGCGCAGCAAGCTCGTCGCGCGCGCGATCGCTGTGTTCGCTGGGATCATCGCTGGGATCTCACTCTCGCAAGCAAAAGCGCCGAGTCTTCGAGCCGCGCTGGGTCCATCCATCGCGCTGCGCCCAGCGCCGTCCACACCGCCGCCTCTGCGCGCGCGAGCAAGCCCCTGCGCGCGAGGGCGACGTTGATCACGCGCGAGGGCCGCCGCCACGCGCACTCGATAGAGAGCACCTCGGCGTCGAGGGTCTTCTCGATCATCGCTCCGATGCTCTTTCGCGAGTAGAACCACAGGTGCTCGGGGGGCTTGTACTGATCCCAGCTCCTCGGCCACCACCGCGCGTTGGCGTTGTCGATCACCGGAACGACCACCGCCACCAACGCCCCCGCCCGCAGCCGCTCTCGCACCCGCGCGAGCGCGCTCTCTGGCTCCCTCCAGTGCTCGATCACATCGAACGCCGCGAACACATCGAACGTCCCTTCGACCGCGGCCATCTCCGCCACGAGCTTCGACCGCACGGGCTCGACCGCGGCCTCGCGCGCCTCGCGCGACCACTCGACACCGCACACGCGATGGCCCCGTCGCGCCGCTTCGAGCAGAAACCTCCCGTCCGCGCAGCCCACCTCGAGCACGCGCGCCCCCGCCGAGAGCCCCGCTCGCTCGAGCGCGTCCATCCGCACCCGCGCCTTCTCGTCCGCGATCGCCCGCTCTCGGCCGAAGTAATCCTCGTACCCGTGCCCGCCGCCCGCGAAGTACCCGCTCGCGTACAGCTGCGCCAGCGCCTCGTCCGACGGCATCTCTGCCACGCGCTCGAGGTCGCACCGATCGCAGCGCACGATCTCGAATTCGCGCACACGAAATCTCTTCTTCATCCCCCGCCCGCACAGCGCGCACGCGACCGCCGTCATCGCCCGCGCCCCCGCGCCGCTGCCTCAACCACCGCCGCGAACCGCGCGCCCACCGCGGCCCAGTCGTACCGCTCGCCGACGGCCCGCGCCCGCGCGCTCATCGCGTCGTCGCTCTCTTCAAAAGCCCTGCAAATACACTCGGCAAACCCCTCTGCGTCCTCCGCCTCATCGTGCGTCTCGCCCGCGCGCGCGCCGTCGATCCCGCGCATCCCCACGCTCGTGCTCACCACCCGCGCCCCGCTCGCCAGCGCCTCGACCGCCTTCAACGACGAGCCTGCGCCTTTGTGCAGCGCGACCGCCATCACCCGCGCGTCGTCCAAATACACGCCCACGTTTTCAACGGTCCCCGTCACGATCACCCGCTCGCTCTCGAGCGCGCGCACCCGCTCGCTCGGCTGCCTGCCGCACAGGACCAGCCGCGCCGAGGGCTGCGTCGCCCACACCCGGGGCATCACCGCGCGCGCCAAAAACTCTGCCCCTTCTTCGTTGGGCCCGTGGCTCATCAGCCCCACGAACACCACGTCGCGCTTGCCCTCCCTCTCGCGCTCGCTCGCGAACCGCACGCGCTCGATCGTCACGCCGTTGGCGATCACCGTCACCGCCCCGGCGCCACTCGTCCGCACCACCGCCGCGTCCGCCTCGCTCACGCACGTCACCGCCGCCGCGCGCCGCCAACACTCGCGCTCCCACATCGCCAGCTTCGCCTGCTCGCTCGCCTCGCGCGCGGTCGACGCCGCATAGGCGCTCTCGACGTTGTGCTCGTCCAACACCACCGCCGCGCCCTTCGCCGCGCTCGCCACCGCCATCGCGTACGAGTGCGAGACGACCACCACATCGAACGCGCGTCTCCGATGCGCTCGCCACAAGTCCAACCAGAGCAACGCTGGCGTCGCGCTCTTCACGCGCTCGGGGTCGCTCGATCCCCACCGCGCCGACGGCTTGCGCCCGCGAACGTGCGCCCGCGCATACACGCTCAGCGCTTCACCGCTGCGCTCGTTCGCAAATTCCGCACGACCGCCGCACGCGAACAGCTCGAGCTCTGCGCCCCCATCCCTGAGCGCCCTCGCCAGACGCGCCATCCGAATGCGCCCGCCCGTGTTCTCCGGCGCCGGAAGGTACGGAGCTACAAGCGCCACCCGCATCGCCGTCCGCTCCGATGACCTTCGGTCCCCACCCGCGCTCGCGCTGTTGCTCTCTCGCCCGTGTGACTCCATCGATCCCGTCGCTCGCTCTGCCGTCGCCTGCTCGTCGCCCGCGTCCTTCGTCTTCGACACAGGCCCGACAAGACCGCGCTGGACGAACCCTGACCCTTACGTTAGTGTTCGATCGTTGCGCGCGGGCGAGGTTGTTTCCCCGTTGCGAATACCGCATTCCCCAGAGGAGTCGACGACCATGACGATGGCCAGCACTGACATCACCAACCCGACCACCGCGCCGGCCAAGACCGACGACAGCCCCGTCTCGCTCACCGAGGTCGCCGCGGCCAAGGTCCACGAGATCGCCAACGAAGAGGGCCTCCACGGCCAGGGCCTCCGCGTGCAGGTCAAGGGCGGCGGTTGCTCGGGCTTTCAGTACGACCTGTTCTTCGACGAGAAGCCCACGGACATGGACCTCATCGTCGAGAGCCGCGGCGTGCAGATCTTCATCGACCCGCTCTCGGCCCAGTACCTCGAAGGCACCGAGATCGACTACGTCGAAGGCCTCTCTGGCGCTGGCTTCAAGTTCGGCAACCCGAACGTGAAGGGCACCTGCGGCTGCGGCAGCTCGTTCTCCGTCTGATCTTCCACGCTCTTGGGGGAGCGTCGCGACACTCGATCCGATCCGTCGACGCAGCGCCTCGCGCGCTTCAGCGTCGGCACTCGGCGATCGCAGCGCAGTCGAAGCCTCGGCGCATCGCCGCAGGGACGCTCGCGCCCTCGACCATCTCAGCGTCGACGCGAACGAACCCGTCCGATCCCCGACCGCCAAGCCCTCCAACGCCGCACGTCATGCCCTCGACGGTGATCCCGCCAGCGCCTCCCTGTGCGCTCACAGTCCCGCGCATCACGACTCGCGAAGACTGCAGCCACACGTAGCCGCCTCCGCCTCCTCCGCCAGCGCCGCCGTCGCATTCGGCTGACATTCCGCTGGTCGATTGACGGCCCGCGGATCCGCCGTTGCCGCCGTTGGCCACCAGCGTCCCCGTGATCGTGATGCTCGGCGCCACGATGCGCATCGCGCCGCCACCGCCGCCGCCGCTGCCTCCGTTGCCGTTGTCCGCGCGCCCGTACGCGCCGCCTCCACCGCCGCCGCCGCCCACGAAATCACCGGCGTCGTTCGCTCTTCCGCTCCGCCCGCCCGCGCCTTCGCCTGCGACCAGGCCCCACGGACAGCGCGTCGGACAACACGCGCCGTTGGTTCCTGCGGTGCCCGCCATCGCGCTGCCGCCGCCACCACCGCCGCCGCCCGCAGAGTCTCCGTCGGACCCGCCCGGCAACATGAACCCTGCTGCTCCTCCCCCAAGGTCCCCTTCGCCCGACACCGACGCGACCCGCCGCGCGCCGCCTGCGCCGCCCGCGGTCCCGCCAGCGCCCGCCGCGCCGCCAGGCTGCTGCATGCTCGACGTCTCACACGCGCCCTCGCGCCCATCCACGCCCGACACATTCAGCGTCCCCGCGATCTCCACAGGCTCTCGCGCGAACACCACCAACGGAGCCGCCCCCGTCACGCGCACCGTCACACCTTCGCGCACGCGAAAGCGCCGAAAATTGCGCGTTCCGCCGGCGATCGTCGTGTCCATCGCCGGGTCGAAGTCGTCCTCCGCGCCCGTTCCACACGCGCACGACGCCATCGCGTCTTGTCCGCTCTCGACGATCGACACGTCCGGCGTCGACACGTCGAGCTCTCTCGCATCAACCGACGTCGCGCTGTCCACGACGTCCGACCCGTTGCCCTGCACGTCCGCCGCAGCTGCATCGCGAGGCGACGGCTCCGCGCTGCAACCCATCCACATCGTCGCACCAAGCACCCACGCGAAGCTGCGCGCTCTTGTCATGGGGGCAGAGCATATCGCACTCGCCCGCGCTCGCTTCGCTGGGGTGTGATCGCAGCTCGCGCTCGAAGAGCACGAGCGAACGACTGGATGAAGCGCGGTGTTCACGGCGGGTTGGCAATGAGCCAAGAGCGACAGCCTGTTCTTCGCGCCACGGCGGGTTGGCAACGGGCCACGGTCGACGAGCGACGAGCGTCGCTTGCGGCCGGTTTGCCAACCCGCCGTGGCGCGAAGAGGCTTTTCCCCGGGGCGTTCGCCCTTCGCCCATCGCTCTTCGCTCGTCGCCAACCCGCCGTGGAGAAAACCGCTTCTTCACCCGGTCGTTCGCGCTTCGCCTTCGCCGAGCACGCTCCCCGCTCGCTTCGCTGCTCACACGGCTCTGCTGGCCGCGTCCATCAGCGTCACGAAGCGATAGCCCTCGCGCTGCAGCTGCCCCACCACCGCGCGCAGCGTCTGCTCCTTGCGCTCGACGCTCACCGCGAGGTCGCGCTGGTGCTTCGCCAGTGACTCGAGCCCGTCCTCGCGCGCGCCCAACAGATCGAGCCCGTGCATCTCGAGGTTCACCAACGGACGGCCCACGATCATCTTCGTCAGCGCGCGCGCGACCGCAGGCCCGCCGCTCATCACGCTCGTGCCGATGTACGGCAGTCGCGGCCCGCGCGTCACGCCGATCGGAAGCTCGACCATCGCGCCGTCCCGCGCCCCGCGCGTCCAGTACGGCTCGCCCACACGGTACGGGTCCGCAGGCGCCGTGAGCACCGCGGGCGTGTCCACCACCGAGTGACTGCGCCGCCCCATCGCGCGAATCAGCCCGATCATCGCGGTCTTCGCGCCCCAATACGCAGGGCACGGAAACACGCTCGAGTCGTACGCCACCCCGCACTCCGCCAAGACCTCGAACAGCTCGTCCGTGATCGTGTAGCCCGGCGCACGAAACCCCGCCGGCGCGCGCCCGAGCGCCTTCGCCACGCTCTCGACGCCCTCTTGCACCTCGCGCTTCATCCCGTCGCGACCCATGCGCGTCAGGTCGTACCGATGGTTCTCCGTGTGGTTCGCCAGCTCGTGCCCCGCGGCGACCAACATCTTCGCCTCGTCGAGCGCGCGCGCGTCCCGCATGTCCTGCCCGATCACAAAGAACGTGCACGGCACCCCGAGCTCCGCCAACAACGCGCGAAACCTTGGAACCGCCTTCGCATACACCGCGTGCACCCGCTCGTCGCCGGGCACCGCGGTCAATCCATGGATCGCGTAGTAGTTGGGAATCTCATCAAGATCGACGGACAACGCCGCCAGCCGCTCAGTCATCGCGACGGCCGTTCTAGCACTGCTTTCCTTCATTGATCCTGGTTCGTTCGCGGTGGCATCCTCGTTCGTGCCGTGGGCAGCAACGAGGGCGCTGAGAGCGACGTCGACCTCGCACTCGCAAAGGAGCGCGAGCGCTCTCGCACGCTGCGCGAAGTCGGCCTCTTGCTCGACTCGACCGTCCCCCGCGACGAGCTGCTCGAGCGCATCCTCGCCGCGGCCAAGCGCGTCGCCGAAGCCGAGCGCGCCACGCTCTATCTCCTCGACATCGACGGACGCACGCTGCACTCGCACGCCACCCAAGGCGGGACGCCCACCACCATCGTCCTGCCCGTCGACAAAGGCATCGCCGGCGCCTGCGCCACCACCCGCGCCACGATCAACGTACCGGACGCCTACGAAGACGCCCGCTTCGACCGCGCGTGGGACATCCGCACCGGGTTTCGCACGCGCGCCGTGCTCGCCGTCCCGATGATCGCCCCCGACGGCCGCCTCGTCGGCGTCGTTCAAGTGCTCAACCGCATCGGTCAGGGATCGTTCGACGCAGACGACGTCGCCACGCTCGAAGCCCTCGCCGCGCAGGCGGCGGTCGCCCTCGAAGCCGCGCGCATGCTCGCGACGCTCGTCGAGCAAAATCGCTCGCTGATCGAGCTGCGCGCCCGCCTCGAACGCTCCCTCCGCGAGCGCGACCTCTTGCTCGAAATCGAGCAGCTCTTGTCCCGCGCCGACTCGCTCGACGAGTTTCTCGACGGAACGCTCGCCGAGCTCGCCCGCGAGTGCCGCGCCCGCGCTGGATGCATCGCGCTCACCGACCCGATCACTGGCATCTCCACCGTGCGCGCCGTCCGCGGCGTCGACGAGCCCGGCGCGCTGCTCGCCCGCGCCGTCGCAGAATCCTCAGGAATCTCCCACGCCGTCGCCCACGACGAGCTCGTCCACGTCGGCGACGACTCTTCTCCGTACGCGAGCGCGCTGCCCGGCCCCACGCCCCGCACGATGCTCGTCGTCCCGCTGCCGGGCGAGGGCGGGCGCGCCCGCGGCGCCATCGAGCTGCGCGACTCGACCGAGCGCGGGTTCAACAGCGCCGATCAGTCCCTCGTCGAGCTCGTCGCCGCCAACGTCTCGACCGGCATCGAGCTCGCCCAAGCGCGCATCGAGCGCGAGCGCGCCTCGCGACTCGCCACGCTCGGCAAGACCCTGGGCAACGTCCTGCACGACATCCGCACGCCCATGAGCGTGATCTCGGGCTACGCGCAGCTCATGCCCGAGACCGAGTCCAAAGAAGACCGCCGCAAGTACGCGCAGTCCATCGTCCGGCAGTTCGCGCTGGTCCAGTCGATGATCGCCGAGCTGCTCGCGTTCGTCCGCGGCGAAAACGCGGTGCTCTTTCAGCGCGTGCCGCTCGACGGCTTCTTCAACGAGCTGGCCGACGTGCTGCGTCGCGACCTCGCCGCCCGCAACGTCCGCGTCGAGCTCGTCCTGCGCGAGCGCGGCGCGGCGCGCATCGACCCGGCGAAGATCACCCGCCTCGTGCACAACCTCGCGCGCAACGCCGCCGACGCGCTCGCGGCGAAGCGCGACGGCGGGACGTTTACGATCACCGTCGGGCGCGAAGGCGAGCAGCTCGTGCTCGAGTTCGCCGACGACGGACCGGGCATCCCCGAAGCCGTGCGCAGCAAGCTCTTCGAGTCCTTCGTCACGCAGGGCAAGCGCGACGGCACCGGGCTCGGGCTCGCGATCGTCAAGAAGGTCGTCGACGATCACCACGGCACGGTCCACGTCGAAACGTCCGACAGCGGAACGCGATTTACCGTGAAAATCCCCCTACAGACGACGCAGTCGCTCCCCCGATCGAGCGATCAGCCGTAGTCCTTCTCCGCGCGCTCTTGCTCTTCTTTGCACTTGATGCAGAGCGTGGTCTCGGGCCGCGCTTCGAGGCGCTTGATCCCGATCTCTTCGCCGCACTCTTCGCAGGTGCCGAACGACCCGTCCTCGATCTTGATCAGGGCCTTGTCGATCTTCTCGAGAAACACCTTCTCGCGGCCGCGCAGACGAAACGTGAACGACTGCAGATACTCGCTCGACGCCAGGTCCATCTCGTCGGGAAGATCATTGGCATCGAGCGCCATCTCCTCGGCCAGCGTGTCCTTCGCGTTGTCGATGATCTGCTGGCGCTTCTCCTCGAGGAGTTCTTTGAAACGCTTGAGCTCGGCCTTCTTAGCTACCATTCGGTGCCCCTTTGATCGGACGATTTTCGGAGGGCCGGGGAGGATAAAGAGACCCGCTCCCCTGTCAAGCCACCCTCGTCGCGATCATGCATCGCCGCGATCGTCCCACACTGCGAGGCACTTTCGAGCTTGCATCGCTCACACAAACAGCAGCGGGCACTGCTCCCACGCGCGGCTCGCCGTCATCCCTGCGATCGCGAGCGCAAACACCAACTCATCCTCGCGCGCGCCCTCGTCTCGCGCCTCGCTCGTCCACAGCCCGCTCGCCTCGCGCCCCGCGCCCACCATCAACGCAAACGGTCCGATGGTCGCGCCGCGCATGGCCCAAACCGCCGCGATCAGCGCGCTCGCCCACCGCGCTCGCCGCGCCCACGCCCGATCCTCGCTCGCGCTCCACGCGCGCCCCACGACCCGCGCGAGCCACACGCAGAACAACATCGACCACGCCGCGCTCGCCTCGCCCGTCGCGACGCCCAACGACAGCCCCGCGACCGCCGCGCTCGCGCCGAGCCTCGGTCGTCGCGCCGCGATCCACCCGCCCGCCGCGATCAGCGCGCACACCGCGCCCGCTGCCAGCGCTCGCGCGCGCACGAGATCCCAGCAAAACTCCAGCGCGCGCACGAGGCACAGCGCCACGGCAAACGCGTACATCGGGACGGTCACAGCCTCGCGTTCGCGCTTGGATCGCAGCACGAGCGCGGCAAACCACCCGACGCCTACGGCGATCACCGACGCGATCACAGGGCCGCGCAGCGCTGTCCGCACGAGCAGCCAGAGCGCTGCGCCCGCGGCAGAGGCTACAGCGAGGTCGGATGTACGAACTGCACCCATCACGCGCGGCGCGAATGTATCTTCTCTTCGCTGAGCGATGAACGAACGCCGCGCACAACCGCTCTTTGCGTTGATCGTCGCCGCGCCGTTCTGCGTCCTGATCGCCAGCTCCGCCTCGGGGCAGAGCCGCGCTCGACCGCGCGCCGTCCCTTCGGACGCCGCCGTCGCCGACGCGAGCCCAGCGGACGTCGCCGCGGTCGCTGACGCGTCCGCCGACGCCGATGACCACGAGCTGCGCCGCGAGCGCGCCTCCGCCGAGTTCGGCCTCGGGATGAACGACTACCGCCGCGGCGATTTCGCCTCGGCCGCGGCGCACTTTCAAGCGGCGTACGAGTCGCTCCCGGACCCGGCACCACTATTCAACCTGGCCCGCTCGTGGGAGGGCGCCAACGAGATCACCCGCGCGCTCGAGGCGTACGAGCGCTATCTCGCGTCGGCGCCGGACGCGAGCGACCGGGGCGAGGTGCTCGCGCGCATCGAGCTGCTCAGGCAGCGCCCCGTCGAGGTCTTCGTCAGCTCGCAGCCTCCGGGAGCGTTTATCTTCGTCGACGGCTCGACCGAGCCCATCCCCGGAACGACCCCGCTCGTGACGCGCCTGCAGCCGGGACGACACACCATCGCGCTCGTGCGCGAGGGCTTCTCGCGGCAAGAGCGCGCGGTCGAAGTGCGCGCGGGCGAGCGGCAGACCGTCGCGATCCCGTTGACCGCGGACGACCCCAACAGCACGCCCACCAACGGGCGCTTTCAAGACCCGGTGATCTTGGATCGCCGCGTGGCTGTCCCCTTCGCCACGCGCTTCGCGCTGCTCGTGGGCGCGTCGCGAACGCTCGAAGGGCAGCCGTTTGGCTTCGCGTTCGGCGGAGACTTCACGCTGTTCTACCGCAGAAATTTCATGGCCAACGCGCGGTTGCTCCGCGTCGAACCCGACGGCGCGTGGACCGTCGGGACCGTGGGCGCGGGCTACGTCTTCCCCATCGAAGACCTCGACCTCGCGATCGCGGGACACCTCGGCGCGGCGTACGGATTTCGTAACCCCTCCATGCTCACCGCCCGCCAGTTCGACGCCACCATCGGCATCGAGGGCCGCGTCGACTGGTATTTTCACCGGCGATTGTCGCTCGGCGTCTTCGTGCGCGGCGACCTGCTGACGGACTTCACGCCGATGCTACGGTTTCAGAGCAACCTGGGCGTCGCGCTCGGGCTCACTCCTTGAGAGGCATTACCGCCGCGCTCGAAGCTCTTGTACGCTCGCGGCCGCGCCTCTGCGGACCCGCGCACCGAGCATGAGCGATCGCACCCAGCCACTCCCCGAAGCCGCCGTCGCAGACCGCACCGACGATCTGTCCGGCGCGAGCAGCGCGCGCACGCTGCCCGCCAAGGCAGAGGGCAGGGGAGACGACGACGAGTCGCTCGTGGGGCGCATCCTCGCGGGGCGCTATCACCTCGAGAGCGTCCTCGGCCGCGGCGGAATGGGCGTGGTCTACACCGCGCGCCACATCGCGATCAGCCGCACGATCGCCGTGAAGGTCCTGCGCCGCGACCTCGCGCGCAGCGGCGACGCCGTGGCGAGGTTTCACCGCGAGGCCCGCGCGGCGGCGTCCATCGGCAGCCCGTACATCGTCGACGTGTTCGACTTCGGGTTCACCGACGACGGCGACGCGTACATCGCGATGGAGCGGCTCGAAGGCACGGACCTCCGCCAGCTCGTGCGCGAGCACGGCGCGCTCGCACCCGCGCGCGCGCTGCAAATTGTCAGACAGATCGCGAAGGGGCTCGCCGCGGCGCACGCCCGCGGGATCGTCCACCGAGACCTCAAGAGCGAGAACGTCTTCGTCTGTCGCCGCGACGGCGCCGACCACATCAAGCTCCTCGACTTCGGCATCTCGAAGGTCACCGAGATCGACGACGCCCGCGGCCCCCTCACGTCCGAAGGCGTCGTGATGGGAACGCCCCACTACATGGCCCCAGAGCTCCTGCACGGAGCGATGGCCGCCGACCAACGCGCGGACATCTACGCCCTCGGCTGCGTGCTCTACGAGATGCTCACGGGAAGCGTTCCGTTCTCGGGCCGCACCGCGATGGAGGTCGCGTACAAGCACGTCCACGAGCCGGTCGAGCCGCCGTCCAAGCGCCGCGCCGGCCTCGCGCCCGCGCTCGACAAGCTCGTCCTGCACGCGCTCGCGAAGATCCCCGACGAGCGCATCCACGACGCCGAAGCGTTTCTCTCGGCGCTCGACGCGCTCGAGCGCGCCCCGTCGAGCACGTTGCCTCCGCCCGTCGCCGACGCGCCCGCAACGCCAGTCGCGCGTCGCAGCTCGTCCGCGCTCATCCTGGGCGCCATCGCGTCCATCGTGATTGGCGTCACCATCGCCGCGCGCAGACCCGGCCCCGCCGCGAGCGCCAACAACGACGGTCGCAGCGTCGCAGACAGCGCGGTCTCGCTCGCAGAGGACAGCGCCGCGCTCGTCGCGCCCGGCGAAGACAGCAGCGGTGAGCCCGACGCAGAGAGCGTCGCCGTCGCGCAGCCCTCTGGCGAGCAGCCCGAGGACGCCGCCATCGACACGGGAGCGCCGAGGCGCGGCGACCGAGGTTGGCCCGGCCCAAACGGCGCCAACGGAGCGACGCGCGCCTCGACCCTCGACGCATCCCCCGCTGCGGTCACGGACACCGGCGTCGCTGTCGTGCGTCCGCTGTTGCCCGACGTCACTCCCCGAAGCCCCGACGACGGGCTGAAGCAGACCCCTTACGGAGCGCGATTCGCACGCTGATCGAGCCGCCCGCGAAAGTCCTCGATGAGGGACTTGAGCCCCTGGCGGAGCTTCACCTTCGGCTCGAAGCCGAGGACGCTCTTGGCCCGCGTGATGTCTGGCTGTCGCTGCTTGGGGTCGTCGTTGGGGAGCGGCTTGTACACGACCTCGCCCCAGCCGAGCAGCTCGGTCACCATCTCGCCGAGCTGACGAATGGTGAACTCGTCGGGGTTGCCGATGTTCACGGGACCGTCGAGCACCGCGGGGCGCGTCATCGAGACGATCCCGTCGACCAGGTCGCTGACGTAGCAAAACGACCGCGTCTGATCGCCGGTGCCGTAGATCGTCAGCGGCTTCTTCTCGAGCGCCTGCGCGACGAAGTTCGAGACGACGCGGCCGTCGTCGATGGCCATGCGCGGGCCGTACGTGTTGAAGATGCGAACGACCCGCGCGTCGACGCCCCACCGGCGGCGGGCGTCGAAGAGCAGGGTCTCGGCGCAGCGCTTTCCTTCGTCGTAGCAAGCGCGGTCACCGATCGGATTGACGTGACCCCAGTACGACTCGGGCTGCGGGTGCACCAGCGGATCGCCGTAGATCTCCGACGTCGACGCATGAACGATCGTGCACTTGCGCCCTCGCGCCGCGTCGATGACCCGCTGCGCGCCCATCACGCTGGTCGTCAGCGTGAAGTGCGGGTCCGCCTGGTAGTGCACAGGCGACGCAGGGCACGCGAAGTTGAAGATCTGCTGCGCGAACACCGCGATCGAGTCGCGCACGTCGCCGATCTCGAAGTGAAACCTCGGGCTCTTCATCGCGTCCGCGAGGTTGTCGAGCGTCCCGGTCACCAGGTTGTCGAGCCCGATGACCTCGTGTCCGTCGCCGAGCAGCCTGTCGCACAGGTGCGAGCCGAGAAAGCCCGCCGCTCCAGTCACCAACACCGTCTGTCTCGCCGCTCCGAGGCCCATGAGGTTCGATCATCCTTTCGACGCGTCCGCGCGCGCGGTGCGCTCTGTTGCTCGCGCGCTCGATCGACGAGCGCTCTGTGATCCCTCGACGCTCAGCGCCCTCAACGGGGGGCTGTCGTCGATCGGTCAGCGGCGGGGCAGATAGCACGGTCTCGGCGCGCTCGAACACTGGGCCTGCTGGTGCGCGGGCTGAGTAGTAGGGTACGCACTGCACTGATGACGACCGAAGGCGCTCCCACGCGATCGCTGCGCGTCCTGCGCGAGCGCGCTCCGCTGAAGACCTGGCGCGATCAGGCCCGGGCCGCGATCAGCTCGATGAGCGCGCTCGAAGCGGCGCTCGAGCTCACCCCGTCCGAGCGAGAGGGAACGGCCGCCGCGATCGCCGCGGGTCTGCCGCTGTCGATCACGCCGTACTACGCGGGGCTGATCGACCCGAAGGACCCAGAGGACCCGATCCGGCGACAGTGCGTTCCGCGCGCAGAAGAGCTGAGCGAGAGCGATGGTGATCTTCGCGATCCGCTCGGCGAAGAGGCGTACTCGCCGGCGCCCAACCTGGTGCAGCGGTATCCCGATCGCGCGCTGTTGCTCGTGACCGACCGCTGCTCGGTCTACTGCCGCTTCTGCACCCGCGCGCGCATGGTGGGCCGCGATGGAGGCGCGCGCAGCGAAGAGCGGCTGCGTCCTGCGATCGAGTACCTCCGCGCGCACCCCGAGGTCCGCGAGGTGATCCTCTCGGGCGGCGACCCGCTGGTGATGAGCACGCCGCGCCTCGCGCGGATCCTGTCGCTCGTGAAGAGCGTGGGCCACATCGAGCTGATGCGCCTCGGGACGCGCGCCCCCGTCGTGCTCCCGATGCGGATCACGCCGTCGCTCTGCCGCACGCTGCGACAGTTCGCGCCGCTCTGGGTGATGACGCACTTCAACCACCCGCGCGAGCTCACTGCGCAAGCGAAGGCGGCGTGCGAGCGCCTCGTGGACCACGGGATCCCGGTGATGAACCAGAGCGTTCTATTGCGCGGGATCAACGACGACGCGGCGACGCTCGAGGCACTGTTTCGCGGCCTCGTGCGCGCGCGCGTCCGTCCGTACTACCTGCTGCAAGCGGACGTGATGCGGGGGACGGCGCACCTGCGGACGCCGTTGCAGCGGGGCTTGGACGTGATGGCCGCGCTGCAGGGGCGGCTCACGGGCATCGCGTTGCCGAAGTTCATCGTCGACACCCCCGGCGGACACGGAAAGGTCGTGCTCACCCCCGACGCGATCGTGCGGCGCGAGGGCGGCAAGACCTGGCTGCGCACCTGGAGAGGGGCCGAAGTGGCCTACCCCGACCCGCAGAAAACCCCGCAAAACAGCGGGGAGTGAAAAATCGTAACGAAGATTGTTGACCGCTTCCGAAGCCCGGCGTACAAGCCGCCTCCCTTCGACGGACAGGGTCCTCGGGCGACGCGAAAGGCGGCACCGAAGAATCGCTTGACAGCGAGTCCGACGCGTGAGAGACACACTCTCCCGCGGTTGACGAAAAACAGTTCGTCGAACGAAGGGGTCGGCAAAAAGTGAAGCGGTCGAAAAAAGACGCTTGACAGCCGAAAGAAAAGCGGTAGATTCCGCGCCCCGCTGAGGACTCGAAACGAGAGCCGAAGCGGCAGAGAGAGAGCACCAGCCCGACGCAAACTCGGGCGGAACGCTCCTCGATCTTTGAAAACCTGGTCGTGAAATGAAGTTCTCGATTCGTAGCAGTACGGGTCAAGAATCGAAGTTCGAACCTCTAGCGCTCGCAAGAGCGCGAATCGAGAGTTCGAAGTCGAGACGGCTAATAATGCCGAGCATATCAAGCCGAAAGGGCTTGGAATCGGCTCTAAAAGAACAAAGCGGTCCCTGTGCAAACGGAGGACACGCAGAGTTTCTCAGAAGAGTTTGATCCTGGCTCAGAGCGA
>JAAFIF010000243.1 GCA_013298625.1 Myxococcales bacterium
CGAGCGAACAGGCGAAGTCTTGAGCGAAGCGAGTTCCGGCCTGAAGGTCGTAGCGCCAGTAGCTGCCGGTCCACGCGAACCATCCGCGCTCGGGGACGTAGCGAAGTCGGCTGCGAAATTCCTGGGCGAAGCGCGAGGCGTTCCACGCGTCGGTGTAGCGTTCGCGCACGTCGAGCGCGGGCGGATTCGCACCGCCGCCGTCGCCGCCCTTGTTGCCGCGTCGGCGCACTTCGTTGAGCGCCCGCTCCCAGCCCGCGACATCCGCGCGAGCCTTCTTGAGCGCGACGCGAACGCGCTGATACGCGAGGTCGTCTTGCCCTCGCAGCGGCGCGACGAGCGCGAGCGACGCGGGCTCCCACGCAGCCAGCGGTTCTCTCGCGATGCGCTCGATGAGCACCGCGACGGGATCGACGCCGTCGACCGAGCGCGCGACTGCTTTCGAGCTCGCCGCGACTTCGGTGGGAGAAAACACCCGCACGCCGGGAGGCAGCTCCAAGTCCGTCGGAGCTGAACTCATGCCGCGCACCGTCCCTCGCTGCGAAGCCGCAGCAGATAGTCATCGAGGCCCTTGCCCTCGGAGAGCGGCCACGAGATCGCGTGCACGTCGAAGCCTCGCGAGACCAGTGATTCGACCAGCCGTTCGCGCGCGACGCGCACAGGGGCCTTCTTGGGATCGGTGTCTTGCCAGTCCGCGTCGAGCGCGACGACCACGCGCCGCGGCTGAATCTCTTCGACCATCGCGAGCGCCGCGCGCCACATGGCGACGCCTGGCATCCCGACGATCGCGTGAGAAAACAGCGACGAACACACGTCGGCCTTCAGCTCTCCCTCGGTGATCCAGAGCACACCCTTCCGCTCCCAGCGCCCGCGCGCGCCCAACGGAACGTGCACGTTCACCGCAGCGCTCGCCCCACCGAAGCGTCGGCTCGAGACCGCCGTGTACCGCGAGCCCTCGCGATGCTCGTCCGCGCGAACCTTCAGCGCCACGATGCGCCCCTCAAGGTCGCGCGACGGAACCACCAGCCCAGCGGCTCCGCGCAGCGTCCACCACGCGCGTCCGTCGCGCTCTTCGCGGGCGATTCCAGGGACTGCGGCCATGGCTTGCTCACCGACCGCGCGCTCGATCACCCGTGCCAGCTCTGCGCGCCCCTCGCGTGCGAGCGAACGGTAGCGCCCGCGACGGATGGCCTCGTCAGTGAGGCCCCGCGCGCGAAGGTTGTCTCGATGGACGTCGCTCAACCGCAGCGCCGAGAGCACCGCGTTGTAGGCCTGGTCGCGCACCTCGACGGGCGCCGTCCACACGTCGCGCAGCTCGGGAACATCGATTCGCTTGGGAACATCCGCACAGCCGAGCGCATGCACCCAGTACAGAACGCCGTCGCGGTTGGTCTTCTCGCGCGTGGACGCGACGCGTTTGCAGAGGACCGTTCCGGCGTGTGCGCCGGCGCCGATTTGGCACCACGAGTCGCTCTCGCACACGGGGCAGCGACGCGAGCGGGAGGCGTCGAGCCAGCCTGTGCGGCCGCCGATGGCGAAGTTCTCTTTCGACGCGCTCATCGCCTCGCGCCCTTTCGCTGGTCGTTCGCCGGAGTCACCGCCGTGATCCGCGCAGCGCGCAGCGCGTGAGAGCGCCGCTCCCATGCGTCGGAGAGCAGCTCGTACATCGGTCGGTCGAGGACGCCGTTCGCGCGGGCGCGGCCCACTTCCAACCACGCAGTGCGCAGCTCGGAGTGCGAACGAGACGACTCGATCGCGACGAGCATCATCCACGCGCGCGTGCTCGATCGCCGAGCCCGGCGCGTTCCGATGGCCAGCTCGACGGGGACGACGGACTCGCCCGGATCGAACAGCTCGAGCTGCTCTCGCTCAGGAGGCAGCGGTCGTGCGCGTCGGTCCATCATGCGACCCTCGCGAGGTTGCCGCGCAGCGAGCGTGGGCTCATTGCGCACCTCGAGCGCACTGCGCGACGAGCGGTCGACAACGACGGGTGCGCTCGGGACGCGACGGCAGACGAGCGCACGACGACATCGTCGCGCGCAGCGCGTTGGGCCAACGCGTGCACTGCGTCGGCCAGAAGACAAGGAGCGGCCCTGGAAACAGCATCGCGTTTCCTCCCAAGTGAGAGTGATGGTGCGCGTGGAGATCAGGCTGCCGAGCGCTGAGCCGCGGATCGCGCGCGATCGAGGGCGACGCGCACGGCGGCCAGCTCACGACGAATCTCTGCG
>JAAFIF010000082.1 GCA_013298625.1 Myxococcales bacterium
GAGGTCACCGACGAGCTTGGCGTACGCCGAGTCCTTGAGGGCGTGGCGAATGACCGTGTTCTTGACGACACGGTACTCGACCTTCACCTTCTTGAACTCACGACGCAGCAGGCTGATCTGGCCGACCGACAGACCCTTGAAGTCCACCAGGGCGACGGAGATCGCCTTGTCGAACTTGCCCTTGATCTCCGCGATCGCCGCGGACTTCTCGGTGCGGTTCATCTCAGGCCTCCTCAGTCTTCGTTGCCGTGAACACCGCGGTGTCGACCTTCACGCCCGGGCCCATCGTCGTCGAGAGCGTGATGCTCTTGAGGTACGTGCCCTTGGCGCTCGGCGGCTTCGCGCGCACCAGCGCGTTGACCAGTGCCGTCGCGTTCTCGCGGATCGCTTCGGGGGTGAAGCTCGCCTTGCCGAGACGCGCGTGCACGATGCCCGCCTTCTCGACACGGTACTCCACCTTGCCGCCCTTGGACTCACGGACGGCGTTCGACACGTCGAACGTCACCGTGCCGACCTTCGGGTTCGGCATGAGTCCGCGGGGACCGAGGACCTTACCGAGCTTACCGACCTGACCCATCATGTCCGGGGTGGCAATGACGCGGTCGAAATCGAGAAAGCCGTCAGCGACCTTCTGCACGAGCTCTTCGGCGCCGACGTGGTCGGCTCCTGCAGCCTGCGCGTCCTTCGCCTTGTCGCCCTTCGCGAACACGAGCACTCGCACCGTCTGACCAGTGCCGTGCGGCAGCACGATGGCGCCGCGGACCATCTGATCGGCGTGCTTCGGGTTCACCCCGAGTCGCACGGCGATCTCGACGGTCTCGTCGAACTTCGCCTTCGCGCCCTTCTTCACCAGCGACGCTGCCTCGTCGAGCGAGTAGCGCTTCGCTGTGTCGATCTCTTTATTGATCGACTGGCGCTTCTTGGAGATCTTCGCCATTCAACTCCTCCTGCGGCCCAGCTCTGTGATCGCGCTCGTCACGCGTTCGCTCACCAGGCCTCCCACCGCGAACCTTCGCACCATTGCGGAGGCACCTTCGGTGGTCATTGACCGCTCGCGCGACTCGCTCGGCGACAAGCGAAGCGACCCGATGCGCGAGCATCCCGAGCCGTTCGCCCTCTGTGATCCCGCGCTGAGCGCGATGACCGCAGAGGTCGCCGATGAAACTCTCAGCCCTCGATCTCGATGCCCATCGAGCGCGCGGTGCCCATGATCATCCGCTTGGCCGACTCGAGGCTGTCGCAGTTGAGGTCGGGCATCTTCTGCTGCGCGATCTCGACGACCTTCGACATCGGAAGCTTGCCGATCTTCTCGCGGTTGGGCTTCGCGCTGCCCTTGTCCTTGCCGAGCGCCTTCACGAGAAGGACCGACGCAGGAGGGGTCTTCAGCTCGTACGTGAAGCTCTTGTCCGAGAAGATGGTGATCACGACCGGGATCGTGATGCCCTTCTGGCTCGCCGTCTTCGCGTTGAAGTCCTTGATGAACATCGGGATGTTCACGCCCGCGGCACCGAGAACCGGTCCGATCGGGGGGCCCGGCTTGGCTTCGCCGCCCGGGCACTGGATCTTGATCTGTCCGACAACTTTCTTCGCCATGATCGATCGTCCTCGAAGCTGTGCTAGCGGCCGTGGCGTTCGCTCTGCTCGCGCATCGAGCGAGCGATCACCGTTGGCCTCGCACGATCCAGAGTCACAGCGGCGGAGGCCGTGCAGGTCGTGCTGTGCATCACCAATCGTCTAACTAAGCACCGTGAAGAGATACCCTCGGGGCCCACCGCACGCGCGATGAACAACGGGGGCGGCCGTCTACCGCAATTTTGCGTCGCGTCCAAGCCCCCTCGTGCACTTTTTTCAGTCGATCGTGCGCGATCTCTGGAGCTCCGGCGTCGACGCTAGGCCTTCACGCTGTGATTTTCTCGACCTCGCTGTAGCCGAGCTCGACCGGCGTGGGCCGGCCGAAGATCGGGACGATGACCTTCACCTTCTGGCGGTCGGCCTTCACTTCTTCGACCGTTCCAGAGAAGTTGGCGAAGGCGCCAGAGACCACGCGGACCTGATCGCCCACGTCGAAGTGCGCGCGCACCGCGGCGGGAGAAGTACCCTTCTCCATCTGGTCGACGATCGCCTGGATCTCTTTGTCCTTCACGGGCGCAGGGTTCTGGTCGCCGATGAAGCCGGTCACCTTCGGCGTCTCCTTCACCAGGTGCCACGTCTGCTCGTTCATCTCCATCTGGACGAACACGTAGCCCGGGTAGAAGCGCCGCTTCTCGGTGCGCGACTTGCCGTTGCGGTTGACCTGCACTTCTTCGGACGGAACGAGGATCTCGCCGAAGAGCTTCTGCATGCCCGCGTTCTTGATGCGCTCTTGAAGGCTGGACTTTACCTGGCCTTCGAAGCCGCTGTACGCCTGAATGATGTAGTACCGCATCGCCATGGGCGCGCCTCGTTCACGTTCGCGCCGCGCTCACCACGCGGCGTGTTCTGCTTCGGCCGCACAGGGAAATCGCCCGCGCTGCTCACGCACACCATTGGGTGAGCACCGCGAGGACCGATGTGTCCCCGTGCGAGGGACGCGAGTGCTACCACGCGCCCGACACCATGTCACCAGGGGCTCCGCGAGATTTTCGCGCGCTCCCTCGCGTTAGCCTCCGACCGAACGGCCGCCAACGCTGCGAAGCGCCCGCTCACTCCCCCAAATGCAGACAGCGGGAAGACCTCTGAAAGGTCTCACCCGCTGCTCTCCCACCCGCTCAGCACACGCGGTCGCTACTTGACCAGCCACTCGGTGAGGAAGCCCCACACGCGGTCCATCAAGAAGATCACACCAGCGGCCACGACGGACGTCACCAGCACGATGAACGTGGCCGTCTGCGTCTCTTGCTTGGTGGGCCAGGTCACCGCGGCGAGCTCGTCGATGATCTCTTTCGAGAGCATGCGGATCCGCTCGTTCTTCCACGCCCAGACCACCGCAAGGATGCCCGCGACAACGCCGATCAGCGAGGCGACGGCGTCGTGGCCCTCCCACGCTTTGTCGACGATGTTGTGCACCAGCCACGCGACGACGATCCCGCCGACGAAGTAGCCCGTGTACAGGTACTTCTGCACCCCGAGTTGGAGTGATCCGGTGGCGCGGGGTTCAGTCTGCGTCGACAAGGCTAGGGGGCTCCTGACAAGGGATCAGTTTGCACGGAACGAGGGACTCGAACCCACGACCTGCGGATTTGGAATCCGCTGCTCTACCGACTGAGCTAGTTCCGTATGAAAAGTGTCACTTCGTCTCGACGTGCACCGTGTGAGCGTTGCACGTCTTGCAGAACTTCTTCAACTCGACCGGCTTCACATCCGGCCGCCTCGCCCGCGAGGTCTTGTAGTTTCTCGCACCGCACACGCTGCAGACCAGCGTAACGGGCACTCGATCACTTTTTGACCCCATGGGTTGTTTCGAAGCGGAGCGAGCTTGTAGCGCGTGTTCTCGCCGCCGTCCAGGGGTCTGTCGCGTTGATCTCGAACTCAACGGCGGCCAACGCTGTCCTCTGCGCAAACAACGGCCGAGAAGACAGGTTCTTCCCGAAGGTAGTCGTCGATCAGGTCGATCGTCATGCCGTCGAAGACCCCGACCGGCGTCGCGACCTCGACCCGAAAGCGCACGAGGTCGCCCTCGCCCGGCCGCGAATCGAGCGCGGTGATCCGCGCCGTCGTCGCCGCGCCGAGCCGACGCGTGCGCACCGCGAACGGCACGAGCCGCCCGTCGAGCAGCCACGGATCCACGCTCCAACCGACGACCTCGAACGAGCTCACCTCGCGCGCCGCTGCGCGATCGACGACCCAATCGTCGACGTTGGGCTGCGGCCCCGAGAACCGAACGATTTGTGGCCCGAGGCCAAACGGGCTCGAGCGCGCGCTGCGATCGGCGAGCGCGCGCACCGTGAGTTCGATCGCTTCTGTGCCGTCGAGGATCAGCAGCGATGACGTCTTCGACACGATCCCTTGCGAGCGCGTGAGCGTGCGCCAACCGTCGAACGTCACCCCCGTGCAGCGAGCGATCACCGGGAGCTCCTGCGCGTACGCGTGCGGGATCGCGCTGCGATCGAGCCACTCGACGACCGCGTCGAACGATTCGTCGTCGTCGAGCCTGGCGACGTCGAGCTCGTCTCCGCCCATGCCGAACTCCGTGAGCAGCTCGCGCGCCTCGATCTCGACGAGGTCGGGAACGCCGTCCGCGGCCCCGCACTCGGTGATGCAGAGCAGCGTCGGGCAGGCCGCGCGCGCGCTGAGCTCGTGCGCAAATCCGCGGGTGCGCGCGGTGACCGAGCGCCGCGCCGAGAGCACGAGCAGCACCGCGTCGAACGCCCGTGGAATCACACACGGGCTCGGCCCCGACTCGAGCAGCACCGCGTACGAGCGCTGCGTCGAATGCAGGCTCGCCACGCCGAAGCGCGACCACGGCTCTGGGGGGTTGATGTCCATCGAGGGCCCCAGCTCGAGCACGGGCTTCGGCGCGAGCGCGCGCTGCAGCGCCGCGAACAGCGTCCACGCGCCGTCCGCTCGCTCGCCGAGGACGAGCACGCAGCTGAAGGGAAACGTCTCGCTCACGTCGGGCCAGTGTGCCGCACGCGCGATCGTGGCGCACTGTCGTGTGCGACTCAGGTGCGATCGTCGAGCGCGACGCCGAGCGCGACCGTGCGATGGCCCTCGCGAAGCACGAACCGCGCGCCTGGCTCGATCGCGATCGGGCTCGACAGCTCGAGCTCGACCGTGGCGCTCGTCGCTGGCTGCCATGCCTTGCCCGAGTCGATCCGTCGATGCGAGCAGCCGACGCTGGCGCTCTCGCACACGAGCTGCGACTGAAAGCGATCGCGGATCGCCCGCGAAGGCCCGCCGTCCTCTGGCGCGAGCAGCGAGAGGTCGGCGACGAGCGTTCGTCGCGCGACGATCGAACCGGGCGCCGCGAGCACGACACCGCGACGCAGGTCGACGCGCGGGACGTTCTTCAGCGAGATGCCGACGAGCTCGCCCGCGCTCGCAACAGCGCGCTTGTGACCAAAGGTCTCGACGCTCGTCACGGCGGCGGTCTGCGTGTCGTCGAAGGTCATGCCGACGAGCTCGATGAGGTCACCGACGCGCGCGGCTCCCCTTCGCACGAGGCCGGTCGCGGCCGCCCCGAACCGCGGCGCGTAGACGGCAGACTGCACCGAGAGCGCAAACGGCCCTTCGTCGTCGCGCGACGGGATCGCGAAGTGCTCGTCGAGCGCGTCCGCGAGCGCGAGGATCGCCACTTGCCATCGCTCGTCACCGCGCAGCGCGCCGAGCGCCGAGCCGCGAACGACAGGCGTCGAGTCGCCGTCGTAGCCCACGCGCGCGAGCAGCTCGCGGGCCTCGAGCTCGACGAGGTCCACGAGCGCAGGGTCCGACTGCAGATCGCAGAAATTGACGAACACCACGAGGCGAGAGAGGCCGAGGTGCCGCGCGACCAACACGTGTTCGCGCGTCTGCGCCATCACCGATTCGAGCGCAGAGACCACCACGATGGCGGCGTCCATTTGCGCGATGCCGACGAGCGCGTTGGTCGAGAAGCGCGCGAGGCCCGGACAATCGACGTGAGCGTAGTGCCGGTGGGCGGTCTCGTACTCGAGGTGCCGCGGCGTGACCGTGTGACGGTGATCGGTCTGCGTCGCGAGACCCGCCCGCGTGAGCCAGTCGTAGTCGCGCGGGACGATCTCGAAGTCACTCGTGCGCTGGTTGAAGCGCGCGAGGACGGCGCTGAGCGCAGCGCTGAGCGTCGTCTTGCCGTGGCCTGCGTGGCCGATGGCTCCGACATTGCCGTGGGGCTTGCGACGCTCGAGCACCCTCTTCACGAGGGCATTGTTGCGCACACCGTGATGCCGCGCAGCGCGCTCGCGCGAGGCGCAACCACAACGCCGACTCGGCTCTGTCTCGGCTTGCGCTTCGAGAGAGCCGTGTTGTCGGCGACCGCGAGACCCTCCTGACTCGCTGTACTGGAGCCCACCATGGGGATTGAACCCACGACCTCTTCCTTACCAAGGAAGTGCTCTACCACTGAGCTAGGTGGGCGGTGGAGCGGGAGACGGGATTCGAACCCGCGACATTCAGCTTGGAAGGCTGACGCTCTACCAACTGAGCTACTCCCGCGGTTGGTAGAAATTGAAACTTGTGGAGAGTAGTGGATTCGAACCACTGTAGGCATAAGCCGGCAGATTTACAGTCTGCTCCCTTTGGCCGCTCGGGCAACTCTCCGGGAAATGTCACGCAAGTAGTGTCGCTGCGTGCTGCTGTTTCAGAGCTGGCGACGGGACTTGAACCCACAACCACCAGTTTACAAAACTGGCGCTCTACCGATTGAGCTACGCCAGCAGCTCGCTCGTTGGAGGCCGCGTCTACTAGCCCCGTGCGGAGGGCATGTCAAGATTGAGTGTTCGAATAGTTTTCACGGGCGGGCGGCGGCGGCGTTGGACGGCGTCGACTGCGCGCTCGCTGCACCACCGGATGGCGTCGCGGTCGAACCCGGCGCGGTCGCAGGTGACGCGCAGTTTGGTGACGGCCGCATGAGCGCGGGATCGGGGCCGCGCAAGACCAGCTGTCGCAGCGCTTCGACCTGTTCGTCCGCGCGGCGAACCCAGGCGTTGTCGGCGATGGCGTTGCGTCGGGCCATTCCGATGGTCGCCTCCCACGCGCGCAACGCCGCTTGGACGAGCGGCCGCAGACGGTTGCCGGTGCGCTGGCGGTAGATGCGGATCGCGGGCTCCTCCCAGTCGCACGGCAGCGGCGTCTCGACGATCGAGCCGTACAGCGCGCGGTACATCTCTCCGAGGGCGTAGCCCGACGCCGCGGCCCAGTGGGGATTTCCCACGCGGATCGCGTCGTTGTAGAGCACGTGCGCGTGGGTCACGTGCTGCACGCGGCGCTCGATGGCCAGGCTGAGCGCGGCGTCGTCGACGTCGATGCGGATCGCGATGTCCGCCGCTTCGAGCCGCGAGATCTCCGCCAGCACGAAGCGCGCTTGCGCGATGAACGTGTCGTCGCCGAGGGCGCTCACGGACTCGACCGTCGGCGCGAGCGAGATCGCGTCCTGCGCGGCCCGCGCGGCGCCAGGCCGATCGCCGATCGCGAGCTTCGCCGCGGCTTGACGGCCGAGCGCCTCGACCCGATCCACCAGCGAAACACGCGGGATGGTCAACACACGGTCCGTGGCCGTGACGATCTCCGCGGGGCGATTGGCGGACTCGCCGACGGCCGCCACGCGAAACCACGCGTCCCGCGCCAGGTCGTTGTTGCTGCCGTGCGCCGTGGTCGCCGCGAGCGTGTACGCCGCCATCGCCTCGGGCCCGCGATTGCTGCTCTGGTACGCCTGACCGCGGTTGAAGTGCGACGCCGCGACGAGGTTCGACTGAGGAAACTCTCGGATCAACCGGTCGTAGTCGGCGATCGCTTCGTCGAAACGGCGGGTCTGCAGCGCGGCAGCGGCGCGCTCGAAGAGCAGTCGCGCGTCGTAGGCGTCACCCGTTCCGTCGGGGCGGCCCACCACCCTGAACTCGGGGCCCTGCATCGACCGCACCCTCGCTGCGGTGAGCGCGCTCGCGGCGGTGTTCGCTCGACCTGCTTGGGTCGTCGCGCAGGCGTTGGTGACCAACGCGATCAGGGTGAGTGCAGCCAGGGCGGAGTGCTTCATTGCGTCGACCTCTACGATACGCCCTGCCGGGCGATGGGAGCGTGTGGCGGCGATGGCGGGTGCGACAACCGTCGTCGAGCGAAGGTTCCGGTGACGGCGCGAGGTTGTCATTGTGATACCCATCGTCGCCGCCGTGAGCGACGAAGCGATTTGGCTCGGTGTCGACGAGAACGGCCTGGGCTCGAGGCTCGGGCCCATGACGGTGACGGGCGTGCGCGTGCGCGTCGACCGGGCGAAGCTGCGCGACCGCGCGGCGGTGCGAAGAGCGGTCGAGCGCGCCGGGGTCGGCGACTCCAAAGAGCTCTGCGCGCACGGAAACATGAGCGCCATGGAGGCCCGAGTGCGCGCGATGCTGCGCGTGCACTGCGGGTGGAGCCCTGTTTCTCTCAGCGAATTTGCAGCGAAGACGGCGATCGAGACCGACGCTGCCCTCCGCGCGAGCTGCCCCGATGGCGAGGCGCCCAAGGTGTGCTTCGACGACGCGGTCGAACTTCCTGCGTTCGGCGGAGAGGTCACCGACGAGGACCTCGACCGAGCGCGAGCGCTCAAAGATCGCGGCTTCGTGATCGAGGACGTGCGTGTGTCCGTGCAGTGCGCGGGGCGCATCAACGACGCGCGCGCCGCGGGGCGATCGCGCATGGACGTCGACCTCGACGCGATGCTGGCGTTGGTCGAAGCCCTCGCGCGAGCAGGCGTGCTCGTCGAAGCCTCGCTCGGCAAAGTGGGCGCGCGCGCCCGCTACCACGACGCGATCAGCAAGCGCTTCGCCCTCTGCCGCGTCGAAAGCGAGGCGCGAGAGCGCTCGGTGTACGAGGTTCCCTCGGTCGGAAGGCTGGCGTTCGTGATGGACGGCGACGCGACCGAGCCAGCGATCTCCCTCGCGAGCGTGTTCGGAAAGTACGCGCGCGAGCTGTGGATGCACCGGCACAACCGCTACTGGAGCTCCGCGGTCTCGGGCGTGACCGCGGTCTCGGGCTACCACGACCCTGTGACAGATCGACTCGTGCGCGCCACGGCGCTCGCGCGAAAACAACGGCAGATTGCAGACCGATGCTTCGAGCGCTGACCCACTCCCCTGTTGTGTTGCTCTCGCTCGCCGCGCTCTCGTCGGCGTGCGGCGGTCGTTCGCGCGCGCAAGACGCAGCGCAGAGCCCCACTCCCCCGATCGACGCTGCGCCCGAGGCGAGCGCCGAGGTCGAAGACCAAGACGCGGCCGTCGAGGACGCCGCTGTTGACGCTCCCAGCGGCCCGCGGCGCGTGGTCGTCACGTCGACAGGCAGCCTCGTGCTGCACCGTCACGTGGTGACCATCGCGCAGTCGTATCGAGAGATGGGAGGGCTCTCGTACATGCTCACGCGGCTCGCGCCGATCATCACGCCGCGCGAGGTCGCGATCGTTCCGCTCGAGGGGCCGCTGACGATGCAGGCGCGTGCGCCCTGGGTCGGGGACAACCCTGCGCTCGGGGGGCACCCGTGGTTCGCGCGCAACCTGTCGCGCGTGGGATTCGACGCGGTGATTCTCGCGACCAACCACGCGATGGACCAGCGGCCCGACGGCCTCGAGCAGACCATCGAGACCCTCGATCAAGCGGGGCTCGGCGCGATCGGCGCGGGGCGCTCAGAGGACGACGCGTACACGCCGTGGGTGACAGAGCGCGACGGCGTGCGCGTAGCGGTGCTGGGCTACACCGAGCGATCGGCGTTTGCGCCGGGCGGCGCGGACGCGAGGGCGTTCATCGCGCGGGACTTGCAACGGGTGCTGGACGCCCTGCGCACGGCGCACGAGCGAGCCGAGGTGGTGGTCCTGTGCGCGCACTGGGGGCGAGATCGATCGGCGAACCCGACGGCGGGTCAACGCTCGCTCGCGCGGCGCTTCATCGAAGCGGGCGCGGACCTCGTGCTCGGCGCAGGGCCGAGCGTCTTGCAGACGGTCGAGCGGACGACGAGCGAGCGAGGCGACGCGGTGATCGCGTATTCGCTGGGAAATCTCATGTCGAACTTCGGCTCTGCGTGGCACGCGGGCCTCGGTCCGCGACCCGCCGACGATCCGATGGGGATCATGTACGACCCGCGCACGCGTGACGGGGCGCTGCTTCGCGTGCAATTCGAAGTGGGCGAAGGCAACAGGCTGACCCTCGCGTCCATGTCCGCCGTCGCCACATGGAACGTGAATTTCACCGGCGACATGCACGTCGCGCCGATGCGCCACGCGGACGAGCGCATCAGCCGCGAGCGCATGCGCGCGATCACCGCAGCCCTGGGCTCTGCCGTCCGCGTTCGCCCATAGTGTTGGTCCCCAAACGCGACGGCCTCGAAGCGCCCCCCCGAAGCGCTGCGGCGAACGATCAGTCGTAGACTTCGACGCCGGTCGCGTCGAACTCGATCTGCGCGACGCGGCCCGTCGCCTCACGGGCGCTCTCGTCGCACTCGGTCGGCGGGTGAGCAGCGACGATGGTCCCGGCCATGGAGGCGCGCTTTCCGTTGACGTCGCGCGGGAGGAAGAAGCTGTGCCCGTGCATGCGCACGTGGGCTTGCGTCTGTCCGTCGCGCAGCTCCATCCAGCAGCCCTGGTGCTGGCAGACCGCGACGATCTGCCCTTCGACGCGCACGGTGCGGTCGCGAAGCTGCTCGTGCGTGCGAAGGACCTGGTCGAGCGTCGCGCGCGTGGCGTCCGCTGCGAGCGACTCGCCGAAGCGTCGCGTCCCGCCGGGAACCGCGGCTTGCGTGGGCGCTGCGTTGGCAGGGGCGGCGTGCGCTGCGTGCGGGTCGCCGTGACCTGCTTGTGCGACGGGCGCGACGGGCGCGACAGCAGCAGCGGCGGGCTGCGCGGCGCGGGGCTCGGCGCGGACTTGCAGAGACGCCGGCTGCGGCTGCGAGCACGCAGCGAGCGCGAACAACGAAGTAGCGAGCAACAAACGCATGACGGACGGATCGCTAGCACGATTCGAGGCGATTCGCACGTGGCGGCGGCGGGCGCTCAGGCGAGCTCGACGCGCACGACGCGGTCTTCGACGGCGCGCGCGAAGGCCTCGGCCGCGGCGTTGACGCGCGTGCGATCGGCGCCGTCGAAGGTGATCTTGACGGAGTATCCGTCCTCATCGCGGTCGAACCAGCGCGGGTAGCTTCCGATCGAGACGTCGGCGAACGCGCGCACAGCTTCGTCGAGCGGCGCTTTGAGCGACGGCTCGTCGCCGCGGCAGAGGACGCACGCGAGGACAAACGAGCGGTCGGGGTCTCGCACGACGTGGCGAATCAAGTCGAGCTGCGCGCGAAACAGCTGAGGAATCCCTGGCAAAACGAAGACGTTCTCGACCTGCATCACCGGCCACGGGGCCGCGCCGTCCTCGCCGTGGTGAAGGACGGTGCCCTCGACAACGGTGGCCATGCGCAGGTGGTCCGCGGAGCATCGCTCGGCGTAGTGCGCGCGCAACGCGGCTTCGAGCGTGGGGTGCCGCGCCGTGCAGCGTCCCAGCGCCAGCGCGACGGAGTCGATGGTGACGTCGTCGTGCGTGGGGCCGATGCCACCAGACGTGAAGACCAGGTCGACCGAGGCGCGCAGCGCGTCGAGGGCGGCGACGATCGCCGCGGGCTCGTCGGGGACGGTGACGATGCGCCGGAGCTCCACGCCGACCGAGCGGAGCAGGCGCGCGAGGTCGTGCGAGTTGGTGTCCTGGATTTTTCCTGAGAGGACCTCGTTGCCGATCACGAGGGCAGCGGCCGTGCGCGCCATGGTGCGCGAGAGTGTACACTTCGCCCGTGATCAGACCGTGGCTGAAGCTGAGCGCGCTGTGCGTCGCGCTCGGCGCGTGCGATCCGAAGGTGTCGAGCGACGCAGGCGGGCCGTCGCAAGGAGCAACGCAGGACGCAGGCGTCGACCCCGAGCTCGTTCGCTTCACCACAGCCGACGGCTGGCAGATCGTCGGCGACCTGCGCGTCCGACAACCGCGCTCGCTCGGCGTGGTGTTCGTCCACCAGCTCGGATCGAACCGGGGCGAGTGGGCGCGCTTCGCCGGGCGGGTCGCGGGCAACCCGCCGTGGTTGGACTCGTCGGGCCGGCTGACCACGCTGGCGTTCGACCTGCGCGGGCACGGCGAGAGCACCACGAGCGCCGACGGGACCGCGCGCTGGCAGAGCTTCGGCAACGACCGCGCGCGGTGGATCTCGCTCGAGCACGACGTCGCTGCGGCGGTGGACCTGGTGAGGCAGCGCGCGATCACCACGCGGATCGTGGTGGTGGCCTCGGGCATCGGCGCGACCGCAGCCGCGCTGTACGCGTCGCGCGCGGGCGCGCCGGTCGCGGGGCTGGTGTTGATCTCTCCGACCATGGACGCGCGCGGGATCAACCTCGCCGCGCCGCTGACGCAGTACGTGCGAGCGCAGCGGCCGGTGCTGCTCGTGGCGGCCAGCGGCGACAGCGCGAGCTCGGACTGCGTTCGCGACGTGCAGCAAGCGCTGTCCGCGGCGGACGCAGGCGTCGGCGAGGGCTCGATCGAGGTCGAGCGCTACGACAACGCCAGCGCGCACGGCGTCGCGATCGGAGCCGAGGGCGTTCACCCCGAGCTCTGGGCGAGGATCGACCGGTTTTTCTCAGACCGAATGCGCGTGCGGCGCTGACGATCACGAGCCGATCGAACTTTTTTTTCGCGAATGCTTGACACCCCCGGGCTGCGTAGATAGAAGACCGCCCCGCTCACGAAACATCTGTGAGCAGCAAAGACCCAATTCGGGGATCGTCTAACGGCAGGACGACGGTTTCTGGCACCGTCTATCAAGGTTCGAATCCTTGTCCCCGAGCCAGAACAACATGCAGCGCAGTGATTCATTGCGATGCCTGGTGCTCTGAAGTCGGTCCCATCGTCTAGCGGTTAGGACATCGGCCTCTCACGTCGGTAACACGGGTTCAAGTCCCGTTGGGATCGCAACAAAGACGGAGCGTGTGAGACGCTCTGGCAAACACTGAGACCCTCGAACGAGCGATCGTTCGGGGGTTTCGTGTTTTCTCCGCGGCGCTACTCGCCGATGATCTTCACGAGCACGCGCTTGTCTCGGTTGCCGTCGAACTCGCCGTAGAAGATCTGCTCCCAGGTGCCGAAGTCGAGCGCGCCTGCGGTGATCGCGACGACCACCTCGCGCCCCATGACTTGCCGCTTCAAGTGCGCATCGCCGTTGTCTTCGCCGGTGGCGTTGTGGCGGTAGCCGCCCTTGTTCGGGTCGCTTCCTTCGTTGAACGGCGCCACGCGCTCGAGCCAGCGCAGATAGTCCTGCTTCAGCCCCGACTCTTCGTCGTTGATGAAGACGCTCGACGTGATGTGCATCGAGTTGACGAGACAGAGACCTTCGCGGACGCCGCTCTCGCGCACGGCGTCTCGGACGGTCTCGGTGATGTTGACGAACCCGGCGCGCGCAGGCACGCGGAGGGTGATGATCTTTCGGTGGCTCTTCATGGGCGCAGTGAAAGCGCAGAGGCTCGATCGTGCAACGACCGCCGCGCGCCCGTCGCGCAGAGGCGCACCATGAGCGAGTCGCTCGAGGTCGTCGCCCGGTCCGTGGTGCGCCGTTGGATCGACGAAGAAGGGCTCGATCGCGGGTTGCTCGACGCGGTCGCCGACGAGCTCTGCGCGGCGCTCGGCGGCGCGACGACGGTGATGGTCGACGACGGGACGGGCGCGGCGCTCGCGGTCCTCGACGGGTCGCGCGCGTGGTGCGTCGGGCTCGACGCGAGAGAGAGCGACAACGAGACCGCGCTGGTTGCGACGCTGTGTGCGCGCGCGGCGCAGCGCGGAGCGAGTCGATTGCTCTCGGGCGGACCTGCGCGGTGGTATCTGCGCTCGGGCGTCTCGAGCGGCGAGCGCGAGCGAGCGTGGGTCGCCGCGCACGCGCGCGTGATCGCGACGCACTGGGACCTGTGGGTCGATCCGCGCGGGGTCGCGATGCCCGCGCACGACGTCGAACCGGTGGCGTCCCGCGCGGACTGCGAGCAGATCGCGTCGTGGCTCGAGGCGGAGTTCTCCGTCGCGTGGGCGCACGAAGTGCGGTGGGCGTTCGCTCGGGGCGCGGTGTTCGCCGCGAGAGACGCAGGAGAATGGGTCGCCGTCGCCGCGCACTCGGGCCACTGCGCCGCGGCGGGGACGTTTGGCCCCCTCGCGACGAGGGAGCGCGCGCGAGGCCGCGGGCACGGCGCGAGGGTCGCGAGGGCCGCGCTGGCGTCGGCGGCAGAGAGGGGGTTCGCGAGGGTGTGTGTTCCGTGGGTGGATCGGGAGGTCGTGCGGCTTTACGAGGGCCTCGCGCGCGTCGAAGCGCGCGCCGAGCGAGTGCTGTATGCTGTGGATTTGCTCGGTCGATAGCGGGACCGAGCGCGCAGCGATTTCGTGTGCATCAATCAAACAAAGCGGCCACAATCGCGCGTTGCATGAAGGCCAAGACTCCGAAGAAGAAGCATGGCGGCGCTCGTCCGGGCGCTGGCCGCCCCGCCAAGATCGACGCGCCGATGCGTGTGCACGTGACGCTGCCGACCGCGCTTGTGAAGTGGCTCGACGCGCAGGCGAAGAAGCTCGGCGCGGGCAAGGACGACGAGACGACGGCGTTTACGCGGTCGGACCTCGTGCGCGAGCTGCTCGAGAAGGCGCGCAAGAAGTCGGCGTGAGCCGTCGTCGACGCAGCGAAACCGCTTGGACTGTGCGAGCGTAGGACGCGACGATGGCCAAGGTTCACGAGTTTGCGATGGACGACCTCACCGGTCGCCCGATTGATTTCAAGCAGTTCGAAGGCAAGGTCTTGCTGGTGGTGAACACCGCGAGCAAGTGCGGGTTTACGCCGCAGTACAAGGGCCTCGAGGCGCTGCACAAGAAGCTGCACGACAAGGGGCTCGAGGTGCTCGGGTTTCCGTGCAACCAGTTCGGCAAGCAGGAGCCGGGCGAAGGCGAAGAGATCGCGACGTTCTGCGAGCGCAACTACGGCGTCTCGTTCACCATGTTCTCGAAGATCGACGTCAACGGCTCCGACGCCGCGCCGCTCTACCAGTACCTCAAGCACGAGGCTCCGGGCCTGCTCGGCAGCGAGGCCATCAAATGGAACTTCACGAAGTTCTTGATCGATCGCCAGGGCAAGGTCGTGCGCCGGTATGCGCCCAACACCACGCCCGAAGAGATCGAGAAGGACATCGTCGCGCTGCTCTGAGCGACCGTTCACCGGGCGGGGCGATCGCGGCGGGGGCCCGATAGATCGACGCAGCGGCCGCGAGCGCCGCCGTGGATGCACGCCCGCTCGTGCTCGCTGAGCGGACGAGAGCCGATCCCCTCGGAGTCGATGGCGACGTAGACGGTCTCGACCTCGACGAGGAGCACGTCTTCGCCCTCGCGGCGAAACTCAGTGCGGACCGTGAACGAGCTCGTGCCGACGTGCTTGATCCACACGCGCGCCTCGAGGACGTCGTCGAAGCGCGCGGGGCTGCGCCACTGCGTCACCTGCTTGACCAGGCGGGTGTCGAGCGTCTCGGTCGCGGTCGTGACCGAGAAGAGCGCGCAGAAGAGCTCTCCGGCGACCATATCCGTGTACTCGCCGTAGCGAGAGTTGAACACGATGCGCTGCGCGTCGACCTCGGCGAAGCGCACGCGAAACAGGCAGCGAAACGGCTCATCGCTCATGGGGTTGTCTCTTCTGCGGGCTTCGACAGCAGCGCGGTTCGCAGCGAGCGCGCCCACGCGCGGGCCCAGCGCGCAGAAGCGTACGCGCCGAACGCGAGCAGCGCGAGGAGGGTCACGAGCGAGACCGCGACCGACGCTTGCAGCGCGCGATCGACGAAGCGCAGCACGAGGCGGTGGCGTCCGGCGGGGACGTCGACGGCGAGCAGACGCTCGTGAGAGACGACCGTTCCGACGCTGGCGCGCCAGTGGCTGTGGTGGTTCTGGTTGACGATCACTCGCGCGCGGCGCGAGGCGTTCACGTCGAGCACGATCTCGTTGGGCGACCACGAGACGCGGCGCACCGTCGCGCTGGCGGGGTCTTGCGCGAACTCTTCTTGCGGCAGATCGCCGCGCAGCGCGGGCGACTCGGGCACTGGGATGCCCGTGATGCAGTAGATCGAGCCCATGTTGATCGACGGAAACACGTGTCCGTCGCGGCGGTTTCCGCGGTGCTGGCGAAACTGCTGCTCGAAGCGCACCGGCGGCTCGAAGCTGTAGAGCACCGTGGCGTACGAGGGCGCGCAGCGCTTGGCGAGGTCCGCGAAGCGAGGGCCGAACAGCGCGGCGACGAAGAGCGTTCCGCACAGCACGAATGCGTAGCGGAGGGCGACAGGCAGCTCGTGTGCGCTCTTGCGAGCGAGCAGCGAGGCGAGCAGCTTCGGGATGAAATCTTCGATCGCCGTGATGGTGCGCGCCGCAGAGAGCGACACGAACAAGAACACCAGGATGATGTGGCGCTCGGGCGAGCGGAGCTGCTTGAACAGCGGGACTTGCTTGATCAAGTGATAGGGCGAGAGCGGATCGAAATCGCCCATCGCCATCACGAAGAAGAAGCCGATCGCGATCGTGAAGATCACCGACCAGCGGTCGCGAGTCAGCGGAGCGAGGCCAGCGAGCACGAGCACTGGGATGTGCAGCACCGTGAAGTTGCTGAGGACCATCCCGGCTTGAAACTGTTCGACGGGGTTCCACGTGCGGCTGAACTGCTTGAGAAAGAGCATCAGCGGGATGAACTTTGCGCACGCGAGCAGCGCGAAGATGACGCCGAGCACGATCGCGCTCTCGAAGGGCTTTCGCCACTGGCCCGGCCCGCGCTTCGCGTACGACACGGACAACGACAGCGTGAGCACGCCGACGAGCATCAGCGTGTACGGCGCGGGGTACGTCCCTGCGCTCAAGAAGATCCACGCGAGAAAAAACCCGCCGAGCAGGCGATACGCTGGCCGCTCGACGCCGACGATCAGGCACCAGCCGACCCAAGGCATCAGGCCGAACCCGACGATGAAGTTGAAGAACCCGTTCGAGATCCAGAGCGGAAAGATGGTGTTCAGCCCGTACACGCCCGCCGCGCACATCGCCGCGAAGCCCGACGACCCCGAGGCGCGCGCGAGCCGAAAGGCCCCCTCGGCCGCGAGGACCATCCCGAGAATCACTGAGAAATGCCTGGCGATTCCCACGTCGAAGAACAGCCGCAGGAGGTTGTCCGGCGCGAAGAAGATGTCCTCAGGCGCCGCGACGCCCAGGGTGCCGCCGCACCAATACGGGTTCCACGCGGGCAGCTGGTGGTAGCGAAGGACCGTGAGCTTGTTGGCCGACTCCCACGTGTAGAACTGGTGGTCGTCCATGTACTCGAGCAGATTGCGCGGGTTCTGAAAGAGCCACGGGACGAGCTCGTGGATCACCGCGAGAAACAGCGCGAGCCGAAGCCACACGACGGAGAAGAGCCAGTCGGTCCAGCGCTCGCCGCTCGGAGAGAGCGGGTGCACCACGAGGGCGTCGGCAGGGGCGTTGTTCGCCTTCATCACTCGCTCCTCAGCGAGATGGGCTCGCTCGTCGCGCGCAGCGGCTCACCGTCGGGGCCGGGCCATCGCTCGCGGATGCCTTCGTCGAGCACGAGGTACATCTGCGTGAGCGTGAGCCGGTAGCGCGCCGCGACCTCCCTCGCCCGCGCGCGCTGCACGTACCCGAGGTCGTCTTCGCGCGACCACGCGTGGCCACCCCAAGTGTTCATCGTAATGGCCCTTCGACGCTCGTTGATTTCGGCGTCCGCGAGCTCGCGAAACACGTCGCGGCGAACGGTCTCGGTCATGCCGAAGCGCTCGTTGCCGCGGCGCTGCGGCACCGGCGGCGGCTCTGGCGTACGCGCCATCGGCCCGAGCGTCTGCTTCACGGTCCGCCAGAGAACGGCCATCCCGACGAGGTTGGCGCTCGCGATCAGCACCAGCGCCAGCGCGCTCTTCGGCGGCGCGCCATCCGGAGCCCAAGCGCGCAGCGTCGTCGCGAGCGTCGCGATCGCCGCGCGCAAGCCTGCCCGTGTAAACAGCGCGCTCATCGAACCTTCACCTCGCTCAGACCGCCGCCGAGATCGTGAAACGTCCGGATGTTGATTCGAATGCGGTCGAGCGGCTCGCGCACTGGGATGGCGACGCGCGTGACGTTGGCGGTGTTGACCGTGGCGCGCATCGAGACGTCCAACGAGCGCACGAGGCGAGCGCCCGAGTAGAGCTCGACCGTGGTGTCAGCCGCGCCGTAGTGCGAGAGGTTTTGCACGTTGGTCATCTCGAGCGTCGAGACGCGACGGCGGTCGAAGCTGACCTCGAGCCAACCAGGCGTCCCGTCGGGCAAGAGCCAGTTCGTCGCGACGTAGCCGTCCGTCGCGTTGGTGTGGATGTATTGCGCTCCGAACGTGCTCGACGCGCGAGGCGTGAGCTTCACCACGCGCGACTGCTGCCAGCCGACGACCGCGGCGAAGGTGCACACGAACACGACCGCGCCGTTGCGCCGCACGCGCGCGGCGAGCCGACCGCGCTTGTCGATCGACGCGGACTCGGCCCGAGTCAGCACGCGCGAGCTCTCTTCGAGCGCGGAGTCGAGCGCGGCGACTCTCTCGGGCGATAGCTCTTCGTCGAGCGCGGGCTCTTCGCTCGCCGCGAGCGAAGGCAGGGCGCGCAGCATCGGCTCGAGCGCAGGCCACTCTTCTCGCGCGCTCGAGAGCGACGCGAGCGCGAGGGCCAAGAGCCGCTCGGCCTCGGCGCGGTGGCCGGACTGCGCGAGCGCTTGTGCGGCGCGCACGCGTTGCGCGCCCAGGCGCAGCGCGCGAGCGGCGGCAGGCTGCGCCTCGCCGAGGGCGCTCGCAACGCGCTCCCCCTCGCGCAGCGTGAAGAACTCACGCAGCTCGTCGAACGCCGAAAACACGGTCGATCCGCGGTCGCTCATGCGCCGTGCGTATAGCGGAATTCGGCGACAACGGGGAGTGCCAGCCGCGCCCTTTACGGTCCGCAGCCGCTCGCCGAGCAGCTCTGCCCAGCGGGGCACACGTCGCCGCACGAGAGGCAGTTGGCGTTCGTTCCGAGCGCGAGCTCGCAGCCGTCCGCGACGTTTCGATTGCAGTCGCCCCAGCCGCGGTCGCACGAGGCGATGGCGCACGCTCGCCCGGCGCACGTCGCCGTTGCGTTGGCGGGCGCGCACGCCCGGCCGCACATCCCACAGTTCGACAGCTCGTTGAGGGTCGATTCGCAGCCGTCGGCCTCGACGCGATTGCAGTCGGCGAACCCTGCGTTGCAGCGAAACCCGCAGGCCGAGGACGCGCACGTCGGCGTCGAGTTGGGGCGCGTCGTGCATGCGACGCCGCACGCCCCGCAGTGGTTCGGGCTGGTCGTGGTGTTGATCTCGCAGCCGTCCATCGGCATGCCGTTGCAGTTGCCCCAGCCGGGGTCGCACGCGCCCAATCGGCACGCGCCGCTCTCGCAGCTCGAGGACGCGCGAGGGCGCGTGCAGTTGATGTTGCATCCGCCGCAGTGAAGCTGGGCGATTCTCGTGTCGACCTCGCATCCGTTGCGCGCGATGCCGTCGCAGCTCGCCCAGCCCATCGCGCAGGTCCCGAAGCCGCAGCTGCCGGCGCCGCAGACCGCGGTGGCGTTGAGCGGCGCGCAGGTGGCGCCGCAGGCTCCGCAGTGGGCGAGGCTCACGCGGGTGTCGACCTCGCAGCCGTTGCCAGGGATGCGATCGCAGTCGCCGAAGCCCGCGTTGCAGCTCGAAAACGAGCACGCGCCCGCCTGGCAGCGTGCGGTCGCGTTGGGCGTCGCGCACGTCGCGCCGCAGGCCCCGCAGTGCGCCGTGGACGTGCGCAGGTCGACCTCGCATCCGTCGAGCGGATTTCCATTGCAGTCTCCGAACCCAGCGGAGCACGTGACGACGCGGCACGCTCCGGCTTCGCAGCGCGCGGTCGCGGTGTTGCGCGGCGCGCACACGGCGTTGCACGCGCCGCAGTGGCTGGTGTTGGTCGCGACGTCGACGCAGTCCATTCCGCATCGGGTCGAGCCCCCGCTGCAGCCGTCGCTGCAGCCGAGGGTGCGGCCCGCGCAGAACGGCGTCGCGCCAGAGCACGCCGCGCCGCAGCCCGTGCAGTTCGCAGCCGAGCCCAGCGTCACTTCGCAGCCGTTGGACGGGTTGCGATCGCAGTCCGCGAAGCCCTCGTTGCACGTCGCGATCGCGCACGCGCCCGCGACGCACGCCGCGGTCGCGTTGGCGAGCGCGCATCGTTGGTCGCAGGCTCCGCAGTGGTCGCGGTTCGTCTGCACATCGACGCACGAGCCCGCGCACCGCGTTTGTCCTGCAGAACAGCCGGTCGCGCACTGCCGCGTGAGCCCGTCGCACACCGGCGTCGCGCCCTCGCAGCGGGTGCCGCAGGCGCCGCAGCGCAGGTCGGTGTCGAGGCGCGCTTCGCACCCGTTGCCCTCGTTGCCGTCGCAGTCGCCGAAGCCGTCGTTGCAACGCGCGACGCCGCACGCGCCGTCGTTGCAGCGCGGGGTCGCGTTGGCCACAGCGCAGCTGTTGCCGCAGGAGCCGCAGTGCAGCGGGTCCATGCGCAGCGAGACGCACTGGGTGCCGCAGCGAACGAAATCCGACCCGCAAGGGCCGCCATCGTCGAGCGCTCCGTCCATGAGCGACGCGTCCGAGCGAGCGGGCGCGTGCGAGAGCGTGCACGCCCCGAGGGACAGCGCCGCGATCAGTGCGATTCGCATGAGATTCACCTCACCAATGCCGCGCCGTTGGAGGCGCCCTAGCCGCGCGAGAGTCATTGGCAGACTCCGCCGTTGCATGTGCGCGGAGCGGCGCACCGTGCGTTGCACGCGCCGCAGTGCGCGCTCGACGAAGCGAGGTCGACCTCGCAGCCGTTGCTGCGGTTGCCGTCGCAGTCGGCGAAGGGAGCCTGGCACGCGCGGTAGTCGCATCGGCCCGCGGAGCACACGGCGATCGCGTTCGGGACGACGCACGCCGCGCCGCACGCGCCGCAGTGCGAGAGCGACGTCGCGATGGGGGTCTCGCAGCCGTTGCCCGCGACGCGGTCGCAGTCGCCGAAGCCCGCGTCGCATCGGCCGTAGCCGCAGCGTCCAGCGGCGCACATGGGCGTGGCGTTGATGGGTCGGCAGGCGTTTCCGCAGGCGCCGCAGTGGGCGGGGCTCGTCGAGAGCGGGGTCTCGCAGCCGTTGCTGGCGACGCGGTCGCAGTCGCCGAACTCCGCGCTGCACGACGAGTATCCACAAGCAGAGCCGGCGCAGACCGCGACCGCGTTGGCCGGCGCGCACGCGCGTCCGCAGGCGCCGCAGCTCGAGAGGGACGAGCGCGTGTCGACCTCGCAGCCGTTGCTCGCGTCGCGATCGCAATCGACGAACCCTGGCAGGCACGCGCCGAGCGCGCACACGCCCGCGGCGCAGCGGGCGGTGGCGTTGGCGAAGGCGCAGCGTCGGTCGCAGGCGCCGCAGTGCTCGACGTCGCGCTCGCGGTCGACGCAGAGCGAGCCGCAGCGGGTCGTGGGCGCCGCGCAGCCTCCAGTGCAGCGGCGCGCGACGAGGTCGCACACAGGCGCGGCTGCGTCGCACCGATCGCCGCATCGGGCGCAGTGCTCCGCGGTCGAGAGCGCGGTCTCGCACCCGTTGGCGGCGACCCCGTCACAGTCTGCGTAGCCATCGACACAGGACGCGAGCGTGCAGCGGCCGGCGTCGCAGCGCGCGTTGCCGTTGGCAAACGAGCACGCTCGGCCGCAGCCGCCGCAGTGCTCGATGCTCGCTGTCGAATCGACGCAGATCGGGCCGCAGCGAGCGAGGCCCGCCGCGCAGCCCGTAACGCACTCGCCGCGGACGTCGTCGCAGAACGGGCGCGCGGCATCGCAGGTGATCCCGCAGCGGCCGCAGTTGAGCGTCGAGCCGAGCCACGATTCGCAGCCGTCGTCCGCGCTGGAGTTGCAGTCGCCGAAGCCCGTCTCGCAGGTGCCGACGCGACACGCGCCGATCGAGCACCGCGCGCTCGATCGGGGGACCGCGCAGACGCGTCCGCACTCGCCACAGTTGGTGAGGTCCTCCGAGAGCGCGACGCAACGGCCGCCGCAGAGCGCTTGTCCCGCGGGACAGGGCGCCGGGCTCGCGGCGTCGAGCGGAGCGGCGTCGACCGCGACGCGATCGGGCGCGAGGACGTCGAGCGCGGTGACGTCCACGGCCCCGTCTGAGCGTGCGTCGAGGGCAGTCCGGTCGAGCGCTGCGTCGCGCGGCGCGTCGCTGATGCGGCCCGCGCAGGCAGCGAGGAGCGCGGCGATCGGCGCGAGCGATGCGATAGGAGACCGGGCGAGCACAGCGCGGAGGATCGTCGCACGGAGGGGCCCGCGATGGGACGTCCGAACGTCGCGCTTCGTGCTTGAATGGCGCTCGTCGTGACCCATCGTGTGCTCTGCTTCGCGCTGTGCGCCGCGGTCGTTTCGTGCCGCGATCCCTCTCCTTCTGCTGGTCAGTTGAATACTGGTGCGCGCGTGGTCGCTGCTCCGCCGACCCAGCCGCCGCCGCCAGAGAACCGCCCTGTGCCACCGAGTGAAGCGCCGTCGGCGCCGCCGGTTGCGGGGCGATCGGAGTTCGTCGAGCTGCTGGTCGGTCCGGATCCAGGACCCGCGGGCCGGATCGCGATCGTGGCGCTGCACGGGCTCGGCGACACGCCAGAGAACTTCTCGAACTGGCTGAGGGCGGCGCCGATCTCTGCGCGGGTGTTGGTGGTGCGCGCGCCCGAGACGTACGGCGGCGGCAACGCCTGGTGGCAGCCCGGCGGCGACGAGGCGACGGTGGCGCGCGGGATCGATCGGGCGGCGCGGGTCGTGAAAGAGCGGCTCGAGAGCAAGCTCGGCGCCTCGACGATGTGCGGGACGCCGATCGTGCTCGGGTTTTCGCAGGGCGCGATGGTCTCCTTCGCGATCGCCGCGCGGGGCGAGATGAGCGTGCGGTTGGTCGTTCCGATCGCGGGGCGATTGCCGGTCGAGAACCGTGGTGTGACGAGGCCCGCGGGCAGCCGGCCCCGCGTGCGAGCGATGCACGGAGACGCCGACGAGCGCATCGGGATCGCGGCTGGGCGCAGCACGGTCGAGGCGCTGGCGCGGCAAGGCGTGGACGCCACGCTGCGCAGCTTCGCGGGCGTCGGGCACTCGATCCCCGACGAGGTGCGCGCGGCGGTGTTCGACGAGATCACCAGGGCGGCGACAGAGATGGGCTGCGGACGGTGAGCAGCGCGCCGCGTGCGCGATCGGCGCGGGGTTTGCGCTAGCGATTTTTCTCGCGTTCCGTTCATTCTGGGCAGCGAGGAAATCCGATGACACAGCTCGATCCCAACTGGCGCTCGCGCGCCGTCACGCACGAAGAGGTCGTCTCCAACGTCAGCTCGGGCGACCGAGTGTTTCTGCACGCAGCGGCCGCGACGCCGACGCCGCTCATCCTGGCGCTCGCCGCGCGCGCCGAGCTCGAGCGCGTGCGCGTGTACCACCTGCACACCGCTGGGCCGGCGCCGTACTGCGAGGCGCCCGCGTGCGACCGGATCCGTTCGGTCTCGCTCTTCACGGGACCCGCGCTGCGCAAGGCCGTCAACGCGGGGCGCGCGGACTTCGTCCCGGTGTTCTTGTCGGACATCCCCGGGCTGTTCAAGCAGCGGACGGTCCCGCTCGACGTCGCGATCGTGCAGGTCTCGCCGCCGGATCGCCACGGGCTCTGCACGCTCGGCACCTCGTGCGACGCCGCGCGCGCCGCGGTGGACTCGGCCAAGATCGTGCTCGCTGAGATCAACGAGCAGATGCCGAGGACGCACGGGCACACGACCGTTCCTCTCGCGAAGATCACGGCGTTTTCGGTGTCGAATCGACCGCTCTACGAGAGCGAGCCCAACGAGATCGGACCGGTCGAAGCGCGTATCGGCGAGATCATCGCGGGGCTCGTCGAGGACGGCTCGACCCTGCAAATGGGCATCGGAGCGATCCCCGACGCCGTGCTCGCCAACCTCGGCAACAAGCACGAGCTCGGCGTGCACACCGAGATGTTCTCCGACGGTCTGCTGCCCTTGATCGAAGGCGGCGTGATCACCAACCGCCGCAAAGAAGTGCACGCGGGTCGCACGACGACGTCGTTCGTGTGGGGCTCGCGCAAGCTGTACGACTTCGTCGACGACAACCCGCTCGTCGAGTTTCATGGGTGCGATCGCACCAACGACTCGGCGCACATCCGCCGCAATCCCTCGGTGATCGCGATCAACTCGGCGCTGCAGATCGACCTCTCGGGCCAGGTGTGCGCCGACTCGCTCGGCTACCAGATCTACTCGGGCATCGGCGGACAGATGGACTTCATCCACGGCGCGGCGCTCTCGAAGGGCGGCAAGCCGATCATCGCCCTCCCCTCCACCGCCAAGGGTGGAACCATGTCGCGCATCTCGATGGCGCTCGCCGAGGGCTCGGGCGTGGTCACCACGCGCGGCCACGTGCACTGGGTCGTGACCGAGCACGGCGCGGTCAACCTCCACGGGTGCACCCTGCGCGAGCGCGGCGAGCGGCTGATCTCCATCGCGCACCCTGATTTTCGCGCGGAGCTCACGAAGTCGCTCGCGAGCGTTCGGCACTTCTGAGCGCGGGGCGCGGGCGCTATCTTCGCTGGCGATGCCGACGCGCCCGAAGGTTCATGTGTCTCTGCGACCCGGGTTGATCCTGCCGGGCAGCGCATTCGAAGCAATCGTGCGGCTCGACGCGCGTCGGGCGACCGCCGTCGACGCCATCGAGATGCGCTTCTGGGGTGAGTCGCAGAACTTCTACGGCGAGTCGCACAACATCCCGCATCGCTTCGTCGACCTCGTCGCGACCGATCGTCCCAAGCGACTCGCCGCTGGCCCGTACGAGGTCCGAGCGCGCTTCGCGGTGCCCGCCACGGCGCCCCACTCGTACAAAGGAACGACGCTGCGCACCGACTACACGCTGCGCGTTCACGTGGATATTCCCTGGTGGCCCGATAGGGTGTCCGAGTTCACGATCCCCGTCGTCGCGGCTCCCATCCGCGTCGAGCAAGAGAGCGCCGTGCTTCGCATCCACGATCGCCCCGGCGACGTGAGGGCCGAGGTCGCGATCGACCGCGCGACGCTCGCGCCTGGGGCGGTGCTCACGGGGCGCGTCGCGTTCTCGCGCACGCGTGAGTCGGGGCTCGGCCACTGCAAGCTTCGGCTGCGCTGCATCGAGAGCACGGTCTATGGGCAGCACGACGGCGTGAACTACGTGCTCGAGCTACCCATCACGCGCCACGTCGACGGCCGCGCGCTGACGTTTCGCATGCGCATCCCCGAGGGAGCGTCGCCCGCGCTCAACAGCGCCGTGGGCACGACCCGCTGGCAGCTTGACCTCGACGTGACCACCCGCGGCGTCGAGCGCACGCTGGTCTCGTTTGCGCTGCAGGTGGTCGGCGCAGGGAGCGAGGGCGTGGATCTTCCGACGGAGCTCCCGCTCATCGGCGAGCAGTGGCTCGGCGAGATGATGGCCCGGGTCGCGCGTCAGTGCGGGATGCACTTCGACGCGTCTTCGCAGCGGCTGATCGGCGACGTCGAAGGGCTCGCGCTCGACGTGGGGCAATCACAGTCGGGCTCGACCGAGGCCCGCGTGCGGTGGCCGCGGCTCGGGTTGGGCCTCCGCGTCGGTCAGGCTCGCTGGCAAGACGCCCTCGCGCCCGAAGAGATCGAGCTCGATCACAAGCCCTTCGACGACAAGTATCAGCTGCGCGGGCGCGAGCGAGCGCAGGTCGTCGCGCTGCTCGCGTTGCCTCCAGAGGTGCTCGACTACCTCGCGCAGGCCGAGTCGCTGACCGCCGACGACCACGGCATGACGCTCACGGTCGCCGACGTCTCGACGCGCGAAGAGAGCTTCACGCGGTTCGTTCGCATCGCGCAGGCGGTGACCGCGACGCTGCGGCAGCGGATCAACAGCGTGCCGCCGAGCGCCGTTGTTTCGGCCAACGTGGACGGTTGGAGGGCGCTTGCCGCGCGGTACAGCGCGCGCTTGTGCACAGGAGACGGCGCGATCGAGCGAGCCGAGCTCGGGACAGAGCGCTTGAATCTCGCGCACGAATTCAAAGCAGAGCACGCCGTCGCCACGCGCATCGAAGCCGCGCTCGACCCGCCGCTGCCGAGCCCGCCTTCGCCGGACGATGCGCGCACGATTCGCGCCGAGCACAAAGACAAGCTCGACGCGCTCGTCGCGGCTGGAGGGCGCTGGCGCTGCACCGACACCACCCTCACCGTCACCGTCGAGCCGCTGCGCGACCCGGACGAAGCGGACCGATGGCTCAACCGCGTGGCGAGCGCCTCGCGCGCGATTCAGGGGCGGCGAGAGACCGGGCCGTTTCGCTGAGCGCCGCGCGCGTGGCACACTGCGGTCGCTGACCGGATGCTACCGACTGGCTACTCGCTCACCCTCGCCGGCGCCGACGACGTACGTGCGCTCACCGAGCACTGGTCGCGTGAAGTGCTCGACAACGGCGACGACGGGCTCTTCTTCTCGCCGTACGAGCCGGACGAAGACGCGCGCCCTGCGACGCCGGACCGCGTCGAGTCGATCGCGCGCGCGCTGGTGCGCCCGCTGGACGAGCCCAACTGGCAGCGGGCGTGGGTGCTGCGCAGCGACGCGCTGGGGCCGCGCGTGCTCGGGTCGCTCTCGCTCTACGGGGGAAGGCTCGCGTCCGAGCTGCATCGGGTGGGCTTGGGGATGGGCATCGAGCCCGAGCACCGCGGTCGCCGCATCGGGAGCGCGATGGTCGAAGCGGCGCTCGCATGGGCGCGGGCGCAAGAGCGGCTCGCGTGGATCGACCTGGGCGTGTTCGCGATGAACGCGCGGGCGCGGGCGCTGTACAAGCGCTTCGGGTTCGTCGAGGTGAGCGAGCGTCGCGACGCGTTTCGGGTGCGGGGCGTGAGCATCACCGACGTGAGCATGACCCTCGCGCTGCGCGGCTGAGCTACGGCGCGGGCGCTTCGGGCGTGCGCGCGAGGACGTGCCCGATGAAGAACGGGCCCATCTTCGCGATGTACTCCGCGGTCTGTCGGGTTTTTCGCATGGTTTGCACGCAGTGCGAGAGCGGGTGCAACTCGCGACCGAAGAGGCCGACGACGAACTCGTTGTCGCTGAGGTCCATCCCGTGGCAGGCGAGTCGCACGTCGTGGGCGAGGTCTTTGGCGCCGTAGGCCATTCCGATCGCGGCGTGCTCGCGGAGGATCATGGCTTGCTCGTGCGCGTCGAGCTTGGCGAAGGCGCCGGTGCGACGCAGCGGATACCACACTGCCCAGCGCGCGGAGGGCTCGTGCATGACGCGGCGCGGCCGACGCAAGAGAGAGTCCTCGAGGTCTTGCTCGTGTCCGTTGGAGTAGCTGCGCCCGGTCATGGTCATCTCGGGGCGGTGCGCGAGGGCGGCGAGGCGCTCGTGGTCGAAGAGGGGACGGACGCGCTCGACGAAGTGCGCGGGATCTTCGCTGTAGGTGACCACGGCGAGGCCGCGCGGGTCGCTGACGTCTTCGTAGATGACCGAGCCGACGCCTGCTTCGACGAAGCGCTCGACCAGCGCGGTCGAGACGGACTTCACGTTGGCGCCGCGGTCCACGGAGAACACCTGAAGCTGAACGTAGAGTCGCTTGTCCAGTGTCTGCGGGGCTCCGTCGCGCTTCGCGCCGCGCTCGGCGGTGTCGATCTCGGGGAGGCCGGGGGCGCGATGCTGCGCGGGCTCGGCGTGGCTCGGTGCGTTGTGCTCGGTCATGACTGCGCGTCGGACTGTAGTGAGTGTGGTTCGAGAAGGAAATCGCGCTTGACGAGAGACGCACTGCCGTTGCCCCATTCACCAACGATGAGGCAGGGAGTCCGGGGCACATTCAGGCAGCTCACGAGATCGAACATCGCGAGCTTGGTTGCGCTGATCAGCGTCGCGAGCGCGAGCAACGCGGGCGCGAGCGGGCTCGAGATCCCCGAAGGGGGAGCGCTCGGACTCGGTCGCGGAGGCGCCGTGGTCGCGCGTCCGACGGACGCGATGGCGATCGCGTACAACCCCGCGGGCATGCTGGGGCTCGCGGGCGCGCAGCTGTCGCTCGGGTCGAACCTCGGCTCGTTTACGCAGTGTTTTCAGCGGTACGGCAACTACGCCAACGAAGACACCACGTCGGTCGTGACGACGGGGACGACCTTCGAGACGAGCCGCTACGCCGCGTCGGGGACGAGCACCCGCTACCCGCGCACGTGCAGCAACCCGTCGCTGGCGATCGCGCCGAACATCTCGTTCAGCTATCGCATCCTGCCGAACTTCGCGGTTGGCGTGAGCGCCGTGCCGCCGCACACCGTGGGACGCGAGGGGATCTACCCGGACTCGGTCATGACGGCCAACGGCCTGGCGCCCTCGCCCGCGCGCCACTTGCTCTTCGAGAAGCGCCTGTTGCTGTTTTACCCGTCGTTCTCTGCGGCGTTTGCGCCCGTTCCGTGGCTGCGCCTCGGCGCGACGCTGCAGATCGGCATCGCGAGCTTCGAGTACGCGACGATGCTCAACCCCAATGACCTCTCGGGGTTCGAGCAGTCGCCGGACGCGGACATCAAGCTCAACCTCGCGGCGAGCGGGGTGTTCGTCGCGGGCGCGGCGGGCATTCAAGTCCTGTTGCCGCGGTTCTTCACGATCGGCGTGAAGGGGCAGTTCGTTCCGCAGCTGAATTTGCAGGGGATCGGCGCGGGTTACACGATCGATCAGTACTACTCGAACAACGCCGCGACGCTCAACGCGCGCACGTCGCGCTTCGACATTCAGAACTTGCAGGCGCAGCCCGCCTCGCACGTCCGCGCGGGCGTTCGCTTCGCCATGCCGCGGCCCGGTCGGCTCAACGCGTGGGAGTCCGCGCACCGCCTCGCGGCCAACAACACCATCGCCAACGGACGCAACGTCGAGCTCACCTACGACCCGATGCGCGACGACGTCTTCGACGTCGAAGTGGACTTCAACTACGAGTTCACCAGCACGCTCAGCGAGACGTCCGTGGCCCTCGCGGGCGCGATCAACGCGGGTGGACTGCGGGTCGCGTTCGACCCGATGAAGCCCATCCTGATCCGCTCGGACTTCAACAACACCTACGGCGTCCGCGTCGGCGGCGACTGGAACATCATCCCCGACGTCTTCGCCATGCGCATGGGCTTCAGCGCAGAGACGGGCGCGACGCGCTCGGGCCTCTCGCAGCTGCACTTGCCCACGTACGACAGCTTCTCCGGGCACATCGGCGCTGCGCTGCGCTTCAAGTGGTTCACCGCGAACTTCTCGTACGCGCACATGTTCTTCGTTCCGCTCGAAGACCCGGCGGGCGCGCGAGAGATCATCACCACGGCGGCCCTGCGCGGAGAAGCGCTGTGCCCGGCGATGGCAGGCATGCCGCGCTCGGATCGCAACGGCGCATGCAGCGTCAACGCCGCGCGCTACGAAGCGTCCATGGACCTCGTGGCGATCAACCTGTCGGGGCGCTGGTAGCAGCCGCTGCGCGCTGCGCGAGGATCTCAGCGAGCCGCTTCTTCGCGAAGCGCGTGATCGCGTAGATGCCCGCGGCGCTCGCGAAGACGATCACCCCAGAGCCGATCTTCGCAGCCAGCGACGGGGACTGCTGGCCGCGCACGATGGCCGTCGCGCTCTCGACGATGCTGCCCAAGTACGCGTGAAAGCACGTGATGGGGAGCAGTCCGAGCCACGTTCCGACAGCGAAATGCCAGTAGCGAACGGGCGTCGTCGCCGCGGCGAACGAGAAGATGTTCTGCGGGATCACCGGCGTCATGCGCGCGAGCCACACCGCGCGCAGCCCGTCGTGGTGCAACAGCTCTTCGAGCGCGTCCCACGTCGGGTTGCCCTCGAGCCGTCGTCGCACCACGTTGCGCAGGACCGTTCGGCCCAGGACAAACGCGCTCGTCGCCGCCAACGTCCCCGCGGGCGACGCCAGCATCGCGCCGTAGATGGGCCCGTACACGAACCCCGCGAGCACGTGAAACGGCGCCTTCGGAACGGCCAGCGCGCCGCCCAGCCCGTAGATCAGCAAGTACAGCGCGAGCCCCCGCGCTCCGCCGGTGCGCATGGTCTCGATGAGCCACAGCAGCGCGCGCTGCACGATCGGGACCTTGAAGGCCACCGCGGGCGCGAGCAAAAACGCAGCGAGCGCGAGGGTCGCGACCGGCTTGCGGCGCAGAGCGATCCAGAGAGAGCGAAGCACCAGAGGGCGCGCAGTGTATCGCACGCGCACCGAGAACCTAAGCTACCGTTGGTTGTCCCTCGCGTGATCGTGATGCGCCCTGCTGCTGTTCGTCGACGACGCTGGATCGAGCTGAGCGCGCTGCTCGTCGCGTCGCTGTCCATTCATTGGGCGGGGGTCCTCGTGATCGCGGTTTAGCCCGACCGCCCATCGGCAGAGCGCTTGTTGCGCGGGCAAGACGGCGAGAATGGCCGCGGCCGCGGCGCAGGTTCGACCAGCGAATTCTCGGTCGAACCGACGCCCGCGCCGCCTGTGCCGACGCCCGCTACACCCACGCCCACGAATTCAAGTCCGACGCCAAACCCAAACCCCGCGCCGCCCCGTCCGACGCCCGTGCCTCGTCCGGTCGTGCGCCCGTCGCCGACGCCTTCGCCCGTGCAAGTACCGCCGCCAAACCCAAACCCAAACCCAAACACAAACCCAAACCCAAACCCAACGCAGCCTCCCGCCGTGGAGCCGAGCGAAGGCGTGGGATCGAGCAGCGGGCAGCGCACGGGCAGCGTGGGTGAGCAACGGGCGATGCTTCCCTCGGCCGTTCGCTGCAACGATCCCGTCTCGGGGACGTGGCGCGCGCACAAGTACAATCCGCGCGACCACGACTGGGTGATCTTCACGCTGCGGATCAACCGACTGCCCGACAACCGACTGCAGGGCGCGATCACGTCGCGGCTGTGGAGCGGCTATTCGATCGACTCGCGCCCGCCCGGACGATGCAGCGGGCTGTTGCACGACCTCGACTACCTCGTTCGCATGCCCGCGCAGGGATCGGTCACGAACGGGACGCACGTGAGCTTCTCGGCGATCACGTACCAGATCGAGCGCGCGTTCTGCGCGTCCGCGTACTTCGCGTACAACCCCGACGCCTTCAGCGGGGACATCGACGAGGCGCGACAAGAGTTTCAGTCGGTCAACAACGACGGAGGCCGCGACCAGAACGCGCCGTATGTGTTTCGTCGGATCGGGTGCCTCGCAGGAGACCGCGCGACGAGCGCGGCGCCCACAGCGGCGAGCGATGGCGGTACGGTCGCGCGGTGAAGACCTCTCGCTTCGCGGCGCTCGCGCTGCTGCTCTCGACGTGGCTCGTCGCGCCCGACGCGAGCGCAGGCGCGTGGCTGCCCTCGCCCGGCCACGGGTATCTCAAGCTCTGGCTCAAGTACCTCCCCGGCTTCTGGTACAACGATGGCCAGGGAAATCGCTGGGACTACGGCGCCTACCACGAGCTCTTCGCCAACGCGTACACAGAGGTCGGGCTCTTCGATGGCCTCGCGCTCTGGGTGCACGCGCCGCTCGTGCAAGCGTTTGGCCTCGAGGACACGCGCGCGCGCGCGATGCAGTGGCACGTCACGCCGGGCGATCCGACGCTGGGGCTGCGCTTGAGGGTGGCTCGCGCTGGGCGCGCGTCGATCGCGCTCGACGCGAGCGTGAGGGCGCCGGTCGCGCGGGCGGGGGTCGTGCAGCCTGTGTACGCAGCGGCGGGACCCGAGCACCAACAAGTGGGCGCGCTGCGAATCGGCAACGGCGCGACGGACGTCGGGCTCTCGCTCTCGATCGGCTACGCGAAGAACAACTGGTACGTCAGCGGGACGGTGGGCGCGGTGTATCGCTCGAACAACTTCGACCCCGCGGGCACGGTGCTGCTCGAAGGCGGCGGCCGCGTCGCGCGCGATCGCGTGGGGATCCGCGGTCGATTGACGGGCTTCTTGTCGCTTCCCGTAGGCACAGCGCCTCGCCACGAGAGCCCGAGCGGAATGGGAAACGGCAGCCGCTATTGGGGCTTCGCGCTCGAGGCCGACGTGCGCGTCGCGGCGCGCTGGGACGTCGGGCTCACGATCGAAGGCGGCGCCGGTCCGCTCGTGCGGCAGACGGGCGGCCCAGTGCTATCTCTCTACGCGGCGACGACGTTCTGAGCGCGGACGAGCGCCATCGTGCTGCGTACGAAGGTCCCGTTGTGCTGCTGCGAGACCAGCGAAAACCCTAGCCGTTCGTAGAACGCCATGGCGTCGCGCGTGGCGAGCTCGACCCGCGCCGCGCGGCGAACCGCCGGGTGGTCGAGCAACATGCGCACGAGCGCCGCGCCCACGCCGCGCCCACGCCAGTCGCGGCGAACGGCGACGTCGCCGAGGTAGCAGTACTTCACGCCGTCGCTGACGGCGCGGGCGGTCGCGATCACCGCGCCGTGCTCGTCGCGCGCGAGCACCCACGCCGAGCTCGCGCGGTGCGCGGCGGTGATGGCTTCGTCGTCGAAGCGCGCGGCGTTCCAGTATTCGTCGCGGACGAGCTCGAGCGCGGCGGCGAGCGCCGAGGGATCGCTCCACGGGTGCAGCGTGGATCGCTCGGGTCCCTGCAAAAACGCTGGCCGTTCGACGGACGTGTTGGCCTCGAGCAACAGCTCGATCGCGCGCGCGTCCGTCGCTCGCCCGCGCTCCCACAGCCGATCGATCACGGTGCGCACGTAGTCTGCGCCGCGGTTCTGGGCGAGCTTCCACTTTCCGTCGACGCGGTCGAGCGCGAGCTTCCACAGCGCGACGCCGTCGACGGGCTTGCGATAGCGCGGGTCGTCGTAGCGGATCTCTGCGTGCCCGCCCTCGGGCTGAAACCGCCGCATCAACGCCTGCAGCGCCGAGGCTTTCTCCACGGGGTCCTCCACGCGCTCGACCACCGCGTGCGCTTGCACGCTGACGAACAGCGACGTCGCGGGGCAGGCCATCGTCGCGTCCGTCCAATAGCTAGGGATCTCGGCGACGAGCTCCTCGTGCGCGACGACCGCCTCTCGGCCCACGAGCGAGACCTTCTCGCCCGCGGGCGAGCCGTGAAAATACAGCGCCCCATCGCACACCACGCCGTGCAGCGCGCGCAGCACCGGCTGTCCGTCGGGCCCGCTGCTCGCGAGGTGAACGTAGGGAGCGCCCGCCAGCAGCGCGATCGCTTGCTCGCGCGAAGACCGCATCATTTCTCGTCGCATCGATCTCAGTCGTCCTCCGATGGGTGGATCGTGCGCGCACGGTGGTCTGTCCATCAGTGCCAGTTTCGACAATTCTCGTAGACCAGTACGATGCGAGCCCATGAGCCAGTGGACGCCCACGATCGCGCTCGACGAGAGCAGCACGCGACCGCTCGCGGCGCGGATCGCCGACAGCATCACGAGGGACATTCGTCGCGGACGCCTCGCGCCCGGCGCGCTCTTGCCAGGGTCGCGCACGCTCGCGGCGACGCTGGGGGTGCACCGCAACACGGTGCTGGCCGCGTACGAAGCGCTGCGCGCCGAGGGGTGGATCGAGAGCGAGTCGGCGCGATCGACGCGCGTCGCAGCGAGCTTGCCCGAGCGACCGCGGCCGTCGCGAGGCGCCGCTGCGCGGGCGCAGATCCCCGAGCGGACGCACTTCGCGCTCGGACCCGCGCCGGACATCGTCGAGCGGTCGGTCGCGCGCGGCGTGATCGCGCTGTACGGTGGGATGCCAGAGCTCGGGATCTTTCCCGTCGAAGCGTTTGCGCGGGCGCATCGGCGGGCGCTGCGGACGAAGCGCTCGCAGCTGCTCGACTATGCGACGCCCTATGGGCACCCCGCGCTGCGAACGGCGCTCGCCGAGATGACCTCGTCGCTGCGGGGCCTCGCCGCGAAGCCCGAGAACATCCTCGTCACGCGCGGAAGTCAGCAAGCGCTCGACCTCGTCGCGCGCGCCCTCTTCGACGAAGGCGGCGTGATCGCCGTCGAGAGCATGGGATACGCGCCCGCGTGGGCTGCGTTTCGCGCGGCCGGAGCGCGGATCGTGGCGCTGCCCGTCGATCGCGAGGGCCTCGACGTCGCCGCGCTCGAGGCGCTGTGCGAGCGCGAGGCCGTGCGCGCGGTGTACGTCACGCCGCACCACCAGTACCCGACGACGGTGACCCTCTCTGCGACGCGTCGACTGGCGCTGCTCGCGCTCGCGAAGCAGCGTCGGTTGTGCGTGATCGAAGACGACTACGACCACGAGTTTCACTACGAAGGCCGCCCGGTGTTGCCGCTCGCGAGCGCGGACAGCGACGGGTCGGTGGTGTACATCGCGACGCTCTCGAAGCTGCTCGCGCCCGGGCTGCGCACGGGCTTCGTCGTCGCGCCGAGGGCGCTGATCGATCACCTCGCCGCGCGCAGGACGTACGTCGATCGACAGGGAGATCTCACGGTCGAAGCGGCGCTCGCCGAGCTGATCGAGGACGGCGTGGTGGCGCGGCACGCGAGAAGAGCGCGCAAGACCTACCTCGAGCGACGAGACGTGTTCGCGCAGGCGCTGGCCGAACAAGCGGGCGACGCGCTGCGCTTCGACGTCACGCGCGGAGGCATGGCGCTGTGGGCCCGCGTCGAAGGCGAGAAGGGCAGCGAGCCGCTGATCGCGCGGGCGCTCGACGAGGGCGTGTTCGTGCAGCGCACGCGGTCGATGTGCTTCGACGGGCGCGACCGTCCCTTCGTGCGCCTGGGCTTCGCCGGAAGCACCCCAGCCGTCTTGCGCGAGGCCGCGCGCAGGCTGGGTCGAGCCGCGCGTCGCGGCTGAGCGCGCTCAGGGCTCGTCGGGGGCGGCGTCGTTCGCCGCGGGGGCGGCGGGCTCGTCGACCTCGGCGTGGCCGAGCTTGAGCGCGTGGTAGAGCTTCGTCAGCGGCGCGGGCGCCCACCAATTCAAGTCGCCGAAGAGCCGCATAGTGGCCGGGACGATCAAGATCCGGACGATGGTGGCGTCGAGGGCGACGGCGAGGGCCATTCCGACGCCGACGGCCTTGAGGATGACGACGTCGGCGAGCGCGAAGGCCGAGAAGACGGCGACCATGATGGCGGCGGCGCTGGTCACGAGGCGCGCCGAGCGCTCGAGGCCTTCGGCGACGGCGCGGGTGTTGTCGCGCGTGCGCAGATACTCCTCTTGCATGCGCGTGAGCATCAGCACTTCGTAGTCCATCGAGAGCCCGAAGACCGCGCAGAAGAGGACCACAGGGAGGACGGGCTCGACGGGCTGCGGCTCGAAATGCAGGATGTTTCGCAGGTGGCCGTCCTCGAAGATCCACACGAGGGCGCCGAAGGACGCGCTGAGGCTCAAGAGGTTCATCAAGACGGCCTTGATCGGGAGGATCACCGAGCCGAGCAAGACGAACAGGACGAGCGCGGTCATGACCATCACGAACGTGATGGCGGCGGGGCTCTTGGCGAGGACGTACGCGGTGGTGTCGACGTCGACCGCCGTCGGGCCCGTGACGAAGACCTCGCCCTGCCCCGTGGGGCGCGCGGCGCGCATGGCGTGGACGATCGAACGGGCGGTGTCCGAGTGCGAGTCGCCGTTGGTGATCGCGCTGAAGGTGATCACGCGATCGGTGGAGATGTACTTGCGTGCGTCCTCGAGGAGCGTGGGCCGAAACACGTCGGGCAGCCCGTAGACGTTGACGTAGCCGTCGGCGTCGAGGGACGGGTCGAGGTCGACGTAGCTCTCGACGCGACGGACGCCGGGGATCGCCGCGAGCCTGCGCGAGTAGGCGTGCATGGCGCGGACGCGGTCGGGGTCGAGGGCGCTCTGGCCTTCGGGCAAGCGGATGACGGCGGTGACGCGGTTGGCGGCGAGGTCACCGAAGTCGCGCTGGAGCGTGTCGTAGCCGCGCCGCGCTTCGACGTGCGCTGGCAGGACCGTGACGCTCGCTGCGGCCATGCGCATGCGCAGAAAGGGCGCGCCTGCGAGAAACGTGAGCGCGAGCGTCGGGACCAGCACCGTGAGCGGCTGGCGCATGACCCAGTTGGCGATGCGGCGCCAGAAGCCGCCCGCGTCGCTCGAGTCCTTGCGGGTCTTGACGATCTGCCACGCGTTGACGCGGGGGCCGAGGCACGAGAGCAGCGCGGGCAAGAACGTGAGCGCGAAGAGCACGGCGAGGCCGACGACCAGCGCGCCGGCGACGCCCATCGAGGCGAGAAAAGTCCCGCGGTAGAAGAGCAGGCCAGACATTCCGATGGCGACGGCGACGCCCGAGAAGGCGACGGCGCGGCCGGCGGTGGCGAGCGTTCGAGCGAGGGCTTCGTTGGTCTCGTGGCCCGCGGCGAGCTCGTCGCGAAAGCGGTTCACGATGAAGAGCGCGTAGTCGATCGCGACGCCGAGGCCGACGAGGGACGTGACGTTGAGGCTGTACTGCGTCACGTCCATCGAGCGGGACGTGAGAAACACACCGGCCATGCCCGCGACGACGGCGAGGCCGCCGACGCCGACGGGCAACGACGCGGCGGCGACCGAGCCGAACACGAGCAGAAGAACGATCAGCGCGAGCGGCGCAGACACGAGCTCGCCCTTGAGCAGGTCGCGCTCGAGCGTGCGATCGAGGTCTTCTTTGTACGGGAGGTTGCCGGTGTACGTGAGCTCGACGCCGGGCTCTGGGCGCACGCGGGCGCGCAGCTCGCGGTAGCTGCGCTGGGCCTCGCGGATGTCTCCGCGCACGGAGCACTGCACGACGAGCGCGCGGCTGTCTCTCGAGCGAAGAACGGCCGAGACCGTGGGCGGAAGGTCGTACGGGACGACCATCTGCGTGATGCGGCGGTCGGCGCGCATCGGGGCGAGCGTACGGTCGAGGGCGCTGCGAAACGCCTCGTCGTCGATCGTCCCGCGCGTCGCGCGAGCGATGACGATAAACGACGACGGCCCGGGCCGACCGAGGTCGCGCTCGAGCACGGCCTGGCCGCGGTCAGCCTCGGTCGTCGGAAAATTCGCGGGCGCCATCACGCCGCCGCGCGCGAGCACGACGACCGAGAGCGCGAGCACAATGGCGCTGAGCACGAGGACCAGCGCGCGGTATCGGTGGATCGATCGACCCCAGAGAGCGAGCATCGTGGTCTTCGCTCAGAGGGTGAACTCTGCGACGTTGTCCCCCTCGGATACCTTCAGCCACATCGCGACCTGATCGCCTTCGTACACGAGCTTTCCGCCCTGTGAGAACTTGAGTTGATAGCGCGCGAACGAGCGCAGGGTCCCCTTGCGCAGCTGCGTGGTCCAACCTTCGAGCACGAGCTTCTCGCCCATGCGCGCGAGGTTGTGAAACTTGGCGCTGTGGATCTTCGCGCCGTAGCCGATCCAACCATCACAGTGCCGAAGCCCGAGCACGTAGTACGCGTGGACGAAGCCCACCATCCCGGTCATGTGCACCATGAGCCCGCCCGAGACGTGCTGCGGGTGGCGCACGGGGTGCACGCGCTGCTCGCGCGTGAGGGGAAGCTCCGAGTGCGCGGGCATCGTGCACTTGACGTAGCCGCGCTCGACGTCGACCTCGAGGATATCGTCGATGAGCAAGCCGCCAGGGCCGTAGGGACAGTCGTCGATAAATGCTTGTTCGAGCGCCATAGTGAGCGGCGCGGAGGGTACACGCCCCGGCCGTTCGTGGGCACCGCCGTCGACGTTTGACGCGCGCAATTTGGCGGTCATTTTCTGGCTGCCGCGTGTCGGCTGCTACGCTGGCCGTGCTACGCGCGCTTCGCACACGCCCCGGTGCCGGGCAGAAGGCCATCGCATTTCGCAATGTTCGAAAGAATGAAGACCGATCCGAAGTCCATCTTGCGCGCGCTCGACCACGCTGGCGTGGCGTTCGCGGTGTACGACGAGCGCGGAGAGCGCGTGTCATCGAGCGAGGCGTGGGGCGCGGCGATGGACCTGTCATCCGCCGCGGATCGCTCGGCGGCGAGAGAGCGCGTTCGCGCCGCAGCGCAGCGCGCGATCGCCGGCGAGAGCGTGTGCGAGCACTTCGACTTTGGAGAGGGTGAAGGAGCGCGTTGCCTTCGCGTCAGCGCCGTCGCGGTCGAGCCGCGCGACGAGCGCTGCGCGGTCGTGTGGGTGGCGGACGTGAGCGAGACGGTTCGCGCGCACGCCAAGGCGAGAGATCACGCGGCGCGCGCCGCGAAGGCCGAGGCTGCGAAGGATCAGTTTCTCGCGACGCTCTCGCACGAGCTTCGAACGCCGCTCGCGACGATCTTGGGCTGGACTCAGCTGCTTCGCGGGCGAACGCCGGACGCGGCGACGGTGGACGGCGCGGTCTCGACCATCGATCGCGCGGCGCGGGCGCAGCTTCGGCTCATCGACGACATCTTGGTCGCGGCGCGCGTGGTGGCCGGCGCGCTGCGACTCGAGCGCCGTCGGGTCGACGTCGCGATCGCGGTGTCGAAGGCGGCGGACGCCGTGCGGTTGACCGCAGAGCAGAAGGACGTTCGACTGGACCTTCGACTGAGCGAGGGATGCCTGGTCGACGGCGACCCGGGCCGGATCGAGCACGTCGCGTATCACTTGCTCGGCAACGCGGTGAAGTTCAGCGCGCGCGGCGGCGCGGTGAGCGTGGCGGTCGAGCGCGACGACGAGCGCGGCGCGGCGACGATCGCGGTGCGCGACGACGGAGTGGGGATCACGCCAGAGCTCCTGCCGCGGGTGTTCGAGCGGTTCACGCAAGGCGAGAGCGGGCTGACGAGGCAGCACGGCGGGCTCGGGCTCGGCCTCTCGCTCGCGCGCACGCTGGTCGAGGCGCACGGAGGCACGATCCACGTCGAGAGCGGCGGTCAAGGGCGCGGGACCACGGTGCTCGTCCGGATGCCGCTCGCGTCGTAGGCGCGCCGATGAAAACCAGCACCTAGATTCAAGCCGGCGGGATTGGGATCGGCACTGGTGAGGGCGTGACGATCGCGCGCGAGCGCGGGTCGGCGGTGACGGGCTGCCCTGCTTGGGCGTTGGCGTTGCGGCCCCAGCACCACACGACGTTGCCGGCGTCGAACGCGCAGGCGTGACCGTCGCCCGCGACGATGGCGCGCGCGGGCGATCGAAAGCGCGAAGGAAACACGATCCGTCGCGGCGCGGTCGTGGCGGGCGTGACCGCCCCGTCCGTGGCTTGTGTGCCGAAAGCGCACGCGCCTTCGGCGTTGGAGCCCCAACAGTAAACGGCGCCGTCATTGGACCGAGCGAGTGCGAAGTCCGCGCCGAGGGCGAGCTCCGAGATGTTGTCGTCGCCAACGTCGACCGGCTGCGCGACGACGATGGTGCGCGGAGCGCCGGCCGCGGGCACCCTGCCGAGCACGCCAGATCGGCGGTTTTCGCCCCAGCACGAGACGCGATCGCTCTGGATTCCGCAGGCGAACGACGGAGCGAGCGCGAGCTGATCGCGACGCAGCGAGACGTCGATCGCTTGCGGCGCGGTGAGCATCGCGCCGTCGGCGGCCACCGCGCCGAAGCGCTGCCCTGTGTTGGCGCCGAGGCATTGAACCGCGCTGCGGCCGATCGAACACATCCCGCGCGCGCGGGCGACGATCGAGCGCAGCTGCGAGGGCGCGACGACGGGCGCGGGGTTCGCGACAGTCACCGCGGGGCCGAAGCCGATCGCGCGGTCTGCGTTGTGTCCCCAACCGATGATCTGCGCGCCGAGCAGCGCGTACGCGCTCTCGCGACCGAGCGCGAGCTGGTCGGGCGCGCCGCGTCCCGTGAAGTACGCGACGATCGTCGGCGTGGGAATCCACGGGCTGCCCGAGCCAGTCGCGAGCGCTCCGTCGCGATTGCTGCCCCAGCACACCAGGTGTCGCGAGCCGCCGGTCGACGTCGAGGCGCACGCGTGATCGTCGCCTGCCGAGAGGACGGACGAGCCAACGACGCCCGCGACGAACTCGGGTGACGCGAGTCCGCCCGAGCCGTCGCCGCTGCGCGCGGTGCTCGTGCCGCGGCCGAGCTGGCCACGATCGTTGGCTCCCCAGCACGCGACGCGTCCGTTCGACAACCGAGCGCACGTGAAGTCCAAGCCCGCAGAGAGCGCCGCGAGCGACGGGCAAGACGGCGCTGCGCACAGAGGGGCAAGCGGATCGCGAACGTCCGGGGCGGCGTCGGATCCAGCGTCGGTCGCCGCGTCCATCGAAGCCTCGACAGAAGCGTCGAAGCGGTTGCTGCTCGATGCGTCGCGCAGCGGAGCGTCGATGGGCGCGACGGCGTCGTCGAGCGAGCCGTCGACGAGCGCGCCATCGAGCGGTGCGCCGGTCCGAGGGTCGACGCGCACGACGCCGGGCGGACGGTCGATGGGGATGCAACGCGCTCCCTCGGCGCAAGTGAAGTCCGAGGGGCAGATCACGCCTTCGCAGTCGCGCGCGAGAAACATTGGCAGGCGGAGGGTCTGCCCTTGAGCGAAGGCCATCCTCGCCGAGCGCGAGACGAGCACCGCGCCGGTGAGCGCGTCGGTGCCTGCGATCCCTTCGACCCGCAGCTCGACGGGCGCGTCGACGGGACGGTTGGCGCTGGGGACCAAGAGCAGCGAGAGCGGGATGCAAAATCGTGCGCCGTTGGGCGCGTCCGAACAGCCGCTGGCGCTCGCGCCTTTGAGCTCGATCGGCTGCACGATCGGGCTTCGGTCACGCGGGTCGGTCACGACGACGCGCACCGAGCCCATGTGCGACGGAACCGCGAAGTCCGTGTCGACCAGCACGACGATCTGCGTACGCTCTGCCCGACACGCCGACGCACCGCCGACCAGCGCGAACACGGCAATCTGCGCGAGCGAGCGAAAGATCCAGCTGGTCGTTTTGGGGGAAGGCATGACGCGGCAACGCACGGTTGGCTGCCAAAGATTCACGAAGGGTGCCGCGCGCCGACCGTTCGGTGATTCATCATACGAAACGGCGGCGCCCTGCGCGAGCGATTGTTGTAAGGTGTGAGCGTTCGGCACAAGTCGAGCAAGCACTCTCGCGCCATGCCAATCCTCACCGACGAAGAACGCATCGGGACGACGCTGTCGGGCAAGTACGTGCTCGACTCGGTCATCGGTCGCGGCGGCATGGGCACCGTCTTCGCTGGGCACCATGCGCTCTCGAGCCGGGGCGTGGCCGTGAAGGTGTTGCATCCGCAGCACGTGCGCGACCCGGTCGCGGTGCGGAGGTTTCTCAACGAGGCGCGCACAGCGGCTGCGTTTCGCCACGCAAACGTGGTCGACGTGCTCGACGTCGACGTGCTCGAAGACGGCACCGTCTTTCTCGTTCTCGAGCTGCTCGAGGGCGAGACGCTCGGAGAGCTGCTCAACCGCGTCGGACGGCTGCCAGTCGCCGAGACGCTGTCGATCGTCGTTCCGGTGCTGCGCGCGTTGGCGCACGCGCATCGGATCAACATCGTTCACCGCGACCTGAAGCCGGACAACATCTTTCTCACGCCGGGCGCAAAGTGCGCGTTTCCGATCATCCTCGACTTCGGCATCGCCAAGATGCTCGACGCGCCCGAGCAGAGCATCGAGACCGTCACCGGCACCATCATCGGCACGCCGCAGTACATGGCGCCCGAGCAAGCGCTGGGCAGCAGCGAAAACACCGCGCAGCTCGACGTCTACGCGATGGGCGTCGTGTTGTTCGAGTGCCTCGCCGGCGTTCGCCCCATCGACGGAATCAACCCCGCCACCGTGCTCGCCAAGCTCGTCACGGGGCAGGTCCCGACGTTGATTTCGGTCGCGCCCGACGTCTCGCCGGGCATGTCCGAGATCACCGCGAAGGCCCTCTCGACCGCGGCGCGCGATCGTTTTGTCACATGTGACGATTTCGCCGACGCGCTGCTCGCCGAGGCGAGCGCGCTCGGCGTCGCCGTGCCCATGCCGCAGCCGGGCGACAAGCTCGCGGGCGGCGAAGGCGCGCGCACCCAGCGGCTGCGAGCGATCACCGACGGGTCCGCGCGCCGCGCGATCGGCAAGCGCCGCTCCGAGCCTCCGACGCCCACGCTGGGCGAGCACGAGCTCGCCGAGGCGCGCGCGAGCATCGCCAACTCGACCCCGTACGACGGCGTCTCCAGGCCGAACAGTACGCAGAGCACCATGGCGCCCACGACCGCGCAGCGCGCGGTGCGCACGACGCCAGCGTCGCTGCTCGGCGCGGCGCTCGCGTTCGTCGTGGTCGGCGTCGCTGGCGTCGCCACCATGCGACGCGAGCCAGAGCCGCAGCAAAGCGTCCGCTCTCCCACGCTGCTCGCCTCGAGCGCCTCGGCCAACACCGCCGCGCGCACCAACGCGCCTGCGGTCTCGGGCGCGGTCGCTGCGCAATCGACCGCAGCGCCGCAAGCGACCGTCGATGCGGGCGCGCCGTCGACGCCCACCGCAAACGCGCGGCGCCCCGCACGGCAGCCCTCGACGAACGCACCATCCGCCAACGGCAGCCAGCTCGCCGCAACGCAAGCGGCCGCCGCGCCAACGGTGACCGCTGCTCCGTCGACGCCAGCGGCCCAGCCCTCGACGCCCACCCGCGCGAGCGGCCAGCAACGCCCCCCTGAAGTGACCAATGTCTGGTAGCCCAACTCGCCCGTGCGCCCGCCTCGTGACGGCGCTCGGCGCGCTCTTGTTCGTGACGCTCTCCACGCGAGGCGCGCACGCTCAACAATCACCCGACCCGTCGCGCACCGGCGCCGCCGCCCAGTCGAGCGCCCCCGTCGATCCGACGGTGCGCGAGGCGCGCGCTGCGTTCGAGCGCGGCATCGAGATGTCGCAGCAAGAGCGCTGGGGCGAGGCGCTCGACGCATTTCGACGCTCGTTCGAGCTCGTGCCGAGGCCGAGCACGGCGTTCAACATGGCCTCCACGTTCGTACGGCTCGGCCGCCACGTCGAAGCGGTCGCTGCGTACGAGCACTACCTTCGCATCGCCGACCCCAGCGCCGAGGGCGCACGGTTCACCGACGCGCAGACGCAGCTCGCCGCCGAGCGCGCGATGGTCGCCACGCTCGAGTTCGCGATCGCCCCAGAGGGCGCCGAGCTTCGCCTGGACGGTCGACGCGTCGAAGGTCCGCTGTCGCAGCGTGCGCTCTCGGTCGACCCAGGCGCGCACACGATCGAAGTGAGCGCCCCGCGCCATCGCGCGTTCTCGACCACCGTGCGCGTGGCGAGCGGCGAGCGAAGCCCCGTGCGCGTGAGCCTCGAGGCGATCACGACCGCGCGGCTCGAAGTGCAGTGCACGGTGCCTGGCGCGGTCGTCACCGTCGACGGCGCGCCCTTCGCGCTCGGAGGCCGCGAGGTCGGAGCCGGAGCACACGAAATCAACGTGACCGCGGCCGGCTACGAGCCCTTTCGACGGCGCGTGACGCTCGCGCCCGAGTCCACGCTGCGCGTCGACGCCTCGCTCACGCGCGTCGTGGTCGTGCGTCCGCTGCACGCCAACCCGCTGTTCTGGGTGGCGATCGCGGGCGGAACCGCGGTCATCGCGACGAGCGTGGTGCTCGGCGTCGTGCTGAGCGGTCAAGCGCCGGAGTTCGCGACGTCCACGGGCATCACGATTCAAGCGCTGAGCGGCGGCGCTGCGCGGTTCTGAGCGCGCTCAGCGCTCGCCGGTGCGGGCGCGGACACGGGCGACCTCGCGCGAAAAAATCCGGCGCAGGATGGCGGACGCGCAGCCGTAGGTGCTCTCGACGCCGAAGTAGCTCAGCGACTTGGACAAGAGCTCTTGCCGTCGCGAGTACGGCGTATCCGAGGCGTAGTGCACGATCCCGAGCTCGAACGGGACCGAGTTGGACAAGTGCACGATCGTGTCCGCCGGATGGCGATCGGGAAACGCCATCTCGAAGACGGCGCTCAGGTACGGACCGGCTTCCATCTCGAGCACGGTGTATCCGTCGCGGTAGTACCGGCCCATGTAGTCGCGGTTCTGCAAGAACGCGCTTCGCACAGTGAGCGCCTTCTGGCCGTCGAGCACGGTCCCGCGGCGCATGAAGGGCTCGAGGTCCGCCGCGGTGAACGCGTTGCGAAACAGATAGCGGTTGCCCGAGTGCTCATCGAAGACCGTGTCCGAGAGCATCACGTCGCCGACGCGCCCGTTGAGGGTCGCGGCCTTGCCCATCACGTAGACGCCGAGCAGCTCGCTCGCGCCTTGCGTGAGGCGCGTGAGCAAGTGATAGGCGGCCATTCCCAAGGGATAGTCGATGTTGAGCACGACCGCGTCGCTCTGCGCGAGCAGCTCGACGCCGGGGACGCGCACGCGCGGATCGAGCCGGTCGGGCCGCAGCTTCGCGAGGTCGACGAGCTGCGCGCTGACATCGACTTTGCCCGGGCTCGGAACGGTGCGCACGCCCGACTCGGCGTCGAACTGCTGCACCTGCAGCAAGAGCTCTTTGGTGTCGACGTCCGCTTCGTGCAGCCACGCGCGCAAGAGGTAGTACGAGAGGTTCGAGAGCGTGTCTTCGTCGCCGCCCTCGAGCGCTTGCTCGACGACCTCCGCGAGGCGCTCGGGGTTCTTGCGACGCACGAACTCGACGATCGAGTCGCGGTGCGCGCGCGCATAGCCGCCGACCAGGTTGAGCACCGAGTGCGTGTTGGACGAGACGAAGTAGATCGGCGGGCGCTTGGGCGTGCTCTCGCGCACGTACGCGGGCTCGATGCCGCTGAACCATCGGTGCGCCGCGCGCTGGTAGCCCGTGTACGTCGTCGAGAGCACGCGGAGCTTCAGGTCGCTCTCCCTGGCCACGATCGCGCGAAGGCCGACGTCGAGCTGGTCGCCGAGCGCGGCGCGGATGGTCGCGATTCCGCTGGCGTCGAGCCCGAGCAGCGCCGAGAGCTCGGCGTCGTCGATGTCGAGCGGGTCCTCGGCAGGAGCGCGCGCGATGGCGCGGCCGAGGGCGCTGTGCGCGAGGCGGTCGTGGAGCTTGTTCCACTCGATCTGGTAGGCGGTGACGATCGGGATGAGGTCGTCGAGGTCGCTGGTGCTCGTGAGAAACACCGCGAGCATGTCCGCGCCGTTGTGCCGCAAGGGTCTCCTGCGGCCGCGCGTGCGGACCTCGGCCCAGTCGCGCACCTCGAGTCCGATGGCCTCGAACTGCTCGTGCGACTGCCCGAGCACGATGCGCCCGATCGCCGGCATGCACGCGGGCAAGCGCGCCGCAGCGTACGCAAACGCGGCCACGTCGGGCACGCTGTCCCTCGCGCCGAGGTGCAGCGTCGAGTCGCTGAACGCGTGCGTCTCTTCGAACGCGCGAACGCGCACTTCGCCGGTGCTCCGCAAGAGCGAGTAGTACGTTCGGATGTAGAGCTCGACGCTGTCGCTCGCGGGCTCGAGCGGCGCGTTGGTGTTCGTGGGTCGGTCCGTCATGATCGTGTGTGACGGACGAGGGTCGCAGAGGCGAGAACGCTTGGCCAACGCGCGATCAACGGACAGACAACGTCCGGACCGAGAGCGGCCCCGCTGCCACGAACGTGACGCCGTGATTCGCGCGGTGTTACCAATGCGCGAGAGCGCTCGAGCAGACGTGCTGTCCAACGAGCGCGAGCGCTGTTCTGCGGGAGCTCCCGCGGGATTCGCGCGCGTCAGATCGACACGTGTGCGATGCTCTTTCGCGAGCAGTCGCACAGTTTCGTGCAGGAGGAAGTAGACAGATGGGATTCGATCCGAACGGTGGTCAGGGTGGCGGAGGCTGGCCGCCTGGCGGTGGTGGCGGTGGTGGACAGGGAGGCTGGCCTCCCCCCGGTGGCGCTCCGCCCGCGCAGGGTGGTGGGTTCAATCCGACGCCGCCCGCGCAGGGTGGTGGTTTCGGTGCGCCCCCGCCGGCGCAAGGTGGATTCGGCGCGCCTCCGCCCGCGCAGGGTGGCTTCGGTGCTCCGCCCCAGGGGGGTGGTTTTGGTGCGCCCCCGCCTGCGCAGGGCGGCTTCGGCGCGCCTCCGCAAGGCGGCGCGTTCGGTGCTCCGCAGCAGGGTGGCTTCGGCGCTCCGCAGCAGGGCGGCTTCGGCGCTCCTGCGGCCGCTCCGCAGGGCGGCTTCGGCGCGCTCGGCGGCTTCGGCGCGGCGCCCGGTGGAATGGGCATGGTCCCCGCGGGCGGCGGCTTCGGCGCGCCCGGCGCGATGTCGCCCGGCGGCGTGAGCGACAAGGACCAGGCCACGGCGTTCTTGCTCGCGGCGTTCTTGGGGACGATGGGCGCAGACCGCTTCTATCTCGGTCAGACCAACCTCGGCATCGCCAAGCTCCTCACCGGTGGAGGCTGCGGCATCTGGGCGATCTACGACCTCGTCATGATCGGTATGGGCAAGATGCGCGACGCGCAGGGACGCGCGCTTCGCACCGAGCCC
>JAAFIF010000104.1 GCA_013298625.1 Myxococcales bacterium
CTCGCGCTCGCTCGGCTCGTCGCGCACCCAGCACCGGTCGTAGTCCACCGACTGCGCGCTCGCCCGTGCGAGCGCCTCGCCCATGTCCTCGGTCCCGAAGCGCTCTTGCCACGACTGAAAATAGTTCTCTCTCGCGAGCGGGTGCGCCCGGTGCAAGAAGCCCGTCTCGATGAGCATCCCGTGTCGTTCGAGCCGCTCGATCAGCGCCCGGCCGAGCGGCCCCGATCGCTCGATCGCTCGCTGCACGCGCTCGGCGCTGTGCACAAACGTGCGGCCTCCAACGACCGCAGGCCGCTTGCAGTAGAACAACACGCGCGCAGGCGAGCACCGTCGATACTGCACTTCGTTGTTGGCCAGCAGGTACAGATCCGGCGGGTAGAAATCCAACCGTCGCAGCCCAGGCTCGACCCACTTGCGCTGCCACGACTCGCGCGTCCGTCCCCCGCCCGAGAACTGCTCGTGCGGCGCGAACCCCAGCGACGCCATCGCCCGCTGCACATCCTCTGTGGACGACAGCCCCGTGCGCTGAACGTGCACCGCCCCGTGCGCGTCGAGCGCCGCGCGCACCTCGGCGAGCCGCTCGGGGCCGAGCTCGCACCCCGCGTCGAACGTGCGCGCGCTGAAGCGCTCGCCGCGCATCGCCGCCGAGCGAGCGCGCCATTTCTCCCTGTGTTCGTCCACGGCGGTAGTTTGTAACACTTTGCAACTATCTCGCAAGGAGCGCCGTCGCGAAGGCCGCGACTTGGGCTCGGTCCCGTGTTCGTGCTAGTGGCGCGGGGGATGTCGTTGGCCGTTCGTCCAGTCGTCCTGCTCGCGTCCCTGATGGCGACGAGCGCCGCGTGCCGCAAGAACCCGCCTGCGCCCGATCGACAGCCGGTCGCCGCCCCGCAGGACGCCTCGACGGTCGCCGAGGATGCCACGACGGCCGCTGCTCCTGTGGCCGTCGAAGACGCGGCGGCGCCCGCTTCGATCGACGCAGGGCTCGCCGACAGCGGGGTCACCGTCGCGCTCACGATCCGCATCGTGAACACGGCGTCGAGGGCCGTTCCGTTGTTCACCAACCCTGACATCAACGAGATGATCCACACGCGCAAGCTGCGCTCGCGCAGGCGCAGCGAGGACGGCGGGCGCGACAGCGACCCGGTGAAGTTCTTCGCCGTCGGACAGATGCCGCTCTGCGCCGACGACGGCGGCGCGGGCTACGGTGGCCTCGGCCAGCCCGAGCGCCGCGAGCTGCAGCCGGGCGAGGCCGTTGAATTCGTGTGGGATGGCCTCGAGCGCCGCGAGATCCTCGACCGCACCCGCGGCGTGTGCCTCGAAGTGGGCCCTCCGCAGCCGGGCCGCTATCGCTTCGAGCTCGACCAGCCGCGCCGCACCCTGCGCTGCAACGACGTCGAGTTCAGCTATCCCCTGCGCGACGACGCCCCGCGCGTGCTCGAGATGCGCTGCCGCATCCGCACCTCGGCCGACGATCACAGCGACGACGAGGGCTGAGCGTTGCCGCTGCATCACCTCGCGCTGCGCTGCGCGGACATCGAGCGCACCGCGCGCTTCTACGTCGAGCGCTTGGGGCTTCGCGAACGCGCGCGGCACTGCACCGACACGGGAGCCCTTCGCTCGATCTGGCTCGACGCCGCCGGCGTCATCGTGATGCTCGAGCGTCGCGCAGAGACCGAGCCCGCCATCGACCCGGCCAGCATGGAGCTCGTCGCCTTCGCGATGGACCGGGGCGACATGGCCGCGGCGCGCGAGCGGCTCGCGGTGATCGAGGCCGAGACCGCGTTTACGCTCTACGCGCGCGACCCTGATGGGCGTCGCGTCGCGCTCTCGTGCTACGCGTTCGACCCGTAGCGAGCGCTACTCGATCTCGACCTCGGCGAACCCTCCGCCGCCGGCGCCGAGCTCTTCGATGTGAATCTTGATCGAGTCGAGCAGCGGCTCTCCCACGACCGGGATGCGCACGGGCTGCGGGCTCGCGATCATCGAGCGAATGTCCAGCGTCTGCGTGCGCACGACGCGACGGCCGAGCATGTACTCGACCCGGATGCGGTTGACCGCGTACATGGGCATTGCCTGCGGCTGCCAGATGCGAAGCACCCGCACTTTTGCAGGCGTAAACGACACTTGTAGCCAGCCGAGCACGCCGTCTTGCAAGAGCCAATTGGTCTTGCGGTCGCGGTCCACGGCGAAGGGCGGCGCGTACTGAAGGCCCCACGTGCTCGAGGCGCGCGCGGCGAGCCTGCGCGGAGCGAGCCCGTCGCGAACGCTCCACGCGAACGCGAGCACCATGGCGACCATCGCCCATCGCCCGACGAGCGCGAGCGCCATCGCGACGATCGAGCGCGCCGCCGGACGAGCGCGGGCGACCATGCGCTGCGCCGCGAGGGCCTGCCGAGAGAACGCCTTGCGCGCGTCGGCGGGCAGCGTGTCTTGTTGCGGCAAGTACGACTCGCTGCGCTCGAGCGCGGCGAGGGGCCCCATGCGCTCGGCGATCGCTGGTTGCGCCGCGGCGAGCTCGCGCAGGTCGTCGCACGCGCGCTCGAGCGCAGCGAACGCGTCGATCCGCGCCCCCTCGCGCCACAGCGCTTCTGCGGCGTCGATGCGCTGCTGCGCGCGATCGACGAGCCTCGCGTACGCGCGCTTGTCGCCGACGATCGCGCGCCGCGCCGCGCGGGTCTCTGCGAGCGTCGACCACTCTGCGATCGCAGCGAGCCAGCGCGGTCGCTTCGGTTGTGCTCCAGCCTCCTCGGCGGGCTGCGGCGCCGCGTCGGAGGGGTGGTCTTCGCTCATCGAATCCCCGAGTGCATAGGAAGTGGTAGCGCGGCCGCGAAGGACATCGTCGATGGCCGTCGCGGTAGTGGTTTAAGAGGCCCTCTGTGTACACTACGAGGCCGTATCGTTGCGAGGGGCCGAGCGGATCGGCGGTCGCGGCGACCTTCTCTTCGAGAATTGGCTTCTGATGATCCTTCGGTTGTTGCAGGGCGTCGCGTGGCCGACGCGCGGGGCGCGCTCGTGGTGGGTGCTGATCGCGGGGCTGCTGGTGATCTTCGCGTGGCAGCGAAGCATTCGTCGCGCCGCGCGGCACAACGACGACAGCTACAAGGTGATCGCGTCGACGGGGCTCAACCTCGACGCGAACTTCTTCTTCTATCTGCGGCACATGGGGCTCGGGCCGATGACCGCGGTCCCGGCTCCGCAGTGCGACAGCCGACAAGAGGCCGAGCGCATCTTGCGCGAGGCGCCGCAGTCGATCGTGATGGACCAGGGCTCGACGTTTCGCTCGGGCGATCGAGGGCGGCTGTTTCTCTTCTACGTAGATCTCTGGCACCGCGGAGAGCGCTGCGACTCGCGCGCGCCTCGCGTGCAGCCGGCGAACGTGGCGGCGTTTACGCTGGCCCTGTGGCTGGTGTGGGCGGGCTTCTGGTGGATCCGTCGGCCGCTGCTCGGGGCGATCGTGCTGGCGCTGATCGGGTCGAACCCGCTGCAGCTCTACGCTGCGTATCATCAGGCCAACGTGTTCTCGTGGCCGATCACGGGGATGTTGTTGTTGCTCGGGCTCAACCTCCCGTTGTTCGACCCGGTCTCGCGCAAGTCGAAGGCGCCGATCGTGATCGCCGTGGCCTCTGGGGTGGCGATCACTTTCATTCGCTCGGTGCGCGCGGAGGCGTCGGCGATCGCGGGCGCGCTGTTGATCGTGTACGCGCTGATGCCTGGGGCGAAGCTCTGGATGCGCGCGGCGACGATCGCGGGGCTCTTCGTCGCGATGTCGCTCTCGTCCGAGCAGTACACGAAGTACTTCGACCGCGAGCACGAGCGGGCGAGCCTGTTGTTGGCGACGCGGGGCGGGGCGCCGTACCACGGTCCGATCGAGCCGTACCATGAGTTCTGGCACCCGATGTGGTGCGGGCTCGGCGACTTCGACACGAAGTACGGCTACAAGTGGGACGACCTCGAGGCGTATCGATACGCGGTGTCGCAGACGAACAAGCGGCCGGATTTTCAGCGAGAGATCAACCCGAACGAGTGGATGCAGTCGATCGCGCACGACCAGGCGGGGCACCATCCGCTGTTCACGTCGGAGTCGCCTGGGTACCACGCGGCGCTGCGCGAGAAGGTGCTGCGGGACATCGGGCAAGACCCCAAGTGGTACGCGGACATCGTGTGGAAGCGCTTCAAGCGCGTGATGGAGCAGACGACGCCGGTGAGCTTCGCTGCGGGCGAGTTGACGCTGCGGTTCTCGTCGGGGCTGTGGGGCTACTTCGCGCTGCTGTGCGGGGTTTTCTTCGCGCTGCGGAGGGATTTGTTTGCGCTGAAATTGCTGCTCTTCTCTGCGCCGCTCAGCGCGACGGCGCTGATGGTGTACTCGGGCGGAGGGACGCCGCTCTACACGACGGCGCACTTGTTTGCGGTGGCGCTGTTTGCGCACGAGGTGCTGCGCGCCGCGGCGGAGTTTGTGTGCTCGATGCCGAGCGCTCGCGAGCGCGCGCAGGGCTGATCGCGGGGCCGTGTGCGACATCGTGGCGTCATGTCAGAGTCATGACGGCGGATGACATCCGGTCGTTTGTGTTGGCGATCGAGTCTTGAAAACCGGCACACTCCCGCGCAGCTCACGGCGCGAGACAGGGACGAGCGTCGGCCGATGATGGCCCTTGCGCCCCCTGCACATCCGCGAGCCCTCGAAAGGAACGTACGAAGAACATGAAGCGATCGGCCCTTGCCCTGGTTTGCGTTGCGATGATCGGCTGTGGCGGCGGCGCTGCCACCGGCGGAACGACCGGCGGAACGACCGGCGGAACCACCGGCGGCAGCTCGGGTGGCGCTGCGGCGTCGACCGACTCGAACATCACCTTTCGCAACAGCTCGAACTGGGTCATCACCCGCTTGTACATGTCGACCGTGGACCAGAACTCCTGGGGCCCGGACCAGCTCGGCGCCAACGTGATCCGCACGGGCGGCTCGTACACGCTCACGAGCATCCCCTGCGCCAACTACGACCTGAAGATCGTCGACGAAGACAACGACGAGTGCATCCTGCACAACATCAACGTGTGCGCCGAGAGCACGGGCGTGAACATCACGTCTGAGGCGCTGCTCTCTTGCCAGCGCGCCACCGCGGCGACCGGCTCGGCCAACAAGTCCGTCGCTCGCTGAATCGGCACCAGGGGGGGCTCGATGGGGACCTGTTCGGCGCTCTGCGCTTGAACGGCGGGCGTGCACGCGCGACGCTCCGCGCACCAGACGATGTGGAGCCCCGACTCGCGCAAGCGACGCGCCCAGGACCTGAAGAGCGTTCACGACAAGCTGCTGCGCTTTCGGCAGCTGACCGACCGATTCGCTGGGTATTTTCCAGCTGACTCGGACGCCTCGCGCACGCTCAACGGCCTGCGCAGCAAGATGGAGGACCTGCAGACCCGCGTGGCCGATCGCCACCGACGCCTCGCCAAGGGCGTCGTGAAGATCGGCGTGGTGGGGCTCGAGAAGCAGGGCAAATCCGCGTTTCTCTCGGCCTGGCTGCAGAGCGAGCGGCTCTTGCCCAGCGAGGCCGAGCGCTGCACGTGGTCGACGACCGTCGTCGAGCCGGGCGAGCCCAACCGCTTCACGGCCGTGGTGAAGTACTACACGAAGGCGTCGTTCGAGCAGCGGATTTCCAGCTACTTCGACGCCCTCGAGCAGGGCTCGGTCTCGCGCTGGGAGTCGCTCGACGAGTCCGAGCTGATCCGTCTTCGCGCCGCGTACGCTCAGCGCAAGGGCTACGAGGTCGACGACCCCGACCGCGCGAGCAAGCGCGACCTCGCGGCGATCGCCGAGCTCAAAGAGATCTCTGCTTCGCTGAAGGACATCAAAGCGCGGCTCAACAAAGCGGACGACGTGCTCACGGCCGAGACGCTCGACGAGCTCGCAGAGAAGATTCGTCCCTTCATCGCGCTCAAGGACACGCGCAACAACCGGCCCTACCTCGGGGTGCGCGCGGTCGAGACCGTCACCGTGCAGGTTCCCGTCACGGGGGCGATGCCCGGCGTGGTGCTGATGGACCTGCCCGGCATCGACGCGCCGAGCGACAAGGCGCGACGCGACACGCAAGAGGCGCTCGAAGACGAGGTGGACGTCACGATCTTCGTGAAGGACATCACGCGTCCGTCCCTCGTTCAGCAAGAGATCGAGCTGCTGCGCACGATGCAGAGCGCCGATCGCAGCGTGGCGCTGCGCGAGCGCGTGTTCGTCGTGCTGACGAAGGTGGACATCTTCGACAAGCCCGACGAGACGGGCAACTGGCACTGGGCGCTCGCGGCGCGCAATTTTCGCAGCGAGGGCATCGAGCGGGTGTTTCCGTACTCGAAGGTGTGGGCGCACCAGGGGGTCGATCACAAGCACCCCGTCGCCAAGCAGATCCAGGATTTCTTCGGAGAAACGCGGCCCGTCACGGGGCTGGACAAGCTGCAGGACGCCGTCGCCAAGTACCTCGCGACGGACCTCGAGGCGATCGACCAGCGCGTGATGGTGCAGTTTCGGCAAGAGTTCACGGAGATCGAGACGCAGCTCAAGGGCACGCTCATCACCGTGAAGGATTCGCTCAACCCGTCGGAGTTCGAGCGCCGCAAAGAGCAGCAGTTCGACCAATTGTGGAACCACGTGATCGCCGGCGAATCGCCGCGCGGATTGCTCCCGTCGATCAAGTCTCGGCTCAGCGCGTTTCTCGACTTCGAGCTCAGCGAGCAGCAGCGCAACGCGCGCGCCGCGCGGGCGAGCAACCGCATCGAAGAGATCCGCAAAGACCTCTACGGAAAGCTCACCCCCGAAGAGGCCGAGGCCATCCGTCGCCAGATGCCGTCGCCCGGCCTCATGAACGAGACGGCCGTCGAGATCCAGCTGCGCAACCGCATGCGCGAGCGAACCGCCGCCAAAATCACTGGCCTCGGCGAAGACTTTCGCAGCAGCGCGCGCGAGAGCATCGAGCGCATGCTGCAAGAGATGTTTCTTCACGGCAGCTACGACGGCGGCAAGCTCGAGATGCTCTTGCCCCCCGGCGCCACCATGCTCGAGCGCATCGAGCGCATGGGCCGCTCGGGGCACGTCAGCGAGAGCGTGCTTCGCTACCAGAACCGCGAGCTCGCCCGCGCCGACGTCGCGTTCGAGGTCCTCGCGCGCTATTTCGCTCGGCAAATCATCGATATTCTCGACGCGACGGACGAGGGCGACCGCGAGATCCGCGAGCGCGAGCTGCAAGGGCTCGAGCAGTTCTTCGGCCTCTCGATCGCCGACAAGGTCACCGGCGTGACCGCGGGCACAGGCAGCTTCGCGAGCCCCTCGGTCGGCGGCGTCCCCGGCGTCGGCAGCGGGTCGTTTGCGCAGAGCGCGCCGGCCGGGTTTCCCACGGGGCCGGCGATGTTCACGAACAAAGCGGCGCCCCCCGCGCCGACGGCCAAGCCCGCCGCGAGCAACGAGCCGCCGACGATCCCCTCGGTCGGTCAACGCGACTGGTCCAAGATGGTCAACCGCGTGCGCGCCGACGTCGATCGCATCTGCAACTTTCTCGACGCGCTCGCGAAACACCCCCGCGGCCTGCAGAAATACCACGAAGAAGCGGTGCGCACGGTCAACGACTCGTGGCTCGACTCCGAGGGTGAGCAGTCCCTTCGCCGCTGGGCGCGCAGCGAGTGCGTGCGCATCTGGCCCGCGCGGTTCAGCGCGCTCGACCAGGACGAGCGGCGCGCGCGCGAGGACATTCACGCGCTCGAAGAGCTCTTCAATCCCCCCGCTGAGAGCGACGACCTGCGCCGCAGTTGAGGCTCATTGCGTATGACCACCGTCAACGATCCGCTGCACGCGTACGTGCGCTTCTACCTCTCGGTGCTCGCGCAGCTCGACGAGGTGCACTCGTCCCTCGCGCGCACGCGCAAGGACGTGCTCGACACGATTCACCCGTACGCCGACGTGCTGACCGCGGCCAACGACGAAGGCGCGTGGTACGGCGCGCGCGCCGACGAGCTGGCGGCCAGGCTCAACACCCACGCCCTGTGGAAGCCCGCGGACCCAGCCACGCTCTCGGGCCTCACGGACGTGTACGAGGTCGTCGGCCGCTTCACGTTTCAGGGCGAAGAAGACGGCAACATCGCGGCGTTCGCGGCGGTCGTGAAGGCGACGCAGGGCGACGTCGAGGCGCAGCGTGCGTGGCTCGCGGCGCTCTCGAAGGTTCCGTCGGGCGCGACGCGGCTCGCTGAAGGGCTCTCGCAGCAAGAGCTCGCCGAGCAAGAGCGGGACAAGAAGAAGCGGCTCGAGCCGTTCGAGCCCGTCGCCGTCGCGCTGCGCGAGCAGTGCGCCAAGGTGCTCGAGGCCGTGCACGGCGTCGCGAAGCCCGACGTCGCTTCGCTCGACAGCGCCAACGCCAACTACCAAGAGTACGTGCGTCGACTGCAGTCGCTGTACACCAAGGCGCTGCCGTACCTGCGCCGCTCGCTGCAGGACCTCTGCGCGGTCGCGCAGGTCGACACGCCCTCTTCGTGGCCCGATTTGCTGCCCTTCGCAGAGTCCCTGCCCCCAGAGCTGCTCACGGCGCCGCCCGACGAGACCCCCGCGGTCAGCGCCCTTCGCGCGCAGCTCGAGCAGGCCGAGGCGCAGATCCAAGCGATCGTGCGCGCGGTCGAAGAGGGCTCGCTCGCGCAGCGAAAGCGCGAGCAGGACAAGCTCGCCGCGATCGGCCGCGAAGACGAGCTCAAGACCGAGGTCGAGACCGCGAAGAACATCGTGCGCTGGGCGACCAAGAGCGAAGAGCTCGATCAGCTCGCGCAGGCGCTCGACGGCCACGCGCAGCAGCGCAACGCCCGCGCGACGCTGGTGGCGCAGCTCACGTTGCAGCAGCAGCAGCTCGACACGACGGTGCTTCAGCTGCGCGCGGACGTGACGACCAAGGACCAAGAGGCGACCGCCGCCGCGGCGAAGCTGCAAGAGACCAAGGACAACCCACCGGCGCTGTTCGGCAAGGACGAGTGGCGACGCAAGGTCGAAGAGCTCGACGAGGACAGCAAAGAGCGCAAAGAGGCGCTCGCGCAGCGCCGTCGCGTGCTCGCCGAAGCCGAGGCGCAGTTCTCTGCGGTGGCGACGCGCCTCGCGGGAGAGAAGACGCAGGTCTCGCTGCTCGACCGCGCCGTGGCCGACGCGCAGGCGAAGACCGACGCGACGCGCGCCGAGCTGATCGAGATCGAGAAGGCCCTCGGGGCGCACCGCCCTGCGCGCAGGCTGTCGATCCAGCAAGCGGACGAGTACCTCGCCGGCGTGTGGGCCGCGCGCAACGAGCTGCGCGCGCGGATCGAGACGCTGACCAACCAGCACCGCAGCGGGCAGATCGAGATGGAGCGGGTCGCGGCGCAGGGCCGGCAGTGGACCGCCGAGCGCGAGCGGCTGCGGGGGGCGCTCGAGCAAGCGCGCAAGGCGAGCAACGTGGCGCAGCAAGAGGCGCTTCGGCAGCTCTCGGCGCGGCGGCAGCAAGGCGTGGCGCAGTACATCGAGCGGACGCTGGCGCCGCTCGAAGAGTCGCTCTCGCAGGTGGATCGCATCTTCGTGGACCCGGCGCGGCAGGTGCTCTTGCAGCGCTCGGGTGGTGCTGCCCCGAAGGCGGGGACGATGCGGGCCAACGCCGAGGGGCTGGCGCTGGCGTTGGCGCAGCTCGCGCCGCGGGTCGAGCCGGTGTTGGCCGAGCAAGCGGGGGTGCTCGACCGGATCCAGAAGGACTTCGTCGAGAAGGCTTCGGACGCGGTGAAGAGCGCCTGGGGCTGAGCTCGGTCAGCGTCGGCGCAGGAGGGCTTCGGCGCGGATCAGCTCGCACGCGGCGCTGTCTTCAGCGAAGGCGCGGCAGGCGTCGGGGCGCTGCTCGTAGATCGAGCAGAGGTAGAGCCCGCGGGCGCGGTCGACGGTGAGCGAGTCACAATGACCCGCGGTCATCTTGAGAAACCAGCGGCCGTTGATTTCGTGTGCGACCTCAGTGAGCTGGCCCGACAGGCGCTCTCGGTCCACGCTCCAGAGCTGGATGTACTCTGGATTCGCGGTGAAGCAGCAGGCTCCGCACGAGGTACACTGCGAGGAGCGTCGCGCGGCGACGGCCATGACGCGAAGGAGCGTAGCGCAACGATGAACGGACCACCTCGACGAACCTCGAGCAGCTCGACCGCAGCGATCGGCGCGCAGCGGACGGTGGGCAGGCACCGGGTGCTCTTCAGCCCGCCGGACCTGCTGCGGGTGTACTTGAGCGGCGCGCTCAACGTGGACGAGGCGCGGGCGATCGACGCGTTTGGCGCGGTGTTTTCTGCGACGGCGCTGCTGGTCGAGCTCGGGGACAACGCGGTGGTCGAGACCCTCGTGCGAAGGTACTGGGTCGAAGAGCGGACGGGGCTCGCGGTGGACCGGCCGACGGTGATCTACGGCGGGACGAGCTCGGTGCGCGCGTCGATGGGGCTGGTGCTGACGGCGCTCGAAGGGGCGCTCGAGGGCTCGCGGCGCTTCGACGTGGTCGTGTGCGAGAGCGAGAAAGAGGCGCTGATGGAGCTGACGATCCTGCGCACCCGCCACGCGCGGGACAGCATTTTGCCCCGGTAACAGACAGGTCATTTGATTGTGTGGGCGTCTATTCTTCGGCGCCCGCGTCGCGCTCGGAGGCGGCCGGAGCTCCGTCTCGGGCCTCGCGGTCGCTGACGACGTCGCGCACGAAGGTCGAGAACGTGGCGCGCACGCGCACGGGGTGGCCTGCGCACAGCCCCGCGGCGGTGATCTCACCGGACAGCTCGTGGCCGACCTCGCGGGAGGCGCGGGCGTACTGGACGGCTCCTGCGGGGCGGCCGTCGGGGCCGTCGATCGAGCGGCCGTCGGGGAGGACCACGCGCATGCGCAGGGCTTCACCGCGGCGCTGCTCGCTGAGCGAGAGCTCGAAGCCGACGGCGGCGCTGCGTCCGTCGAGCGCGTACGCCGTGGGAGAGGGCCAGCGGCGTCGGGGATCGACGAGGTAGATCGCGCGCGAATCGGACACGAGCGCGCCGCGGTCGAAGCCGTCGGCCTCGAGGGTGCGCGCGGGCTCGCTCTGGTCGGTCCACTCGACGGTGAGCTGCATGCGTCCGGGCGCGGGCTGCGGCCGCACGCTGACTTCGGTGAGCGCTTCGAGCGCGCGGACGTCTTCGTCGCAGCGGCGGCGCAGTGGCGAGGGCAGGGCGCGGCAGCGGCCGCGGTCGTGCTCGGCGATGGCGCGGCACCACTCGGCGGAGGTGGCTCCTGCGCCGGGGCACGCGCTGGCGGCGCGCGAGGCGAGGGCGACGCACATGGGGTCGGGGCCGGGCTCGTCGAGGGCGCGGGGACAGAGGGCGCGCTCGGCCCGGGCGATGGCGACGCGGCTGCGGCACGAGCGCTGGAGCTGCGGCAGCTCGATGGGGTCGCACAGGGACGGGTCGCGCGCGGCGGGGGCGAGGGCGAGCCTGCAGCCGTCTTCGGCGAACGAGTCGTACGCGAGCGAGCGAAGGGCGCCGGCGAGCTCGGGCGAGAGCGCTTCGGCGCCGCGACGGACGCACTGGCCGAGGGGGCCGGGGAGGATTCCGCTCGGGATTTCGCCGGCATCGGTGAGCGCTTCGACTTGCTGCAGAACGCTCGGGGGCAGCACGCCGAAGCCGCGCGGCGGGCCGGTGCGCGCGGGGTCGACGGCGGCGGGGCGGGGCGGGCGCGGGGGCGTCTTCTCGCAGCCTGCGCCGAGCGCAAACGAGGCGAGCGCCAGGGTGACGATCGCGTGGCGAGTCCATGGTCGGCGCATCGTGGCGCTAGCCCTTCGGGGGGCCGAGGCGATAGGCTCGTGCGAGACCATGACGAGCTCCAACGATGCCTTGTTCTCTCGGTTCGGGCGCGTGTTTCCCTCGGGCACGGTGATCTTTCGCGAGGGCGAGTCCGGCCAGCACATGTTCGTGTTGCAGTCGGGTCGCGTGCGGATCACGAAGGACCACCCGCAGGGGGCGCGGATGTTGGCGATCCTCGGGCCCGGAGAGTTCTTCGGCGAGATGGCGATCCTCAACGACAAGCCGCGCAACGCGACGGCGGACGCGCTCGAAGAGGTGCGCGCGCTGGTGCTCGACGCGAAGATGTTCGAGGCGATGGTCGTGGGCAACACAGAGATCGCCGTGCGGCTGATCAAGAAGCTCTCGCGCCGGTTGGACAGCGCCAACACGCTCATCGAGATCTTGCTGCAGCAAGACCCGCGCGTGCGGGTGATCTTGGGGCTCTCTCGCGTCGCCGAAGAGTTCGGGACGCAGACCGAGGGGGGCGTGTACGTCCCGACGACGACCGAAGAGCTCGCGGCGCAGATCGGGCTCGACGAAGTGCGGGTGATCGAAGTGATGACCCGGCTCACGCGGCTGAGGATCCTGCACCCGGTGGACACGGGCGGCTGGGTCATCCGAGACCCGTCGCGCTTGCAGGAGTTCTTGGAGTTTCTCGAGATGCGCGACCGGGTCGACGGCTGAACTGCGCAACAGACGACCAAGGCGTGCAAGGATTTCGTAGCTCCGCAGGATGTTTGCCGTCGAGCACAGGCTCGATGAACACTGCGATGGTTGCGGAGCCCCGCGCTCTGCATTCACCATTGCCGAGCTGTCGCCTCTGAATCTTGCAGAGGCCAGCGCAGACCCCTACGTGGGCTAGTGACTCATGCCAATCGACGCGCTGCTAAGATTCGTTGAACCGTACCTCGACCAGGATTTTCGGCCGCCGCCGTACGACTCGACGATCGCGGCGATGGCGCTCGCGGCCGCGGGGCGCAGCCAGGATTTTCACCAAGGGATCCTGCAGCGGCGCAACGGCTTCTACGCGTTCAGCGGGCTGTTGCACGTGTTCGGCGCGTGCAGCACTCCCCCCAACCACTCGCTCTTGTCGTGGAACGACCTGCGCGACGGCTGGCGAAAATCCTGGGGTCCCGTGACCGAGGGGTGCTTCTTCTTCGCGCAGACCGCGTTCGGCGATCAGTTCGGCTACCGCGGCGGAAAGGTCGTTCGGCTGCGAGCGCTCGAAGGCCGCGTGGACGCCGCGGAGGCGAGCTTCGAAGAGTGGCTGAAGACCGTGTTTCTCGACCCGGACTTCGCGCTCGACAAGCGCTTGTTCGACGCGTGCGTGCGCGCGCACGGGCCGCTGCCGCACGGCGGTCACTTCGCGCCGGCGATGCCGTACGACCCCAACGCGCCGCTCGTCCCCGCGACGATGCAGGTGGTCCCGACGCGCGACTCGATGGAGACCAAGGCCGAGCTCGTGCGCTCGGGGCTCGGTCGTCGTCGATCGTCGATGTCGTTTCGCGTCGGGGGCTGAGCGTCGGTCGGGGGATCTTTTGCTGCGCTCGAATCCGCGCAATGCCAGGGTTTTGCCCTGCGTAGCGCGCGACGCACGTTGACGGCGATCGTCGCGCGTGAGACCCGAACGATCGACGGTATGGGCTGGTTCGCGAAGGTCAAACCTTCCGTTGAAGGTTCAGAGAAGGTCAGCGTCGGCGCTGGCGTGTTTCGTCGCTGTGACGGCTGCGAAGAGACGATGCTCGCCGAAGAGTTCGAGCGCAACTACGAGGTGTGCCCGCGCTGTGGGCATCACTATCGCCTCGACGCCGAGCGGTGGGCGCAGCTGCTGCTCGACCCAGGCTCGTTCGACGAGTTCGCCCGCGGCCTCGAGCCGGGCGACCCGCTGAGCTTCACCGACGGAAAGCGCTACCCCGAGCGCGTCGCCGCCACGCAGAAGAAGACCGGCCTCGAAGAGGCCATGATCGTCGGTCGCGCCGCGATCGAAGGTCGCCCCGTGGCCGCGGGCTTCTTCGTGTTCTCGTTTATGGGCGGCTCGATGGGCTCGGTCGTGGGCGAGAAGCTCGCGCGGCTCTTCGAGGTCGCCGCTGAAGAGAAGCGCGCTGCGATCGTGCTCAGCGCCTCGGGTGGCGCGCGCATGCAAGAGGGCATTCTCTCGCTCATGCAGATGGCCAAGAGCGTGGCGGCGAGGGGGAGGCTGAAGGACGCGGGCGTTCCGTTCGTGAGCCTGCTGACCAACCCGACGACCGGCGGCGTGGCCGCTTCGTACGCGCTGCTCGGCGACGTGAACATCGCTGAGCCCAAGGCGCTCATCGGCTTCGCCGGCCCGCGCGTGATCGAGAACACCATCCGCCAGAAGCTCCCCGCGGGCTTTCAGCGCAGCGAGTTTTTGCTCGAGCACGGGATGGTCGACATGATCGCCGAGCGCCACGCCATGCGCGCGACCATCTCGCGCGTCCTCGGCCACCTGCTCGACCCATGAGCGAGCAGTACCTCGCGGCGCTGCGCGCGCTCTACGCGCTGGCTCCGTCGGGGATGGTCCTCGGCCTCGACCCCGTGCGCGCAGCGCTCGCCCACTTCGGCGATCCGCAGCGGCACTTTCGCATCGCCCACGTCGCGGGGACCAACGGCAAGGGCAGCACGTCCGCGATGATCGCCCGCGCGCTGATCGCCTCGGGGCGCCGTGTCGGGCTGTACACCTCGCCGCACTTGCATCGCTTCGCCGAGCGCATCCAAGTGGGCGGCGCGCCGGTCAACGAAGACGTCCTCGGCGCGGCCCTCGCGACGGTGCTCTCGGCCCGCGAGCGCGGCGCCATCCCGCAGCTCACGCTCTTCGAAGCGACGACGGTGGCGGCGTGGCTCTGCTTCGAGCGCGCGGGCGTCGACGACGTCGTGCTCGAAGTGGGCCTCGGCGGCAGGCTCGACGCCACCAACGTCTGCGCCCCGAGCGTGTGCGCCATCACCAGCATCGGCCTCGATCACACCGCGCTGCTCGGCGACACTCACGCCAAGATCGCCAGTGAAAAAGCTGGAATCTTGAAAAGAGGTGTCCCCTACGTCCTCGGCCCCTCCCTCGCCGCCGGCGAGGCGCGCGCGGCCATCGACCAGGTCGCCGAGCGCGCGGGCGCCGCGCTGCGACCGACCCCCTCGCTCATCGCAGAGTCCATCGACGAAGAGGGCAGAGCGACCGTGCTCTTGAATACTGGTGTTCATGTTCGCCTGGGCCTCGCGGGGCTGCACCAGGTGGACAACGCGCGCACGGCGCTCGGCGCGCTGCGGGTCCTCGGCGTGCGCGACGAGCACAGCGAGCGGGGCTTGAGCGAGGCGCGCTGGCCCGCGCGCTGCGAGCGCATCGGCCCGGTGCTCATCGACTCGGCGCACAACCCCGAGGGCGTCCGCGCGCTGCTCGCCGTCCTGCTCGCCGACGAGGTCGCTCCCTCGCAACGCGCGCTCGTGTTCGGCGCCTCATCGGACAAAGACTGGCCCGCGGCGCTCGACGCCCTTCGCGCGTATTGCCCGCCCTCGCAGTGGTTCTTCTGCGCGGCCAACCTCGCGCGCGCGACGGATCCGCACGCGCTCGCCGCGCACGCCGGAGGTGTCGCCTGCGGGTCTGTGCGCGACGCCCTCGATCGCGCGCGATCGTCCGTGGGCGCGGACGGCCGCGTGGTGGTGTGCGGCTCGATCTTCGTCGCCGCCGCGGCGCGCGCTGCGCTGTTGGGCGTGCCCGAAGATCCTCCGCTCGGGTTGTGAGCTACGCTCGCGGCCAGCGATGGCAACGGAGAGCGTGTTGTGGCTCGCGGGCGCGAGCGGTTTGGTGGGCGGATTTGCGCTGGATCTCGCGTTGAGCGACGCGGCGTTCGGCACGGTGGTGTCCTTCGGTCGACGGCCTTCGGGGCGCGCGAGCGACAAGCTCATCGAGCGCGCCGTGGACTTCGCGGCGTTCGACGCAGGGGACGCGCCGGCGCCGCGCGCGGCGGTGTGCGCGCTCGGGACGACCATCAAGAAAGCGGGCTCGAGAGAGGCGTTTCGCGCGGTGGACTTCGACGCGGTGATGGCCTTCGCCAAGGGCGCTCGCGCGGCGGGTGCCGAGTGCTTCGCGCTGGTCTCGGCGCTGGGCGCGGACGCGCAGTCGATGGTCTTCTACAACCAGGTGAAGGGCGAGTGCGAAGACGCGCTGCGGTCCATGGGGTGGCCGTCGCTGGTGCTCGCGCAGCCGTCGCTGCTGCTCGGCGATCGGGCAGAGAGCCGCCCCGGAGAGCGCGTGGCGATCGTGCTCTCGCGGGCGGTGGCGCCGCTGCTCAAGCCGTTTGGCGGGAGGCCCATCGAGGCGAGCGCCGTCGCGAAGGCGGTGATCGACGCGGCCAAAGAGCGCCCCGCGGGCGTGAAGGTGCTCTCGTCGGGGGAGATGCACTGAGCAGTGGCGCTCAGCGCTGGACGGCGATGGCGCGGGCGTTTTCGCGGTCGTACGTGACGACGCCGTGCTCGCCGCCGCAGTTCCAGCAGGCGCTCCACTGGATCTCTTCGCGGGTGGTTCGCATGTGCGCGAGGGTCATCGCGACGCGGTCGCCCGCGAGGATGTAGCTGGCGGCGTGCTTGTAGCGCTCGCCGCGGCCATCTTCCGTCGGAAGCACCCACAGCGCCGCGACGAAGCTGCCCACTGTGCTCGTCGCGGTGAACACCAAGAGCTCTTCGCCGAACGTGGGGCTCCATCGCACGGGCTGCACGGTGAATGTGGCTTCGGGGTGCAGCGCGACGCTGGTCGCGCCGTGGTTCATCACTTCGTTGATGGCCGCGACCGAGAGCATGGTGAGCCCGTCGCGCACGCGGTTGAGCTCGGGGATCGTGGCGACGATCTGCGAGAGCTGCGCGGTGTTCATGGGCTGTTCGCGAAACGGCGGCCGAGAGACTTCGCGTGGATAATCAACGGTGGATCGCGTCCCGCCGCAGCAGCGAAAGCCCACTTCGAGGCCTGCTTGCGTGGCGAGCGCCGTTCGTCGCGCGGCGCAGCGGTGCTGCGGCGCTGGTGCGTTGTTGCCAGCGCCGCGGATGACGGCGCGGTCGGTGATGTCGTCCGACGTCCACTCGGCGTAGCGCGTCCCCATGAGCATCGCGCCCGATCCGGACGCGCAATGGCCTGGGTTTTCTCCGTTGCACCGCGCCGCGTCCCACTCGTCTCCGTTGGGAAAGATCGTCTCGCTCGGCCCCTTGCACGCCCGCTCCCACTCGATCTCTCGACACAGCCGTCGGCCGCGCGCGGCGCAGAGCTGCTGCGCTTCGTCGCGGGTCGTGCCCGTGCGCGGCGGCTGCGCGGGGTCGTTGGGGTAGGGCAGCGCGTCGATGTCGAAGGCGCCCATCTCGACGGAGTTTCCGTCGGCCTCCGTGGCGGGGTCGCGGCCGAGTTCTCCGGGCGTGCTGCCGACGTGATAGCGACCCGCGGCGAGCGAGATTGTCTCGTTGTTGCGCGCGCTGCGATCGGCGTTGCGTCCGCGGGCGGTGCGTTCGACGACGGTGGGCGTAAACGCGACGTGCCGCTCTCCGCCGTCTTCTCCGTTGCCGCTGGTCCCGCCGACGGAGTCGGTCCCGCCGCGCACCGTGACGCCCTGCAAATTGGCGCTCGCGGGGCCTGCGTCGTTGCCGTCGCTCTTCTTCTTGCAGTCGGTCGCGGCGGCGCTGAGCAGCAAGAGCAGCGAAGCGGCTCGAAAACGATCGCTTCGCGCGGCGCGTGGGGTGCTCTCGGTGATCAAAGGGTGGGGCCTCTCGATCGCGCGTATCACAGCTCCGACCGAAGCGCTCGTTTGCCGCAGCCGCGCGCGGTTCGCTGGTACGCTGCGCGCTCGTATGGCTCAGACACACAGCACGTTTTGCCGTATCTGCGAGGCGCTCTGCGGGCTCGAAGCGGACGTCGAGGGCAACAAGGTGGTCGCGATTCGACCGAACCCCAAGCACGTCGCGACCCAGGGATTTGCCTGCAAAAAAGGGCTCGAGCAGCACAAGATCTACGACCATCCCGATCGGGTGCGCTATCCGCTCGCGCGGCGAGGCGACCGCTTCGTGCGCGTGAGCTGGGAGGAGGCGCTCAGCGAGATCGGCGCGAAGGTGGCGAAGCTGCGCGGAGACAACGGGCCCGACTCGATCGCGATGTACGTCGGGACCGCGGCGGGCTTCAGCGTGCTTCACCCTGTGTTTGCGCAGGGATTCATGCACGGCGTCGGGTCGAAGAGCATGTACGCGACGGCGACGCAGGACTGCGCCAACAAGTTCGCGGTGGCGCGGCACGTGTATGGGTTTCCGTTCTCGCAGCCGTTTCCGGACGTGCGACGGACGCGGTGCTTGATCATCGTGGGGGCCAACCCTGTGGTGTCCAAGTGGAGCTTTTTGCAGGTCCCGAACCCCACGCAGCACTTGAAGGACATCGAGCGTCGGGGCGGCAGGGTGTTCGTGGTCGATCCGCGCAAGACCGAGACGGCGAAGGCCGCGGGCGAGCACGTGTTCATCCGGCCCAACACGGACGTGTTCTTCTATCTGGGCTTCTTGCACGAGCTGATCGCGCAGGGCGGGGTAGACCGCGCGGTGGTGGACAAGCACACGCAGGGCTTCGAAGAGGTCGCTGCGCTCGTGCGCGAGTGGACGCCAGAGAAGTGCGCGGAGGTCACGAAGGTCGACCCCGCGGCGCTGCGCGAGATGGTGCGCGCGTACCGCACGGCGGACGGCGCGGCGCTCTACGGCTCGACGGGCATCAACATGGGCTCGAACGGCTCGCTCGCGTTCTGGCTGCAAGAGGTGATCAACGCGGTCTCGGGCAACCTCGATCGCCCCGGCGGAACGCTGGTCGGACAAGGCGTGATCGACTTCGCGAAGTTCGGCGTGCGCACTGGGACGCTCATGCGCAACGACCGCTCGCGCGTCGGGGACTTCGGCTCGACCAACGACGCTTTTCCTGGGGGAATCCTCGCCGACGAGATCCTCACGCCCGGCGACAAGCAGGTGCGCGCGCTCTTCGTCACCGGCGGAAATCCCCTCATCACCATGCCCAACGCCGCGCGGTTGAAGCGCGCGTTCGAGTCGCTCGAGCTGCTCGTCACCGTCGATCTGTTTCGCAACGAGACCGGCGAGCTCGCGCACTACATCCTGCCCGCGACCTCGCCGCTCGAGCGGCCGGATCTGCCCTTCATCTTTCCGCTCATGTTGGGGCTGCAGGCGCGGCCGTATCTGCAGGCCACCGAGCGGCTGGTCGAGCCCGAAGGCGAGGCCCGCGACGAGGCGACGATCTACATGGACCTCTGCCGCGCGAGCGGGGTCAACCTCTTCGGCAGCGCGGTCGCGCAGCGCGCGTTCGAGGGGCTCATGTTCGCCAACGCCAAGCTCGGCGAGAAGAAGCGCGCGGTCCCGCAAGAGCGCGTGCTCGACCTGTTGCTGCGCGCGTGCGGTCAGCGCGGGTACCGCTCGTTGCTGCGAGAGCGCGACGGCGTGCTGCGCGGCGATCACGAGCCGGGGTCGTTTCTCGGGCGTCGCGTGTACACGGCGGACGGGCGCGTGCACCTCGCGCCGCTGCCGGTGCTCACCGAGGCGCGCGCGCGGATCGCGCCGCTGTTCGAGCGGGAGAAATCCACGGCGAACGCGCTCAAGCTCATCACCAAGCGCCACGTGACCACGCACAACTCGTGGACGCACAACCACGAGTCGTTTGTGTCCGGCAGCGATCGAGACACCAATCACTTGTACGTGCACCCCGAGGACGCGCGGCGGCTCGGTCTCGAAGAGGGCGCGCTCGCCGACGTCGCGACGGACGTCGCCACCGTGCGTCTGCCGGTGAAATTTCTGGACGAGCTGATGCCCGGCACCGTCGCACTCCCGCACGGCTGGGGCCATCAGCACGCCAAGGGGCTCTCGGTCGCGAGCCGCACGCGCGGCGTCAACGTCAACCTCCTCGCGGCCGACGGCCCCGACCGCATCGAGCGGCTCTCGGGCATGGCGCAGCTGACGGGCTTCGTCGTCGACGTTCGCCCCGCCGAGGGCCCGAAGAACGACGCTTCGTGGGCGGGGATCTGAGCCATCGCTCGTGCGACAATGCGAGGCTGATGGTCTCGCATCGCGCTCGCCGAGCGCTCGTCGCTGCGGTCGCGCTCGCGAGCTGCGCGTGTCGTCCCGCGCCCACGCAAATCGAGCTGATCTTGGGCACGGACCTGCGCTCTTCGCAGCGCTTGACGGTGCAGGTCTACTCGTTTGCAGGCGCGCTGACGGGCTCGGAGCTCCGGGCGCGCGCGGCGGCGACGTTGCCCGAGTGGCAGTTCGATAGCCTGCCCGGCGAGCGCGCGAGCGACGGGCTAATCGGCTCGGTGGGCGTGCTTCCCGCCGAGGCTGCGAGCGGCGTTTCGCTGCTGATTCGCGGGTCGTTTGTGCGCGATGGCGGGGGCGCCGAGGTGACGGTCGACCGCGTGGGGCGCGTGACCTTCGTGCGTTCGGCGCGCGGGACGAGCCGCGTGGTGCTCTCGTTTCGCTGCGCGGACGCGGCGACGGGCTGCACGTCGGTGAGCGCGGCGCAGTGCACGGTGAGCCTTCGTTGCCTCGAGCAGGGGTTCACCTGCGGCGCGAGCGGGCTGTGCGTCGAGCCCACGCTGCCCGTGAGCTACCCAGGCGATGGAGGCTTGGACGGAGGCGAGTCGGTCGACGGCTCGACGGGGCGAGCGCTGAGCGCGCCGCGGCCGATCGCGCCGCTGTCGACGAGCGTCGCGAGCGCGTCTCGTCCGCTTTTTCGCTGGCAGAACGCGGCAGGCATGACCGCTGCGCGCGTCGAGCTCTGCGCCGATCGCGGGTGCGCGCGGGTGATCGAGCGCTTCGACGTCGACGGTGATCGCGGTCGGCCGACGCGCGCGTTGCCGCGGGGCGTGGCGGTGTTCTGGCGGCTTCGGGGTCTCGGCAACGGCGAGCAGTCGAGCGACGCGAGCGCTGTGTGGCAGCTGCGTTCGCGAGCGGTCGAAGGCGCGCGCGAGAGCGTCTCGGCCGGCGTCGAAGGGGACTACAACGGTGACGGGTACGCGGACCTCGCCGTGGCATCGAGCGGAGATGCGACGGTCGCGCCGTCGGTGGCGGTGTTCAACGGAAGCGCGGGCGGCGTGCAGAGCGCTGCGTCGTGGCGGATCGAAGGCACACAAGGGGAGCTGTTCGGCGCGCGCGTCGCGCCCGCGGGGGACCTCGACGGCGACGGGTTCGGCGATCTGTTGGTCTCGATCCCGCGCAGGCGGACGACGGAGCAGCGCGGGCAGGTGCGCGTGTACTTCGGAGGCCTCGCGGGGCTGAGCGACGCGCGGATGGTGAGCGTCGATGCGCCAGAGCCCGATCGAGATTTCGGTGAAGCGATCGCGGGGCTCGGCGACGTGGACGGAGATGGGTACGGCGACGTGGCGATCGGCGCGTTCAACGGGCCCTCGCGGCCAGCGACCGCGCACGGAGCGGTGTACGTGTACGCAGGCAGCGCCGCGGGGCCGAGCTCAACGCGGCGAACGAACATCGAGCCAGCGATGGTCGACGACGCGTTTGGTGAGTTCTTGGGCGCCGCGGGAGACATCGACGGCGACGGCTACGCGGACCTGCTCGTGACAGGGCGCAGCGCGTACGTTCCGACGGCGACGTCGTTTGTGGCGCTGTATCGAGGCAGCGCGAGCGGGATCGTGACCGCGCGGCGTTGGAGCCTGACGCGCGAACGCAACGACACGATGGGCGAACCCACGTGGATGATCGGCGACGTCAACGGCGACGGGCTGTCGGACTTCGCCGTGACGGATTGGTTCATCGAGCGCGTCGACACGTTTGTTGGGGCGCCGGACGCGGACCCGCGGTTGTTCGCGACGATCGATCGACGCGGGATGGGGCTGACGCGCTTCGGCGAATCGATCGCGGCGGGCGACCTCAACGGTGACGGGCTCAGCGACCTCGCGCTCGGCGCGGCCCAGGAGGACGCGATGGGAGCAGTGTCCCAGGCGGGGCGCGCGTGGCTGTACGTGTCGAACGGGCGCGACGCGTTCTCCGAGGTGACCGGCGTCGCGTTCGTAGGCAGCGCGGTGCAAGAGAAGCTGGGCGCTGCGTTGGCGCTCGGTGACAGCGACGGTGACGGCAGAAGCGAGCTGTGCGTCGGCGCTGTGGGCGCGGCAGGGGCCGCGGGCGCAGTGCGGTGCGTGACGCTCGGGGTCGCAGGGACGAGCGCCACCGTCAGCCGAGAGGTGACGTTGCGCGGCGCGATGATGGGGCAGCGGTTCGGCGCGGTGACGGCGTACTGAGAGGGCGCGCGTGGGGCGAGCTCGTAAACGCTGGACCGCCGTGCCTGGAGGACCGGGAGCAAACGGGAGTTCGTGAACTATTGAACACCGTCCCCGGGGGAGTCCCAGTCTTCGAGGGTCGCGCGCTCGGCCTGGTTGAGCGAGAACTCAGCGCAGTCCATCAGCGAAAACGCACGCTGAAACGAGCGGGCTCCCTGCTCGATCGCGCGGTCGAGCGCGCCCCGCGCGCGCAGCGGGTGGTACCAGGCGAGCATCGGGTCCCAGCGTCCCGAGGTCTCGTCGCGAGGGGCCAGCACGGCGTGCGTGGGGGAGCCTTCAGCGAGGCGCGCGAGCACCGCGGCGTCGAGCGCGGGCATGTCACAGGCGACGAGGACGAACGGCGCGCGCTCTTGTTCGCAGAGCGCCGCGAGGCCCGCGAGGGGGCCGTCGAGACCACGGCGGTCGAAGACGCGCTCGAGCGCGTGGCGGGCGTACGGCAGCAGGCGCTCTTCGCGGCCGACGAGGACGAAGCGCTCGAACCGCGCATCGCGGCCGACGCGCAGCGTGCGATCGAGCAGCGTTTCTCCTGGCGAACGTGCGGGCAAGTTGCCCTTGGGCGCGCCGCCCATCCTGCGGCCTTCGCCGCCGGCGAGGATGGCCAACGTGCGGGCGCGTTCTGTTGCTGATTGCATGGCGCGGCGCGCTCTGTTTTACGCTCTGCGCAAATCGATGAGTGAGAGTGCTCCGCGCTTTTCGCGCGCAACGTCGTTTGCATTGGTGACCCTCGCCTACGTCCTGGCGCTCGCCGCCGCGGTCGGGGTGTCGCGGTCGATGGGCTGGGCCGTTCCGTGGAAGGTGGTGTTGTTCGCCGACCTCGCGGCCACGCTGGTGGTGTTCGCGTTCTCGCGGGCGCTCGACAACTCGAGCGTGTACGACCCGTACTGGAGCGTGATTCCGCCGGTCGTCGCGCTGTCGATCCCGATGTGCACGCCGAGCGCAGCGCCGTCGCTCAGGGTGTACCTGGTGATCGCGCTGGTCTCTTTCTGGGGCGCGCGGCTCACGTACAACTGGGCCAAGGGCTGGACGGGGCTCGACCACGAGGACTGGCGCTACGTGGATCTTCGAAAGAAGACCGGGCCGTTCTACTGGGTGGTGAGCCTGCTGGGCCTGCACTCGATGCCGACGGTGACCGTGTACCTGGGCATGTTGCCGCTGCTCTTCGCGCTGGGTACAGGGTCGAGGCCGCTCGGCGTGCTTGATTTCGTGGCCGCGGCCGTGACGCTGGGCTTCACCGTGGTCGAGATGGTGGCCGACGAGCAGCTCCGCGCGTTTCGCCGAGAAAACACCGAGAAGAACATCACCGGCGCGATCATGGACCGCGGGCTCTGGAGCTACTGCCGCCACCCGAACTACCTCGGCGAAATCGGCTTCTGGTGGGGCGTGTATCTCTTCGGTCTCGCGTCGGACCCGAGCGCGTGGTGGACCGGCGTGGGCGCGCTCTGGATCACGGTGATGTTCGCGACGATCTCGATCCCGATGATCGACAAGCGCTCGGTGACGCGCCGTCCGCAGTACGCCGAGCACATGAAGCGCTTGGGCGCGCTGATCCCGAACCCGTTCGCGAAGTAAGCGCGCCGGTCGCGCCCGTGCGACGCTGCGCTCGATGACCCGTCGACGTCGCTGGTTGCTTCGCGCCGCGCTCGCGCTGCTGGTGGTGGTGCTCGCGCTGGCTGTTCCGTTCGTGGCTGCGTTTCGCGGGCTCGCGCCGATCGCGAACGGCGTGGGCCCAGCGCCGGGCGTGCGCACGGTGCGGATGAACTTCGTCAGCGCGTTTGTCCTCGACGCGGGCGACGGTCGCGCCGTGCTCGTCGACGCGGGCGCCGATCGCTCTGGCGCTGCGCTCTTGGCGGCGCTGCGCGCGGGAGGCTACGGGCCCGACGCTGTGATCGCCGTCCTGCTCACCCACGGACACGGCGACCACATCGCGGCCGCACCGCTCTTTCGCAACGCCGAGATCGTCTCTCTCGAGGCCGAGCGCGCGCTGGTCGAAGGCGCGGTCGCGCCGCGATCTCCCATGGGCCGACTGTCCGGCGCAAAGCCCTCGGGCGTGCGCGTCACGCGCGTCGCGCGCGACGGTGACACCCTTCGCTACGGCGCGCTCGAAGTGCACGTGTACGCCATCCCCGGTCACACCGCGGGCAGCGCTGCGTTTCTCGCGCGCGACGTGCTCTTCGTCGGAGACGCAGTCAGCGCGACGACCGACGGCCGCGCGCGCGGGCCCGCGTGGATCTTCTCGGAGAGCACGAGCGAGGGCGCCGCGTCCCTCCGCGCCCTGAGCGCCCGGCTCCGTCGCGAAGGCCGCGTCGTGCGGGCGATGGCCCCTGCGCACAGCGGCCCGCTCACGGGCGACGTGCTCGGCGCGCTCGCGGCGCTGTAGCTCACTCGGCGGCTGCGGGGGCGCCGAGGTTCCACAGGCAGACCTTGTCGGCGACGATGACCAGCCGCGCGCCGTCACGAGAGAGAATGCAATCGCGGATGCCCTCGAACGGGATCGTGCGGGCGCTCTTGCCGCTGCGTCTGCTGCGAAGGGTGATCTTCGCCTCCTCGACGGTGACGTACCGATCGCTGGCGCTCGCGTACGATCCCCAGCCTTTCGCCAGCACTTTGCTCTCGCCCGTCGCGAGGTCGAACTCTTGGGTGCGTCCGTACCAGTCGTCGTAGAGCAGCGCGTCGCCGTCGACGAACGAGAGCGAGTGCACCTGCGGCCCCTTGTCGACGATCACCTTCGCCAGCGCATAGTCGAACACCATCGTGAGCTTGTTGTTGTCGCACACGGCGATGCGCGGGAGCGTGGGATGAAAGTTGATCGGCGCCGGGATGAACTGCGCCGCCGTCTCGTAGCGAAACACCTCTCTTCCATCGTCGATGCGCACCACGTGCAGCGGCGACGGCTCTGCGTTGCTCATCGCGCCGATCTGCGTCCAGTACGCGAGGTGCGCGAGGTCTGGCGAGATCGCGAAGTGGGCCCAGCGGCGGGCGCCCGAGCTCGACTTTCCCCCGAGCTGCGCGCCGAGCGCGCGCAGGTCGATGTCGCGCGCGCGAAGCTCGTTGCGCGTGACGTCCCACTCGCGCAGTGCTCCGTCGCTCGTGACGAACATCGCGCGGCTGCCGTCGGCGTTGGCGGCGAGGGTGAGCACGTTGCGCCAGTCGTTGCTGTCGCGGGGCGCAGCGAAGAGGGCGCTCGCGTCGAGCGCGCCGCTCTCGGCGTCGAAGCGCGAGAGCGCCAGCCCCTCGACCGTGTCCGCGCAGAGAAAGAGCCAGCGGCCGTCCTGGCTGAGCGCGACGTCGCCGTTGTGCGGGGCGTCGAGCACGAAGCTCGGCAGCGCGAGCTTGGGGTTGGCGGTGAGCCAGCGCTTGTACGTCGCGCTCGTAACGCCTGCGGATTTGCAGGCTTCAGCGGCGCTCTTCTTCTCGCGAAGCCCAGCCTGCACCGCGAGGATCTTCTGACACATCTCTGCGATCGAGTACTTCGCCATCGTGTCGCGTTGGTAGCAGTCGTCGCGCGCCGGCATCAACTCCATCGAGCCGCGCTGCGCACGAGGGCCGCTCGCAGTTCGTCTCTTCTCGGGTCCGGTAGTACGCTCGACGTGGTGAATCACCGGTCTTCGTCGCGCGCTTTCGTAGTCGCGCTCGCGCTGTCCGCGCCCGCGCAAGCGCTCGACGACGCGTCGATTCCGCGTCCGCCCGTGAGCGCGGCGGCGCTCGCGCCCGAGCGTCCGCTGCAGCTCGCGCTCGGGACGAGCGTCTCGTGCGCGCGAAGCAACGCGGGCAGGGTGCGTTGCTGGGGACAAGAGAGCTCGAGCGTGTTTCTCGACGCGCCGAGCGGCCGGCGGACGCCGACGGAGATCCCTGCGCTTCGAGGGGTCGCAGCGCTGTTCGTCGGCGGAGGACACGCGTGCGCGCTCGACGCTGACGGAGCGCTCGCGTGCTGGGGCAACAACTACGACGAGCAGCTCGGCGTCGCTACGCAGGGCGTCTCGCCGCAGGCGCCGGTGCGTCCCGCGCTGCCTTCGGGGCGATTGCTCTCGGTGTCGCTGGGAGCGGCGCATAGCTGCGCGGTGATCGAAGGGCGAGGCGTCTACTGTTGGGGGCTCGACGATCACGGTCAGTCGAGCGGAGCGATGGGCCAACGTCGCGCGAGGCCGTCGCTGATCGCCAACACGAGGGACGCTGTGCAGGTGGCCGCGGGCGCGTCCTTCGCGTGCGCGCGTCGGTCCGACGGCGCGGTGTTGTGCTGGGGCGACAACGAGGCTTCGCAGCTCGGACGCGCCGCGCGAGAGGGAGACGTGGGGCCTAGGGTGGTCGAGGGGATCTCGCGCGTTAGCGCTGTTTTTGCAGGGTATTCTCACGCGTGTGCGGTGCGCGAAGACCAGACCGTCGCGTGCTGGGGCCTCGACGCGTGGGGCTCGCTCGGGACGGCTTCGCCGAGCGCGGGCGCTGCGCGCGCGGCGGTCACGCCCGTGGTGATCAGCGGCGTTCGCGCGGTGCGCGAGCTCGCGATGGGCTACGGGTTCACGTGCGCGCTCTCTGGCGCTCCTGCGGACGCTGCGCGCGTCCACTGCTGGGGCCACGCTCAGTTCGGAAAGACCGGGATCGAGCCGAACTTCGGGCGCAACCCGACCCCGCACGAGATCACGTTTGCGTCCGAGCCCGAGCGCATCGAGGCCGGCAACGATCACGCGTGCGCGCTGCTTCGCGACGGGACGATCGTCTGTTGGGGCGCGGGCGAGCACGGAGAGCTCGGCGACGGTCGGCCGATCGAGCGCCGCACGCTCGAGCCGGTCGCGGGGCTCTCGGGCGTCACGCGCGTGGTGGCGGCGGACAACGCGACGTGCGCGAGCAGCGCGACGGCGATGCACTGCTGGGGCGGCGAGTCGCAGGGACGACTGTCCATCGACAGTCACTGGGGCACGGCGACGCCCGCGCGATTTCGCTCGCACGCGCACGGCGGAGTGATCTCGCTCGGCGGGCGCACGGCGTGCGAGTGCCCGTCGAGTGGCCCTTGTTGGTGCTCGGGGGCGGGGTTGCTGAGCGACGCGACGGGGTACATTCGCGGGACCGTGGCGGCGCCGCACCTCTCGTTTGCGCGGACCTGGGGGCGGTTTCGGGTGCGTTCGATCGCAGCGACGGCGACGGTGCACTGCATGTCGCGCGAGGACGGACGGGTGGCCTGCGTCGGCAGTGATGACGATCACATCCTCGGCCCGGCGGTGGCGGGCGCGCCGCGGGTGATCGCGCGCGCGGTGGCGACGGGGCTGCGCGGCCCGGTGGAGCTGTTCGGATCGCCGCGAAGCGTGTGCGCGTTGGACACGCGCGGACTGCTGCGCTGCTTCGGGTCGAACGCCGAGCATCAGATCTCGGCGACGGACGAGCGCGTGCTCGGCGCGACGACGGTGTTCGACTCGGTGCGCGCTGCGCGCGGCGCTCGGTCACGCGGCCCGCTCGTCGCGATGACCGTCGGTCGAACGTGCGCGGTGGTCGCTGGCGCCGTTCGATGCCGCGGCGGGCTCACGACGGCGGCGGCCGTGATCAACGTGACGGCGGGCGCGCGGATGAGCGAGGACGTCGAGGCGATCTTCGGCGGCGGCGCGGACAGCTTCTGCGCGCGGCGCACAAACGGCCGCTATTTTTGCTGGGGAAACAACGTGCACGGGCAGCTCGGCGTCGGCCCCGCCAGCAACACGTCCGTGGTCACGCCCACCGACGCGCCCGCGCTCGACGGCGCGACGCAGCTCGCGATCGGCGCGCAGCACTTGTGCGGTCGCTGGGCGGACGGCTCTGTGCGCTGCGTCGGCTCGAACGCGCACAGTCAGCTCGGCGACGGAGCGACGTCGTGGAGCGCGTCTCCCGTCACGTCCCGATGGTGAGCGTGCTCACGGCTCGGCGAGAAACGCGATCAACGCTCGGTTGACCTGCTCGGGCTGCTCGGACTGCACGAAATGCCCGCAGCCTTCGATCGGTTCGACGCGAAGGTCGGTCACGAATCGCTCGGTTCCGGGGACGAGGGCGTCGTAGCCGAGCGCTTTGTCGTCGCGGGCCCAGACGAGCATGGTGGGGGCTCGGATGGTGGGGTACTTGAATCCCTTGCGGCGCATCTCGAGCGACGAGGCGAACGCCGCGCGGTACCAGCCGAGCATGGCGCTGGCGGCGCCGGGGCGCAGGACGTTGTCGATGAAGGGCGCGAGCTCTTCGTCGCTGAAGTTGCTCGGGTCCATGGCCATCGCGCGGTACATCTTGCCGATGCCCCGGCCGCTGTCGTGCGTGAGCATTCGCTCGGGCAGCACGGGGAGCTGAAAGAAGAACATGTACCAGCTGCGTCGCAGCTGACCGAGGTCGCGCGTGAGCGCGCGCTGCATCTGCGCGGGGTGCGGGCAGTTGAGGACCACCAGCCGCTCGACGATGTTGGGCATGGTGGCTGCGACGTGCCACGCGAGGCCTCCGCCCCAGTCGTGGCCGACGAGGTTGACCTTCTCGACGCCGAGCCACGCGACGAGCGCGCGGACGTCGGCGGCGAGGGTGTCCATGTCGTACGGGCCGCCCTTGTCGCTGTCGTTGTAGCCGCGCAAATCCGGGGCGATCACGCGGTATCCCGCGGCGTCGAGCGCGTCGATCTGATAGCGCCAGCTCCACCACATCTCGGGAAACCCGTGCAGCAGCAGCACCACGGGCCGCTCGTCGGGTCCCTCCGCGTCCGCGCGCGCTTTGGTGACGTAGTGGATCTTGAACCCGCCCACGTCCGCGAACGTGTGCGTCACTGCCAGGTCGCCGAGCTTCATCATTGGGGTGTGTGAAGCTCTGCGTAGCGCAGAAGCTCAGCGATCGTCGAGGGCGAGCGAGAGGCCGTTGACGACCGCTGCGATGCGGACGGCGTCGTGCACTTGATCGTCGGTGAGCCCGGCTTCGAGCACGACGTGCTCGTGGGACTTCACGCAGGTCTCGCAGTCGTTGATGGCGCTGACGGCCATGCAGATGAGCTCGAACTCGGCCTTGCTGGTGGCGGGCTTCGCGATGCGCTGCATGCGCAGCCGCGCGGGCTTCTGGCTGTAGCTCTCTTTGCCGATCTTGTGGCGAAAGCGGTAGTAGACGTTGTTCATGCCCATGAGGGCGGCGGCGGCTCGGGCGTCGTCGATGTACTTGTCCGCGCTGTCGCCAGAGCGCGCGCGGGCTTCTTGTTCGATCGCGTCGCGCAGGGGCGCGTGGCGCGCGGTGATGGCGCACGCGAGGGCGATCGCGTAGCGCAGGGGCTCGCTGAGGGAGCCGTCACCGAGGACGGCGCCGAGGTTGAGCTTGAGGTCTCGGGCGAAGTCCGGGACGCGTTCGGACAGAGAAACGAGGGCGCTCATGAATGTGTGCTCACTTTCCGAGGGTGTCCTCGCCCTTCTTCCAGTTGCAGGGGCAGAGCTCGTCGGTCTGCAGCGCGTCGAGCACGCGGAGCACTTCGTCGACGCTGCGGCCGACGCTGAGGTCGTTGACCTGCACCCAGCGGATGACGCCTTGCGGGTCGACGACGAAGGTGGCGCGCAGGGGGACGCCGGCGTTCTTGTCGAGGATTCCGAGGGCCGTCGAGAGCTCGCGCTTGGTGTCGGCCACCATGGGGTACGGCAGGTTGCGCAGCCGCTCGTCGTGGTTGCGCCACGCGAGGTGGACGAACTCGGTGTCCGTGCTGAACCCGAGGACCTGCGCGTCGCGGTCAGCGAAATCGCGGTTGCGCTTGCCGAACTCCGCGATCTCCGTGGGGCACACGAAGGTGAAGTCCATGGGCCAGAAGAACGCGACGAGCCACTTTCCTTCGTGGGACTTGTCCGTGACGCTGGTGAACTCTTTGCCCTTCTCGATCGACGCGACGGCCTTCAGGTCGAACGAGGGAAACCGATCTCCGATGGTCAACATGTGTGCTCTTCTCCGTTGGTCGCCGAAGGTTGGGTGGCGACCTCGGGCGAGCCGTACTGCGGCTGTCGTGCCATGGTGATCCGTCGCTGAAATCGCAGGACAATCACGATTGTGTCACCGGTATTTCGGTGGGCCACTGATATCCCGGTGTCGCTGGCACTGGCATTTCGGTGCGCCGCGAGGCACAACGGAGCGCTCATGGCGACGGCGAACAGCGAGCTCGATCTCACCCGGGACTTTCGCAACATCGCGCGGCTGTGGTCCGACGGAGAGACGATCGACGAGATCATCCGTCGGGGCTTGGACTGGATCGCGCGCGTGGCGCCGTACGACCTGGCGACGCTGTTCGAGCTCGACGGCGATCGGCTGGTGGTGCGCGCGGCTCGCGGTCGGCTCGCCAACGAAGCGGTGCGCAAGCACGAGATTTCGCTGACGGAGTACCCCACGGTGCGCGAGGCGCTCGAGGCGCGGCGGGCGAGGGCGTTCACCGAGGACGACCACGCGCACGGGGACGGAGACCCGTTCGACGGGGTGTTGGATCTGCCGGCGGGGCACTCGTGCATGGTGGTTCCGCTGGCGGCAGGGGATCGTCCGCTGGGGATTTTGGCGCTCGATCGAGAGCGCTGCGAGCGGTACGCGCAGACGGTGGTGGACCTCGTCGAGGTGTACGGGCAGCTGTTGTCGCTCGCGATCGTCAACGCCGAGCTCTCGTCGGCGCTCGCTCGGCTTCGCGCGCAAGAGCAAGCGCACGTCTCGCTGCTCGAGCGCGATCGCTACGGAACCGCCACGCAACAGCCCCGCGACGGCGACTCGCTCGAGCAGAGCCGCTCGCCGAAGATGCGGGCCGTCTTGCAGCGAGCTGCGCAGGTCGCGCTCGCGGACACGCCCGTGCTCATCCGCGGCGAGACCGGGACGGGCAAGGAGTACCTCGCGCGCGCGCTGCACGCCCGCTCGCGCCGCGCCGAGCGTCCCTTCGTCACGATGAACTGCGCGGCGATCCCCGAGAACCTCCTCGAAGCCGAGCTCTTCGGCGTGGTGAAGGGGGCGTACACGGGCGCGCACAACAACAGGCCGGGGCGCTTTCAGACCGCCAACGGCGGCACGCTCTTGCTCGACGAGATCGGCGAGCTCTCGATGCCGTTGCAAGCGAAGCTGCTGCGCGTGCTGCAAGAGGGGACGTTCGAGCCCGTGGGCAGCGATCGGACGGTGCGCGTGGACGTTCGCATCTTGGCGGCGACGCACGTGGACCTCGAGAAGGCGATCACGAAGGGGCGGTTTCGCGAGGATCTGTACTACAGGCTCAACGTGTTTCCGCTGGAGATTCCCCCGCTGCGCGAGCGCATGGAGGACCTGGCCACCATCGCCGCGACGCTGGTCGAGCGGCTGAGCGCGCGCGCCAATCGCAGGGTGAAGTTCAAGCTGGGCGACGACGCGATGAGCGTCCTGCGCGCGTACCGTTGGCCGGGCAACATCCGCGAGCTGGCCAACGTGCTCGAGCGCGCGATGATCTTGTCTCCGTCGAGCACGCTGGGCGCCTCGTCGATCGACCTCGGCGCGCGGGCGAGCGAGCACAAGCTCGACCCGAGCGCGCCGACCGCCGCGCCCCACGGCGCGCTGCGGACGCTCGAGCAGATCGAGCGCGACGCCATCCGCGACACCCTCGCGTTCACCAAAGGAAAGCTCTACGGCCGCGACGGCGCCGCCGCCCTCTTGGGCCTGAAGCCGTCCACGTTGCAGTCGAGGATGAAGAAGCTCGGCGTCGCGCGGGTCGAAGAGGGCTGAGCAGGGGGCGGGAGACGAGCGCCGTGGCGACGCGAGTCGCCCGAGAAAACGCAGGCCAAACGCGCTCGCCTCACGCCCGGGAGACGAGCCCTCATGGTTGCCCAAATCTTGCGTGGAGAAACACAGGAGAAGCGTCGTAGAGCCCAAGTGCTGATGGGTGGGATTGCAGATCGTGCTGGGCAGCGAGCGAGCGACCCAATGAAACGCGGTGTTCTCCACGGCGGGTTGACAAACCCGCCGTGGAGGAC
>JAAFIF010000089.1 GCA_013298625.1 Myxococcales bacterium
GCACCAGGTCGTTTTCCGCCGCCGCACCCGTGATGTTGAGCCCGAGTTTCGCGCCGAGCTAACGCGGCGCAAAATAAATCGGTTCGCCGAGCGCAATAAAGTCACCCGCTCAATCACTGCGCCTATCGCACAACAATTGCGATAGGCGCAGTGTATTCGCGCTACAGTTTCAGGCAGTGCGGCGAAAACCAGACGCGCTCGCGCTTCGCGTTCGCCTTTCCGCGTCCGTTGCCGGTGTTGCCATAGCCCCCGTGCGCCTTCCACGACATCGCCCGCCATCCGCTTTGTTCGAGCGCTTCATGCCCCTCGCCCGCATAGCCGCAGAGGGCGATCCTCAGGAGTCGGTCATCGCCGTTCGCAACGCACCACGCTCGAACCTCGTGCGCCACTGACCCACTCTCGACAGCGTAGAGCGACATCGATCTGCCCGTTTCGGCGCTGTACGGTGGGTCGAGAAACACCGCAGTCAGCCCGTGATACGTCGTCACAGATCGCGACAAGACCCGAGCCCAATCGCCCTGCGCCACCCGCACATCCTGCAACCGAGCGGCCAGTGCCTGCATGTACTCGGCGAAGCGCTCGCCGCGACGCGCGTCCAATCGATGAACGCCGCATCCTGAGCTCATCTGTGGGATGGGTCGCGCAAACTCTCGCCCGCGCCGATCGTCACGCGCGGCGTGACTGAAGTGCACCCCATCCAATCGCCACGCGCCGCGTCCGGTGCACACCTGCCCGCCGATCGCGGTGGCCATTGCCCAACACCACCAACCCGCCGTTCTGGCGTCGTAGAAGTCCGGGTCTTCGAGCGACCACGCCAGGCGCTCGCGCCGATTGATGAGCCACCCTTGGCGGGCATGCAGGTCGGCCTCGCTCACCGGCCAATCCGCGTAGTGCGCCACAGCCACCGGGTCGCCGCGCACGGCGCGCCAAAAATTCACCACCATCCCGTCCTTGTCGTTGACGGTCTCCGGGATGAGACGAGTCGCCGCGTCTGGCCGCGCGAGCAGCATTGCGCCAGAGCCGAAGAACGGCTCCACGTAGTTGGCGGGCGCGCCAAATGCCGCCCAGACCTGAGCGGCGACCCTACTCTTGCCGCCGAAGTACGGGAACGGCGCTTTGAGCGGCCGCAGGCTCTTTGGTTGCTCCATGAGCAGTCTCCTTGGTTGGCGACGCTCGCTGGCGCTCGTGGCGGTCGCTCTCGGCGACCCACTGATTGAGTGTCCGGCAACGCGGACACTTGATTTCCAGGCGGCGGAACGCTCCGCGCGCCAAAAGGCGGGCGCACTGCCCGCACCGACAGTCCTGCAACATACGCAGCCCTCGTGCACACCGTACACTGACCGTGCCTGGTACCAGGCAGGGGGTCTACGGTCGAAACGCTGGTTTGTTCAGCGATGGAGATGGCGCTCGCCCGGTTGCCGCCGAGCGGGCGTCGCCCCCTCTTAAATCACCGCCGTAGCAGCTCCAGGCTCATATCCCAGGTGAGCGGGCCGTTTACCGGAACGTCATCAAAGCGCGGTGGGCGACCAAACTTCACGTACTCGCCCGGCAGATTCGCCTGGTGCTTGTAAATGAACGCGTCGCGCCTGAACAGGTCGTAGAACGTCTCCATGTCCCATCGCTGGCGCGCATTGACGCGGATATTGCGGAGCGAGTACGCGTTGGATCGGCGATCCCAAAACATCTGCGACGTCAGCCGACCGCCGGTCGAGCGCTCCTGCCTGATGTCATCGAGCAACTGGTTCTGACCAAGCGAGCAGTAATCCGGCAGCGTCTGCGTCTCAAGCGATACCAGATTGAGCGTTGGCGAGCCGCTGCTCGCGAAAGGAAACGGTCGCATGTTCGTGCTGCTGGACAGCCCCGGCAAGGCCATGCCGTCGCGCCAAAGCCACAAAACGGTCTCGCGAAAGCGCGAAATGCGAATGTTCGCGATCTTGAACCGGAGGTAGAGCGAGGGATTAAGACCGCCGCTACCGCTGTAGCCAACGCGCCAGTTGCTTGCCGCAACAGAGAACGGAAGCGGCAGCACGCGACGATACCATCCGCCGCTCGATCGCTCAATGACGTTTGGCGCGACCGATGCAGTCCACGAACCCGCCAACCCGTCCTGATCGGCCTGTGTCGTAATGACATCGCCACCGGAATCGTAGACAACGAATCCGAAGCTCGATATTGACGGCCCTGGCATCGTCTCCACGAAGAGGTCGTACTCCAGGTGGCTGTTGCCATCGAGGTAAACGGACGCGCTACCAGGCAGCGTAAACAACGCGCTCATCGTCGCGCCGGATCCGGTGCTCGCGCCCTCAAAGCTCAGTGCCCTAGCCATTCTCTACCCCCTATATTGAAACAGCGCGTAGCCGTCAATCAGATCGCCGCGCGCGTCTTTCGCCTGCGACTTGATCTCGTGATTGCTGCTGCCCGCGTAGCGGTATTGGTGCGTGCCGCTCTGCGCGTAGTGCGTCTGGTACGCAACGGCGCGGTTGGTCGGGTAGCTTGAGGTCAGCACGCTTCCCGCTGTGACGAACGCGCTGCCATCGAACGTGTAGTTGAACGCCCCGCCCGGCGGCGTGTCGGGAAGCGTCACGCGCGTGTCCGAGACGCGCAATTCGACCGGGACGCTGAACACCCCGCCGTTGTTGTAGCGCACCCACACCTTGTCCGGCGGGAACCACTCCGTGTTAGGCCCGGTGTAGCCGGTGAGCGCATTGGCGTACGTTCCCGCCGTCGCCGACCCAAGCGCGTTGGTTGTTCCAGCGCCGAACACGCGATCGGCGGTGAGCCCAAGCGCGATGGTCGCCACGTCCGCGAGCGCCGGATCGCTTTGTTTGCGCCCTCGCCAAAACGTCCACTGCGTCTGCGCCCCAGCGTCGTCGCGCACCCGGCTCGCGCTGCCAAAGGTCGCGGCCACGCCCCAGCCGAACCAAAGCTCGGTGCGGGTAATCGTGGTCAGGTTGGTGTCGCAGCGGATGGTCCGCGTGAACTCGTTCCAGTACACGTAGTCCAGGCTCACGAATGTCGCCCGCCGCGCGTTGTGCCCGTAGCACCAGACGCGCTGCGTTGGCACTGGCGGACAGGTCGCCGCCGAGATCAGCTGGTTCGCGCTGCTCCATGCCCCTGGCAACTGACCAGGCACGCGGCTGCGCACGCGCGCGCGCACGGTGTATGTGACGCCGATGGTCGCGGGCACGCTCAAGAACTCGGGTGCGCCAACGGTTGTTGACTGCACCAGGCTCGCGCCGTTGTACACCTCGACGTCGTAGCCGTCGTTGCACGGGAACGTCGTCGCCGTCCATATCGCGCGCACCCGCAAAATACACGCGTAGCCGCCGCCCGATTGAGGCTCGTTGACCGAGCGCTGGCTCAGCGCAAAGCCCACCATGCCCGGCACCGTCGTGCAGTTCGACGCCCCGCTGCCAAGCGTCTGCGGCTGCGTCTGAATGACGCCGCCGTACACCCCCGCGTCGTACTCGGAGAGCTTCGCGTACACCTGACCGAATCCGGTATCGGTCATCGTGTCGACCGTCCACACCTTGCCGGTCAGCCCAATCGGGTGGGTGGTGGCGATGCAGTCCGCCTTCTGTAGCTTCATGCCCTCCGCGCCCAGCCCAATGCCCCACGAACGCACCGACAGAATGCCGGTCAGCAACCGTCGCAGCGCAATCGCCTGCGCCTGCCGAAAGCTCTGGCAGGCGGTCAAGTCCACCGAGCCCGGAATCTCCGGCAGTTCGCCGGTCAGCACGCGCGGGTCGTACAGCGTGAAGCTCTCACGCCGCCACGGCTTCACGCTCGTGTTGGTGTAGCTCACCTCCATCGACGTCGGCGCAGCGGTCACCTCGCGATCGGTGATCGACTCGAAGCGCAGGATGCGCGTCTCGTCATAGCTCGCCACCGGCGCGCGCGCCACGTCCGGAATCAGGCTCACTGTATCGCCCAGGCGATCGACGAAGCACATCGCATGCGTGCGCATCATCTGCTCGACCTGCTCGTTGCTCATCGGCTTGAACAGCGTGAACCCGACCTCTGATCGCCGCGACGTATTCGGCGCAGCGCCGATCGTCTCGTCGTTGAAATTCGCCGCTGCGGTGAGCGAGGCGTTGTCAAGCGACAGCCGCTGACCGTAGCGCGGTAGCACGTTGCGCGCGATCGCCTGCCCGCTGGTCAGGAAGTCGCCGAACACGAGCGACGCATTGTCGTTGTACGCCCACGTCGTTGGGTTGCTCGCCGACTGCCCGCCGACGCGCGGATCGAACACGAGCTTGCCAAGGTACTCCACGTCTACGCCGCGCAGCTCGCTGGTGGCGTAAGCCGTCGCCGGTATCACGATCACCACGTACGCAAGGCCGAGCATCGCATCGGCGTAGGTGATGCCGTACTCCGCCATCGTCGCCACCACGGTCGGATCGGCCACCTGCGTCATGGTGCCGGTGTAGGCGGTGTAGCTCACCCCCGAGCGCAGCACCTGGTTGTTGATCTCCACGCCGATCACACCGCCGATCGGCCCCTCGCAGAGCAGCTGCACCAGCACCAGCGCGCCGGTCGATGGCCGAATCCGCCACAGCACCGTGTAGCCGCTCCATCGGCAAGGGCCGTACGACAGCGGCACGTACTTCCCGGCCGCCGAGACGAACGCGGTTTGAGGCGGCGAAATCGCGCCCGCCACCGAGGAGAGCGTGCGGCTGCTCGCAAACGACCGCGCCTGCTCGATCGGCGCAGGCCCGAGCGGCACCAGCGACTGCGGCGGCAGGTGAATCGGGTTGGGCGCGATCACGCCGCCGCCGGAACCGGCGGTCGCCGCGCTCGACGAAGCGGCGGGCAGCCCGCCCGGGCGCGTGCTGTCGGTCATTGCCCGCCTCCCATTTGTAGGGTGCCGCCGTTGTACGGCAGCGCATCGCCCACGCCGGGCACGTAGTTGAACACCGGCGGCGCGATTCGCGCGATCGGCGTCATCGACTCTGCCGCGTAAGCGGTCGAGCATTTGAGCGTCACCGCAAGCGGCGCAACGTCGCAGGACAGCACCCGCCCGCCGAAGATGTACACCAGACGACCCGCCGCCAGCGCCCCGACCAGATCGGCGTCGAGCGACGCCCGCCACCACAGCTTGATCTGCGCCCCGCGTAACAGGTTCGCCAGCGACCAATCGCCGAAGTCCGCGCCAAGCGCATTGATCGCCGCCTGCCGCGACACGTCAAGCGCCATCGACTGGGTTGAGCTGCCCGCCCAGGCGAGCGCCTGCGCATAGCGCCAGCCATGCGTTGCCGCATTGCCCGCGCCCGTCCAGTTCACGTCGTAGTTCGCAAAGCGAAAGCTCGCGCCGCCCAGCAACGTGAGCTCCATGTAGTAGCTGATCGCGGGCGTCTCAAGCGCCGCCTCATCGTCGAACACACCGGGTAGGGATCTCACGCGCCTGCCTCCGTATCAACCGGGTAGCGCGTACCGTCGCGCGTCTCGATGTAGCCGGTCACCACAATCGGGCGACCGGTCACCTCGTCGAATTTTTCGGCGGCGCGCTGAATCGTGTTCGCCGCCGTTTGCATGTCGGCCGCCACCTTCTCCATGCCCTGCACGATCGCGATCTTGATCTCCTGCCCGAAGGCCTTTGCCTCGGCCACCGCCGCTTCCTTCGCCGCTGCGAGGCGCTCCTGCGCGAGCTTGTCGGCGTTCTCCGCCAGCTTCGCGAACTGCTCGCCGGTGTCCTTCTTCTGCTGCTCGTCGAGCAAGCCGAAGGCGCTGCGCAGGTACTCGTTGTACTGCGCCGAAAGCTCGCGGATGCGCTGCGGATCGGTCGCCGTTTGCAGCTCGGCAAACGCACCGGCCGCCGCCTCGTCGAAGAACGCGTACTTCTGGCTCTCGTCCATCGTCGCCAGGCGGAAGTCCTCCGCGCTCTGTTTGAACATCGCGCCGATCTCGCCGCTGATCTGCGCGATCTGAAGCAAGAGCCCCTGCAGCATCTGCAAACGCGTCGCCTCGGCTTGCGCCAGCTCCTGCGCCTTCGCAAGCGTGCCATCGAACGCCTCGGCGAGCTCCAGCACCTTCACCGACTGCGCCGTGAGCGCCTGGGCGGGCGTGCGCGCCGCCGCGTCGATCATCTTCTGAACCTCGGCCTCGAAGTCGAGCGAGGTGAGCTTGAGCGTTGCCCCGAGCGTCGCCAGCGTGTTGCGCGTCTCATCGCTCGCGTTTACGAACGCCGAGAGCGACAGGTTCAACTGCGGCACTTCCGCGATCACCATATCGAACGCGTTCGACAGGTCGATCACCTTCGCGACGTACTTCACCAGCTCGTCGGTGCCGCCGCTGAAATTCGCGATCGTGTTCGCGATCGATGCGTCGATCCCCGCGAACACTGCGCTGTAGCGCTCTTTCAGGAAGCGCTCGGTCGCGCCCTTCAGCGACGCCTCGGTCTCCTCCTTGTCGTTCGCGCCGAACCAGCTGCCGTCGTCGATCGCCTGCACGCGATCGCGCGCGGCCGCGAGTTCGTCCGGGCGCTTCAGGAACTGCTTCACCACGGCGTCGTCGAGCTTGGCCACCGTGTCGATGAACGGCTGCACCATCGAGTTTTCGAAGTCGCCCGCGAAGTCGTAGGCACCGAACGGGGACTCGATCAACTGCGTGCGGTTGCCGCGATTCACGCCATCCGCGCCGTTGTCAAACTTGAAGCCCTGCTCGTCGAAGTCCACGAACATGGACACCAGCCCGGCAATGATGCCGATCGGCCCGAGCAAACTGCCCAAGCCCGTCATCACTCCCGAGAGCCCGCCTGCCGCAAAGTTCGCGAACGCGGTGGAGAACGCCGAGCTGATCGCGCCGGTGAAGCCAAGCGAGCCGATGTTCGACACGAACGAGCCGAAGCCCGCGAGGAAGCCCGTCTCTGCGCCGCCCGCGATGAAGCCGCCGATGGAGTTCAGAATGCCTGCACCACCGCCGCCGCCCAAGCCGAGCAGCGAGCCGATGTTGAACCCGCCGCCACCACCGCCGCCGCCCGAGCCGCCGAGCCCGAGGAAGTTGCTCACCGCGTTCACGCCGCCCTGCGTGATCATCTGGATCGTCGGCCGCAGGATCAGGTTGTTCACCGACTGGCGCAGGTAGCTCACGAACGAGTCCGTCACGCTCTTGCCGCTCACGATCGCATCGGTGATCGCGTTGGCGAGGCCGTCGCCGAACTCTTTGACCTGCGTGAATGCCGCCTGGTCGATGATGCCTTGTCGCGTCTTCTCTTTCAGCTCGGCGTACCCGGTCTTAAGCGCGTCGAGCGTGTTGAGCGCCGCCTGCACCTGCTCGATAGGAACACTGCCCTCAGCGTACGCCTTCTCTAGCGCGGCAATCTCGGCGACCAATCGCAAACGCTGGCGCTGATAGTCCACTTCGAGCCGCGACAGCTCCGTCATGACGCGCGCCTCGACGTTGCTCTTCCCGCGCAGCGACGCTTCAAGGTCGAGCGCCTTCATGCGCTCAGCCAGATCGCGTTGCTGCTCATCGGCAAACGCCAGCAACGAGGCGAACTGTTGCTCGGCCGCTCGATCCAGCTTCTCGAATTCGAACACGCGCTGCTTGTCGATATCGAGCAGCGCGCGCTCGGCAACCAGCTCGCGCGCACGCAATTGTTCGCGCTGCCCGGAGAGCTGCCATATCTGCTGTTCGAGCTTGAGCCGCTCTTTCTTGTCGGTCGTGATCGCGAGCTCGTCATTGAGTCGCAGGTCAAACGCCTTGGCTTGAGCCACCTGCTCGCGAATCGCGTCCAGCTGCGCCTTCGCATCCTGCTCGCGCAGCGCCGCCGTCTGCGAGAGGTAGGCACGCTGGTCGATCAGTTGCAGCTCGAGCGCGCGGCGCAGGTCTTGTTGCTGACCTGCTAACCCGTCTCGCATGATCGCCGCTTCCGCTTGCGCCATCGCGCCGAAGGCTTGCGCGCGGGCTGCCGCCACCTGGTTGAAGAGCTGCGTGAGCTCGCCCAGCATGCCGCCCGCGCTTTGATTGCCGAGCAGCTTCGCGGCGGCATCGGTCGAGCTCTCGCTAGCCGCGCGCTTCGCGGCGAACGCTTCGCGAATGCCCTCGCGAGCACGCTCACCCTCCTGCGCAATCAGCGTGCGCCGCGCCTCGAGCTGCGAGGCGATATCGAGCGAGCGCTCTTCAAACGTGCGCGTATCCTGCAGGCGCTTCCTGATCTCGTCGGCGAATGCGGTAATGCGCGCACCTGCAGCCTCAAGGCCGGGGATGTTCGAAAGCACGCCGCCGATCCGCTCCGCCATGTCGGCGTAGAGCGGGTAGATCACGTTCACCACGGCGCGGAACTTGGTCTCGATGAACGCGGCGAGCTTCTCGGTGGCCTCCTCGACGTAGCTCCAGCCGGTGCGGAAGAACTGCACCAGGCGGTTCACGATGAGCTGAACGCTCTCGCTCTCCTCGTAGATCGTCTTCGCGATGTTGATCGCGGCGAACACGGCGAAGAGCCCGAGGAAGGCGAGCTTCAGCTTACCCACGGCACCGCTCGCGAACTCGCTCGCGATGCCGGTGAAGCGCACCGATTGCGCCATGCTCGCGAGCTGCAATCCGTAGTCCGCTGCGCCCGACGCGCCATCGGTGAGCGCGCTGCCGAACTCTTCCTGCAGCTGCGCGGCACCGCCGAGCACATCCGTGTAGCCCTCGGCGGACACACCGAGCGCGGCCAGCAATCCGCTGCCCGCATCAGTCGCCGCGTTGAACAAGTCCTGCGCAAGCGCGCTGTCTTTGATCGCGCTCTCGATCGCCTCCACGCCCACGCCGAAGCCCTCGAGCGTGGTCTTCGCGGTGTCGTAGCCGTCGGCGATCGCCTTCGCGCCTTCGCCCAGCGCCGCACCCTTCGCGCGCAGCGACTCCATCGAGCTGCCGAGGTTCGTCGTCGCCTGATCGGCGCGTTCGAGCACGCTCGTGTAGTCGTCGTCCTCGCCGGTCAGGCGTACGCCGAGATCGATCACCTGGCTCATGCGCGCTGCGCCTCCTCAAGCTTGCGGTTCACGTGCTCGTTGATCACGCGACGCGCCTCGTCGAACATGCGCCCGAGCGCCTGCCATTGCTCGCGCGTCACGTCCACGCCCTCGACTTCGAAGCGCGCGCGCAGCGCGGGGTAATCGATGTAGCGCAGCCGCCCGCCGTCGTCGCGGGTGAAAAAACCCACGGCCGCGAGGAATCGCTCCACCGTCGGCCAGTTCTCGCGCCACACGCCATAGTCATCACGCCCTTGCGCAGTCTCGGTGGCTACTTCGGCCCACCACCGCGCTGCGCCCGCGAGTTTTTTGCGCGGGCACCTCCGGTGCTCTCGCGAATGATTGCGGCACCCGTGGCGATGGTCAGCTGCGTGTCGTTGGTCAGCTGCTTCACGTGCTCGTCGGTGAACGCGATCGCGTTGCCTTCGTGATCCTTGAAGCCGCTCCAGCTCACGAGCACGGTCGAAACCACAGCGCCGATGCCGCGCACGTCGTTCACCCGCGCGGCCTGCAGCAGCAGGTCGGTCTGCTCGGCGTCGAGCCGCTCGAACTCAATGTCCAGCGTGATGAGCTTGCTGCCGGCGCGCGTCTTGTATTCGCAATCGACGGTCGCAGTGAGGGTGTCGTCTTCGACGAGCTTGAACATGGTCGTGTCTCCGTGTGGGTTGAGGTGGCGAGGCGGCGAACCCAGTGGAAGCACCCGCGCCGCGCCGCCTCGCCGGAGAGTCTTCCGGCGCGAGTGAGAGCCGCCATGTTGTCGCGCGCGCGCGACGATGGTTAGCGGACGCGCGTCACTTTGTGCATCCCGCTGCGGGGCAAGAAAAAAGGGCAGCCGAAGCCGCCCTGTGAGTCACGCGCGCCCTGATAAGACCGGAGGTGTGACAGCGCGCGTGGTGTCCCTCTGCCCAGAGGAAATCGGGTGCGCTACTTCGCCTTCGCGGCGGGCGCAGGCGCGGCCACCGTCTTGACCGGCTCAATGACCTTGGCCGCGACCAGCGCGTCGTACGTCGCCTGATCGATCTGCGTATCGCTGGGCGCGAAATCGTCGCCGACCGCCTTCGGGTCGTAGACCTCCAGCGTCGGTTGGCTCTTGACCTCGAACGCGGTATTGCGGTTCGTCCACGGCTTCTTGATGGTGACCTGTTGCTTGTCCATGTCGGACTCCTTTCGTGTGGGGTTGAGTGCTGCGCCCAGAAAAGCGCGTCGCGTGAACGCACGCGCTTTTGCAGTCGCCGACTCAGCGCAAGGCTTAGCCGCGCAGCTGGTGGAAGTACTGCGACACCGGTGCCGACGCGTTGAACGGGATCCGCGTATCGGGCAAGATGCGAAACGTCGCGTTCAGGTTCATGAAGTCGTCGACGATCACCGGCATGCCATCGACCATGCCCTTGGCGTAGTAGATCCACGTCTGCGTTTGTCCGCCGCTTGCGCGATCGAACCCGTCGCAGTAGATCGACAGATCCTGTGGCGTGGTCACCAACGCATCGGTACGCAGCGTGTCAAGCGCCGTGTAGCTCACGCGCATCGTCGCCGTCGTGAACGGCGACGATGCGTTGACGATCGTGGAGCCCGTCGGCACCAGAATGCCGGATTCGCCCAGCGTGTAGTCGGTACCGAGCACGTACGTGGTCGATCCGGCGAGGTTGGTCACCACCGGCGCGACCGACCAGTCCGGGATGCGATTGAGCGGCACAAACACCGACCCATTGGGTGACACGGTGTTCACCGCGTTCTTCTCGATCACATGCTCCTCGTTGGTCACCGTGCCTGAGGCGGTGAACGAGTTGCGCCCGAGCAGCGCGATGGCGAGGTTGCTCGCCTTCTGCGAACGGATCGCCATCGTCACGGTGCAGTCGTCGACCCAGTAGGCCACGCAGGCAACGCCGCCGGCGCGAGAGTTCGCATTCGCGAGTACCTTCTCGGCGAGCTTGTACTTGATGTCGCACTTGTCGATCGTGCCTGCGTTGTCGTTGTTCTTGAGCGCGAGTTGCGGATAGCCAACGCCTTGCGGCAGCGTCGGCTGTTTAAGACCGCTCCACGGCCCGATGTAAATGCTGCCGCTCGGAATGGAGCAGCTCTGGTTGCGGATAGGCATACGGCCTCCTCTTGGTTAGTGACGGGTGGAAGAATTCACGCGCGCTCGACCCAGCCGAGCGCGATCCATTGATTGGCGAGCGTGGCGTCAACATTGACCACCGCGCCCTCGGCATGCGGCACCGCCGCGCCCGCGCCAGCGAGCACGCGAACGCGCACGTACGTCGGCACCTGAAACGGCATCGGCATCGTGTTGTTGCAGCAGCTCACGCGAACACCATCACCGCGATCGCGACCGCGACCAACGAAGTCGCCACGCAGCCCAGCGTGAAGCCAAACAGCACGATGCGCCAGAACCAACAGGTGTGGCCGCCAGTCGCCAAGCGCGCGTTGAGCTCAGCGGTGAAGCGATCGAAGCGGGTCATGAGCGAGGCGCTTCGTAGCGCACGAACTCCGCCGTGTCAGTGCGCGCGTTCAGCGCGTAGTCGTACACCCATCGACCGCCGTCAGCGTCGATCTTGAAGAGCGGCTTTTTCACATCGACGTCCCTGACGCTGAAGGTCTCGCCGCCGAAATTTCCGCCGTTGAGCGTGATGGTCTTCACTCGAAGCGCCCTTTCACAGTAACGGTGCCGCGGATGACTTGCGAAGCGGTCGCCGTGGCGACCGGCATACGCAACGCGACGCCAAAAAATCGTCCTGCGTTGGTCACCAGCGGCATGCTGGTGAAGTCCGCCGTCACGCGTGTTGCAAGGACACCTGGCGCTGCGCCGACCGCGAACGCCTGTTGACCGATGGGCACGCGCAGCGCGCCAGTCGCCGCGAGCGATGCGCTCGCCATGTTGGCGACTGCCGCCCACTCAAACTCGTGCTGCGTGACGGCAACGGCCGCGCCGGTGTTCTTGACGTCGATGTCGATGCCGGTCACCATCAGCTTTGCGGGGCTTGGCGACTGAAAACCGAACAACAGGTAGTCGGTGACCGCGCCCGCGACGGCCGCAAACGCGAATCGACCGCCGAGCGTGGTGTAGCCAGCGGCCGTATTCGACAGCGTCGCGTTCGCCTCTGCGCCGCTGTTGCTCCAGTTCGCAAGCTGTGCGGCGTTTTGCGGATTCGACGTGGCCGCCAAGCCCATCGCGGCGCATGTGTCCGACCAGGAACGACCGTAGTTGGCGTCAAGCGCGCCGACGTAGACGTCCGACAGCAGCAGATTCGGCGCGCTTGCTGTCGCCACGCCGCCAATGAATAGCCGCGCATAGGTCGGCAACCGCGACACGCTGAACGCTCGAACGTACCCGTTCGGCAGCGCAATGGCGGTGCGCGCCACGACCCGGCCGGTGAAATCGTGAATCGTGCCAACCGCCTCGTCGTCATCGATATAGATGTCGTAGGTGTAGTACTGGCTGGCGAAGTTGGCGAACTGCGCAAGGCTGATCACCGGTGCGGCCACCTCCGTGCCAAGCCCCGCAACGAACAGGGTTGCGATGCCACCGACGATTCGCCAGTACGCTCCGGTGGCAGGCATGGCAACGCCGCCTGGCGCGCCAAACCCAAACTCGGCCGTTGAACCCGCCACGTTTAGGAACTGCGCGCGTGCCTTGTAGTACAGCGGCGCGCGCTGCATCTTAAGGAACTGGTCGAGCGATGTGACAGTGGCAACCGAGTTGGCGGCGACCGCATTGGCGGTGTTGAAATTGAGCCCGTTGGCGGTCTGCCCGATCGCAAACGTCGTCTGCGCGAACGACCACCGGTTCTGATTCAGCGCCGTGCCGTCGAACGGCTCGTGAAACAACGGCTGGTGACTCGCGGTCGCGAGCCCGCCGCTTCTGTCCGTACGCAGCGCGCGAAAGTGATCGTCGTTGATGCCGCCGATCGGTAGCGCGTTCGGCGACACCGGCTTCACCCCGTCGCTGTAAACAATCGGGTTGCCAGCCGCGTCGAGTAGCAGGACGTGACCTGCGCCATTGGTGCCGTTCCAGAATCCTGCGGCGTTACTGTGTCTGATATCGGCCATGCTTAACCTACCGTGTAGACGACGTTACGTTGACCGCGCACCACGTGAGGCGTCGCGAGCAGCGCGGTGATTTGATTCGGCGCGTCCACGCGCGCCACGCAGGTAATCGGATCGAGCTCCAGCTCGTCGAGCGCGAGACCGCCGGGCATGTTGCCGCTCATGGTCATCAGCACGCGCTGACCGACAGCAGCGCCGGGGTGCGCGATCGTGAACGTCATCGCGGACACCGCAGATGCGCCGAAGTCAACGAGCACCTCTGTGAGCGTGGCGGGCGCGCCAGCGGGGCCGGTTGCGCCAGTTGCACCGGTTGCGCCTGTCGCGCCGGGGACGCCTTGCGGTCCTTGTAGTCCCTGCGCCCCCTGAGCGCCGGTTGCGCCGGTTGCGCCGGGGACGCCTTGCGGTCCTTGCAGCCCTTGTGCGCCTTGTGCACCGGTCGCACCGGTCGCACCGGTCGCGCCGGTCGCGCCAACGGCACCCGCCGCGCCCGGCACCCCCTGCGGCCCGATCAGCGACGTTGGCGCTGTCCATGCGCCCGCCGCCTTCGGCCCGTAGATGTTCCAGGTTGCGCTGTCGATGTAGTAGTCGCCGTCCACGCCGAGCACATTGCTCGGCGCGCCGACGCCAGAAAGAATCGTGCGACCGTCTTCGCCGGCCGGACCGGGCGGCCCTTGGGTGCCGACGCCGGGATAGCTGATGCCCGGCTCCGTCACGCTCGACCCGGTCATATCCGACTCGTAGCATAGGACGGTCGTGTACACGCCATCGCCCTCGAACACGACGTTCGGCGCGAGGCCGCTGATATCGATCCGCTTCATCGTGCGCTTGCCAACCGCACGATCGTCAACCGCGGTCCAGCGGAACGCGGCCATCGCCGCGAGCACCTCGGTCACCAGCGGGCCGTTGACCACGCGATGCGGACTCGCGAGCCCGTCGAACGCGGTGTCGATGTTGCGCTGCTCACGGGTGCATACGGCGAGCGCCCAGCGCTGCACGTTCATTTGGCACTCGCCGCGACCGGTCTCGCGCACGAGACCGAAGAAGTTCGGCGCAGGCACGACAAACACTGCGCCGTGCTTGGCGCCAGGCGTGGGCGACTGCTCGTTCACGAACTGGAGGTTGCGCTCGATGGCTTCGGGATCGGAAACGCCCGCGACGAAACCCACGCTCGGGCACGCCGCCGCGAGGTGCGCAACGATCGGTTGTTCGAGGCCGTAGAAGCTCATCGCGTGCCGCTCACTCGAAGCGCTGTTCGGCGATGTCGTTCGGGTCGCGCCCGAACACGCGACCGCCGTCGCCGAAGATCACGTCGGGCGATTCGCGCGCGGCGTCGGCCGTGCTGTCGAGCAGTTTGACGCCCGGCAGCAGCAGACAGCCGCCCGCTTTGGTCGGGTCGAGCGCGTTCAGCGCCTTCGTCACTTCAAGATAGCGCGCTCGTGTTTCGTGCGGCGCGGTCTCAGCGGTGCCGCCTAAGCGCGCGTCATCGGTCAGGAGGAAGCGCGTGATGCGCCCGCACCATTCGCGCAGCGTGAACGTCAGGTTGGTGGCGAGCGCAGAGCCGTCGCTCATCACCAGCGGCAACACGTAGCACTTGCCGAGCGCCATATCGAGCTGCGCCGAGGCGCGATCGATCGCCGACTGCAAGCGCACGTCGTCACGCGTCTTGGTGTTCGCCTTGTCGGAGAGCTGCAGTACTTCGCGAGCACCGTAGTCGATCTCCAACTGCGCGATGGTGATGTAGGGCATGGATCAGGGTCTCGTGGGCAGAGAATGAATGCGCGCCGCAGCTGGCGCGCGGTGGTTACTCGTCGTCGTCGCCGTCGTCAGCGGCGGCGGCATCCTTCGCCGCTTCCGCTTTCGCAAGCTCGGCGATCTCCTCGTCGGTCAAGTCGGTGGACACGCTGAGCATCGGGTCAGCGATGATTGCGGCGGCCGCGGCTTCCGACACAGCGACGCAGCGCGCGTCTTTCGAAAACGCAATCCCTGCGCGATAGCGCTGCGGCTGCTTCGCGCTTACCTTGAGCATCACGCGATCCGCAATCGCGGCGCGCTTGCGGATCGCTTTTGCGATGGGTGCGACGGGCGCGACGGGTGGGACTGGTGCGACGGGTGCGACTGGCGCGGCAGGCGGTCCGCCTACGGGCGCGTACGTTGCCGCAGCGGTTGCCGTCGCCGTCTCTGCCTTCGCAGCAGTCGCTGCGTCCGTCTTCACGGGCTGCGGCTTCGGCGCGTTCGCCTTGGTCTGGTTTTTCGACATGGGGGCTCCTTCGGGATTGAGAGGCGAGCGAGAGCGCTCGCGCGCCCTCGTTGATTTGCTCGTGCGGCGCGTTTACTGTTACGGCAAGTACGGCGACACGATCGCGTTGACCAAGCCCTTGGCAATGTTGCTGTTGCCGCCGGTGAAGTTGGTGCCCGACGTGGTGACCGTCGCAGCGAGCGGCACGAAGTCCGCGTTCACGACCTGCTTGGCCTCCTTCATGAGCGACGGGCCAACCACCAGGGTGTCCGGCAAGAGGCCGAGCGGGTCGCCGTTCTCGTCGGTCTGCTGCGCCATCTGCACGATCGCGGCGAACAGGTTGTCCACGGTGAGCGCCGCGCGCGAAGCGAGCGCCATCTGCGGGAAGCCGTACCCGACGCCAACACGCGCGTCGACGCCGAACAAGAACTTGTTCGTGAGGAACACGCGCGGATCGTCGAGGTTCATCAGCGCGCGGAACGCGTAGTCTCGACGCGGCTGCATGATGAGCGGCTTGATGCCCATGTTGTTCGCAAGCAAGTACCACGTCGAGCCTGCGCCGGCGATGAAGTTCGACCACGTGGTCACCGTGCCGTCGGCGTTGTACTTCGGGTGATCCACGTCGAAGAAGAACTGGCCGTCGTAGCAGTTGGTCGTGGTGCCGTTGCGCAGCGCGTTGAACATGAGCACGCTCGGGTGCTTCGCGGCCATGATGCCGCGCATATTTGAAAGCGCGGAGTATTGCCCGAGCTGGTTGTCTTCGAGCGCATCGCGATCCACCTCGACCGTGCTCTCGAAGGGCTCGTTCGCGACACGATAAGCGTCTGCGCGAAGGTGCTTGATGTGGCGCTCGCCGATCCATTTGCGCATGGACGGGAACGAACCGAGCCAACCGTAGAGGTTTTCGGCAGTGCTCGAAGGGATTACCTCGGTGAAGGCTTTCCAGTCCTCGCCGTTCGGACCTTTCACAACGGAGTCGTAGCCGGCCTGATACTTGGTAGACAGGCCGACGTAGAACTCCCGGAGGGATTGCTGATTGACGATCACGGTGCGTACTCCTTGAAGATGATGGGTGCGGGGTCAGGCGATGAGCGCGCGACCGATTAACGACGGATGCGGGTATCAACCCACGCGAGGGTGCCCTCTACGTCGACGATCAAGCCGAGGGTGTCGGCGGTTGGCGTGGTGGCGACCGCTTCGATGCGCACCGTGCTGTCGTCGAGCGGGCGAGCGAAGCTCGTCAGGATGTGCGACCGGTTAATGGAGCCGTCGTGAGGGATGCGGAACACGCCGCGCTGCACTTCGACCGTGCGCGCGCCTGCCGCACCGCCGACGTTGTTGACCGCCTGGTTTGAAATCCCGAGCGGCTTATCGGTGGCGACCCAAGGGCGCGCGTCGGTGTTCGCCCCGACACCGCCGACGATCGAGTGCGAGAAGATATTCGCGTTCGCCGCGACCGGGAAGGCTGTGAGATCACCGGCGCGGTCAATGACGCCGACGTTGTCTTGTGTTGCGTTGGGCATGGTGTGCTCCTGGGGTGTCTGGTTTGGATTGAGGGATGCGGCTGAGTGGGTGGCGTCGTTACTCGACCAGCACGCCCGTCTTCACCATCGCGGCGCGCTGGCTCGCGAACTCCCCGGCGCTGATGCCAAGCAGTGAGCACACGGCGGTCTGCGTGTCGTCGAGCGTGTCGTTCGTGGTCTGCTTGTGCGGCTTGTCGCCGGTCTGCGTCTTGCCTGCCTTGGCAGGATTGCGCGGCATCGCCGCGATCATCTCGGTGAGCGTGGCGACGCCGAGCTTCGCGCCGACGGTCTTCAGGTGACCTTCGTACGCTTCGGTCAGCTCAACGCCCTCGCTCTTCGCCTTCGCGATGAGCGCGTCGGTGTCGCGCGTCAACTGCGCCGATTGCAATTCGGTCAGCGCGGCCTTCGCCGTCGCGTGCGCCGCTTGCTCGGCCTTGAACGTGTCGATCGCGACGTACTTCGACGGATCGGGCTCGGCTTTCGATTTCGCGGCCAGCGACGCAACAGCGGTGAGCAGCGTGGCGTCGCTTACGTCGGCGGCTAAGCCGAGCGCAGCGGCGATCTGGGTCTTGTCCATGTTCACTCCTTGGTGGGTAGGTTCGAGTTCGGGAATCGAGAATTCGCGCGAGAGCGCGGCGGCGGATGCCGCTGTGAGCCGCGCGGAGACCGGCAGCGGTAGCGCGGGGTTGTTGGTCAGCGCGACCTTGGTCAGCGCGAACACGTCGCCGTTGACCTGCGAGAAAAGAAATACGGGGCTCAGGTACTTGTACTGCGCCGCGTCGATCGCAGCGGCCGCCGATGGCGTCCACTCGATCGTGACAATGAGCCCCTTGCCCGGCTCATATCGGGTGAGCGCCGTCTTAATCCAGCCGGACGCGGGCGCTTTGCCCGCAGCCTTGAGCTCGGCATCCTCCGACGCGTGGTCGTAGTCCACCTGGATATCGCGCCCGTACTTCGCATGCAGCGCAACGATACGCGCGCCGCCCTCAGGCGTGAGCCGCCATTTCTTGAAGCGCCCGGCGACCTCCGGAATGGACGCCGGGCGTCCATCGTGCGACGCGAATTCACCATCCGGAATCACGAGCACTTCGGAGACGCGCGCCGACGCGTCGCCCCCCGCAGCGGCAGCGGCAGCAAGCGCACCAACGGCAACAGCAAGAGTGGAGAGCGCGAAGTTCATGGAGCCGCATTTCACGCTCTCGCGCGCGCATTCCTCAGAGGACGCGCGTCACTTTCGTGCGGCTCAAAAAAAGACCGCTCGGCGGCGGTCTCGACGGTATCGGTGGCGCTACTGCGCGCTACGCGTATCGCTCAGAGCGCGCTCGCGATCGCGCTTGCGCTTGATCGCCCGATGCGCGCATTCGGTGGAGCGCTTGCAAACAAGGAAGTCTTCGCGCGTCTTGGCGCGATGCGCGTCATTCGCCAGCCACTGCATATTGGCGACCGTATCCGCGCCGCCATTCATGATCGCCACCGTATGGTCGATCTGATAACCCGGACAACGCCCCGTTCGCTTGCCCGTCGAAGGGCAGGGATGCGCCTTGCGAAACTCATAGCGCACCGCCGCATCGCGCGGCGCAGCGAAGGCGGACGCGCAGAGCGCAAGCGCGAGTAGAACGGCTAGCAGGCGGGTCACTTGAAGTACTTGGCAGCGAGCGACTCGACGATCTGCAACTCAACGCGCCCCGCCTTCTCGCCATCGTGCCGGCTGTATTTCAGCTGGCGCGTCTTCTGCGGCCGCTCCTTCTGCCCGCGCGCGACGTACACATCGTTGGAGCACGTGCCAAACAACCGTTCGCGCTCGCGCGGGCCATCCGCGCCGAAGGAGCACACGACCACAATCGCCGGCCAGTCCGGTTCACTCATGAACCGAATACGCCCCGAGGCCTTCATCTGCGCGCCAATCTCGGCGCACATCTCCTTGCCCCACACATCGCCGCCGCAGCTCCACAGCACGGGAAGCGGCTCGCTCGCCCTCGCCGAAGACGACATCATCACAACGACCGCCAACACACCCAGATTCCAGCGCATCGCGCCCTCCGTTTTGAAATCCCGCCACTAACGCGCCGCTGACCTCGCTCGATGACGGCGCGCGCTGGCGTTATGACGCCGACACAAGCCTAGCACGACCGGACGCCGCTACGTTGACGCATCGGACGCTTGTCCGCGCGCGCCAAGCGCCCTCAATTCCGGTCGCTCATATTGATCAACCGGATGCCCGCTTTTGCGTAATCCGTAAGCCCCTCCTCGCCGATCGCGCTCATCATGCAGCGGCAGCCCGCGTTGTGCGACGGATACGCCGCCCACCACGCCGGATCATCCAGCCGCCAGTAGCGCCCGCGCATCGCGTCGCATTCATCGCTCGCGCCTTCATGCACGTGAAGTAGTGCATAGCGCACGAACCCCGGCCTACACAGCTCAGCGTAGTGACGCAGGCGATACATCTCACGCTCTGACTCGGCAAAAGGCAAACCCGGGATGCGCGGCGGCACCGCCACGCGAAACGGCTTCTCTGTGCGCCGCCCAAACAGCAGGTTGAGCAGCCCCACGTCAAGCCCCGACCCGTTCGGCAACCAGAGTGCTGGCGCGGCCGATGTGAAAGCGCACGAACCAATCGAGCAGCGCGTCAATTGCCTCGTTGGAGATGAGCTGACGGGCCGACAGATCGAACAACAGCGCCGCGTAAACCGAGTGCTCGGCCAGATCGATATCGCGGGCGCGAAGCGCCGAGGCAACATACCCGGCTTCCCCGTTGGCTCTACCCCCATAGCGATAATTACTCCGCGCCTCTTCCACGCGCGGGGACGCCATTGGCGCGCCGATCACCGGCCTTGCAAACACGGGCAGGTCTTGGTACGCGGCGTGCAACTGCATGCGCAGCTCAAACGTCGGCTCGCGCTCGCCTGTTTCGTAGCGCTGCCACGCCGACTTCGAAACGCCGAACTGCTCGGCGATCCGCGTGAGCGACGACTCCGCTCGCTTTGCGCGGAGCCAAGCCCCAAGCGCCTGCCTCTGTTCCGAATTCACGCTACCTCCCAAAAAAAGTAGTCCGACGGGGCTTGACAAGCCTATTCCGTTGGGGTAACGTACGAACTACTGACATGTACGCACACGGAGTTTAACCCGATGCCCGCCCAAAGAACCCCAACGGAACTCAAAGAACACCTGCGTGACCGCAACATCACGCTTGTGCAATACGCAAAGACCTGCGGCGTGGACTACCACGACGCGGTGCGCCTGGTGAACGGCATGCTGAAAGGGCGCTACGGCAAGAGCGCCGATAGCGCCAAGAAGCTCGGCTTGAAGGTCGCCGCATGAGCCAGGACCTAGCCGCATGGTTAAAGACCCGGCGCGGCAATCTCTCGCTTGACCAGTTTGAAAAAGTGACCGGCGTGTCTCGCTCGTCGCAGCAGCGATACGAGAACGGCCGCCCTGTAACCCTGGCTGCTCGCGCCCGCTACAAGGCCGCTCTTGCGGATTGGCCCGAGTGGGCCGCGCCTTCTGTACACGTTAGGACGCAAGTCAACAACGATCTGCCCCCGCTAGACCGCGTTATGCAAGCACTGCAAGGCGTTCCCGCGAGCGAAGCGCTCGGCGCGCTGAACGCTGCCCGCAAGCGCGTGCACGCCCAAATGCAAAACCACCCAGTGGAGTCCGCATGAGCCGCGACTTCAACCCCGACCATGTCTCCCCGCTCGTGCAGCGCACGCTTGATCTGGTGATCCTGCTGGCGGGCAACGAGTTCTCGGGCGTCTCGGTCACCGAGCTTTGCTCCGCCACGAAGCTGCGCAGCGACACGGTCGTGCGCTCGCTCGCCAACCTGGTCGCTGCCGGCTGGGCCGAGAAGATCATCGAAACCGGGCGCTACCGCCTTGCCGCGAAGCCCGTACAGATCGCGCTCGCGTTTTCCACGGCGCTCGATCGTGCGCAATCGCAGGTCGATTCGATCCGCAATCGCTATTCCCGCCAACCCTAACCACACCCCCGGAGGAATCCATGCCCACGAAAAACGCAACGCCACCAGACAAGCGGTGGCTCAACCAGTTAAAGGCCGACGCCTACGATCAGTTCTTGAGCTGGTCTACGCAAGGGCTTCTGCTCGCCGAGCTGAAACTGCGCGGCACCGACCAAAGCTACGCCGACGGCCTGCGAGAGAACCGCTTAAGTGAAGCTGACGCTCGCTCGCTTGTGTTGTTCGCGACGGAACTGCAGCGGCTCATCAACAAGAGCCTCGCGATGCGGTCGCTTGTCGCCGCCATCGCCCACGTGGTTGCCAAGGAGAAGCGCAATGGCGCGTAAGCCCACAGCCCAAACACTCGCCGCACCCATCGAAATCGACGGCGCTGCAGTAGCCGAATCCGCAGGCGCGCTCACGGCGATCGGCGAGATCAGTCGCCAGTTCAACGACGATTTTGCCGAGCTACACCAGACGATCGGCATGCAGCGAGCGTTCAAAGCCGTGAGCGACTTGTCCACGGCTGGACACCTACGCCAGATCCAAAAGCTAAAGGAATCAGGCACTTGGAAGCGTCTGCCTGTCCAAATACCGGGCGAAGGATGGCGTACCGTGGACAACTTCCACGTGTTCTGCGAGTTCGGGCTCGGTCTTGCGAAGTCGCGCGTCTACGAAGACCTGTCGTTCCTGTCGCACTTCGGTGATGCGTTTGAGAGCCTGCAACGCGCCGGTGTCACTCGCACAACGCTACGTGCGCTGAAGCACGCTGGCAACCCCGTGCTTGAGGACATCAAGGGCTTGGTCGTCGACGTGACCGATCCAGACGCCATGCGCGACGCGATCGAAGACCTAGTCACGAAGGCCACCGCAGAGAAGGCGCGCGCCGATGAAGCGGAGGCGACTAACGCCGCGAAAGATGAACTCCTCGCGCAGAAGGACGCCAAGATCAACAAGCTGACCGCCGCGAAGAAGAGGAAGCCCGTGGATGACCCGGACGACGCCTTGATCCGCGAGTTCGAGTCCGACGCGATCGACGCCACGGGCGAGGCCGCGAAGCTGGTCAACGCCGACTTCCGCGCGATCGCCATCACGATGGACGAGACCGATTGGTCGCAGGGTGATCGCCTCGGCATCGCGCAACTCAACGAGCGCGTGCGCGTGATCAAGGTGCAGCAGCTCGCGAAGGTCGCCAACGCGCTGCGCGAAACCGCCATCGCCGTCGGCGTCGCGCCCGCCGACATCGGCATCGCCGACGAAGCGGTCATGCCAGACGACTTCGAGTAGCCCGATCACCACGCCCCACAACCCAATCGCAGCCGCCATGCAACACGCCACCACCGATTACCTGCGCCAGATCGCCGCCGAGCTCGCATCCGCTGGGCATGGCGGCAAGGAGCCGATCCTCGCGCGCGCCGAGTCGTATCTCGGCTGCGCGAGGAACGCGCTGTACACACGGCTCGCCTCGGTCGGCTACAAGCCAGAGCGGAAGAAGCGGGCGGACGCGGGCGCGGTCTCCTTGACGCGCGCCGAGGCTGAGAAGATCGCGGCGCTGGTGAAGGCGACCACGCGGCAGAACGGCAAGCGCATCATGAGCGTGCCGAACGCCGTCGAGGTACTGCGCGCCAACGGCGAGATCGCTGCCGAGCGCATTGACGAGACGAGCGGCGAAGTGCTACAGCTGTCCACGAGCACGATTCTGCGCGCGCTCGAAGCCTACGGTCTGCACCACAAGCAGCTCGCGGTCGAGACGCCGCATGTGCAGCTCGCAAGCCTCCACCCGAACCACGTCTGGCAGATGGACTTCTCGGTCTGCGTCGTCTTCTACCTGAAGGGCGACGGCGGCGTGCGCCTGATGGACGAAGCGCGCTTCAACAAGAACAAGCCCGCCAACGTCGCCAAGATCGAGAACGATCGCGTGCAGCGCGTCGTGATCGCCGACCACACGAGCCACCTGCTCTGGGTGCACTACGCGTTCGGCGGCGAGCGCAGCACCACCGCAATCGACGCCCTCATCCGCGCGATGATCGGGCGCGAGGGCGTCCCGTACAAGGGCGTCTGCTTCGTGCTCTACACCGACCAGGGCAGCGCGTTCAAGGGCGGCGTGTTCGAAAATTTCTGCCGCCGCGCACTCATCACGCACCTGCGTCACGGCGTGGAGATGAGCCGCTCCACCGGCTCGGTCGAGACCGCGCAGAACATCGTCGAGCGCAGCTTCGAATCGCGCCTCGGCGTCGGCTACCGCATCACCGATATCGCCCAGCTGCAGTCGCTCGCCGACCGCTGGGAGAAGTGGTTCAACGCCACACAGCGCCACAGTCGTCACGGCATGGCGCGCACCGACGCCTGGCTGCGCATTACCGAGCAGCAGCTTCGCCTCGCCCCGAGCGAAGCGGTGTTGCGCACGCTCGCGACGACGCACCCGAAGGAGCGCACGGTCACCGGCAAGCTCTCCGTGCCGTGGGACGGTCGCGAGTATTCGCTGCGCGATGTGCCCGGCCTCACCGAAACGCTGCGCGTCGGCATGAAGGTGCAGGTCGTGGTTAACCCGTACGTGGAGGGCGGCATCATCGTCGTCAGCCAGAGCGCCGACGGCAAGGACGAACTGCACTTCCCGATCGCGCCGACTGCGGTGAACGAGTGGGGCTACGCCCACACCGCGCCAATCATCGGCGAGAGCTTCGCCAGCCTGCCGAAGACCAACGTCGAGCTTGCCAACGAACGCCTCGCACAGATCGCGATGGGCGTGGACACGATGGCCGAGGTGGACGCCGCGAAGAAGGCCGAGCGCATCGCCTTCGCGGGACTGGATCCACACAAGCCGCTCGTCGCGCCCGACGTCACGCATCTGCCGCGTCGCGGCACCGCGCTTGACACCGCAGCGCCGGTGTACGTCGCACCGGTCACCGTGCTCAGCATCGTCGAAGCCGCGCGCGCCCTGCGCGAACGCATGGCCGAGCGCGACGGCGAAGCGTGGAACGCCGACCACTACGCCGCGCTCTCGCGCCTTTACCCAAACGGCGTCGCCGAAGCCGAGCTCAATGACGCGCTTGACCGCATCACCAACCGCACCCGCCTGCGCGTCGTCGCCGGGGGGGCCTCATAACCGACCCAGCCGCACACCCGAACAAACCACTCTGCCCGGAGGATCATGAACACAGCCCAACCCAGCGGCGCACTCAAGCTGCGCAGCATCCTCGACGCGAACCGAATACCGGTCGCCGAACTCGCGCGTCATCTCACACAAGCCGACGGCACGCGTGTGAGTCGCGCCGCGATCTCGATGATGCTCAACCACGGCCAGCCGATGAAGCGCACGCCCGTCGAACACCTGACGCCGCAGATCGCCAGCTTTCTGAAAGCGCGCGGCGTGCCGTGCGCGACGCCCGCCGATCTGCTCACCCCCGAACAACTCACTCAGGACGCAGTGCTGGCTGCGCCGGAGGCCGCCCAACCCCCAGCGCCGGAGCCCTACATGAAACGCACTGCCCTCTCGCCCGACGCGTACCGCCATTTCGGCATCGCGCACGATCCGTTCACCCTCATGCCCACCGACCCGAATCTCGACGACGTCTGGTTCGGGCAAGACCAACGTCTGGTGCGCGAAGCCATGCGCGCCACCGCCAAGAACGGCGGCATCCTCGCCATCGTCGGCGAAAGCGGCTGCGGCAAAAGCTGGCTGCAGCTCGACTTCGAGCGCTGGCTGGAGACGCAGCCCACGAAGTACGTGCTCGTCCGCCCGCGCACCGTCGACAAAGCGCGCCTCACCGACGACGCGATCGTCTGCGCCGTCATCGCCGACATCGACCGGACCGCGAAGATCCCGGCGCGCACCGAAGCGCGCGCCCGCAAGATCGAGCACCTGCTCTCCGACGGCAACAACGCAGGCACCCGTCACGTGCTCGTGATCGACGAGACGCAGGACATCACCAAGCGCCTCTTGAAGCAGCTCAAACGCTTCGCCGAAATCCGCGTCGGTATCCGCCCGCTGCTCCCGATCATCCTGATCGGTCAGCCCGAGCTCGGCGCGTTGCTTGACGAAGCGACCAACCACGACGCCCGCGAAGTGATCCAGCGCACGCAGGTGATGACGATGCAGGCGCTGCCGCCGCTGAAGCTCGCCGAGTACGTCGGCTTCAAGCTCGAGCGCGCGGGCGCATCGGTCGCCCGCGTGTTCGAGAAGGGCGCGATCGACGCCGTGCCGCAGCGGCTCAAAGAGTGGAACCGCGAGCGCACCAAGGCCGTCAGCCGCGTCTACCCGCTCGCCATCAACAACCTCCTCGCCGCCGCGATGAACGAAGCCGCCAGCCTTGGCGCGCCGAAGGTCACCGCCGACATGATTGCCAGCGTAGGAGCGCGCTCATGAACGGCATCATCGAGTTCAACCAAGCGCTGAAACAGAACGTCGACGCTATCGCTGATCGCGTGCGCGAGCTGTCTGAAACGCCGTGGATCGTTGTGCCGAGCACCGAGCCCGAACGCGTTGCGTTCGTGAAGGAGATCGCGCGCACGGCGCTTTCGTTCGGCCTGCGCGATCACGACGCTTCGGTGCCTCGTGACGGCGACTTGATCGTCACGCCACGCGTGACGCCCAGCAGCGAGCGCGACGAACAACCGCGCGCGGCCAAGCAGCAACACCGCTGGACGCGCGTCGAAGCGCGCGTCGGTGGCGAGACGGTGATCCTGTGCGTGACGCCGGAGCTCACGCCGCGTCAGGTGCTCAAGCTCGCGACGACGATCGGGCTCATCACCGAGAGCGCGCACGGCGATATCGACTGGGTCGATCCGCAATCGATCGTGCGGCTGCGCGTGCAGCCGATGACCGACACGCCGCCGTCATGTTTACAAACGCTGCTCGGGAGCCGACCATGATGCGCTGGCTGGACGAACACTCCGAGGCGATCGAGCTCTGCCTCCTCATCATCGCCACATGCATCGGGCTCGGGCTCTTCTTGCTCCTCTGCGCAGTGGCGCTGACCTGGGCAGGAGGTCGACCATGACCCCGCGCATCAGCTTCACCACCACCAACAGCGCGCTGCCGAGCGCGCCGCGCAAGCTGCGCCGTGCGCGGCATGGCGTGGGCGCTTCACGCGCCATGCAGGCGGCGCGTGAGGATGGCTTGTTCTGGGGCGTGATCGCCGTGGCGGTTGTGATCGCGGCGCTCGTGTACGCCGGCCGCACGATCGCCGTCGATATCGATCGCGCGACGACCGAGCAAACGCGCATGAGCGCGCAGCGCGCCGCCCGCCTAGCCGATGCGTATTACACCGCGCCGCCGTGCATCGACATCAGCTCGATGCCGGTGCGAAAAGCCTACCGGCAAGCCGATATCGACCGGCTCTGTCGTCGTCAACCTGATCAAGGAGCGCGCGCATGACCGACGAAACCACCCCCCCCGGCGCAAGCACGCCCTCGTTCGACGCCGTACATGCTGCGCTCGGCAAGGAGTTCTGCGAGCTGGTCGCGCTCTCTGGCTATCGCAACGACCTGTACGACGGTGCGCTGCACGGCTGGGCGCGCGTTGAGAAAAGCGTCCGCGCCGCAGGGCAGCGCGGCACCGTATCGCGCACCGAATGCCTGTGGCTGAACCCCGCGCTCGCCAACGCATCGGCTCTGTCGGAGGCTGCATGACCGCCGCCAAAACCACCCCCGCGATGTTTCGGTGCGGCGCATGCGGCGGGCTCACGCCCGTCGAGCTCGCGATGGAGAGCCATGCGGCCTCGCGCGTAGTCACTCGCTGCATGCAGTCGCTCGGCGACGTCGGGCCCGCGCTGTTGGGCTACATGGCGCTGCATCGCCCGGCGAAGCGGGTGCTGACCTGGGACAAGGTCGAGCGCCTGCTCGATGAGCTGCTCGGTTGGTACGACGCGGCGGCGATCACGCGCGATCACATCACCGTGCCGCTGACCGACGCGGTATGGCTTGATGCGATCGGCGCGGTCAAGGACGCAGCGGGCAAGACGCTCACCCTGCCGCTCGACGGCAATGCGTATCTGGCGGCCATCCTCGCCAGCCGCGCCAAACTCGCGCTCGACGCCGAGCGGCAGACACGCGAGGCGCTCGCGCGCGGCGAAACGCCGGTCGGGTATAGCGCGGCGCATGCGCCTGCGCACGTCGCGGTCGCGACCGCGATCACGACCAGCGGCGCTGCGGGTGCTGTGTCCGCCGAGCTGCCGCGCGCGGAGATACCGCCGCACGTGGCGGCCACCCTGGGGCAGTTCACGCGCCGCGCGAAGCTGCACCGCAACGGCACGACCGTTGACGACGACACCAGCGAGCCGCCTGAGGCGGGCGCGAACCTGAAAGGACGCAGCGCACGCATCGAGCGCGGCGCGCTCAAAGGCAAGGCGGGCGAGATCATCCGCCACGAGGGCGACACCGTGTGGCTGCGCATCAACCAGCCGCGCATCGGCGAGCGCGTCGTGAGCTGCGACGTGAGCGAGGTGGCGCTGTGAACGCCGCCGATATCGCACGCCAGGCGGCGCGGCGCTTGATCGAGACGCAGCGCTACGCGAGCGTGGTCGAGATCGTGGCGACCACCGGGCCGCCGTATGGCACGGTGCGCGACGCGCTGCTGCGTGACGTCTCGCTCGCGCGGCGCATGGACTACGCCCGCAAGAGCGGCGCGAAGCAGTTCATCTACGAGCGGCGGACGGCAGCATGACCCAGCTCGCGCTCGCCCTGCCCGCCACGCCCGCCGAGAAGGCGGCGCAGCTGGCGCTCGTGCTCTCGCGCCATCGCGGTCGCGAGCGCGCGATCCGAGCGGTCGATCTCGCACGCGAGAGCGGCCTCACGGAGCGCGCTGTTCGGCACGCGGTGAGCGATCTGCGGATGGACGGCGCAGCCGTCTGCGCGCACCCCGCCGCCGGCTACTGGATGGCGGCCTCTCCGGAGGAGTTCCTCGACTGCGAGGAGTTCCTCCGGAGCCGCGCGATGCACTCACTGACGATGCTCGCGCGTATGAAACGCGTGGCGCTGCCTGTCCTGCTCGGACAGCTCGCCCTCACTGAAACCACTAAGGAGACCCAGCATGGCTAAAGAGATGACCCTCGCCGATATCGAGGCGTTGACCAAGGAGTTCGCCTCGGCGCGAACCGAGATGATGACCGTGGGCGAAACGCTCAACACCGAGCTGCAGGCCGTTCGCGATCGCCACGCCGAGACGCTGCGCAAGCACGCGCGCGAAGCGAACGATCTGGCTACACGCCTCTCCTCGGCGATCGACGCCAACCGCGCGCTGTTCGAAAACAAGGGCGCGAAGAGCAAGGTCTGGGACGGCATCAAGGTCGGCTTGCAGAAGGGCAAGGCGACCATCAGCAGCAAGTACGGCGCAGCCATCGATGGCGCTGACCTGTACACCGCGATTGGTCGCTGCGACTCGCTCGGCTACGAGGCCGCCGCGTCGTATGTCGATGTGCGCTACGTGCCAACGATCAGCGCGCTCGCCACACTCGATGACGACACGCTGGATCGCATCGGTCTCGCACGCACGGCCGGCGACGACACGCCGCTCGTTAAACCTGTGGACGGCGAGGCCGCGAAGGTCGTCGACGCTCTCATCAAGCAGTTCATCGCCGAGTAATCGGCATTACCAACCAAGGAGACACGACCATGACCAAGAGCTTTCTCGCCGGCCGCATCGCGATCGACGGCAACATGAGCGAGGCCGTTGCAAAGCGCGTGCTGCGCACCATCGAGCAAGTGACGCGCGATGCACTGGCCACGACCGGCAAAGCGACGGTGCCGGGCATCGGCACGCTGCGCATCGCGCAGCGCGAGGCACGCGAGGGTCGCAACCCGCGCACCGGAGCCAAGATCAAGATCGCGGCGCGCAAAGCCGTCACGTTCAGCGCCACGAGCGACCTGACCAGCCACGCGCAGAAATGCAAGGTGGCGGCATGAGCGGCGTGATGACGCTGGCCGCGTTCGCGGCGATGAGCGAGCGAAGCGGCGCGCCGCTGCTGCGCGGGTACCCGGAGCACGAGAAGGCGCACCGCCCCTTCCTTTGGTACGTCGCGACGCCCTACAGCCACGCGAGCGCTGCGGTGCGCGAGCAGCGCGCGCTGATGGCGACCGCTGCCAAGGCAACGCTGCTTGACGCAGGCGTGCACGCGTACTCGCCAATCGCGGCCCATCATCCGGCGTCGCTCTATATGACCAGCAGCAAGGTGGACGATCACGCCTTCTGGATGCGCGTCTGCTTCGACATGCTCGACCGCTGCGACGGTCTCCTAGTCGTCACGATGGACGGCTGGCGGCAGAGCAAGGGCGTGCAGATGGAGATCGATCGATGGGTGCTCGCTCACGGCAACACCGGCCGCCGAAAGGTCGTCTACGCCTCGCCGGTTTGCGCGAACGAACCCTGGCACCCGCGCTTCTCGCCGTTCTCCGGCGAGGTCGAGTTCGACGACCTGGCGAAGGTGGAGGCGTAGCCGTGGAACCCCTCCGCAAACGCCCAGCCGCGAAGCCAGCCGTGCGAGGCAACGACCTCGCGCGGATCCACATCCTGAAGAAGGACGCGCGGCTGACCGACGACGAGTACCGCGACCTACTGCAGACGCTGACCGGCAAGCGCAGCGCAGGCGATCTCTCGTTCGAGGAGCGCGCGCGCGTCTGCTCACACCTGACGACGCTCGCGCGCAAGCTCAGCCCGCGCCCAGCAAAGCCGAAGCACGAGCCCGACGCGCACGAGCGGCGGCTCCTCGCCGAGTGGGGCAAGCTGCGCGATCGCGGCGCGGTCACTCGCGCCTGGAGCGCGCTGTCAAGCTGGCTCACGAGCAATGGCTACCCGGCGCGCACCGAGTGGATGAGCACCGACCAGATCAACGCCGCCATCGAGCGGCTCAAGCAGTGGACGCTGCGGCTCGATGGCGATGCTCGCGACGCGACGCGAGCACAACCCTGACCGAACCCGACCATGAACCTGCCCGAGAAGTACCCCGACCACCTCGCCACCGTCGCGTTGACGATCACCGAAGCGCTCCAACGCGACGGCATCGATCCGGCGCGCGCCGACGAGATCGCGTTCGCCGCGACGGAGAAGGTGCGCTTCGAGCACGGCGGCGACACCAGCTACATCCCGAAGGGCCACCTCTATCAGGTGCTCACCGAGTGGCGCGAGATCTACGACGCCTGGGCGAATCAGTCGGTCGAGGTAGACGAGCTGCGCCGCCGCTATGATTTGACCGAGCGCCACCTGCGACGCATCATCGCGTGGGGTCGCAACGAGCGCGTGAAGCGCGATCAGTTGACCTTGGAGCTGTGAGTATGAGCAACGACCGAGACCTGGAACGCGAAGTGGCGACGCTTGATGAAAGCCGGAGACGACGGCCCCGAGTCGTACGGATACGACGAGGGAATCGCGCCATAGCCAAGAGCCCTGCGGGGCTCTTTTCACGCCCGCCAAAAGAAGTGACGCGCGTCCGCTGAACTAATCCGCGCGCGCGCGAAAACATCGCGGGTATGCACACGCCGACCCGCAATTCCGATCATGGCCGTACGCAGCCGCGTGAACGCTGCGGCGTGTGCTCCCACTTCGTGCCGATCGCGGGCTACACGCCCGTCGCCGAGCACGGCACCTGCAAGTTCGTGCATGGCGACGCGCCGAACGCGTTCGCCACATGTCGCTTGCCGGTTCCTCAGTTCACCCCTCGCAAGGAGTCCGCTCATGGATGAGCACACCCACGCGCGTCGTCTTAGCGACGCCGGTCGCGCCGAGCTCAAGGGCTGGGAGGGCGATGCCAAAAAGCGCGGCGCGCCCATGCTGCGCGCCTACGATGACGGGGTCGGCATCTGGACAATCGGCTGGGGTCACACGCGCACCGTGAAACCCGGTCAGGTCATCACGACGGAGCGAGCCGAGCAGTTGCTCGACCAGGATTTGGGCGGCTTCGAAGCCGCTGTGAGCCAATTGGCCACCGCGCCGTCGCAGATGCAGTACGACGCGATGGTGCTGCTCGCCTTCAACATCGGCATCGCCGCATTCACGCGCAGCACCGTGCTGCGCGCTCACAACCGGGGCGACTATGACGCCGCCGCGCGCGCTTTCGCGATGTGGAATCGCGCCGGCGGCCGCGTGCTGCGCGGGCTGATCAAGCGTCGCGCCGCCGAAGCGGCGCTCTACCTGAAGGGCTCGCGCATGTTCGAGCGCTCGCTCATCGAGCGCGACGTGCTTATAGACGACACCCAGCCAACGCCGGACACCCAAGACGTGGACGCCTCGCTCACCCAGAGCCGCACCGTGCAAGGCGGCGCAGTGGTCACCACAGCTACCGTCGTCGGCGCAATGGGCACCGCCTCACAGATCGCCCGCGACGCGAGCGACACCTACACCTCGGTCACTGCGTTCGGCATCCCTGTGATGTGGCTCGCGGCGGCTGCCGCCATCGCCGCGCTCTGCGGTGTCGGGTACATGCTCTGGGCGCGCTATGACGACAAGCGTCGAGGATTCAAGTAGCCATGCGACAAACCAACCCCCAAGCCCTCGCCGAAAAGCTCATCACGAGCGAGGCGTACACCGTAGTCGCGGACACGACCACGACCATCTGCACGCTGCGCGTCGGCCAGTTCGTCGTGGTCGGCAAGAGCGCGTGCGTTAACCCTGCGACGTTCAACGGCGACCTCGGGCAGAAGTACGCCCGCGAGGATGCGCTTGCGCAGCTCACCACGTGCGTGGCCTTCTGGCTCGCTTGTGGCGAGCTTCTGGAGGCATACGCGCCATGATCAAGCTCTGGGTACTCACCTTCGTGTTCTTCCACCCGGCCGATGGTCAGGTGCGCACGCAGACGCTCGTGAAGCAGCACACGACCGAAGTGGCGTGTGAGACCGAGCGCAAGGAGGCCGTTGCCTGGCTTGCGAAGCAGAAGGACGCGCCGCAGGGTCTTGCTGCGTGCGTGCCGGTCGCCGTGAGGGCGAACTCGTGATCACGCGCAGCCAGCTCACGACGCTCAGCGCAGCGCCCGGCTTCGGCGCGGTCGTCGGGCTGCTCGCTGTGATCGCGTTCGTTGCGGGCTTGCTCGTCGGCGGCTTTGTCGCGCGCTGGTGGTACGCGACCGATCTGGAGGCGATGCGCGAACGCGCAGCCAAGAGCGCCGCCGCCACCGACGTGGCGAACAGCTCGGCGAAGGGCTGCGACGCCGAGATTCTGCGGCTGCAGGCCGCCGCCAAAACCGAACGCGAGAAGAGCGATGCGCTCGTCGCCTCGCTCGCGAAAGCGGAGGTGGAGAACGACGCGCTGCGTCGCGCCGCCGCCGACCGTCGCGGGCGAATCCTCCGCACGCCGATTCGCGGATCAACCGAAGGCGAGCAGTGTGTCAATGCGGTGGCCGATCATTTGCGCGGAGGCAAGCCATGAGCTCCGCTCACTACGAATGCAATGACGGCCACGGTTTCAACGCGCCCGATTTGGGCTCCAGCCGTCGATGCCTCTACTGCAATCGCGCGGCGTACCGATGCGATAGCCGCAGCGGTAAGCGGTACGTGTACGCGCTAGCTGCCGCCGCGATGCTCGCCGCCTGCACCCCCGCGCCAATCATCCAGCCGGTGCGCTACCAGCCGGTTGACGTGCTGGTCGTGAAGCCTTGCCTCGCGGGGCGCAAGCTCCCTGAGCCCGCGCTGCAACTCACCGAACCGGCGTGCACGAAGAGCGCCGCCGAATGCGTGCGCGATGCCGCCGCCGACCTTAACGAGCTCAAGCGCGAAGCGCGCGAGAGCCGCAACCTGCTCAAGGAGTGCTCACGATGAACCGACCCACCCGGCACCTGATCTACTGGCTTGCGCTTGCTGCGGCGAGCCTTGCCTTCGCGGTCGCGCCGCTGATGGCGTTCGCGCAACAGCCACCTACGCTCGACGCCGCCGCGCTCAAGAAGCTCGGCGAGGCGAACTTCGCCGCGGCGAACGCGGGCGAGCTCGCCGCCGCCGTCGGCGCGATCAGCGATGCGTCCGCGTGCGACAAGGTCGAGACGTCGCAGCGCGGCATGTGCGTCGTGATGACCAAGAGCTTCGGCATGCTTGCCTACGTGATCGGCAAGCAGAGCGAGACGGTCACTCAGGTGATCGACTCAACACCCGCGCACGCCCAGGCGGCGGCGGAGCCACCGCCCAAACGCGAGTGGTACGAGGCGCTGTTCGACTGGGGCAAGGCGAGCGTCGCCAAGGTGTTCGATGTCGGCTTGAACCTCGGCACGACCTACTACCAGACGAAGCTCGGCATGCGCCAAAGCGACAACGCAACCGCGCAACACGCCGCGACCGTCGGCGGCTTCGTGGCGATGAACAACGGCACGGTGCGGCTCGGTCAGACCGGCTTCAGGACGCAGTACCGCACAGCGCGCGACGGGTTCGCGATGGGCACGGCGATCGGCACCAAGCCGACGCCACCGACGCCACCGACGACGCAGATCACGGTGCAGGGCAACGGCAACAACGTAGGCGGCCGCGATGTGACGACCACCACGACCACGACCACGACCACCGACACGGTCACCTGTCCGCTCACGCAGACGGCGCGCGGTGGCGACGGCGGCAACAGCACGCCCGCAGCGAACGCGCAGGGGCAAGCCCCCGGCGCGCCCAACGCAGCCAACCCCGCGCTTGAGTGCGCGACGAGGAAGCAATGACCGCGCGCGCGCCCTTCACGCCGACGCTCAACGGTCGCGGCACGCAAGTGGTCGAGTACCCGAACCGCGAGCCGGAGCAGCAGATCGTGTACGACGCCGACAGCGCCGCCGACTTCCGCCACTTCACCGTCGAGGACGCGGCAAGCGGCTTGCCGCAGGACGCGAGCGATCGAGCGGTCGAAGTCGCACGCGAGCACATGCAGCTTGGCATAAGCGACCTAGACGCAGGCGATGACAGCGAGGGCGGCCATGCAGATTGAGGGCACGATCACCATTGGCGTGCTGATCACGGCGTCGATTAGCGTTGTGGCGCTGGTCTGGGGCGGCGCATGGGCGCTCGTCTCCATCGTCGCCAAGCAGTTCAGCGGTCGCGTCGACGAGAAGTTCACGGCGCTATCAAGACAGGTCGAGGACAACCAGGAGCAGACCAAGGAGGCGATCCGCTCGCTGCGATCTCAGATCGCAAGCGACCGCAGTGCCACCGACGCCAAGCTTGAGGCGCTCCAGGCGCAGGTGCGCACGCTTGAGCGCGACCTCTTGAACCTGAAGAGCGAGCTGCCGAACCACTATGAACGCCGTGACGACGCCATTCGCCGCGAGGTGACCATCACCTCACGGCTGGAGTCGATCGCGGCCATGATCCGCGATGGGAGAGCACGTGAGTGATGAGCTGATGGCGAAAGCGCGCCGCGAGTCGCTGCGCTGGTTCTTGTTGTTCGTGCTCGAGAAGTGCACGCAGGACGTCGGCGCGAACGAGGCGCAGCTGCGCTACATGATTGCGGGGGCGCAGGGCCTGCAAGACGTGCACCGCGCCGAGATCAGGAAGGAGCTGCAGTACCTCTACGAGCGCGAGCTGATCCATTTGGACTACGGCGACCACATTCCGCACTGGCATGCGAAGCTGACGCGCGTCGGCATCGACGTGGCGCAACACACCACGCCGTGCGAGGCGGGCATTGCGCGCCCGCCGAAGGACTGGACGATCTGATGGCGCAGCGCTCGAAGGTGCTGACGGCGCTCCCGGCCGACATCAAGGCGTGGGTTGATCGCGTGCTCGTTGAGAACGCGTTCGGCGGCTATGACGCGCTCGCGGCGGAGCTCAAAGAGCGGGGCTACGCGATCAGCAAGTCGAGCCTGCACCGCTACGGTCAGTCGTTCGAGGAACGCTTGGGCGCGCTACGCGTGAGCACCGAGCAGGCGAAGGCGATCGTGTCGGAAGTCGGCGACGAGGAAGGCGCGACCAACGAAGCGCTCATGCGCCTGGTGCAGGAGAACCTGTTCACCGCGCTCACGCATCCGGATCCAGACAAGCGCCTCGGCACCGAGTGGATGCCTGAAGTGGCGAAGGCTGTCGGCAACATCACGCGCGCCAGCGTCGTCAACAAGACCTATGCGCGCAAGGTGCGCAAGGAAGACGCCGCCGCCATCGCCAAGCTCGAAGCAGAGACGCGTAGCGGCAAAAAAACCGGGCTCGACCCCGAGACCCTGCGCCACGTCCGCGAAGTCATCTACGGGTTCTGAGCATGGGCAAGCTCGGCAAGATCGGTAAAGCGCTGGTCGCGGCCTCGGTAATGACGGCGGCGAGCACGCCTGCGCTGATGACCGTGCCGTTGGCGGAGCCTGCGGTCAAGCTGCTGATCTACCAGAAGGAGTACCTCGCCGATCATTCGCGCTTCGTGCTCTGGCACGCGGCACGCGGCACCCGCAAAACGTTCACGAGCACGCTCTACGCCGTTGACGACGTGATGCGCGTCGAGAGCCTGGGCAAGCGCACGCGCTGGATCATCGCCTCGGCTGGCGAGCGGCAATCGCTTGTCGCGATGGCGTTTGCGAAGCAGCACGCGAAGGCGTTCTCGCTCGCGATCAGCGTCGAGACCGAAGAGCTTGAGCGACGCGACGAGTTCGGCGAGCGCGTGCTCGACCCGAACGGCTATCCGGTCACCTACAAGGTCCACACGATCACGTTCCCCAACGGCAGCGAGATCATTGCGGTACCGGCCAATCCGGACACGCTACGCGGCTACACCGGTAACCTGCTGCTCGACGAGTTCGCGTTCCACGGAGACAGCCGCGCCATCTGGGGCGCGGTGTTCCCGATCATCCGCAGCGAGTACAAGCTGCGCATCGTGAGCACCGGCAACGGCAAGGGCAACAAGTTCTACGAGCTGGCGACCATTACCGATCCGGTGTGGTCGATCCGGCGCACAACCATCGTTGACGCGGTCAACGCGGGCCTGCCGTTCAACATCGACGAGCAGCGCCGCGCGTTGAACGACGAAGACCTCTGGGCGCAGGAGTACATGCTCGAATGGCTCGATGAGGCGCATGCCTATCTGAGCTACGACCTGATCAACGGCGTGGAGCACGCGCACGCGGGCGACCCGAATCGCTACGGCGGCGGCATCTGCTACAGCGGCGAGGACATCGCCGTGCGCCGCGACCTCTGGGTGATGTGGGTCGACGAGATCGTCGGCGACGTCGCCTGGGCGCGCGAGATTCGTGTGCTGCCGCGCGGCTCCTCCATGCTGGAGCAAGAGCGCAACCGCGACGAGCTGTTCGGCAAGTACCGCATCGCGCGCCACTGCATGGATCAGACCGGCATGGGCGAGAAGCCGGTGGAGGACGCGAAGCGTCGGCACGGGTCGTTGCGCGTTGAGGGCGTGCTGTTCACGGCGCATGCGAAGCTCATGCTCGCGACGCATCTGAAGCAGGGCTTTCAGGATCGCCGAGCGCGCATCCCGCAGGGCGATGACGCGCTGCGCGCCGACCTGCACAAGATCAAGCAGGAGCAGAGCCAGACCGGCGCACCGCGTTTTGTCGCCGATAGCGACAGCACCGGGCACGCCGACCGCTTTTGGGCAGGCGCGCTCGCGGCCTACGCCCGGGCGCAGACGCCAATGGTCTACGAGTACACCCGAGTGCGTGAATCCACGACGCTCGACGACGAAGACAACGACCCGAGCGAGGGCGGCCGCTGGTCGACCTACGAGAACGGTCGGGAGGTAGAACGATGATCCTCGGCCCAGACGGTAACCCGATCGACTACGCGAAGCTGAAGGAGCCGCAATCGGGCGGCTCTGTGCACGTCCCCAGCCAGTGGGACTTGGGCAGCAACGCCACGCTCACGCCGGCGCGACTGCGCGCCATCATGCGCGGTCAGGGCGATCTGGCGTCGCAATTGAAGCTCGCGCGCGACATCGAGGAGCAGGACAGCCACATCTACGGCGAGCTCGGCAAGCGCCGCCGCCGCGTGCTTATGCGTGAATGGGACGTTCACGCGCCCGAGGGTGCCGCCGCCAAGGTCACCAAGGCGGCGGACTTCGTGCGCGCGTACCTCAAGTCGCTCACCGCGTTCGAAGACGTGGTGTACGACCAGACCGAGGCGATCAGCCATGTCTACGCCTGCCACGAGCTGGTGTGGGGCACGGTGGACGGCGTGCCGGTACCGGTCGATTTCCGCTGGCGGCACCAGGAGTACCTGAAGCTCAAACGCGTGGACAACACGCCCGCGAGCGCGATGTGCGGCGACCGCAGCGACCTGCGCTACGACGATCATTCGCCCGATGGTCAGCCGCTGTGGAATGGCGGCTGGCTCGTGCATGTGCACAAAGCCAAGAGCGGCTACCTTGATCGGGTTGGCCTCACGCGCATCCTCGCCGCCATGTTCATGGTGAAGCACCACTGCACGATGAGCAACCTACCGCGCTGGATGGAGCTCTACGGCATCCCGCCGCGCATCGGCAAGTACGATCCCGGCAACATCGACCAGAAGGGGAAGCAGGCCCTCTGGAACGCCATTCGCTACATGGGGCAGGACGCGGGCGGCATCATCCCGAACACCATGCAGATCGAGCTGTTGCAGGCGGCCGAGGGCAACGTCGACGCGTTCGTGCGCGTCGCCGACATGGCTGACCAGTACGCGTCGAAGGCGATCCTCGGGCGCGATAAGGTCGCGAGCGGTGCGCTCGGTGGTGGCTCCGGCCAGAACGAGGCGAACAACGCCGAGATGGCGTACGACCTGAACGTCGCCGACTGCAAGCAGTTGGCGCGCAGCGTTACACGCGACGTGATCGCGCCGATCGTCGCGTACTTCGGCATCACCGATCCGCGCGAGGTGCCGCAGTTCCGGTTCGACACCAGCGAAGCGGCAGACGTGAAGACGCTGGCCGAGGGCTTCAAGGCTGCGCAATCGGTGGGCGTGAAGCTGAAGCGCGACTGGGTGTACGACCGCCTGCAGATTCCGGTACCGGCGGATGACGACGAGCTGCTGGAAGCCCCTGCACCCGCGCCAAGTCCGTTTGGCATGCCGGGTGCCAACGACCCGAATACCCCGCCCGGTGAGGGCAATACGACTGGGCAGCCGCCCGAGCCACCTACTGGTGGGCGCGGGGGGCCAACGCCTCCTGCGCAGCCTGACGCTCGTGATGCCACGCTCACCGCGCTACTGCTCGCGTCGATGGCTGCGCAGCGTCCGCCGCCGCGCGACACGATGGACGACGCGGTCGACGCCATGCTCGACGGCTGGGAGCTGGCGATGGACGACGTGCTCGCGCCCATTCGCGCGGCGGTCGCGAACGCTGCGGCGAGTGGCGAATCGCTCGCCTCGCTGCAAGCACGGCTGCCCGAGCTGCTGGCCGAGATGGATATCGCGACGCTCACCGAGCGTATTGCGCACGGTCAGTTCCTCGGTCAGCTTGCGGGGTCGGCGGGGTTGCTCGACCCAAAGCGCTCGCCGCCGAGCTCCTCGCGGTAGAGCTTGCGCGGCTGTATGTTCGCGACGCCCTCGGTAGATTCGCTCGCGCCGCGTCGGCACACGCAACGGATGCGCTGCGCGAGCCGCAGTCGCAGGGCTCATCAAGCCAAGGGCGCATTCCCGACGCCACCAGCGCACGCATTGCAGCGGCGGCTCGGCTCGATGTGCTCGGGTATGAAGCGCGCACACGGCACGACGCCGTGCGTCATATTCACCGGCAGCACGGCAACCCGGCGAGTGAAAGCACGCGCGGACAACGCGCCGTCACAACGCTCGACTACGACCGCTTGCGCAGCGTGCTTGCGGAGCCAGACGCCGTGTCGCCTGGGCAGACGCCAGAGCGTGTGCTGGTCGAAAAACAGTTCGGCGGAGAGCGCGTGCACGCCGTGTTCGAAGCGACCCATCGGCGCAAGAAGCTACGGCTCCACACGCTGTGGATCACGATCAAGAAGGGGGGCACGGGTGTCTCGTAGTAGCTGCGTGCTCGCTTGCGCGTCCCACAACCTGACGTCCGGAACGGTCTACGCACACACCCGCGCCCGAATGTTAACGCAGCCGAGGCACAATGGCTGACCGCGATGCGCCCGAGTGGTTCAAGCTCGCCGACCTGACGCCCCAGGAGGCGTACGACTACTTCCGCGCCAAGCAGAAGCTGCCGTCGTTCCGCTGGTCCGACGTGTGGGAGAAGGAGCACGCCACCGCCTTCACCGTCGCTGGCATGCTGCGCGAGGACTTGCTCGCCACGGTGCACGCCAAGATTCAGGCGGCGATCGAGGACGGTCACGACGCCAAGTGGTTCGAGGACCAGCTCACCGATCAGCTGATCGCAGCAGGTTGGTGGGGGCGCAAGGACATCACCGACCCGGAGACCGGCGAAGTGAGGAGCGCGCAGCTCGGTTCGCCGTCGCGGCTCAAGCTCATCTACGACGTCAACGTGCGCCAGGCGTACCACGCCGGTCGCTGGGAGCAGGCGCAGCGCACAAAGGCGACCTCGCCATTGATGCTCTACCGCACCATGCGCGATGAGCGCGTGCGCCAAAACCACAAGGCGCTGGATGGGGTGGTCGCACCGATCGACGATCCGTTCTGGGACACGCATTACGGCATGAACGGGTACAACTGCCGCTGCATCCAAGAGCCGATCTCTGAGGAGGGCGTCGAAGACTTGCGCGCGGCAGGTTTCCCGATCAAGCGCGCGCCGAAGGTGACCTATCGCGACTACACCACCAAGGAAGGCGACACGATAAAGGTGCCAGTCGGTATCGATCCTGGGTTCGGCTACAACGTGGGCAAGGCGCGTGATTCTGGTCTGGCCGCGTACAAAGATCAACAGCGCGCGCGACTACCGAAGGCGATCCGCGAAGCGGGGGAGAAGCTCGACCGTAAACCACCGAAGGGCAAAGGCGATGGCGGTTAAGGTATCGAGCGTCAAGCCGCTCAAAGACATGATCGCCCGGGCGCGCGCCGCGGGCAAGGGCGTGGAGATTCAGGAGGCGATGGGTGAGCGCCTGCAACAGCGCATGCGTCTTCGTTTCGACACCAAGCTCGACCCGAACGGTCAACCGTGGGAGCAGTGGGCCGAGTCCACAAAGAAGCAGTACGCTGAGCGGGACTCGCGTACCGGCAATGGAGGTCGTTCCGGCTCCTTGTTGATCCGTAGCCAAGCTGATGGAATGCGCGGTAGCCTAACGCGCAGCGTGGGCGCGCGTGATGTGACGGTCGGCTTCGCTAAGCCGTACGCAAAGTGGCACGAGACCGGCACTCGACGTATGCCGAGGCGCGGCTTGATTTTCGTCGACCCGATCTCCGGCGTCCTGAGTCCAGACGATATCGCGGCCATGCAACGCGTCGGCCTGAAGGTGCTAACGGCGGAAATCGACAGTCCGACCACCCGGACATGACCCCCGATTTATTACTGCGCCCAATGCACTAGCGCTGCACGACCGATCCCGTTTCGTCCCGACAAGTACCGCCCAGTCCCGCCCATTTATCCCGGTTTCCCCCGGTATTTATCTCGGTCGGGCTCAACCCCATGAGTACGATCGGTGTCGTCGTATTCGTCTGGCGAAATTCGGCGACGATCGCGAGCACTTTTTTGAGCGACATGCCTTTCGCGAGCGCGCGTTCCGACGAGCGTTGAA